>JAJDCO010000105.1 GCA_029260795.1 Planctomycetota bacterium | reverse complement strand
TTGCCTTCGAAGAGCGTGGGTGAGAGAGCGGTGCGCGAGAAGCCCTCCCGCTCGACTGAATCCCAGCTTTGCAACACGAGACGGTGTTTTCTGGGGAGCGGAGCGTCGTGACCGAACGGGCTCTCTTGTTGCACTAAAATGAGGTAAATATCATATGATTACCAAGTCGGTCCGAATAGCCTTCCGTTAGTCGGGGTGGCGGCTAGCCAACCGGCCTTTTCCCCTGACAAGGCTGGCCAAGACTGCCCCGACAGGCCTAGGTTTTTGCAACCTTGGGCTTCAGTCGGGTGGGAGGTCGCTCGCCTCGAATCGGATCGTCGGAACATCGGCCGCGCCTTCGACACGGTCTCGTCTCGAGAGGTGATCGGCCAAAGATCGGACTCGAGCGATCGAACGGCGTCGCCGCCCCACCAGGGCTTGCACGACACGGGGTTGCGATCTGAGCAAATGAACAGAGCGTGGAAGTCGTTCGGTCAGGCTGAGCCGGGCCTTCGAGACGCTACCGTGGCCGACGCGGTTGAAGTAGAGTCCAGCGTCTCGATGCCAATCCCGCTCCCACCCGCGAAGCACTGGATCCGTCATGCGCCTCTCGATCCTGTTCCTCTCGACCTGCGCTCTCCTTTCGATCGGTCGATCGGCAACCGCAGCACCCCAGAAGGCGGGTGAGGTCCGAATCGAGAAGAAGTCGTTCACGACCCCCGAGGGCGAGGAGGTCACTTTCGACTTGGGCACGCTGACGGTTCCAGAGAATCGAAGCGACCCCGACAGTCGCATGATCGGTGTCGGCTTCGCACGCATTCCCGCGACTGTTCAGCCCCCGAAGGCGCCTCCGATCTTCTTGCTTCCCGGTGGGCCCGGCTTCTCGTTTCTGCACGTTCTCCTGTCCAATGTCCCGGACCGCAAGCTGCGTGCGATCTCCGAGGCGACCCGGTACCGGCAGTACGCCGATCTCATCATGGTCGACCAGCGCGGCTTCAGCGGTCGAGGTGAGATGCTGATGACGCTCTTTCCGGCCCCGACCTTCGATCCGGCCCACCCTCCGACGCCCGAGGGCGAGATCGCACACTGGAAGAAGTTCGCTCGCAAGACGGCCGCCGACTTCGAGGGCCGCGACATCGACCTGCGAGGCTACACGGTCAAGGAGTGTGCGCAGGACGTCCTCGACCTCCGTGCCGCTCTCGGATACGAGAAGATCACTCTGGTCGGGACGAGCTTTGGCTCCCAGTGGAGCTTCGCGATCATGCGACTCCATCCCGATCACATCGAGCGAGCGCTGCTCTCGGGAGTCGAGCCGCTCGATCACGGCTACGACATGCCTTCCTACGTGTTCGCGGCCGTGCAGCGCATGTGGCGAGCGATCGACGCCGACGAGCGCTATCAGCCGTACCTGCCCGAAGGCGGCATGGCGGAGGCAGCGCGCGTAGTGATCGAGCGGCTGGAGCGGGCGCCCGTCACGATCGAGATCCCGCAGGACGACGGAAGCACGTCGACGATCCCGGTCGTCCGGGCCCAAGACTTTCCCTGGAGTGACCCGGTACAGATCCTCGAGCTCTATCACGGACATCTCGAGCGCTGGAAGAAGCCGGCGCCGCCGCGTGGATCTCCGATGAAGCTCATCGGCCCCCTGATCGATTCCAGCTTGGGCGTGACTCCCGAGCGTCTCCACCGCCTCTGGACCGATCCGGCGACGCGCTATCTCGGACGCCGCAACTTCGCGCTCTACCTCGAGACCGCCGACATCTGGCCCAGCCCGGACGTCGGCGACGACTTCCGGACACCCATCCTCTGCGACGTTCCCGTCGTATTCGCCCAAGGTGACTGGGACACCTCGACGCCGATCGAGAACACCTTCGAGATCGCTCCGTTCTTCCCCAACAGCCGCATGATCCTCGCCCATCGAGGCGGACATGGCGTCCTCGGCCCGATCCACCGTGAGCTGCCCGAGGTCTGGAAGGAGCTCGACGAGTTCTTGCGCACGGGAGACATGGAGGACATCCCGGCCCGCGTGACCTTGCTGCCGTCGCGCCGATTCCCCTCGCCGTCTTTCCCGCTCGCGCCGGGCGAGGCGACGTCCGATGACGGCCACTGAGCCGATGCACACTCGCTTCTCTGGCTCGGATCGGGCGGGCGCGAGTCCCCGTCGATTGAATCCCCAGAGGTCCTCTGGCACTCTGTTCCGGCGATTCTGGCGAGGCGGCGGGCCGAGCCCCGTGGATTGACTCTGAGAAGGGTGAACATGAGCGAGAAAACCGTGCGCGTCGCGAACGGGCAGGGCTTCTGGGGAGACAGCCCCCTCGGCCCGGTCCGACTGGTGCGCGAGGGTCCCCTCGATTACCTCACGATGGACTACCTCGCCGAGGTGACGATGAGCATCTTGCAGAAGCTCAAGTCGCGGGACCCTTCGAAAGGCTATGCGACAGATTTCGTCAAGACGCTCGAGCGTATCTTGCCGGAGGTAGTCGAGAAGAACATCAAGGTCATCGCCAACGCGGGAGGCGTCAATCCGCGGGCCTGCCAAGAAGCGGTGCTCGAGACGATTCGGAAAGCCGGGTACCAGGGCGTCAAGGTCGGCATCGTGTCCGGGGACAACATCCTCGACCGGCTAGAAGAGCTGATCGCGTCCGGCGAGCCCTTGAAGAACATGGACGACGGGCGTCCGCTCAGCGAGGTGCTCCATCGCGTGCTCTCGGCGAACGTGTACGTAGGCGCCGAGCCCCTGGTGGAGGCGCTCGGGCAGGGAGCGCAGATCATCATCGCCGGGCGCTGCACCGATCCGGCGTTGGTCGCGGCGCCGCTCATTCACGAGTTCGGTTGGTCGTTCGACGATCACGACAGGCTGGCGGCCGGTACCGTGGCCGGGCACATCCTCGAGTGTGGTGCCCAATGCACGGGCGGCAATTTTACCGACTGGCGAAAAGTGCCAGACATGGCCCGGATCGGATACCCGATCGTCGAAGGACGCGCCGATGGCAGCTTCGACGTCACGAAGCATCCGGGAACGGGCGGCCTGGTGACGATCGAGTCCGTCAGCTCTCAGCTCGTCTACGAGATGGGGGATCCGAAAAACTACATCACGCCCGATGTGGTCGCCGACTTCTCATCGATTCAGCTCGAGCAAGTGGGTGACGAGCGAGTCCGTGTGAGCGGTGTGCAGGGACGTCCGCGCACCGAGACCCTGAAGGTGTCCATCAGCTACAGCCAGGGCTACAAGGCAGTCGGTCAGCTTGTCGTGGCCGGTCCCGATGCCGAAGCCAAGGCTCGGCTCTGCGCGGACATCATCTGGAAGCGGCTCAGCCTGGACGGCGTGGAGTTCCCGGCTTCGGACCGATTGGTCGAGCTGGTCGGGAGCGGCGTCTGCTTCGATGGCATCGCGCCCGCACCCGAGAATCTGAGCGAGGTCGCGTTGCGGATCGGTGTGCGCTCGCCCAACCGCGCGGACGTCGACCGATTCGGCATGGAGCTCGCCCCACTGGTCACCAGCGGCCCGCCAGGTGTGACCGGCTTCGCCGGAGGTCGCCCCAAGGCCACCGAGATCGTCTCCTACTGGCCGGCACTCGTCAGCCGAGAGAAGGTTGAGACCCAAGTCGTCATCGAGGAGTCCTGAGGTGGCCCAAGTCGAGCTATCGCGAATCGCCTATGCCCGCTCGGGAGACAAGGGCGACGGAAGCAACGTCGGCGTAATCGCGCGTCGGCCCGAGTACTACGACCTCTTGGTCTCGGAGCTCACCGCCGAGCGAGTCAAGAAGCACTTCAGCCGTATCTGCCGCGGCAAGGTCGACCGCTACGAGGTTCCGAATCTCCACGCACTGAACTTCATCCTGCACGACTCTCTGGGCGGTGGGGGCTCGGAGAGCCTCAAGTCGGACGCTCAAGGTAAGACCCACGGGCTCGGTCTCCTGCAGATGCAGATCGAGGTCCCCGACGGATTGCTCGAGGACTGACGGCGAGCCCATGACCGTTCTCGAGCGGATTCGTGAGCACGCGAGGCAGGGGCGCCGGACGATCGTGCTGCCCGAGTCTCACGACCCGCGAGTCGTCGAGGCCGCCCGCCAAATCTCGGCCGCCGACATCGCTCGCCCGGTCCTTCTCGAGAGCCCCGACCTCGCGCCCGGCAAGCTGAAGGGGACCGAGGTCGAGATCCTGCCCCTCCGTGGACACGAGCGCTTCGAGAGCTTTGCCGAGCGACACGTCGCCAAGCTTGCGGCCAAGGACGTGCCGCCCGATCGCGCACGCGCTGCAGCCGAGACGCCCTTGGTGTTCGCCGCCTACCTGATCGATGCCGGGCTGGTCGACGCGGCCGTAGCGGGATCCGCTTCACCGACGAGAGACGTACTGCGGGCGGGGATCTCGGTGGTCGGTCGTGGCGAAGGCGTCCGCGTCGTCTCGAGCTGCTTTCTGATGGTGCTCGAGGGCGGGCGCGCCTTGACTTATGCCGACTGTGGCGTCGTGCCGCAGCCCAATGCGAAACAGCTCGCCTCGATCGCCGCGACCACCGCGCACACACACCGACAGCTCACGGGGGAGGAGCCGCTCGTCGCCTTTCTTTCGTTCTCCAGCCATGGCAGCGCCCGCCACGCCGATGTCGACAAGGTGCGCGAGGCCGTGGCCTGGACTCGCAAGAAACATCCCCGGGTCGTTTGCGATGGCGAGCTCCAGTTCGATGCCGCTTTCGTCCCCGAGATTGCTCGGCGCAAAGCGCCCGACAGCCCGGTCGCTGGCAAGGCCAACGTGTTCGTCTTCCCCGACCTCGATGCCGGCAACATCGCTTACAAGATCACCGAGCGCTTGGCCGGTGCCAGGGCGCTCGGTCCACTGGTCCAGGGATTGAGACGTCCGTTCCTCGACCTTTCCCGCGGCTGTACCGCCGGAGATATCGTCGACGTCGCCGCCATCGCGGCCGTCATGTGCGAGGACTGAGGCGACCGAGCGCTGCCAGACGGATGGAGCCGTCGGACCGGGACTGAGGCCGAAGGCGCCTTCGGACCTCGCAGCCGTCGTCCGATGATCGGCATGCCACCGGACGGCTTCTCGTCGGCCGCCCTCCGGGTTTCACTCGGGGGCGCCCCTGCCAAACAGGCAGAGCCAGTTGAGCGTCATCCTGACATCCACCCGAGTCGGATACGCCAAAACGGCAGAGTCAGCCCCAACCTGGAAAAGTCTGCAATACGCATAAACGACAACATCTTACGTGCCTTGTCTTCGATTGGCACACACATTGATATAGGTCGACTGGTCTGGCCGGGCGTTTCCTGGCGGAACCAATACGACGACTTCAATCAACCGTGCGTGCCACGACGGAGGAACGACAAAGATGATCCCCACCCAAAGAAGCTCGAGTCCCGTGAACCGGCTGCGGAGCGAGATGGACGAGCTGTTCAATGGCGTCTTCGGCAACTTCTTCCAGCAGCCGACGCGGACGCGCTCGAGCGACCCGGCGCTGGACATCTTCGAGAACGCGGACGGCTACCGCGTCGAGGTGGCGGTGCCCGGTCTCTCGCTGGACGAGCTGGATGTCTCGGTCGCTGAGAACACCATGACGATCCGCGGCGAGCGTCAAGGCGAAGAGACGCGAGGCGGCACCTATCTGCGGCGGGAGCGGCGGCGGACTGGCTTTCAACGAGCCGTGATGCTTCCGAAGACCGTGAATCCTGACGGAATCGAAGCGAGCCTCGAGAACGGCATCTTGACGATTTGCATCCCGCGCGCCGAAGCGGCCAAGCCACGCCAGATCGAAGTGCGCGTCACTCAGGCGGTGGAATCCGCGCCAGTCTCCGAAACCCCGACGGACGAATCCTGAAGAAGGGACGCCATCATGACTCAGACGAACCCGACCCACTCCAGCACCGGCGTCGACTCGCGTCAGCTTTTCCGTCCCGACGTAGATCTCCTCGACAGCGAGCACGAGGTCACGATCATCGCGGATCTGCCGGGCGTGACCGGTGAGGACATTCGAGTCGACTATCGCGACGGTCGCCTGTCTCTGCAGGCACCGGTTGCAGAGCGATCTACCGAGACGGATCAACTGCGTCATCGCGAGAGCTTGCGCGGTGACTTCTATCGAGAGTTTCGGATCAGCGACGTGATCGAGCCCGGCGCGATCGAGGCCGAGTATCGAGACGGCGTGCTGACCCTGCATCTACCGAAGACGGCGAGCCGTCGACCTCGTCAAATCGAGGTACAGGTCTCGAGCAACTGAGGCCTGAGTGGCGGTCGCTCCCCGAAGGAGACCGATCATGACTTGGAAACCCTGGAAGAAGAGCCCGACCGTCGACCCGGAGACCTACAGCGCTGCCACGCGCCTCCAATCGGACTTCGATCGATTCTTTGACCGATTCCTCCGCACGCCGTGGGAAGCCTCCCGCGACTTCTTCGGCTCGCTGGCAACCTGGCAGCCTTCGTTCGACGTTCGCGAAACCCCCGACAAGCTCGTCGTAAAGGCCGAGCTACCGGGCGTGGACTCGAAGTCTCTGCAGGTCTCCCTCGACGAGAGGCTGCTGACGATCTCTGGCGAGAAGAAAGAGGAGAAGGTCGAGGAGGAGTCGCAGCGCCATTACTCCGAATCCTTCTACGGTCAGTTCCAGCGTAGCCTCAGCTTGCCGGCTGCGGTCGACGCCGACCAAATCGATGCCGAGTTCCAGCGCGGCGTGCTCACGATCACGCTGAAGAAGATCGACGACCCCTCACGCCGGCAGATCGAGGTCAAGCTGCGCGACTGAGGCGCCGGAACACTCCGAAACCGGCGGCGCCGAGCTCCTGGCCAGACGCCGCCGGTTCGCTCTCGCCCTCGACCCTCATACAAAGCTTCCTTCACACTCCCGGCGCCGCAACCCGCCCACATCCTGCGAACTTCGACTCAGCCTCCTGGCACGCGCGCTTGCTCCCGGTTCGACTCGGGCGATAGAAGGCGATAGAATGTCGCCTTCTCGCACGTTCCATTCTCGAAGTTGTCGAAGGGAGTTCCTCGCGTGAGCGAGATCATGGGCTTGATCGATCGCATCTGCAGCCGACGCGGCTGGGAGTACAATGCGATCCAGGAGAATCTCGTCGCGGTGGAAGTCCCTCTCGAGGGCAAGCTGGCCGGCCGATCCCAGATGGTGTTCGCCAAGATCGATGGTGAGTGGCTGCGCTACTGGGCCGTCGCCGGTGCGATCGAAGAGATGCCGATCGCACAGATCGGCGCCGAGCAGCTCTTCCGATTGCTCCTGCAATACAACGCCGATCTCCCGACCGGTGCCTACGCGCTGATCGACGAGAACCTCGTCGTGCTCGACACGCAGCTCATCGCTGTCGCCGACCGTGACGAGATCGCCGCTTCCCTACTGTCGGTCGCGACCTTTGCCGACCTCGCCGAGGACGCCTTCATGGGCGGCGAAGACAACCAGTGAGCCCGGGCCGGACGCCGTGGGTAGCCTGGCTCCTGATCGGCGTCTTCCTGCCGGCTTGCGACGAGGCGATCTACCGTGAGAAGCTCGAGATCCGCGCCGACCGCAGCGGCCGTCTCATCGCCGAGCTCGAGGTCAGCCGCAGCGACGGGCTCTTCAAGCTCATCGCCGAGGCGGCCGGCCAAGAGCTGCCGCTCATCAGCCCCGAACGCCTCAACGCCCCTCTGCCCGACGGGCTCACGCTGGTCTCATTCGAAGACCTCAGCGACGACGAGCGCTTTCACTATCGCTTCGTCGTCGACTTCGTAGACGTCGACGCGCTGAGAAGGCTCGACTCTCTTCTGCCCTCCGGTACCGAAGGGAAGTCCTCCACTCTCTTCCAGGGGCTGTCTTGGGAGGAGCAAGGTGAAGGTCGCTGGCTGTACCGCCGGCAGGTCGGCGACGGCACGATGCCGGAGACCGCCGAGCAGCGCCGAGCGCTCTCTGAGCGGAAGATGGTCTTCCAATTCGAGCTGAAGGCGCCGGACTCGATCGATCGTACGAACGCCGAGAAGATCGAGAACCGTGTGGCGCACTGGAAGGTGATGCTCAAAGACCTCATCAACGAAGGCGGGCGAGTGGTGCTCCACGCCGAGATCGCCCCGCGAACTTCGGCGCAGTGGCTGATGATTCCGGTCGGCCTCGCAGCGGCATTCGTTCTTTGGGGTGCCTCCCGCAAGCGCCCGAAGAAGCGGCGCCGTCGCGCCTGACCGCGGGCCGTTCGCCAAAGCGCTCTCGGTCGCCCGACAATGCGCCCCCCCCCAATCGAAGCGCTCGGAGAATCTCATGCTGACGCCCTGCCTCCTGGCACTCTGCCTGAGCATCGTAACGATCGACACACCGGACGAGCGGCTCGAGGGTGCTCTTGCGGCCTCCGACGCATTCCTGGCGAAAGCACGCGCTGAGCTGGACACCATCTCATTGGCCATTTGGCAGGACGCCGAGCTCTCCCTCGCCGAGTCCACCTCCTCGGAGCGACTCGCGAGCTGGCTCGAGAAGAACGGCTTCGAGGTCGCACGCGGAGTCGCCGGTCTGCAGACGGCCTTCCAGGCGACCTGGCAGCAAGGCGACGGAGGTCCGACGATCGGGCTACTCGTCGAGTACGACGCGCTTCCAGGCCTTTCTCAGCAAGCCATCTCACGGCAACAGCCGCGAGCCGACACCGACAACGGCCACGGCTGCGGTCACAACCTCCTCGGGGTCGGTGCGGCCGCCGCAGCAGTGGCGGCTCGCCACGCGATGGAAGCCACCGGCATGGCCGGTCGCCTCGAGGTCTTTGGATGTCCCGCCGAGGAGCGCGGAATCGGCAAGGTCTTCATGGCTCGGCAAGGGCTGTTCGACCATCTCGATGCGGCGCTGCACTGGCATCCGGGCGACCGAAACGTCGTGTCCGACCAAGTCTGGCTCGCGTTGAACAGCGTGAAGTTCCGATTCCGCGGTCGCTCGGCCCACGCCGCCGCCAACCCCGACGCGGGACGCAGCGCGCTCGACGCCGTCGAGATCATGAATGTCGCGGTCAATTACCTGCGCGAGCATGTCCCCGAGACCTCCCGCATCCACTACGTCGTGACGAACGGTGGCAAGGCGCCGAACGTCGTGCCCGACCTGGCCGAGGTTTGGTACTTCATCCGGGCACCGCGTCGCGATCAAGTCGAAGACATCTATCGCCGAGTCGTGCAGTGCGCTCAGGCAGGCGCCCTCGCGACCGAGACCGAGGTCGAGATCGCCCTGCAGACCGCCCTTCACGACATCCTACCGAACACCGTCCTCGGGGACGTGCTGTTCCGACATCTCGATCGCGTCGGCGCACCCGAGTACGACGACTCCAGTGAGAAGCTGGCCCGAGAGATCGCCGAGACGCTGCCCGCCGCCTCCGAGCGCGCTCTCGCCCATCAGGTCCATCGCATCCTGCAGGCACCGGTCTTTCCGGCGTCGACGGACGTCGGGGACGTCTCATACTGCGTTCCCACCGCGGGACTCCAGACCGCGACTTGGACGCCCGGTACTCCCTATCACTCCTGGCAAGCAGTCGCCCAAAGCGGCTCGCCACACGGCCTCATCGCCATGCACGCCGCGGCCCGCGCCCTGGCCGGGTGTACGTTGGAGCTCCTGGTGAGCCCCGAGGTCTTGAACCTGGCGAAGGTCGAGCTGCGTGAGCGCACCGGTGGCCGACCCTATCGCTGCGGCGTCCCCGACGATGTGCCGCTCGCCGACGTCCTCGACCGATAGCCGTGCGCCCGTCGGTGGCGACGGGAGGGATCGAAAGCAGCGGCCAAGAGGCGCTCCCGCTTCCTGCGGTGCCGAGACCGGAAGTGACGCAGCAAGGCTGCCGGCCCCCGACCGGCATTCTCGGTGGTCGAGCTTCACAAGCCACGCTCAGAGGACGTTCCAGGCCGGCGCGGGCCCCCGGCACGCCGATCGCTCCCATGGGAGCTGCAAGAACGAGAGAGACCTCGATTGGAGCCATCGATGCCCGAACCAGAAGAACCGACACGCTCCCGACAGATTCGCTCTCTCGAGCTCCTCATCGATCGAGTGAACTGCCTGATCGAACGCCCGGACATGTGGTCCGACACCCATGGAGCGAGCGCTCGTGAACGTCTCAAGATCTCTCGCCAACGACTGCACAACAAGCTGCTCAAGCTCGCGCACACTCAGCGAGCCGTGGAGCGTACTCGAGGAGAGCTGCACGACGCCGACAGGCGGCGGAGCGGCGGGTCGAGCGCCGGAGCTAGTGTCGCTCGTCGTCCAACGACTCGATCATGCGCAGATAGCTGTCGAAGCGGCGATGGCTCACCTGACCCTGCCGCAGTGCCACTTTGACCGCGCAGTCCGGCTCGTGGGTGTGCGTGCACTTTCGGAAGTGACAGCCTTCTGCCAGGCGCCTCATCTCCGGAAAAAAGTCGCGCACCTCGTCGGGCTGCAGGTCCCAGAACGCGAACTCACGCATGCCGGGTGTGTCGACGACGAACCCGCCATGGTCGAGCGGCAACAGTGAGACGTGGGTCGTGGTGTGCGTACCTCGCTCGAGGCCCTTCCAACGGCTGATGTGACCGGTCTTGAGCGCGAGCCCGGGCTGGATCGCATTGAGCAATGATGACTTTCCGACTCCGGACTGGCCGGTGAAGACCGTCACCCGATCCTTCAGCCACTCTCTCAGCGTGTCGAGCCCCTCGCCGGTCTGAGTGCTGGTGCAGAGCGTTCGGTATCCGATCGCTTCATAGACGGCGAGCTGATCTTCGAGCTCTTCGAGCTCGAGGTCGTCGCGGGCGAGATCGACCTTGTTGATCAAGATGCGTGTCGGGAGCTCGCCCTTCTCGGCCGACACGAGCAATCGGTCGACGAACATCAACCGCAGCGGCGGCTTGTGCAGGGCGGCCACGACCAGTGCCTGGTCGACGTTGGCGACGATGATCTGCTCGACACCCGCTCCGCGACCGGCAGCGCGTCGTGAGAGGCGGTTCCTGCGAGGCGACACCCATTCGACCACTCCCCGCTCGCCGTCGACGGCGAAGCGGATGACATCGCCGACCGAGACGGGGTTCTTGATCTTCGTCTCGGCCTCGAAGAGATGCCCGCGAAGCGTGCAGATTCGCGTGCCTTCGCTCGTCGCCACGTGCACGACCTTGGCATCGACACGAATCACCCGACCGCTGGGCAGCTCCATGGGCTCGGGAGATGGCGAGTTCAAAAGGACGGATCCTCCATGAATGGCAACTCGACGTCAGTTCGCAACAATTCGCCCAGACGCGTGTGACGACGATCGGTATCGGCCCGCGACACGGCCTGCGCCAGTGCGCGACGGCTTCCGATCACCACCACCAAACGCCGCCCGCGCGTAACGGCAGTATAAAGCAGGTTTCGGCGAAGCAGTAGGTGGTGCTGATCGAGCAGCACCAATACCACAGCCGGGAACTCGCCGCCTTGCGCCTTGTGAATCGATATCGCGTAGGCCAGCGCCAGGGCATCGGCGTCCCGATAACCGTATCCCACCTCCGCTCCGTCGAAGCGAACCGAGAACGTGCTTTCGTCGCCATCGATTCGGCTCACGCGTCCAATGTCGCCATTGAAGACCTCGCGGTCATAGTCATTCTTGAGCTGCATCACCTTGTCGCCGACCTTCAAGGCGAGCGGTCCGACGGGCTCGATCGGAAGGTCCGGCAGCAGCCGCTCCTGCAACACCTCATTGAGGTTGTCGGCTCCGCCCAGCCCCCGGTACATCGGCACCAGCACCTGGACGTCATCGATCGGGTCCAGCCCGAATCGGAGCGGGATGCGCTCGGCGACGACCTGAAGCGCCGTCTGGACCGCCGCCTCCGGCTGGGGCCTCTCGATGAAGAAGAAGTCCGCTTCGGTCCCGCGTGCGTCGAGGCCAGGCAGCTCGCCGCGGTTGATGCGATGAGCCGCCGTCACGATCGCGCTCTGGCTCCCTTGCCGATAGATGTCGGTGAGCCGCGTCACCGTGATCTTGCCCGAATCGATGAGCTCGGACAGCACCGCCCCCGGTCCGACCGAGGGAATCTGGTCGACATCACCGACCAGAACGAGTCGGGTCCGATCATCCATTGCCCGGAGCAGCGTCTCGAACAATGGAGCATCGACCATCGAGACCTCGTCCACGAGCACGACATCGGCTGCCAACGGGTTCTGTTGATCGTGATCGAAACGCCCGAGCTCGGGACGGTACTTGAGCAGGCGATGCAAGGTCGCGGCGGGGCGACCGGTCGCCTCGGCCAGGCGCCGTGCCGCGCGCCCAGTCGGTGCGGCGAGCAGCACCCGCGCTCGATGCCGCTCGAGCGTCTGAACCACCAATCGGGTGAGAGTCGTCTTACCGGTGCCCGGTCCGCCGGTGATGATCGCCAGCCGGCTGGAGAGCGTTCGGGCATAGGCTTGGCGCTGACCTGGGGCACACTGAAAGCCAAACCGCTGCTCCGCCAACGCCAGCTCCTCGGCGATCTGATCCCGAGTCAGATCGGGTTGGGGCCGGGATCGCCCCAGCAGGATGCGCTTGATCAGGGCATGGGCGTTCGCCTCGATGACGAAGGCACTCCGCGTCGCGATCGCACTCTGACCGTGATGGCCAAACCGCTGCGCCTCGCCCGACTCGACCAGGGCCGCCAAGGGCTGCGGCAGGAGCGCCGGCTCGACGCGCAAGACGCGCGCCGCGCGATCGAGCAGATCGGGCTCGGGAAGGAAGAGGTGGCCTTCGGTATTCATCGCCTGACCGAGCACGTGTTGAATCCCGGCCGTCAATCGCTCCGGAGCGTCTTCGGCGAGGCCGAGGGCCTGGGCCATGCGATCCGCCGTCAGGAAGCCGATGCCCGCGACCTCGGTGGCGAGGCGGTAGGGGTTCGATTTGATCTGAGCGATCGCGCTCTGCCCGTACTTTCGATGGATGCGCGCTGCCTGTGCGGCCCCGATTCCATAGCTGCGCAGGAAGATCAGGATGTCGCGCACCGAGCGCTGCTCGACCCAAGCATTTCGCAGATCGTCGATCCGCTTGCGACCGATGCCCGGCACCTCCGCCAATCGCCACGGCTGTCGGTCCAGGACATCGAGCGTCTCGATTCCGAAGTGGCCAACCAATCGCTCCGCCAGCTTCGGGCCGATGCCGGCGACCAACCCCGATCCCAGGTAACGGATGATGCCTTCCGTCGTCTCGGGAGTCAGAGTCTGAAAGGTCTCGGTCTTGAACTGGGTCCCGAAACGATCGTGCTCGGTCCACACTCCCGTGATGCGCAACATCTCGCCTTCTCGGACGCCGGCGAGCGCGCCCACGACCGTAACGAGACGGCCGTCGCCTCCTCGAAGCTTGGCGACCGTGTACAGATTCTCCTCATTGGTGAAGAGGATCCGCTCGATCGTACCTGTGAGAGTCGTGGGGGCTGCGGGCATGGATGAGCTACGGGGAAGGTCGAGCTTCCGAACGCGGGACACAGCTCCTCCCGGCGATCTCGGCCACGGCCGATCCTAACATCCCGCTGCATCGGTCGGGCTCGAGGCTTTGCGGAAAGCGGGAAGGCCGTATGATACGGCGTCCGACCGCACCTCGAAGGGAGGGGCTTCCGCCGCCCGTCCTTTCGGATCGCTGCTGAACGTCTTGGCAACGACTCCGAGCCCGTCGGTCGTCAGTCGCCTCCCTGCGGGGCGATCCTCTCATCTTGCTCACTGACGCCCCGATGAAGAGCCGCAAGCCATTCCTTTTCGACCGCGACCTCAGCCAGCCGCTGCGACGGGTCTCTTTGTCCGTCGAGCTGGAGGAGACGGGGCAGCGCTTGGACATCTTCCTCGCGTCCCGGCTGTTCTGGCGCACGCGGTCGAGTGTTCAACGGCTGATCCGGCAAGGGGACGTCACCGTGAACGGCGAGCGGCGCAAGCACGGGCGCCGAGTTTGGGCGGGCGACGAGATCACGATCCGGATCCCCCATCCGGCCTTCCCGGTCGAGGAGACGGTGCGGGAGATCCCGCTCCAAATCCTCGACGAGGATCGAATCTTCGTCGCGGTGAACAAGCAGCCCTTCCTGCCAGTGCACCCCTCGGGACGACACGTCCACAACACGCTGATCAATGCGCTGCATGCTCGGTATCGGCGACCCGACGCTCCCGAGCTCGACGTGATCCCGCGGCTGTGTCATCGCCTCGATCGAGAGACCAGCGGAGTCGTCCTGGTCTCGAAGGAGGACTCCTACCGCGCTGCGCTGTCGACGCAGTTCGAGCGTCGGAGCGTTCAGAAGTCCTATCTCGCCGTCGTGCACGGGACCGTGGCCCGCGACAGCGGTGTCATCGATCGGCCACTCGGTCGATCCCTGAGCTCGCAGCTTCGCCTGAAGATGGCGGTACGCTACGACGCTGAGGGCATGCCTTCACAGACCGAGTTTCGCGTCCTGTCTCGGTACCGAAGCTACACGCTGGTCGAGTGCCGACCTCAAACGGGCCGGCAGCACCAGATCCGCGTCCACCTCGCCTCGATCGGACACCCGCTGGTCGGGGACAAGATCTATGGACCGGACGAGATGTGCTTCATCCGCTACGCGGCCGGTGAGCTGACCGAAGAAGACAGCGAGCTCCTCGAGCTCGATCGTCACGCACTCCACGCATGGAAGCTCCGGTTCTGGCATCCGGTTCGACGGGAAGAGCACGTGGTCCAGGCACCCCTGTGGAGCGACCTCCAAGACTTCATCGACCGGTTGGATTGACGGCCGGAGTCTAGCTGGAGCGTCACGAGCGGAGTTCTTGTTGTCGACGGTCGAGAACGGGAGCGGCCGCCGCTACGAACGGTCGACCGGTGGCTCGCGTATCTCGGGCTGCCGATCGGCGAGTGCGCGGTTGCGATCATCGCGGCGACGGATCCAAAGACCCATGCCGAGGCCGCCCAGCCCCGCCGCACCGATCGTGAGCAGGGACAGAACACCCAGGATCATCGGGAGCGCTTCCGGCCGTTCGTAGAGCTCCTTCGCCCGCTCAGGCATCTCGTCAAAGAACTCCTTGTTCTGCTCATACATCTCGGGACTCTGCTCTTTGAGCTGCGCAATCGAGTCCGACCAGAAGTCGTCTTGACGCGCGGGGTCGAAGACACCTTGCGAGACGCTCATTACCGACATCAGAACGGCACCCAGGATTCCTGCCCAAAGACCGGCCTTGAAGCCTTCGGCCGCGCCGAACGGATAGACGGGCCGGCTCGCCACCCACGCGGCGACGGCACCTCCAGCTGGCCACCAAAAAAAGCAGCAGCAACCGATCAGGGGGACGGCCGCGAACGCCGTGATGAACCCACCGATCCAGGCACCCTTGATGTAGCTCGGACGCAGCGGCGCCCTTGTCTCCTCCATCACGCTTGATTGGCCTCCTCGGCTCTTTGAGTCCCGACTTCAGACCGTGGTGACCACCTTGTAGGCCCAGCCGGCCAGAGCCGTCACCAGTCCGAGTGCGGCCCAACGCTTCCAACTTCGCTCCAGCCATTCCAAGTACGAACGGCCTCCCACCCAGCACCAGGCCAACCAGGCCGCGTGCCCGACCACGCCGAGGAACAAGACCACCCCGAACGGTTGAGCTCGACCCGCCCGACCAATCTGACCGCGCATCATGTGAGCGAAGCTGGTCGTCAAGCCGCAGCTCGCACAGGGATAGCCCGTGTCGGCGAGGAAGTCGCAGCTCGGCAGCAAGAGCTGCCGGTGTGTCCCATACCCACGAGGATCGGGTCGCAGCCAGGCCGCCGTCGCGAGCACGCAGACGCTGACCAAGAGAAGGCTGATGACGATCCATCGTTCCGAGCGAGGCACTGTCGGCTCCTCGAGATCCGGTCCGCGAAAGCGGCTCAGGATGACACAGGGCGGCCGTCACCGGCAAGCACGTGTGCACGGCCGCTCTGCGGCGACGACTCGGAAGCCGCCCGGGGCGAGCGCCGGCGGTCTGGCCCGCCGGTCGGGTCGGAGACGCTTCGTCGTCAGTGGGCGGCAGTGTCGTACTGCATCGCGCCGACGAGATTGCCTTCGGTGTCCTTGAAATGGATCAGATGGCCGACGGTCGGGATTGTCATTCGCTTCAACACGACTTCACCACCGTGCTCGCCGATCGAGACCGCGGTGATGTCGACGTCCTCGACCGCGATGAGTCCCGCCGGGCCACAAGGCCTTCACCTCACATCGAAGAGAGAGCGGCCCCAGTCTCACAAACCCGACGTTAGGCGGTCCAGCGGAACAGAGACACGAACGGAGCTCGTCACTTCGAGCGTTCACGTTCGACGCGCCCTGCCGGGCCGCCAGGCCTTCGCATCACTTCGATGAGAGAGTGGTCGCGGTCAGAGACGCTCACATTCACTCCGCGAGCGCGAGCTCGAAGCAGGCCTGCAGCTCGTCGGCTCGTTCGAGAATCAGTGCTTTCGGAGCACCATCGAGAACCTTGGGCTCACACGGCAGCAGGACGCGCTCGAACCCGAGCTGGGCAGCTTCCTTGAGTCGTGCGGGCGTCCGGTGCACCGAACGCACCTCACCCCCGAGCCCGACCTCGCCCATCACCACGCTGCGCGGTCGCAAGCGACGATCGACGAAGCTCGACATGCAGGCGAGTGCGATGCCGAGATCCGCGGCCGGCTCGCGAATACGCAGGCCACCGACGACGTTGACGTGCACATCTTGATCGGCGATCTGCAAACCGACGCGCTTCTCGATCACGGCCAAGAGCATCGCGACCCGGTTGGCCTCGACTCCGGTGACCTTGATGCGCGGAGGCCCGTAGGCCGCCCGCGCCACCAGTGCCTGGATCTCCACCAGAATCACGCGCGAGCCTTCGAGCACCGGGACCACGACCGTGCCCGGCGGCATGACGCGATCGCCATGCGGCAGGAAGATCGGAGCGGTGTTCTCGACCTCGACCAGACCACGACCCTGCATCTCGAAGACGCCGATCTCCTCGGTGGGTCCAAAGCGATTCTTCACTCCCCGAAGCAAACGATACGACCGATCACCGCTGCCCTCGAAGGTGAGCACGACATCGACGATGTGCTCGAGCAGCCGAGGACCCGCGATCGCGCCATCCTTGGTCACGTGGCCGATGAGTGCGAGCGTGCATCCGGCGGCCTTGGCTGTCCGCACCAGCTCCGTCGCGCAATCGCGTACCTGGGAGACGGACCCGGGGGCGCCCGGCAGCTCGGTCCGCGCGACCATTTGGATCGAGTCGAGCACGAGGAGCTCGGGTTGCACCGCGGAGAGGTGTGCGAGGATGCGATCGAGGTCGGTCTCGGCCACGACCCACAAGTCGTCGCTCTCGATGCCCAGCCGATCGGCACGTAGCTTGAGCTGTTGGAGAGACTCCTCCCCGGTCACGTAGAGCACACGTCGGCCTTGGCTCGCCATGGCGGCTGCCAACTGCAACAGTAACGTGCTCTTCCCGATCCCTGGCTCGCCGCCGATCAACAGAGCACTGCCCGGGACGGGACCACCGCCCAGGACGCGATCGAGCTCCCCGAGTCCCGACGGTACTCGCCTCGCCTCGTCGCTCGACACCTCGACCAGAGGCTGTGGCTTCGAGACGGTGAGAGCCGGAGCCCCGACCCGCGCAGGCCTCGGGACGGCCTCCTCGTCGATGCCCCCCCACTCACCACAGACCGCGCAGCGACCGGACCAGCCCGAGCTTCGCGCACCGCAGTGTCGACAGACGTAATCCGATTTTCCGCGTGCCATCGCTCCCTCGACTCCGCCCTTCCTGACTTCGCGCACCGCGAGCGCCGGCGCGCATTGTACTCCTCGATCTCGGATCCTCACCTCCTCCTCCAGCATCCGCTCGAGAAGGAGGTCGAGCACCAGGTCATGGCACGGCGACATCCGTCGATCGCTCGACCGCCGCCTGCTCGTCAATCGACTTCCCGTCGGCCGCGATGCGGAGCAGGCGGTCGCGGGCAGAGAGCCAACATCGACCCCGGTCATCGACGACCAGTCCACGCATTCCCGCGACAGGAGTCTCGACGGCGAAGCGGAGCGCGCCATCGATCCGGTAGCAGTGAACCAGGGGCTCGGTCGTGCTCGCGACCCACACGGCACCGGATTGTGCGTCGATGGCGAGGCGCTCGGCCGAAAGGTAGGTGGGGACACGCAGCAGCTCGGAGCCCGAACGGTCGAGCCGAATCAAGTGAGTCGGATAGTTCCCATCGAGCACCCAAATACCCTCCTCGGGCGCCGGCGCCACATCGATCGGCCGACCACCGACTTGCCATTCGAGCGGAGTCCTCTGCTCCGGTTGGAGGAAGAGCACGCGACCACGATCGGTTGCGACGACGACACGATCGCCCGGCCCGGTCGCACGCACCGAGGTCAGCCCGGGTAGCTGCCAGCGATCCGCGACGTCACCACCTTCGCTCAAGCGCAGGAGCTCACCTTGTGCTCGATCAGCCACCCACAGGCCGCCGCTCACGACCGGGGCAATGCCCACGATCCCGCCGAAGCCCGCCACAGCGAACAGGCGTTGACCGACAGGACCGAGGCGAACGATCTCGCACGCCCAGGGCGGTGCTTCGGACAAGCGATCGACCACCCAGGCACCACCATCGCCCGCCATGCAGACGAGAGCCGGTGATCGAAACCCCTCGACGGATCGCAGCAGCTCGAGCGACGCTCCGACCTGCCAGACTCTTCCCGTCGCGTCGGTCGACCAACCCGGTGCTCCCGGCCCGGAGGCCCAGAAGGCCGCCCAGACCCCCAACAGCACGACGACTCCCGAAGCGATCCAGCGCGACATCGCAATCTCCCCACACACCCGTGCGTCCCGGCACTCCGAAGAATGGACGGGAGATCTACGGTGGGGTTACGCGATTCGAACGCTCAGCCCGAGAGTCCCTGGCTGGGTCGCCAGTGAGTGCCGTCCCCGCGAGCGGCATCCATTGCCCGCAGCACGGCGGTCGCCTCGAGGCCGAGCGCGATGACGCTTTCCTCGGCCGCTTTCTTTGCCGAAGCATCGACAAACTGGTTCTGCGTGCGATCCGCAAAGACGACGCAGGCCGCGCCGGAGCGCGCTTTGGACAAGCTGGACAAGGTGAACAGCGCGCTCGTCTCCATCTCGAAATTGAGCACGCCCTGCTCGGCGAGGCGCTCTGGAAGATCGGGATCTCGAGGCGGGAAGCCGGCGATCCGTCGCCCCTGGGCCCCATAGAAACCGGGCGCGCACGCCGTCAGCCCAACGTGGTGAGTCTGCTCGAGTCGCGCCGCGGCCTCGATGAGCGCCAGCGTCACCTCCGGGTGCGCAACCGCGGGAAACCCCGTCTCGACGAAGTAGGTCGACGTGTTCTCGAGTCGAACGGCGCCGGTTGAGATGATGATGTCGCCGATGTGGATCTCGGGCTGCAGGGCACCGCAGGAGCCCAGCCGCAGGAAGGTCGGTCGATCATTCGGCAAGCACTGAGTCAGCTCGATGATCGCGATCTCCATGTTGTCACAGCCGATTCCGGTCGCGACCACCGACACCCGCTCGCCCCGATACGGCCCGGTCAAGGTGACGAACTCACGATTCTCGCGGACGACCTCAATCTCGTCGAAGTGCTCGGCGAGGCGGCGTGCGCGCGCCGGGTCCCCGCACATCAAGATGACGGGAGCGACGTCGCCCGGACCGGTGCCGAGGTGGTACTGCACGCCCTCCGGCGTCCGGACGTTCTCGGCCGATTCATATCCCATCGGGTCGAATCCTCTCGCAACGTGGCGGCTTCCACAGGAGCCGCAGAACGACTCCAAGGTGCCATGGCGGGGGCGTCAGTACGAGCGCGTCGGAGGATTCTCGCCGACTCAGTATCCGTCGCCGTCCGCTGTTTCCCCTCGAACGATTCGGATACCGGCACTCGCGCCGAGGCGAGTCGCGCCCGCGGCGATCATGCGCTCGGCGATGTCTCGGTCGCGGATGCCGCCCGAGGCCTTGACGCCCATGCTGGCGCCTACCGTGCGCCGCATCAGGCGAATGTCCTCTTCGGTAGCGCCCCCGGTCGAGAAGCCGGTCGACGTCTTCACGAAGTCGGCGCCCGCCTCTTGTGCCAGTCGGCAGGCGCGTACTTTCTCGTCGTCGGTCAGCAGCGAAGTCTCGAGGATGACCTTGACGATCGAGCCCGGCTTCTTGGCCTCGACCACGGCGCGGATGTCGTTGCGGACATAATCGTCGTTGCCCGACTTGAGACGACCGACCGGGATGACCATGTCCAGCTCGGTGGCTCCGTTCTCCTGGGCGCGATACGCCTCGTAGCCCTTGACCTCCGACGTCGTCGCGCCGAGTGGGAACCCGATCACCGTACAGACGGCGACGCTCGTGCCGCGCAACGCCTCGGCACAGAACGCGACGTAGGTCGGATTCACGCACACCGAGGCGAAGCGATGCGTCGCGGCTTCCTCGCAGAGCTGTGCGATCTCCGCTTCCGTCGCTTCGGGCTTGAGGAGCGTGTGGTCGATGGTGCGGGCGAAACCTTCGACGGGCGGAAGCATGCCGAGTCGGCCTTGAATGCGCTCCGCTCCGACATCGACCAGCGCCTGAGTCCGATCGGGGCACGTACTGGCACAGTTGCCGGCGCATCCCGCCTCGTCCGGACAAGCCGAGAGCATCGGAAACTCGCCCGCATCGGTGAGGCGCGCGACGATCGCTTCGGTCAGAATCTCGAGCTGAGTGGCGTTCACGATCCGGCCTCGATCTTGGCGACGCGCTTCGCGTGCCGTCCGCCCTCGAACGGCTCGCGCAGCCACACCTCGAGAATCGCACGGAGCGCCTCGAAAGGCAGCATCCGTGAGCCGAGGCACAGCACGTTCGCGTCGTTGTGTCGGCGGCTGTTGATCGCGGAATCCACGCTCATCGGGTTGGCAGCCCGGATGCCCGCCACCTTGTTCGCCGCCATGCAAGAACCGACGCCGGCACCGTCGACGAGAATGCCGGCTCGACAGCGACCTGCGGCGACGGCTCGGGCGACGTCGTGCGCGATATCGGGATAGTCCACCGGATCCGAGCTGTGCGTACCGACATCGAGAACCGTCACACCCTGTCGCTCGAGGAGCCTCGCGATACGCTGCTTGACCTCGAACCCACCGTGATCCGCGCCCAGCGCGATGGTGGTCGACCCGGACGACAAGGCGCTCGAGGGCGGCCGGCGTCTGAGCTCGACCCGGTGCCGCTCCGCCGATTCGCGAGCCGCCGGCGTCACGATCGCGCCCGACCTCACGACCAGCCATCCTTGCTGGCGCGCCGACAGCACGTCCTTCTCGGTGACGAGCCCCGGATCGCAGGACTCGACGGCCGCTGGACCGGGCCGCGTGGGCACAGCCGGCGCGCCGCTCCGGATCGAGGGCGCGACGAGCTCGGAGGCAGCTCCGGCGGAGCCGAGGGCCTGCTCGAGAGCCTTGCGCACGATGCGTTGAAGCCGCTGTCGATCCATTCGATCCCGATCCTCAGTGAGCCGGACGGACGAGCGGGGACTCTACCAAACCCAATCAGCGGCCGCGACGTTCAAGCCGCACCGTCCCTACAGCTCCTGACCCAAGATGATCGGATGGTAGGCGTGCTTTACGAGCACGCCCCCTTCGAACTCCAGGCGAAGCGCACGGCCGGGAATCAAGACGGCCGGACGCTCGGGGAGATAGACCCATTGCGAGTTGGCGCGATCACGCTCGGCCGGGGAGCCGAGAACCAGGAGCACGTCGGTGTAACTCATCCCGTTCCGGAGCTTTTTGGCCTGCTTCTCCACGTACTCGAACTCGTACTTCTGCCCACCGCGGGGAATGGTCTTGCCCGTATCGGGATCGACATTGACGCAGCCGGCAAGAAGCAGCGTAGCGAGCAGGAAGAGACGAGACATGAGAGTGCCGCTCCAGAGATCGCGAAGATGACAGCGTGATTCTACCTGATGAGAGTGCGCATGGCCTGCTTCGGCAGTTCGACGGCGCGGGCGTCTCGGCTCCGCTCTGGCGTCAGCTCCGCGCCGCCGTCGCGGCACGCCAATCGGGGGTGGCACTTGGGCGCTCCGCGGACGCACTTCGGATTCCGCACTTCGGTTTTCGCTTCGGATTACTCGATCGTGATCTTCACCTGAGCGGTCTTGCCTTCTTGGATCGAGATCGACTGCTGACCGAGGACCTCCTGACCGCGCCGGGCGAGGACCTGATAGCTGCCAGGATCGATGCGCGATTTGCGCGCATAGCCATCCGAGTTGGTGACCAGCCCGAAGAGCACCTCCATGAAGTTGCCCTCGCCGAGAACGGCTGCCGGTGGTCGACCCGAACCGTCGAGCACGTCGACCGAGATCCCTTCGAGCGGGATCGAGGGGCGCTCGACGACCCAGACCTCGAGCGTTCCGCCCGTGTAGAGCTGCACGTCTTGGCGATTCTCCGCCCCCGAGCTGACCGTAACGCCGCTGATGCGCCTCGACGCGAAGCCGTCGGCGTCGACCTCGAGGTCGTAGCTGCCCGGTGACAGGCTCTCGAACCGAAAGCTACCATCCGACTCGGACTCGGGGCGCTCTCCGGTCAACGGCTTTCCGGCGCTGGTCACGAGCTGAAGCCGTGCATTGGCGATTCCGCTACCGGAGCCGTCCGTCACACGACCCGTCAACGACGTTCCGCGTGAGAGCGAGACCGTTCCCATATCGACGTCGCCGTCCTTGGGGATCGAGCTTCGTAGGATCTCTTGGCCCCACTTCATCTCATCGCCAGTGCCGGCCAGCTCCGCGCTGCTGGGATCGACCTCGACGTCAAACTGGCCTTCGGGCAGACCGCGGAGCTCGAAGCGGCCGTCCTCGCCGGTGCGACCGGAGGCGACACCGCCCCGACCCATCGAGGCGAGGTCCATCCGTCCCGAACCGGCACGAGACAATGTCAGCCGCACGCCATCGAGTGGCTGCCCCGACTCTTGGTCGACGATCAAGCCGCTCAGCGTCGCCATCGGGAGATCGAGAACGACCTCGGTGACTTCCCCAAACGAGATGTCGGCTTCGAAGAAGGTCTGCCCGCTCGAGCGGTAACCGGAGTCCCGCGGGGCGTCGACCGTGATCAGGTAGTGGCCTTCGGCGAGGAATGGGATCTCGAAGCGACCCTCCTCGTTGGTGACGCCGCTGCGCGCCGAGCGCAAGAAATCGCCTCCGGTACCGTCGCGGCCGACCTGAACCCGAGCGCCGTTCACGGGGCGCCCTCGGAACTGCACGACGCCGCGCAGGATTCCGGTCGCGCCTGCCTCGGGCTTGAAGTCCACGCGGACCGTCTCGATGCCGGATATCGAGAATGGCCGCATGTTGAAGCCGCCCATCATGCCGGTCGCTCCGCCCTCCTGAGAGCCGAAGCCGACCTTGATGATTCCGTAGCTCCCCGGCGGAAGACCACCGATCACGTACTCGCCGTCCTCGTCGGTCGTCCCCCGACCGCGCGGCCGCTCGCCGCTCATCGTCATGACCAATGCGCCGGACTCGGGCTCCCCATCGGCTCCGAGCACGACTCCGGTCACGGATCCGCCCGGGCTCAAGCGCACGGTGACATTCGATTCGGCGCCGCCTGCTCGGACGCTGATCGGCTCGGACCAAGCCTCGAGATAGGCCTCACCGAGCACGCGCACGATGTACTGACCCGGCTCGAGACCGTGAAACGCAAAGAGGCCCTCCTCATCGCTCTCATCCCAGCGGTTGCCGCCTAAGAGATCGAGCAGCGCTGGCACGAAGGAGACGGCCATCTCCTCTTCCTGCGAAAGGGAGGGCTCGACGTCCGGATCGTAGGGCAGGAGTCGCACCTTGGCGTCCATCACGATGCCACCCGTGTCGAGCGCCTCGACTCGACCTTGGATCGTACCGCCCTTCATGAGCTCGATCTCGAGCTCGGAGGCCGGCAGCCCCGCTGCCAGCGTGACGGCCGGATCGTGGATGTAGGGCTGGTATCCCGGGGACCGGATGCCGACCAGGTACTCCCCTTCGGGCAAGGTGCTCAGGTAGAAGCTTCCATCGATCGAGAGGATCTTCTCGCTGTGGTCGACCTGACCCGCAAACAAGCGCTCCGCGGGCGTCATCTCGCTGCTCGGACGCCAACCGAACGGCATGTCGTCCTTGCCTCGCCGCTCCGCGCGGCGCCGCCGGAAGCCGTCGCGACGCGACGCTCGATCGCTGCCGCGACCCGCCCTGGACTCCTCGAGATCCTCCGTTGCCGCCGGAGCGACCTCGTCCGCGACCTCCTCCTCGGTCTCGTCTTTGATCTCGAGCAACGCGACCTCGTAGACCGGAATCGGATCGCCCGTGCCCGCGTCCACGACTCGTCCGCGCAGGCGCGCGCCGCGGCTGAGCTTCAAGATGATGTCTTCGGCGCCGGCTTGGACCTCCTGTTCCGCTCGTTCGCGCAGGTAGCCGTTGGCGCGCGCCTCGACGACGAGATCGCGCTCCTCGGGCAAGCCGGCGATGCGGAATCGACCGCGCACATCCGTCGTCGTCCGCCACACGTCACCGCTGCGGGAGCCGATGATGTCGATGGCGTCGTCCACCAGCGACTTGTCGAGGCCGATATCCAGGTCGGTGGTCGGATCGAAGCCACTGAACCGTGCGACTCTCACCTCGGCTTTTTGAATCGGCTGATTGCGCTCGTCGAGCACCACTCCGCTGATCATGCCGCCGCGCTCGATGGTGAAGTCGACCTGGTAGGATTCGCCGTTCTTCAGCTCGAGCTCCTGACGATCGGAGCGGCCGAACTCGTTGGAACGGGCCCGAGCGCGCATCTTGATCGGCGGGAGACCTGCGACGCGGTACCGCCCCTCCTCGTCAGTCGAGATGGTCAGCAGTGACAAGCCGATCTGGATGTACTTGTCGATCTTGTCCTGGGTCGGGAAGCCCATGTCGCTGAGATCGGGCTCGGCTCCGATCAGCGCGTAAGGGATTCCGTTGCCCTCCTCATCGACGACGCGTCCCGAAACCGTGGCACCGAGCTCCAGGGAGACCGCCACACCACTCGAGACGGCACCGGACTCGACTCGGATGCCTTGCGTCACGCCACCGAGAAAGTCGTCTGCCCGCGACGCGACGATCCCGTTGAAGGAGGTCGGCACGGTATCGAGCCAGAACTCGCCTTCGTCATCCGTGATGCCCCGAGGAATCGGAGGCAGATTCTCGATGTCCGTGAACGCATCGGCGAGCTCGCCGATGTTCAGCGTGGGAAGGTAGCCGACCATCGCACCGGCCACTGGTCTACCGTCGGGGGCGAGCACCTTGCCTTGGACTCGGCCCCCTCGGATCAGCGGCACCGTGAAGTCGCTGCGCTCGCCGGGCAAGTAGCAGACCTTGATGTGTTTCTCGGGGTAGTAGTAGAGGTCATCCAGCCAGATGTCGTACCAGCCGGCTTCGATGTCGGGGAGTGCGACCACGCCACCTTCATCGGCCTCGGCCTTCACGACCGGCGACGGTGGCTCGTCGAAGAAGAAGCGTGCCGGATCCTCGACCACCGAAAGCACGAGTCGCGCGATATCCTGACGGCGTCGATCAGGTGGTGCCAAGCCGGCGGTCAGGCCAGCCACGGGAACGCCCGTGACCGAGTCGACCAGTCGAAGCGTGATCTCGCCGCGCGGTACGTTCTCGCGCCGACGACGCTGGTCGGCTACCCGCTCGGCATCGAGCTCGGAGCTCGTCTCGGCCGCGGACCCTCCGCTTCGGTCCTCGCCGATCAACGCCTCCATCGCGACGGCGTCTGCCGAGCCTGTGGACGAGACGTCGAGCGCATCGACCGCGTCTTCGCTCCCGCCGCCCGACAGGAGCTGCCAAATCCCGAATCCGATCAGAGGGATCAGAACGAGGCACAGAATCGTCGCAATCAGCTTTTCGCGTGGAGCCATCAGGTCCAGTCCGGCAGCGGAATCAGGTGGGACAAGTACATTGCAAGGAGACTCCCACGGCCCACCTCGCCGTGCTCACCTCCGACCCCGTTCTCGTGTGGAGACTCTGGACCGATGCTCTTCGGACCCAGGCAAACGACTCCATTACAACCGATCCGCGCTCGCGTTTCCCGTTCGCCGGGATTCCGCGCTCGGATCCAGAATGGCCCGATTCGCCATCGGAAGAGGCTGCTCGTGAAAAATCGGCCGGAGAGACGAGCGGTCGACACACCGCACCGCCCCTCCGTCCGGAGCCGCTCAGAGCGTGAAGGTCCACCACCCTGAGATACTGATGACCTGGAACGTGGCGCTCACGGCCGCGAGGCGCCAGCGGTAGGTGCCGCTGGGGGCTCGGTCCCAGATGTTCTGTGGAGCGTGGAACGAGCTCGTCGGCAGATTCGAGAGCAACAGGCTCTGTTGGTTGGGTAGCTCGAGCTGAATCGTGTAGCTGGCCGCTCCCGGGACTCGGGTCCAACCGAACCCGAAGGGCGTCGAGCCCGAGTTCAACGTCGAGCCATCGCCCGGCGTGAGCTGCCGCACCTGGCTCGCCGCGGGCGGCGATGCCGTGACGGCCGCGGCCGCGTCGATGCGACCGTTGCCGAATCCCAGATCCCAGCCGGACGCTCCGAGATCGGTGGCGGTCTCTTGCATCATCACGCGCGTCTGTGACGCCGACAGCCCGAGATCCGTCGAGCGCACGAGAGCCGAGACGCCCGCGGCGTGCGGACAGGCCATCGAAGTCCCGCTCGCCGACGAGTAGCCGGCCGAAAGCCAAGTGCTCAGCACGTCGACACCGGGCGCCGAGACCTCGACGTTCGCACCGCGCGTCGAGAAGCTCGCCAGCCCGTCACTGGAGTCGGTCGCGCCCACGGCCATCACCTGCGGATAACCGGCGGGATAGTTGAGGGTCGTGTCGCCGCCGTTCCCGGCCGCCGCGACGACCAACACGCCGAGCTCCTCCGCATAGGCCACCGCCGCGAGCTCAGCGCTCGAGAAAGCGGTCGAACCCAGGCTCATGCTGATCACCGATGCGCCGTTGTCGGCGGCGTAGATCATCGCGTTGATGATGTCCGAGGAGTAGCCGATGCCCAGGAAGGTACCGAGCGCACGGAGGACCATCACCCGGCATCCCGAAGCCGTGCCGGCCACGCCCACGGCGTTGTCCGTGGCGGCCGCGACGGTTCCCGAGGTGTGCGTGCCGTGCCCGTTGTCGTCCTCGGGATCGCTGTCCTCGGCGCTCTCCGGCGGCGGGAAGATCCCGAAGATCGCATTGCCGAAGAAGTCGTAGCCGAAGCGATCGTCGACGTACCCGTTGCCATCGTCGTCTTGCCCGTTGCCGGCGATCTCGCCGGTGTTCACCCAGCGTTGACCGGCGAGGTCGGGATGGTCCTGATCGAGCCCGGTATCGATCACGGCCACGACGACCTGAGCATCGCCGAGCGTGACATCCCAGGCGGCCTCGGCGTTGATGCGCTGGAAGCCGTACTGCTCGCCATAACGTGGGTCGTTCGGGATGAAGGTCGTGCGGCGAAAGTGGTTGGGCTCGGCGAACCGAACCTCGGGCAGCTCCTGCAGCGCCGCGACGACACCCTCCACTTCACCGTGGGGAATGCGAAAGACGTCGACGCCGATCGGAGCGATCGAGCTTTCGCGGGTCATCGTGAAGGCGTCGGCGATCGCTTGCCGAGCTCCGGCATCCACGTCCGGCCGAAAGGCCACCATAACCGTGTCGAGATCGTATCCTCGGGCGAGCTCGGCTTCGAGCTCTGCCGCGGGGTCCTGGGCGAGAAGGTTCGGGGCCGAAAGGGTGGCCACGAGCATCCAGGCGCTGATGAGTCGGCGCATCTTCAAGAATCTCCTCCGTTTCGAGTTGGCGTCAGAAAGCCCCCTTTCTTGCGCACAGCCCCGTCCAGGAGTTCAAGTCGGCGGGTTCCGCCGCCCGATCGACTGCGAAGACGATCGGGCGAGCGTTCGCCCACCGTTTACGCTTTGGCCTCGCCCGAGTTCCGTCCCGGATCGTCTTTGCGGCCCCGGACAGCTTGCCGGGCGTCTTGCCAACGGCGCGGGGCGAGTTAACATGATGTCCGAAGCAAGTCTGCGAAAGCCACACTTCCCTCGAAGTTCCCCATAACGAGCGCCATCGACCCGACCCCTGCGGGAAGGTTGGGCGCGAACACCTGGACGAGAGAGCTTGGACATGACCGAAAGCGGAATCGTGGGCGGCCCGATCTCGACCGACCTCGACCTCGAGGCCGAGATCCAAAAGCTCAAGAAGGAGCGCAACGCCGTCATCCTGGCCCATTACTACCAGGAGTCCGAGATCCAGGATCTGGCCGACTTCCTGGGCGACAGCCTCGCCCTCGCCCAGGCCGCGCAGAAGACCGAAGCCGATGTCATCGTCTTCTGCGGCGTGCACTTCATGGCCGAGACCGCCAAGATCCTGAACCCGACGCGCATCGTCGTCGTCCCCGATCTCGAAGCGGGTTGCTCCCTGGCCGACTCCTGCCCGGCGCCCGAGCTCGCCGCTTGGAAGCAGGCTCACCCGGACCATCAAGTGGTCTCGTACATCAACTGCTCGGCCGGCGTGAAAGCGCTCAGCGACATCATCTGCACCTCGAGCAACGCCGAGCGCGTCATCGAGTCGCTGCCGAAGGACAAGCCGATCCTCTTCTGCCCGGATCGCAACCTCGGCGACTGGCTCAACAAGAAGCTCGGCCTGAACATGGACCTCTGGCAGGGCACCTGCATCGTGCACGAGATCTTCGACGAGCAGAAGATCATCGATCTCAAGGTGAACAACCCCGGCGCCGTGTTCATCGCGCATCCCGAGTGCGAGGATCACGTCCTGCGGCACGCCGACTTTGTCGGCTCGACCTCAGCGCTGCTCAAGTTCGTCGCCGAGAGCGACCACCAGAGGATCATCGTCGGCACCGAGACCGGTATCCTCCACGAGATGCAGAAGCGCGCGCCCCACAAGGAGCTCATTCCGGCGCCCTTCGGTGACGGTACGTGTGCCTGCAACGAGTGCCCCTACATGAAGCTCAACACGATGGAGAAGCTCTATCGCAGTCTCCACGATCTCGAGCCACGTCTCGAGATGGCGGAAGACCTGCGCCTGAAGGCGCTGAAGCCTCTCGAGCGCATGCTCGCCTTGGGCTGATGACGGCCGCGGAAGCAAGCCGGGATCGATGGAGTCCCGCGGGCTTGCTTCGCGGACGCTCTCCGGCGTTCTCCTCCTTCGCGCGTCTGCTGGCCACAGCTACTCGAGCACGCTCTCGATGACGGCATCAGCGGCGGCGGGGTGAGAGATGCCTCGAGCCGCGCGGGACATCGCGGCGAGTCGTTCAGGATCGGCGAGCAGCCGACGGAGCTTGTATCGCGTCGAGCCGGCACCGTGCGCCTTCCAGGCGGCACCGGCTTCCATCACGAAGTCACAGTTGCGCTCCTCTTGCCCGGGCGTGGGATCCCGCACGAGCATCGGAAGTCCCATCGCGAGGCACTCCGAGGTCGTGAGTCCTCCCGACTTCGTCACGATGAGATCGGCCGCGGCCATCAGCTGCGGCACGTCGGTCACGAACCCGCGCACCTGCAGCCGTCCGTCCGATCTCGCCGCGCGTTCTCGGAGGGCAGCCTCGAGCTTGCCATTGCGCCCGGCGACCGCGAGCACCTCAGCATCGGGGACTTCCAGGCCAGCCTCCGCGGTATCCAGCAGCCCCCCGGTACCGAAGCCCCCGCCCATGACGAGCAGAACCGGCCGATCTGAAGGCAAGTCGAGCGTCATTCGCGCGCTCGCCCGATCGGGTGGCTGAGCAAAGCGCCGATCGATCGGAATGCCGGTCGTGACGACACGTTCGGCGGGAATGCCTCGATCGGCAAGTATCGCGACGAGCTCCTCACAGCCCACAAAGAAGCGGTTCGCACCCTTCTGGACCCAGAGCGCGTGGGCGTCGAAGTCGGTGAGGACCAATCCCAATGGTGGTCCGTCGTCGACCGATTGGCGGGCGGAGTGGAGCACTTGCACAGGCAAGAAATGCGTGGCGAGAATGCAGTCAGGAGCAAAGCCCTGCACGGCCTCTCGGAAGCGATGGAAGTGCACTCGATCGAACGCCTTGACGAGCCCGGGCGGCTCGGCGGCTCCCCGCGCCTGATTGGCCCGGGCGTAGAGATAGCCCCAGAGAGCGGGCGCCTGGTCGACGACGCGCAAGTAGCCATCCGCATAGACACGGCGATAGACGGGCGCGGTGTACTCGAGCACATCCCAGTGCTCGGCGACGACGCCTTCGCCTTGGGCACTCGCCGCCTGCAGCAAGGCGTCCCCGGCCCGGACGTGACCCGCACCCACCGATGCGGACAGAATCAGCAGACGCATCGAATCACTCTCGGCTCAGATCCTCACCTCATCCTGAACACGCCTCTCGACTCCACCACGAACGTCCATGGCGCACAATCGGAATGCTCCTGGCCGCTCCACCAGACCCGCGTTAACCTCGGCCCGTTCTCACGGTCTCGAATCGAACGCTCTCCCTGTCTCGAGGAGCCACATCGACATGAGCGAAGGCACGCCCCCGCCCGGCATCGAGCGTATTCGTAGCGAGGCCGGACGCCTGGCCGAGATCATGCACCGGCTCCGCCACGAGTGCCCTTGGGATCGCGAGCAGACTCTCGAGACGCTGCGGACCTTCGTGATCGAGGAGGCTTACGAGGTCGTCGAAGCGCTCGACGACGGAGACCTCGAAGCCTTGCGCGGCGAGCTGGGAGATCTGGTGTTCCAGGTCTTCTTCCAGGCCGAGATCGCCCGCGAGCAAGAGGCCTTCGACCTCGCCGACGTCTTCGCCGGTATCTCGGAGAAGCTCGTGCGCCGGCATCCCCACGTCTTCGGCGACGCGGTGGCAGACAACTCGGCCGCCGTGCTCGAGAAATGGGAAGCGCTCAAGATGAAAGAGGGTCGCACCTCACGACTCGAAGGCATCCCGGCCATCCTGCCCGCACTCCTGCAGGCGCAGCGCGTCCAGGAGAAAGCGTCGTCGGTCGGCTTCGATTGGGGCTCTCCCGCCGAAGCTCTGCCCAAGGTTGCCGAGGAGATCGCCGAGCTCAACGAGGAGCTCGATCGGGCCGATGCGGATCCGAAGCGCGTCGAGGAGGAGTACGGCGACCTGCTCTTCGCTCTCGTCAACGTCGGTCGGCTGATGGGCCTCCACAGCGAGAACGCTCTGCGAGACGCCACACGCAAGTTCACGCGCCGCTTCCAGTCGATGGAAGAGCGCCTCGCCGCCGAAGGTCGCAAGCCCGAGGACCTCGACCTCGAGGCCCTCGAGCAGCTTTGGCAAGAAGCCAAGCGCCCGGGCTAGACCACGGGCGAGCGGTAAGAGTCGATCTCGACCCGAACCGCTCGCTCGGGACTCAGCGGCTCGCCGTCTTGAACGTCCAGGACCAGCCCGGGAAGGAGAGACCCTGCTCGGTCTTGATGTCGGATGAGAGCTCCGCCGTGTAGCTGGTATCGGGTGACAGCTGAAGCGTTGGCGAGAACGTGGCCGTCCGATTCTCGGGCTCGTAGTCGACGGTTCCGGCAACCCCTCCGACACTGAAGGTCGAGGTCGAGAGCGTGTCGGGATCCATGTCGAACGCAAAGGTCGCGGCGACCTCGGTCGTGAGCGACAGATCCTCGCCGTCGGGTGTGAAGGACACCAGCATGGGGGGCGCCGACTTCGACGCTCTCATGGGCAGCCCACGATCCTTGATCACGGGCGCGACCGGATCCTCGGTCGACTTCAAGAGGACCTCCGACGATTCGCCGACTTCTTCCTCGAGCCCCTCCTCGATCTCTTCGGCGTCGGAGTCACCCTTCGCCACCTCGACTTCCTTCATCCCATCGTCGGGGCCATCACTCGCGAAGCTGCTACAGCCCCCGATCACCGAGCTCGCCAGAGCCAGGATCCACCAATGGGCGGACTTTGCTTGCATGGTTACTCTCTCCAATAGATTGAACCTGGTCACACCCCCTTCGGCGATCGCAGGGTCTTCCGTCCCTGGTCCGAGTGTCTGCCATCCCCCGGCCGACATCAAGCGTTCGCACGCGTCGACTTGCGGTCCCTCGACGGTACGGGGGCTCCGGGCGTTGAACCTTTCGAGTCGCCCTGACACGATGGGCTCTCCGGAAGCACCATGAGCCACACCTTGGGAGAGGGTCGGCATGCTGACGACACTGGCGGTCGGAGCGGGATGCCTCTGGATCGGAGCGATCGTTTGCCAACCCGATCCGGACGATCTGTTCGCTGGCCCGACGAGAATCGTTCTCGAAGAGACGGACTCGGCCGGGCCGAGTGGTGAGCGATTCGAGACGCGCACCGTCACCGCTCGCTTCGACGGGCGACTCCACCTCAGCGCGACCTCGGACGTCGACGTGCAGCTGATCTTGATGGACGATCGTGGACGGGTCGTCGTTCGTGACGACAACTCGGGCGGCGGCACCGATGCTTACCTGGAAGTGCGTGTCCGCCGCGATCGACGAGTCTCGATCCAGATTGCGGGGCGGACGGCTCGGGATCTCGGTGAGGTCACTCTTCGCGTGGTCGAGTCGATCGAGACACCGATCACTCGCGAGGCCGCCAGAGTCGCTCGAGCTCGCCTCGTCGACCTCCGGAGTCGAGCCGAGGACGACGCCGATCGAGAGTCCGACTTGGCTTCCTGCCTCGCCGAGCTGCGCGCGGCCGAAGGCTGGTCGTCGAGCCCGGCCATCCAAGGCCTGCTGACCGAGCTGGCTCGATTCGCTGAGACGCTGGCAGCGATCGAGTTGGCCATCGAGGCCATCCAGCCGGTCCGTGCATACTACGAGCTTCGCCTGCCACCGCTCCATCCCGTGCTGCAGGCGATGCGGCTCTACGGGGCTCGCCTCTCAATGCGCGTCGCGCGGTTCGAGGAAGCGCGCTCGCTGGCGGAGCTAGCCGTGGTCGCCCTGACGAAGGCTCGCCCCGAGGACGATCTGGATCTCATTCGCGCTCGACTCGATCTGACCGAGATCACTTGCCAGCTCGGAGAGCTCGATCTCGCCTTGCGGCAGTACGAGGAGATCCTCACGATCCTCGAGAGCAGCGACGGTCCCACCAGCGGTCTCCTCCCTGGTGTTCGACAGAATCGAGCAGCAATGCTTCTGCGCCTGGGTCACGTCGAAGCGGCGCTGCGATCGTACGAGGAGATCCTCGAGTCCTTGGCGGATCGCCACGCACCCAACGACCCGGCGTGGCTCGTGCTTCGCTTGAATCGAGCGACCTGTCTCATCGATCTCGGACTTGCCGAACGGGCACGGCCACAGCTCGAAGACATTCTGCGACGGCTTCGAGAAGGGCACCGACACTCGGTCGATCTCATCTTGAACGCGCAGGTCCAGCTGGCGCGAGCCGCTTGGAATCTCGGTGATTGGCAGGCGGCCCGAGAGCTGGAAGAAGAGGTCCTCACGGCCCGCGCCCAAGCTTTGCCAGCCGTTCACCCCGACCTGCAGACTGCGCAGCACAGCCTCGCCGTGACCCTGTTGCAGATAGGAGAGCTCGCGCGAGCGCGCTCCTTGCTGGAGCAGGTTCTCGAGAAGCGGGCTCAGTACCTCAGCCCGGATCATCGAGACATCCAAGAAGCGCGCCTGAACTTGGCGTTGTTGCTCGGCTCTCTGGGTGACCACTCGTCGGCCGAGGCTCAGCTTCGCCAGGTCGTACCGGCGCTCGAGCGTACGCTGCCCGGCGACCACCTCCTGCTGCAGAGAGCGCGGGGCCAACTCGCCTGGACGCTCGAGCAGCAGGGTCACCTCGACGCCGCCCAAGATCTTCAAGATCAGGTGCTGGCGACTCTCGAGCGCACCCTCCCGGATGACCATCCCGAGCTGCAGAGGATACGCGGAAACTGCGCTTGGACGTTGATTCGTCGTCAACGCGAGCCCGAGCGCCGAGTCGCGCTCGTCCGCGCCCTCATCCGCGGCACGCACGATCACTTGGCCCGCTTGGCCTTGGAGCTCTCGCCTCGCGAGATCGAAGCCGCCGCCGTTCGGGCCGAGCAGGACATCGCGGCGGCCCTGTCACTGACTCGCGAGCTGGGGAAGCCGGGAGAGGATCTCGCGGGCGAATGCTGGGCGCTGGTCGAGACCGCACGCGCGGCCGCGGCGACCAGCCTGCGAACGGCGCAGTGGATCGCGAACGATCGCGACGATGCCCGGCTGGCCGAGCTTCGAACCGAGATCGCTCGGGCCGGCGCGCAGATCGTTCGGCGCTCCTTGCTGGGCGGGACCGAGCTCTATGCGGCCGTCCAGGAGCAGAGCGAGGCGCGACGAGCCCTGCGCGAGCATCTTCGCGAACGCCTCGGCGAGCCCGCCGAAAGTCGCAGGCTCTTGGCAACACAAATCGCGGCAGTGCTTCCGGAAGGAACGGCCGCCATCGGCTACTGGCGATACGACCGGATCTCGATCGATCCCGAGACCCGCGCGGAGCGAGCACCCGTTCCGAGCTATGTCGCGTTCGTTCTCCGTCGGAACCAACCGATCGCTCGGGTGGAGCTGGGCGACGCCGCGGCGATCGAAGAAGCGGTCACCGCCTGGCGAGCGACGTTGACCGTGGCCTTACAGCGTGGGCTCACGACTTCGGAGCAGGACCCTTGGAAGGCCTCGCAGGAGAAGGGCACCCTCCTCGCCGAGCGGATCCTGGCTCCTCTGAAGAGTCACTTGAGTGGGCAAGAGCGACTGGTCGTGGTTCCGGACGACGCCTTGCATGCGATCCCCTTCGACTCACTTCCGAGCGGGGAGGTGCTGCTCGGCGAGCGCTACCGCATCATCCATCGAACGACGCTGAAAGAGCTCGCTCAGCTCAACGAGGCTCCCCTTGCGGAGCCTTCGCTCTTGGCGCTCGGCGACATCGACTACGACCGCCCTCCGGATGCGGCCCCGGCCGAGGATCCAGCCAATCCGCGAGCTCGTCGCGTGGCCTGGACCGGCCGCCTGGCTTGGGAGCGTTCCTTTGGCTACCTCCCTGAGACCAAGCCCGAGGTCCTGACGATCGCTCGTTACTTCGAGAGGCGATTCGAGAAGCCGGCCCAGGTGCTCCTGGAGAGCGCCGCCTCCCGCGAAGCCTTCGAGTCGTGGGCACCGAGATCTCGATACTTGCACCTCGCTTCACACGCCTACTTCGCCCCGGAGTCGGTGCCTTCGATGTCGGATCGAAGCCGCCCGGCAGTGCGATCGCATCGAGATCTGGTCACGGGCTTTGCGCCGATGGTGCTTTGCGGTCTCGCGTTCGCGGGAGCCAATCTCGATCCCGAGGGCGACGCGGCCTTGGGGATCCTGACGGCGGCAGAGCTGGCAACGCTCGATCTGTCCGCGTGCGAGCTGGCGGTTCTGTCCGCGTGCGACACGAGTGTCGGCATTCGACGAGCGGGTCAAGGCCTCGCATCGCTCCAGGCGGCGCTGTTGGCGGCCGGCGTGCACACCACGATCACGTCGCTCTGGAAGGTCCCGGACGCGGCGACCCGCGCCTTGATGACCGACTTCTATCGACGGCACTGGATCCAAGAAAAGCCGAAGGCGCAAGCGCTCTTCGAAGCGAAGCTCGCCCTGCGGCGCCAGCTCGACGACGCGGGGCGTCCGAAGCACTCGCCTCGCGATTGGGCCGGCTGGATCCTGAGCGGCGATCCGGACTGAGCCCTTCGAGATCACCGCGGCAGCACATCCTCCCCATCCGACGTTCACGAGCCGCGAGGCGGCCTCTGGAGGCGCGGTGCGAAATCGACGCCTTGCGGCATTCAAAGAACGTGGAGCTTGAGGCGATGGCTCCCCCGGCGTCTCCAGAGTCTGCACCGGCTCCAATCGCACATCCGCTGTAAGGCGAGAACCCCCGCAGTATCGGGACTTTCGCTCCTGGACTTGGACTTGCGATAGCACCTCCGCTCGACACCTCGTCTCCCTTCCTGGCGGTGGGCGACGGGGTTGCCTTGTCAGCGTTTTCCAACCAGGAGGTCCTAGAGATGATCCGGTCCTTGAAGACTTTGGGGGCGGCGCTCGCTCTCGCGACGATTCTCAGCCCCCTCGCGGCGGCTGCCGGTCGTACGCCGGGTAGCGTGCTGATCTTCCCTCTGTACGACTCGAACGTGGGTAGCGGTACGGTGGTCAGCGTGACCAATACCAAGAAAGACACCACGTACAATCCGAACACGAACCTGAATGGCGTCGTCGACGTGCATTTCATCTACATCGATGGCGACGACTGGAACGAGTTCAATCGCTTCGAGCGTCTGACGCCCAACGACACCTTCACCGTCCTCGCGGACAAGCACGATCCGAACAGTGACGAGGGATTCCTCTACTGCATCGCGATCAGCCCCGTGACCTTCGAGCCGGTGTCCTTCAACTGGCTGATCGGTGATGAGATCGTCGCCGATGGCGGTGGCAACTGGCTCTTCGGAGTCGAGGCGATCGCGTTCAAGTCGCTGGCCGCCGAAGGCGATGCCGCCGACACGAACGCCAATGGTCTGGTCGACCTCGACGGTGTCGAGTACGAAGCCGTCGCCGACGAGATGTACATCTCGAGCTTCTTCGGCCAGGGCCCGATAGCCGGCCCACCGAGCGCTTCGGTGGAGAGCACGCTCGTGCTTCTCTCGCTGATCGGTGACTCGGACTACCGCACCACCATCGACTTCGCCGTTTACAACAACAACGAGCAAGAGTTCTCGGCCACCCACCAGATCCGCTGCTGGGACAAGGTCCTGCTCGATGACATCGACAGCGTCTTCACCAACACGTTCTTGATGAGCACCAACTGGGACCAGACGGCCAACGGTTGGAACGTCGGAACGACCGGCTGGGCGCGTCTCGACGGTCAGATCGCCGTCGACATCGTCGGCAACGAAGCGGCGCTCGACAACCCGCCTTTCGTCGGACTCTTCATTCAGGCGCTCGACGGCTTCGCCGCGGCCCATCTCCTCCATGAGAGCGATGCGTCCAACGAGCGGGGTGGTGTCCTCGACATGCTTCAGTAACGATGAGCATTGAGCGGAGCTCGAGCTTCCGTTCGACGTTCAAGGTTCAAGGTTCAAGAGGGAGCCGGCCCGAAAAGGCCGGCTCCCTCTTGAGGAGGCTCAGTTGAGCGTATCGAGAACGCCGCCGAGGCTATTGGCGTCGTCACTCTCATGAAGCAGATGTCCCGCCGAGAAGGATCCCGCTGCATTCATCATTGCACCGACGATCGGAGGCTCATTAATCTTCGGCTCATTACCGACGACATCGACTGCGTCATCGGCATCGAGGCGAGCCCATCCGGTGGCCGGTAACAGGCCGTTCGGTCGCGGGTCGACCGGTGTTCCGGCGAGGAAGGCGTCGGTGAATACGGAATCGATGTCAGCGAGATCGACCCACGCCCAGCAACGGAAGTCGTAGGTCGCCGAGAAGGAGACCTCATTGTCGTTGTAGACGGTGAAGTCGACGCCGGTACGAAAGTCACTGGACGGAAGCAGCGCGATGAGGATGAGGCTCGGCACGATGCTGCCGGTGTCGCCAATGAAGCTCGAGATGAACAGCTCATCGGGGATCGCCTCGTACTCGACGCCATCGAGATCGATGAGGTCATCGCCATCCGTATCACCCGGCTGGCCTTCGGCCTCCAGGGAACGATAGGCGAGCGCATCAAACCCGACCAGCCAGTTTCCACCACCATCGGCGACGATCTCGTCACCGATCAGGTAGTTGTGCGACATCGGCGCCAGTGTGATGGGGCTGAGGGCGATGCAGTACAGAAAGCCGACTTCGCTGTTGGGATTGTGCACCGAGGCGAGTGACGTGAACGTGTCGTTCGGCGTCAGGCGCTCGTAGCGGTTGAACTCGGTCCAATAGTCCCCGTCGATGTAGATAAAGTGCACATCGACGACGCCATTCAGATTCGTGTTCGGATTGTACGAGGGGTCGTTCTTGGTGTTGGTAATGCTGAGAACAGTGCCGCTACCCGAATCGGAATCATATACCGGGTAGATGAGCACACTCCCGCCCAACCGGCCATCGGCCGACGCCAACGGTGCAACCGTGACGAGAAGAGCCGAGGCTAGGAGGCAGGCCTTGATGAGACGCGTCATACTGTATTTTCCCTTCAATCGAAAAACGTTGCACAACCGTTTCTCACCCACGGAAACGACAGAAACCGCTCCCTGGGCTGCCGCCCCCGAACGCAAACCCGACACCACAACGTCCTCCACGACCTCTCCCACCTCCCCAGGCGACACATTCCCCCCTTCCAGCGGGGCCTCCGCGATTCAGGGAATGCTTCCTGCCACCCGAGATCGCCACCGGCCCCGGAGGGCCGGCCCGTTCGAGAATCTCGACGAATCGTCGTCCCGATTCGTCATGGCGACCGCCGACGACCGCGCCTCCCCCGAAACCGAATTCTCCTCATTCCCGGCATCGAGCACGGCCGAAAGAAGGAGGGATGGGCCAGCGATCCCCCGGACGTCGGACGGGGTCGCCTCGATGAACTCGGGAGAGTAGAGATGTCCCGCTTGATCAGTGTGATTCTCGGCGTCTGCGGATTCCTGACGATCTGTGTGCCGACCTCGGCCGCAGAAGGACGCTCCCCTGGGAGCCTCCTGATCTACCCGATCTACGACTCGAACCCGAGCTCGGGGACGCTCCTCAGCATCACCAACACCAAGGACGATCCTTCGTTCAACCAGAACACGAATCTCAATGGCGTCGTCGATGTGCACTTCATCTACATCGACGGGGACTATTGGACCGAGTTCAACCGCTACGAGCGCTTGACGCCGAACGACACCTTCTCGATCGTCGCCTCGGCCCACAACCCGAATAGCGAGATCGGGTTCCTGTACTGCATCGCTCTCAGCCCGGTGACCCGGGAGCCCATCGCATTCAACTGGCTGATCGGAGACGAGATCGTCGCCGATGGCTCGGGCAACTGGCTCTACGGCTTCGACGCGATCGCCTACAAGTCGCTCAGCCCGGAAGGTGACGCCTCCGACCTCGACCTCGACGGTCGCCTCGCCCTCGACGGTACCGAGTATGAAGCCGTTCCCGACACCATCGCGATCTCGAGCTTCCTCGGCATCGGCCCCACCGAGGCCGATCTCATCCTCGTCTCGCTGGTGGGAGATAGTGATTATCAAACCCGGGTCGACTTCGAGGTCTTCAACGACAACGAGGTCGAGTTCTCCGCGACCTACGTCTTCCGCTGCTGGATCGCCGTCTCTGTCGACAACATCGATCAGGTCTTCACGAACTCCTTCCTGCTGACCACCAATGTCGACCCACGAGACAATGGGCTCGCCCAGACCAGCGGCTGGGTTCGAATCGATGGTGACCGAGCCATCGACGTCGTCGGCAACGGCCCTCGCATCGAGGATCCGCCCTTCTTGGCCGCTTTCCGGCAGTCGCTGTCCGGCATCAGCACCGGGCACCTGCTGCATGAGAGTGACGCCGACAACGACGTTCCGGGCATTCTCGACGCCTTACGATGAGCTCCTCGGACGCGGGCCGGACCTCCCGGCTACCGGCCCGCTGCCCACTCCTCCCGACTCCCCACCCTTTCCCTCGCACCCTCCTATCCCGTCTGGCATAATGTCGCGCTCGCTGTGCCCGGGCTCCCTGCGAGCCTCTGCCCTCTCGACCATTCAGGAAGGATCGCGACACGCCCGTGAATGCTCCCGCCGATTCGCTGCTGGAGATGGCTCGATCTGGTGATACCGATCAGCTCGAATCCATCTGGCTCGAACGAATGGAGTCGCCCGGTGAGCTCGCCCCTTATCTGGAGGCGATCGAAGCGCTCACCGAAGCGGGCCGACGAGGCCCAGCATGCGACCTCCTCAAAGTGCTCGCGGCCGCTCTCGAAAAGGGCGATCGCTTCGAGGACCAGTTCGAGGCGCTCAAGGTGCTCGTCGAGCTCGGCAACGACGATGCCGGCCTTCGACCTGAGCTACTCCGCGTGCTCGAGAAGGCCTACGGCACCGAGCCCTGGTACCCGCACTATCTCGAACGATCCGGCCTCAGCGGCGAGACTCGCCTGAGAGAGGCCCTCGAGCATTGGACGCTCCTGCGGGGGTTCTGCCCCGGCGAGGTGATCTACCACCGCAACCGCGGCACGGTCGCCCTGGTCGAGTCCTTCAACAAGGTCGAGGAAGAGATCCTGGTCGCCTTCGAGGGCGGACCCAAGACCGAATTCCCGCTCGAGACCGCCGAGGAGGTGCTCCAGCCCCTCGCTCGCGACGACCTGCGCGCCATGCGAATTCGCGATCTCGAGGGCGCCCAGCAGTTTGCCCGGGAGAATCATCCCCTGGTCCTCCGCAAGGTCGCCCAGCTCTTCCGAGGGCGCGCGACCGCCCCTCAGGTGAAGGAGACCCTCAACGGCACCATCGTCCCCATCAAGGAGTGGGCGGGCTGGTGGAAGAAGGCCAAGGCCGCTTCGGTCAAGGACCCTTACCTGGCCGTCGAAGGCTCGGCGACCCGGCCGATCTTCAACCTGCGCGAGCGACCCATTACTCTGGCCGAGGAAGCACAGCAGACGCTCTTCCGCGCCGAGAACCTCGCCCAGGCCGTCGAGTACACTCGGCGATACATCAAGACCGGCCTTCAGGGTGATGACCTGGCCCCTCTGCTCGACATCATCGGAAGGCAGTGTGAAGGCTACATCGAGGACGAAGGACAGAAGACCGCCGTCCTCGAAGGCCTTCTCCTGATCGAGGAGCACGGTCGTACTCCAGAGCCTTCCTCGGCCCACGTGGTCGAGACCGCCGTCCGCGACGAGGCGATCATCGAGCTCTTCGATAGCTTGGAGAACCCCGAGAGTCGGACCGCCGCGCTCGAGGTCCTTCGGAAGGCCATGCCAGACGAGTGGGCCGATACTCTCGTCGTGGACTTCGCCAACCTCCCTGCGACCATCCTCGAAGGAGCCGCCAGCATGCTCGCGGCCGAGAGCCAATCGAACCGTCTCGCCCCCCTCTTCGCCGAGCTCGTCAAGCGACCTTCCCGCTCGCCGGCGCCCCTCGTCTACCTCGGTCACCTGTGGGCCGGTGGCCATCTTGGTGAGCACGGTCTCACCGGCTCCGAGATCTTGCAGGGCCTCGTCTCACTGGCCTCCGTCCTCAACTCGAAGCGCCGCGACGTGCCGGAGCGACCTCGACTCGTCAAGCGACTGATCCAGCTTCTCACGGCCCAGAGCGGCAAGCTCATCAACAATCTCGTCAGCGTGACCTCGTCAGAAGCATCCTCCTCGCTCATCAAGATTGCCGAGACGACACCCGACTTCCCCGTCGAGATCTCGGAAGCGCTCCTCATCGCCGCCCGAGAGCACCATCCGAGTCTCTTCGGCAAGAAGGACGACACGCCCTTCTGGGAAGGCGACTTCATCATCTCGACCCAGCGCGGTATCGAGAAGCGACGCGAAGACCTGCGGAACTTGATCGAAGATAAGATCCCCGCGAACAGCCGCGCCATCGGCGAGGCCGCTTCCTTCGGTGACCTGAGCGAGAACTCCGAGTGGGAGTCGGCGATTCACGAGCAGAAGCTCCTCACCGAGAAGGCGACGCAGATCCAGGCCGAGCTCGAGAAAGCCCGAACGATCGAGGGTGAAGAGCTTCCCGAAGGCAAGGTCGCCCCCGGCGTGAAGGTCGAGCTCGAGGTCGAGGGCGGCGAGCATCGCACCTTCTCGATTCTCGGCCCCTGGGACGCCGACGGAAAGACCGTGGTCTCGTATCGCTCGCCCATCGCGCTGGGCCTGCTCTCACATGCGGTCGGTGAGACCGTGCAGCTCGAGCTGCCGGGTGAGACCATGACCGTGACCATCTTGAGCATCGAGCGGATCATCTGAGACACGGCGAAGTCACTGACAGCTCTCGGAGCTTCGGCTAGATTCGGGCATCGGAACGTCTCGACTCTCGAGACCTCTCTTGTCCCTTCTCCGAAGCCCTCCGAAAGCTCGTCGCCATGACTCGTATCCCTGCTCGCCCTCGGTACCTCACTCCGATTCTCGTCGCGCTCGCCACGACGCTGCTCGCCCAGCAGGCTCGCGCGACGTGGTCGATCGTCGTCTTCAACCGACGAACACGTGAGGTCGCCGTCGCATCGGCGACCTGCCTCAACACCATCGACCTCGAAAACGTGCTTCCGGTCGTGATCGTGGGCATCGGCGGCGCAGCGGCTCAGTCGGCCATCGACATCGGTGCCGAGAATCGTCAGATCATCCATGCCGAGCTCTTGGCGGGCACGCCGCCCGAGATGATCCTCGAGCTACTCGAGCAGCTCGATGGTCAGCATCGTCAGCGACAGTACGGCATCGTCGACGGCTCGAACCTGCCCGGAACGTTCACCGGCGAGAGTGCCGGTTCCTGGGCCGGCGGCGTGCGGGGTGAGGTCGGCGATCTCAGCTACGCGATTCAGGGCAACGTGATCACGGGGCCACCCGTGGTCTTGAAAGCAGAAGAGGTCTTGGTCGGAACGGACGGCGACCTGGCCGAGAAAGTCATGGCGGCGATGGAAATGGCGATGGAGATGGGCGGAGATGGGCGATGCTCCTGCGATCTCCCCGGAGCGGACGACTGCGGCTCGCCCCCCGATTCGTTCGCGAAATCGGCCCATATTGCCTTCTTCGTCCTGACACGCCTCGGCGATCGCGATGGCCGATGTGGACCTGGCGGCGGATGTGCGCGGGGTGACTACTACCTGAACCTGAACTTCCCTTTCCAAGCGGACTCACGCCCGGATCCGATCCGGCAGATGCGCAAGCGCTTCGAGGATTGGCGCCTGGAGCTCTTCGGACGACCCGACCACGTGAAGACTCGGCGAGGATTCGACGTGTCCTCACTGCCGGCGGACGGCGTGAGCGAGACGACGCTCCACCTCGAGACGCGGGACCATCTCGATCGGCCGTTGGGATTCGGCGGGCTCAACGTCGAGGTGAGACACGCCGAGCAGAGCGCCGGCTCGACGACGATCCTCGGATTCACCGACAACGGCGACGGGACCTATGACGTGCAGCTCCGTGCGGGTAACGAAACGGGCCGTGATGTGTTCGAGGTCGTCCTCGGTGATGGTGTCGGCCGCGACGTGACGCTCATCCCGTTGCCGACACTCGACAGCGTGTCGCCCCCTCTGGGACCTCGTCGGCCGGCGCTTTGGAGACTGCGCTGAACGAATTCGAGAAGGCGCTTCGGCTCGATCGCTGGCTCGGCCGATAACACCGAACGAGAGGTGCCCTCGACCGGAACGACACTCGACGCTTGCAATCGTCCGGCAAAATGAGGTAAGAGGGAAGGGCGCTTCAGGGATGCCCGGCCGCGGCAAGCTTCGCGGCCACTTCGGAGATCGGGTCGTGAAGCTCGCGCAGCTCACCTGACCCCCGAAACGCGTCTCGGATGCGACGGGAGAAAGCGATCGGTTGCGGATCGGATATCCGCCATCGGTCTCGCCTCTGTGACAACGCCACCCCGAGAGCTCGGCCGTCGGGCCTGGGGAGAGCCCGTGAGGGCAAGGAGACGGTATCGTACTCCAACCGCCCCCCACCGGCACCGGTCCACAGCGCCGACAATGAGTGAGTGGGACAGACCTGAGAGCAGCTTCGGCAGAGTCCTGGGACGGTGAACGAGCCGCGCGGCCAAGACACGCGGTGTCATCACCTGGCCCCCCGAGGGGCATTCCGGGCAAACGGCAGCCCAGCGACCGTCGAAGGGGCGATCGCTCTGGCCTCCGCGTGAGGACTCGTCTCGCGAGCTGCACGACCCCAAGGTAAATCGGAGTAGGAATTGAGCGAACGTCCCGAGCGGCAACGTTCCTCGCCGCGGTCCCGACCCGAATCGGAGCGATCTTCGTCGTCCGAGTCGTCGAACCCGTCCGGTTCCAGCCCTTCTGGGCGCGGCTCGAGTCAGGGACCTCCTCGCCGACGTCGTCCGTCACGCCCTCCGTCTGCGGACGACTCCTTCGCGGCCGACTCTCGCAACGAGCCTCGCGGCAACGAGCCTCGCGGCTCGGGCGACCAACGGGACTCGAAGAACGAGCGCCCGGACCGGCGAGGCGAGGCGAAGGAGCCCGCGGAGACACGCCGAGACGGACGTCGGGCTCCGGATTCGCGCGGTCCACGAAGCGGTGGGCAACGCCAAGGACGAGGTGGCGACGAGCGTCGTCGCGACGACCGAGATCCCGGACGCGGCGGCAACACGAGCGACAACCGAGATCGCTCGCGAACGGGTAACGACCGAGATCGCGGACGCAGCGGCAACGAACGCGGACGCGATGGCGACTCGCGTGCACGCAGCAACAACGAGCGCGGACGCGATGACCGAGATCGCGGTCGCAGCGGCAATGAACGCGGTCGCGATGGCGACACGCGTGCACGCAGCAACAACGAGCGCGGACGCGATGACCGAGATCGCGGTCGCAGCGGCAATGAACGCGGACGCGATGGCGACACGCGTGGACGCGATGGCGACACGCGTGGACGCGGCGGCAACGAGCGCGGACGTGAGGGCGACACGCGCGCACGCAGCGGCAACGAGCGCGGACGCGGCGGCGACACGCGCGCACGCAGCGGCAACGAGCGCGGACGCGATGGCGGCCAGCGAAGAAGCGATGTTCGTGCGGGAGCAGGGAGCGAGCGCGGGCGCGATGATCGGGCTCGGCCCCGAAGCGGGGGCGAGCGAGGACGCGGCGGCAACGAGCGAACTCGCGAGGATCGAGAGCGGGGAAGCGGCACGGATCGCGCTCCCGGTGATCGTGGCCGAAGTCGCGGAGGCGACGAGCCGAATCGACGAAACGACGGACGCAGTCGAACATCCGGGCAGCGCGAGGAGGGTCGACCTTCGAGCAGCCGGCAGTCGTCGGAGCCAGCGGGTGAGGCTAGCCCCAATCCTCAGCGCCGCCGCCGAGGAGCGAGTCCTGGCCCGCGGCGCACGCGCTCCACGACTCGAGAACGGGGGACCGAACAACGCCGCGGCCGAACCGTTGGCCCGACACGTCGCCGCCGCTCGAGTGCCCCGGCACCTCCCGAGCTGGACCAGGGACGCCTTCAGGCCACTTTCATTCCTGCGGCTCGACTCGATGGCGGCTTTCTCTTCCTTTGGGCAGCACCCGAGCCCGACGCGGAGCAAATCCGCCGCTGGAGCGTCCAGCTCGGGATCGACCTCGACCAGCTCGACCGCACCCGGCGGATCCTGGCGTTGCCGGCGCCGCAGATCCCCGAGCCCGATACGGAGCGACCGCTCCGGCCTTTCCGAATCGAGGGTTGGCAGCTCTCGCTCGCGGAGGCGTTCCGAGCGCTCCCTTCCCTGGACCGGGCCAGCTTCTCGCGGGAGGTCGGCGACAGCGTGCGTGCCTGGATCTCGGCCATCAAGCTGGCACTCGAGCTCATTGCTCGCCACCAGTTCCTGCCGCGCGTGCGCATCAACGCCGCCGGCAACGAGGTGCGCTCGGCGTGGGCGGCCTCGCTGACCGAGACCGCCGATTCGCTGCGATTCCTCAGGCTCTCACAGATCTTGCCGCCCGCGGCCTACTCACTTCCCCGGAATGCCGCTGCCGTCAAGCAGCGTCAGAATCGCGGCCGGCCTGCTCGAACCCTCTGGGAAGCCGAGGGTCTGCTGCGCGCCTTCTTGGACGCGTCGGTCTCGACCATGGTGCGGGAAGCGATGCCGCCAGCTCTGGTCGAAGCACTGCGCCAGCAAGAGCGCGCCAAGGAATGGGAGCTGCGCTGGCTCGAAGCGTTGGTGCGGGAGAATGCGGGTCCCGTCACTTCGGGTGACGAGGCACGTCGCATCAGCGACATGATGAAGACCTGGGTCGGTCCGGCGCTCGGACGCATGGCCGGCGAATCCTCCCATCAAGTCGGCCTCCGCTTGGACATGCCGGAGAGCGACGAGGAAGACGCCTGGCGGATCCACTTCGTCTTCCAGGCTGCCGACGATCCCGACATGGTGATTCCGGCCGAGACGGTCTGGAGTGTCCGAGGAACGACGCTGAGACACGAAGGGCGAGTGATCGCATCTCCGCAGGAGGAGATGCTGCGTGGGCTCGGTCGAGCGAGCCGCATCTTCCCTCCGATCGAGAAGAGCCTACGAGACGCGCACCCGACCGAGGTCGTCGTCTCCTCGAAGCAGGTTTGGAAGCTCATCTCCGAGGCGTCTCCCCTGTTGAAAGCAGCCGGAATCAGCGTGCTGGTGCCGGCCGAGCTCGAGGCCGATGGCCAGTGCCGACTTCGACTGCGCCTCCGCCTGGGAGCGCCTCTCGAAGGCGACGAGTCCGAGTTCAGCATGGACGGACAAGTGCCGTACCGGTGGGAAGCTGCCCTGGGTGACCAGCCGATCAGCCAGAAGCAGTTCGTCGAGGTCGCGTCGCTGAAAAACCCACTCGTGTTCTGGAACGACCGCTGGGTGCTGGTCGACCCGAAAGAGGTCGAGGCGATGGCGGCACTCTTCCGAAAGCGCGCCACCGAAGGCTTCTTGTCCGGCCGCGAGGCGCTCACGGCCGCGCTGCTCGGCTTGTCCGGTCTCGCGCCCGGTGGCCTCAAGATCGAGGTCTTTCCCGAAGGCCAATTCGCACGCGTCGTGGCTCGCCTCAAGGGCGAAGGCTTCGACGAGGTCGAGGTGCCCGAGTCGTTCGAGGGCGAGCTCCGACCCTATCAGGAGCGCGGCCTGCACTGGCTGGCCGGCATGGCCGGCCTCGGTCTCGGGGCCTGCCTGGCCGACGACATGGGTCTGGGCAAGACCATTCAAATCATCGCGCTGCTGCTGCTCAATCAGGAGACCTCGCCGCAGCACGGGCGCCCGACGCTGCTCATCTGCCCGACCTCGGTGGTCGGCAACTGGGAGCGCGAGATCGCGAAGTTCGGGCCGTCACTGCGGGTCGTCCGGCATCACGGCTCCGACCGCGTCAAGACGGCACCCACGCTCCTCAAGAAGCTCAAGCCGCACACGATTGCGCTCACGACCTACTCGTTGGCTCGACGCGACGTCAAGGTGCTGCGGCAGATCCAGTGGGGCATCATCATTTTGGATGAAGCCCAGAACATCAAGAACGCGGCGAGCCAGCAGGCTCAGGCCGTCCGCTCATTCCCGGGTGGACCTCGACTCGCCTTGACCGGAACTCCCATCGAGAACCGGCTGTCCGAGCTGTGGTCGATTCTCGACTTCACGAACGCCGGGCTCTTGGGTCCGATCGAGAAGTTTCAGCGCGAGTTCGCCCTGCCGATCGAGCGCTACCACGACCAGCAAGCAGCCAAGCGCCTGCAGCGGCTCACGGGGCCATTCCTGCTCCGTCGCTTGAAGACCGATCCGAAGGTCATCTCCGATCTTCCGGAGAAGCAAGAGACGACCGTCTTCTGCTCCTTCACGCGCGAGCAGGCGACGCTCTACCAGACCGTGCTGGACGAGTCGATGGCTTCGATCGAAGGCTCGTTGGGCATCGAGCGCCAGGGCCGCGTCCTGGCCCTGATCACTCGGCTCAAGCAGATCTGCAACCATCCCGCGCACTACGCGGGCGACGGCAGCCCCCTGCGCGGCCGCTCGGGCAAGCTGGCTCGCTTGTCGGAGATGATCGACGAGGTCGTGGCCGAGGGCGACCACGCACTGGTCTTCACACAGTATCGGGAGATGGGCACATTGCTCGTCCGGCATCTCGAGAAGCGCTTCGGGCAAGAGGTCCCATTCCTCCATGGCGGCGTCCCGCCGCTCCAACGCGATCAGATGGTGCTGCGATTCCAAGAGGATTCCGATGCTCCCCAGATCTTTCTGCTCTCGCTGAAAGCGGGCGGCACGGGTCTCAACCTCACGCGTGCGAATCACGTGTTCCACTTCGATCGCTGGTGGAACCCGGCCGTCGAAGACCAGGCGACCGACCGCTCGTTCCGCATCGGGCAGAAGCGCTTGGTGCAAGTCCACAAGCTCGTGACTCTCGGAACGCTCGAAGAGAAGATCGACCACATGCTGATCCAGAAGAGGGCGCTCGCCGAGAGCGTCGTCGGCACCGGGGAGAATTGGATCACCGAGCTCAACGATGGTGAGCTCCGCGAGCTGTTCTCTCTCAGCAAGGATGCCGCGGTCGAAGAGATGGAGGAGACCTGAGATGGCGCGTCGCAAGTTCGGTCAGACCTGGTGGGGGCGACGCTGGCTGTCGACGCTCGGTCAGCTGGGCGGACGCAAGTGGGCGAGCCGTCTTCAGCGCGGACGAGCCTTTGCCGGTGCCGGTCGCGTCGGCAAGCTGAAGATCGAGCAGGGACGGGTCACGGCGCAGGTCAAAGGTAAGAACGGACGCTCGTACTACGTGTCCTTGCGTCTCCGGCAGCTCTCCCGCAGCCAGTGGAAGCGCGTCATCGACCAGCTCGCGTCTCAAGCCATCTACGCCGCTCGACTCCTCGCCGGCGAGATGCCCGAAGACATCGATCGCGCGTTCGCCGAGTGCAAAACCTCCCTCTTTCCGCGTCGCATGAAAGAGGTCGACGGCACCTGCTCGTGCGCCGATCGGGTCTCGCCTTGCCAGCACATCGCCGCGCTCCATTACGCACTCGGAGACAAGGTCGACGAAGATCCGTTCCTGCTCTTCCAGCTCCGGGGTCGCCCCAAGGAGCGAGTGCTGCAAGCGCTGCGCGGAGTTCGGGTGCACACGGCCCAGGACGCGCTGCCCGAAGGTGAAGGTGTCGCTCTCCCCGTTGACGAGCTGCTGCCTCCCATGCGTCGCCGGTTCACGCTCGAGGAGTTCGTCCAGTCCGAGGAAGCCATTGAGCCCATTCACTTCCACATGTCCGGTCCCGAGGTTCAGATGGCGCCGCTGAAGGGCCTCGGCGAGCCCCCCGAGTGGAACTACTCGCAAGGGGTGCCCGAGCTGCTCGAGCCGGTCTATCGAGCCGCGAGCCGCTTGGCGCTCGAGATCGCGCTCGGTGAAAGACGCGAGCCCCCGAAGCCCCCGAGCATCCGTCCGACCGCCTCCTTGGTCGAGGCTCCCGAAGCGCGGCCGACCGCTCCTGCGGAGCCGAAGCCGCCGGCCCGCTCGTCACTCCTCGAGCCAACGACGCCCTCCGCGGCTGCCGAGAACAACGGAACTCGTGTCGAGGATGCCGAGAAGAGCGCCTCCGCGGTGCGCGACGAGCTGGCCGAAGTGATCCTCGAAAAGGCCGAAGGTCGCAAGATGATTCGCATGGCCGACCTACTCGAGTGGACGGGAGTCACCGAAGGGGAGATCCGCGTCGTCCTCGATCGCCTGTGCGAAGAAGGCAAGCTGACACCCCGAGCCAAGGTCAACGCCCGATCGTTTACGGTCAACTGAACGAAACGGCCTCAGCTTTCGACCAGCGCACGCCAGCTGCCAACACCCAGCCCCGAGGAACGACGGGCGGCAGATCAAGACCCGATCGAGCGTCGAACCGAAGACTCACGGCTTCTTGGCGATGATCCATACGGCGTGCACGATGCCCGGGATGTAGCCGAGGATCGTCAGTAGGATGTTCAGCCAGAAGTGCTTGCCGAGGCCGACCTGAAGGAAGACACCCACCGGCGGCAGGATGATGGCGAAGATGATCCGGATGAGGTCCATGGTGTCCTCGTTGTGCAATGGCCGTTCAAGAAACACACCGCGCTCGAGCATTCAAATTCGTGCTCGGTCGGCAGTGGATTCAGGGTCGCCTGCTTTCAGAGCCGTCCGAATCTTCGCCTGGGCGACGCCCCGTCTCGAAAGTGAAGGCGTTCGGAAGCAGCTCGTCGGTCGACGTCCGAAGCGAGATCGTCCCGTCCAGCTTAGCGATGACGACGTCCATCGGACCCAGCTCGTGCAAGACTTGCCGACAGGCCCCGCAGGGGCTGCCCCCGTCCGATGTGACGACCGCGAGACGATCGAACTGCCGACAGCCTTCGGCCACCGCGTGGAAGATCGCGTTGCGCTCGGCGCAGACCGTCAAGCCATAGGAAGCATTCTCGACATTGCAGCCCACGAACAGCCGGCCATCCTTGGCCAGCAAAGCAGCACCCACGAGGTATCGCGAGTAGGGGGCGTAGGCTCTCTGGGCGACCGCGATCGCTTCTCGAACCAGCTGAGCCTCGTCCATGATCCACTGCCCTCTCGTCAGAATGTCGCGACGACGGCCTCGAGGAGTCGGCGCAAGTCGGACGCCGCCACTCGCCCCGCCTCCAGCACCTCCTCATGGCTCAAGGGCTCGCCGGACAACCCGGCCGCCGCGTTGCTCACCAGCGCGAGGCCCAGGACCGGGAGGCCGAGCTGGCGCGCCGCGATCGCTTCCGGGACGGTCGACATGCCGACCAAGGCCGCACCGAGGCCTCGCAGCATTCGCACCTCGGCGGGCGTCTCGTACTGGGGGCCGGGAAGCCCGGCGTAGACGCCGCTCCCGAGCTCGATGCCGAGGTCGGCAGCACAAGCCGCCGCCGTCCTGCCCAGCGAGCCGTCGTATGCTTCGGTGAGATCGACGAAGCGCGCGCCGAGGCGCTCGTCGTGGGGACCGCGGAGTGGCGACGATCCCATCAGGTTCAGATGATCCTCGATCAGGCAGAGCTGGCCCGGTCGAAGCTCGGGCACGATACCGCCCGCGGCACAGGTCAGGATCAATCGCTGCACACCCAGGCAGGACAACGTCCGCACGTAGTGGACGACCTGCGCCAGCTCGTATCCCTCGTAGCCGTGCACGCGCCCTTGCACGACGATGACTCGACGTCCCGCCATCTCCCCCTGGACCAAGCGCCCCGAGTGCCCGGCAACCGTGGAGCGCGGGAAGTGCGGGATGTCGGAGGTCGCCACGGACTGCTCTTCTTGCAGCCCATCGAGCACGGCTCCAAGCCCCGAGCCCAGAGTGAGCCCCGCGGGAACCGGCCCGAATCCGCGCTCCCGCAGGAACTCGGCCGAGGCTTCCGCGCGATCGTAAAGCGTGAGCTCTTTCAAAGGAGAAGCCCGGCAATGGTGGCGGTGAGGAAGGAGGCCAGGGCCCCCCCGAACATCGCCTTGAGCCCGAGAGCCGCGAGGTCGGAGCGCCGCTCGGGAGCGATCCCCGAGATGCCCCCGATCTGGATAGCGATGGAGCCGAAGTTCGCGAAGCCGCACAAAGCGTAGGTCGCGATGGTGTAAGACCGCTCGCTGATCGTTCCTTTGAGCTCGGAGAGCTGGATGTAGGCGACGAACTCGTTGACGGCGATCTTGGTGCCAAGCAAGTTGCCGAACGGCAAGATGTCCGACGGATCGACACCCATGAAGAAAGCGAGAGGCGCGAAGACATAGCCGAAGATTCCGCCGATCGAGATCGGCAGGTTGAAGAGCCCGCCGACGAGCCCGAGCAGCCAGTTGATCATGGCGAGCAGCGCGATGAAGGCGAGGATCATGGCGAGCACGTTCAGGGCCAGCTTCAGGCCGCTGGCCGCGCCGCTGGCCGCGGCGTCGATCAGGTTGCTCGACTCCTTCTGCACGTTCATCTTGACCCGGCCCATCGTGGGCGACTCCTCGGTCTCCGGGTAGAGGATCTTCGCGATCATCAACGCGGCCGGCGCGCTCATGGCGCTGGCAGCCATCAGGTGTCCGGGATCCACACCGAACCGCACGTAGGCGGCCAAGACACCACCAGCCACCGTGGCGAAGCCGCCGCACATGATGGCCATGATCTCCGAGCGCGTCATCGAGCCGATGTACGGCCGCACGACCAGGGGCGCCTCGGTCTGACCGACGAAGATGTTGGCGGCCGCCGACAGGCTCTCGGATCCCGAGGTCCGCATCGTGCGCGTCATCAGCCAAGCCACGCCGCGCACTAGCCGCTGCATGATGCCGAGGTGATACAGCACGGCCATCAACGACGAGAAGAAGATGATCGTCGGGATCACATGGATCGCGAACACGACACCCACCGACACGATGTCGCCGGACTCGGTGTTCCGCATCGCGAGCGTCCCTTGTGTGCCGGCGAGCGGGATCGTCTCGTAGAGCTTGCCGAAGATGAAGTGAGCCCCCTCGTCGGTGAAGCCCAAGATCTTCGTGATGATCGTCTTGAGCTCGTCGAACACGATCCGACCGACGGGTGTCTTGAGGATCAGCAACGCGAAGGTGAGCTGCAGCCCCAAACCCCACGCGACGACGCGCCAGGCGACGCGGCGACGATTGTTCGAGAGCAGCCAGGCGATGCCCAGGATCACGAAGATTCCGACGGCGCTCATGGCCCGCAGCCAGCCCGGGCTCTCGCGGCCCTCCTTGGACTCGAGCAGCCCCGCGTTCTCCTGAACCGTCGGGTGCTCGGGAGACAGAAGCTGCAGCTCGCCCAAACGCTGCTTGCCGAGACCGGTCGTGGCGGGTTCGCTCAAGTAGAGGCGAGTGAGGTGATCGAGCGCCTCGATGAGGGGCTCCCGCTCTCCGGCCGCCACCGAGACGCGGCGCAGGCCTTCCCAAACGCGCGCTTCACCCGGAATCAGCGCCGCGGCCTGCTGGAGCTGACGAGTGGCCTCGGTCAGCTGCCCGAGGCTTTCGTAGCGCTCGGCGGTCGTGATCAGCGGGGCCGCCTGCTCGTCGGGCGTTTGCTCGGGGCTCGGGGCTGCCGTCAGCCCTCCCGCGAGCAGGAGAACGATGCCTAACCAGCGCATCAGAGCCTTCCTGGCCGACTTTCTTGTCAGCGCCTTTGACGGTCTGCTATCCTGCCCGCCCTTCTGGCCGGCCGGAGTTGGCCTGGAAACGTACCAAAAACTGCACTCGACTCAACCGCGCCATCCGAGGCCCACCGATGAACCCGCTCATCTTTCGCGAGTACGACATCCGGGGCCTGGTCGGGAGCGATCTGACCGAAGAGGTCGTCGAGCGCATCGGGCGCGGATTCGGGACCTGGCTCCGCCGCCGAGACCGCCGAACGACCTGCGTCGGTCACGACGTGCGGGAGAGCTCGCCGGACTTCGCGGCCGCTCTGGCCCGCGGTCTCCAAGCGACCGGCTGCGACGTGCTGATGATCGGCAGCGTCACGACGCCCATCCTCTACTGGTCGATTCTGCACACGCAGCGCGACGGTGGCGTGATGGTGACGGGTAGCCACAATCCCATCGAGTACAACGGGCTCAAGGCCTGTGAAGGACCGCTCGCGATTCCGGCCGATGCGATCCAAGCCGTGCGCGAGCTGATCGAGCGCGAGGACTTCGAGACCGGCGCCGGCACCTTCGAGACGCGCGACTTGGCCGCCGAGTATCACACCGACGTTCAGTCGCGCTTCCATCTGCGCCCGGGCTTGAAGGTCGCGGTCGATGCCGGAAACGGCGCAGCTGGCCCTCACGTCGTGCCGGTGCTCGAAGCACTCGGCTGCGAGGTCCTGCCGCTCTTTTGTGAGCCCGATGGCGCGTTTCCGAATCATCTGCCCGACCCCGAGGTGCCGGCCTACATGAAGACACTCATGGAGACGGTGACGCGAGAGGGAGCCGTGCTCGGCTTGGGCTTCGACGGTGACGGCGACCGCGTCGGCGTCATCGACGAGACGGGCCGCAAGATCAGCGCCGACTGGATCCTCACCCTCTTCGCTCGCCAGCTCCTGAAGGACCACCCCGGGGGAACGGTGATCTACGACGTCAAGTGCACCGACTTCGTGGCGCAGGACGTCGTGGCTCATGGCGGTCGCGCCGTCATGGGTCGCACCGGTCACTCGATCCTCAAGCGAAACGTCGAGCAGCACGAGGCGTTGATCGGTGGCGAGCTCTCCGGGCACATCGTGTTCGGCAAGGAGTACTACCTGATCGACGACGGTCTGTACGCCGGCTTGAAGGTGCTCCAGATCGTGTCCGACGCGCAGGTCCCGCTCTCGACGATGTTCGCGGACTTCCCCGTCACCTTCGCGACCCCCGAGATCAAGGTGCCGTGTGCCGACGAGCAGAAGAATGCCGTGATCGCGACACTCCGAGACGAGCTGGAAGCGGATCATCAGATCGAGACACTCGACGGCATTCGCATCGCCTTTCCCGAAGGCTGGGCCTTGGTCCGCGCGTCCAACACGACGGCGAATCTCACGCTGCGCGTCGAGGCCCACACCGAAGCCGCCAAGGAGGAGTACCTCGATTTCCTCCGCGAGCGCCTCGCCCCGTTCGACGCCGTCGACATCACGACGATTCCCGCTCGCTGAGCACGGGAGACAGCTCCGCAACCGAGATGGGCGCGGCGCAGCCCTGCACCTTTCACGGGGTCCCGCCGGATGATTGAATGGGCGCAGGTTTGGGGAAGCCTCCGTGGAGCCCGCTCTCGTGATCTTTCTCCTGCTCGCCGTCAACCTTTGCGGTTTGCCTCAGGACCGCCTCGAATCTCAGGAACGGCACGCCTTCGAGCTCACGGCCGCAGACCCGAAGCGCGAGGGGTTCGGCCCTTCACGCACCTTTCGCTACGAACTCACCTCACCGTGGACTTTCGTCTCGATTCATGCGGAGTCCGACCCCCTGGATCTGATGCTCCAGGTCGATCTGCCCGAGGGCTCGCAGGGACGTTTCGTGCCGACGGATCCACCCCAGCGTCACTTCGAGGATGACGACGGTAGCGGCGCGGGCAATCCCGAGATGCTGATCGCCATCCAAAGCGGGGGAGAGCTCATCATCACGGTGAACGCCAAGCCTCCCGACGCGGTGGGCTCGGCCTCGGTACGGATCGTCGAGTCGATCGAAACCGAGGCGACGAACGCGGCCGCCGCTGCGGCCGGCCAAGTGCAGATCGAGGCACGACAGCTCGTCGCTGCCGGAGACGCCGACGCGGCACGCGCGAGGCTGCGGGAGGGGTTCGAGGCTTTGCGGGAGCTGGCCGGGCCGAACAACAGCCTCATGGTCCATCTCCAACTCGAGAACTTTGCCTGGGAGCTGAAAGCGCTGGGCGACCTCGGAACGGCTCGCGAAGCGTTCCTCGAGTTCTTCCAGTACCAAACGCGCGTGCTGCCTCGAAACTCGGAGCCCATACTGTCGATCGCTCTCCAGATCGCCGCGATCGATTACGACCACGGCCGTATTCGAGAGGCCCACGATCGAATCCGTGACGCCATCGTGGCCCACGCTCAGCACCGCCCCGAGAATGACCTCTCCCTCCTGAATGCCCAGTCCGGACTCGGCGGCATGTTGGCTCTCCTCGGAAGCCTCCAGGAGGCCCGCGCGCTTCTCGAGCGGGTCGTCGAACAGTTGGAGTCGATCCTTCCGAACGATCACCCCGAGCTGATCCGCGCCCGGGCGAACCTCGCCACCGCGCTCACACTCATGGGTGACGAGCGAAGCGCGCGCGGACTCTTGGAGGAAGCCCTGGCCGTGTTCTCGGCCACCCAGCCGGAGGAGAGCCCGGATCTCCAGACCGCCCGGCTCAACCTGGCGGCCAACCTGAAGCGGTCGGGTGAGTTCGACGTCGCTCTCTCCCTCGAGGAGCGCGTCGTGAAGGTCTACGAGCGCATATATCCCGCCGAACACCCCTCGCTTCTCCTCGCCCGCTTGAACCTCGCCGCGACCCTCAAGGGTCTCGGGGACACGACCACCGCCCGGATGATCCAAGAGGACGTCCTGAAGAAGCAGCTGGCCACGCTCACTCCCGATCATCCCGAGATTCAATTGGCCCGCCTCAACCTATCGCTCAGCCTCCAAAGTCTCGGAGAGCGACAGAGGGCGCGAGAGCTTCAGGAGACCGTGCTCGCGGTCTATCGCAACCGACGAGCCTTCGACAGCAGCTCACGCCAGTGGGCAGAGATGGCCTTGGCGGTCAATCTCTTCGAGCTGGGAGAGATCGAGAGCGGCCGCGAGCATGTCCGGCTCTTGGCGCGCTCGATTCGAGCCGCCGCCGAAAGGTTCGGAGGCCGGTCGGAGCGCGAGCTCGATTTGCTGGGCCAGGCGCTCGGAAACGAGATCCGCGTAGCCCTCACGCTCTCCCAGGTCGGGGACCGTGACTCCGGTCATGAGGAGACGGAGCGCGAGGTCTTCTCGATGGCGGAGACGATTCGAAGCGGTCCCAATACGGCCGCTCGGCTCGCCCGTGCCCTGCGGTCCGACGAGAGCGCCGCCCAGCTCCTGAAGAGCATCCAGATCGCCTCGCGCGAGGTCTCCCGACTCGCGAGCTCGGCGGAAAGCGCCGAGTCCGGTGAGTTTGCTCGCGCGCTCCGCGAGCGAGACCGCCTCGAGCGGGAGCTCGTCGACCGCGTCTCGACTACGACTTCGGTCGGGCCGGCCACCTGGCGCCCCCAGCCCGAGGTGGAGGCCATCGCGGCGCGAATGGGACCTGCGGAGGCCGGCATCGCGTTCTGGCGCTACTCCCCATACCAGGTCGAGATCGAAGGCGAGCGACTGGATGAGAAGCCGCGATACCTCGCTTGGGTGGTCCGTCCGGGACAGCCCTTGAAGCGTCTGGAGCTGGGGCCCGCCGAGTCGATCGACTCGCTGATCACGAGCTGGCGAGCAGCTCTCGCCGACCCGTCGGGGAGCCCGATGGCCGAGCTCCTGGGCGAGTCGCTTCGCCAACGAGTGCTGGATCCACTTCGACCCGAGCTCGGAGAAGCGAAACGGCTGTGGATCGTGTCCGCGGGCTCTCTGCATGGCGTTCCGATCGACGCCTTGCCTTTGGGCGACACCGTGCTCGGCGACCAACTCGAGGTGGTCCACCTCAGCAGCCTCTCCGAGCTCACGCTCGATCGCGCGCCCTTTCGATCGACACCGTCCTTACTCGCCATGGGTGGCATCGCGTACGACCTCTCGGCGGCGACCTCGCCAGTCAAGCCCCGCTCCGAGGGGGGAGCGGCGGTGGCTCTCTTGCGCAGCGGGTCGGCGTCGACTTCGACAGGGTCCTTTCCGACGCTCGGCGCCACTGAGAACGAGACCCTGGCCATCGGGGCCGCGTTCCGAGAGGCGTTTCCCGATGCCGTGCAGCACCTGCTCTTGGGAAGTGACGCCGACCGAAGCTCGTTCGAGACCCTCGCCCCCTCGGCTCGCTTCATCCACTTGGCGACTCACACCTGGTATGCACCCGAAGGCATCTCTCGGCCCGACGCGCGGCGTACCGTGGACGAAGTCCTCGGCCTCGAGTCTTCTACCTCTCTGCGCGACCAAGTCCAGGGGCTCGCGCCGGCGTTGCTCTGCGGGATCGCCTTCGCGGGAGCCAATGGAGCTCCCGACTCCTACGGGCGGGTTTGGGGCGTGATGACGGGCGAGGAGCTGCGCGCTCTCGATCTCACGGCCTGTGAGCTCGCCGTTCTGTCCGCCTGTGAGTCGAACGTGGGTCAGCAGCTCGAGAGCCAGCGAATCGCCTCGCTGCAGCAGTCCTTGCACGCCGCGGGCGCTCGCACCGCGATCACCTCGCTCTGGAAGGTCCCCGACGAGCCGACGCAAGTCCTCATGAGCGAGCTCTACCGCCGCCTGTGGATCGAAGGTGACTCGAAGGCCGAGGCTCTCTGGAACGCGAAGCGCTCATTGCGTGATCGGGTCGACGAATCCGGGCGGCCCGCCTACCGCACACGCGATTGGGCGGGCTGGGTGCTCAGTGGCGATCCCGATTGAGCCGTACCCGTCGTTTCCGAGTTCCGAATCCGATGGAGATCTGCCGAATGCTCGCCTCTCTCCGCATTGCCGCAGCATCCTTCTGCCTGATGTGCCTCACCGCGACGGTGTCTGCTCAAGAGCTTCCCGAAGTCGTCCTCATCGCGGGCGAGCTCGATGATCACCCCCGCGGCACTCATGAGTACGAGAAGGCCGTGCTGCTGCTCGCCCACGGGTTGCGAATGGCGGCCGACGGTCCGCGACTCTCGGTCAAGACGCACCTGGGTGGCTGGCCGTCGGATCCCTCGACTCTGGAGAATGCGAGCACGATCGTCGTCATCTCGGCCGGCTCTGATCAACGCGAAGCGGATCATCCGCTGCTCGTCGGCAAGCGGCTCGAAACACTCGATCGACTGATGCGCCGCGGGATCGGCCTGGTGGCCATCCACTGGACGACCTTCGTTCCTCGAGAGAAGGCCGGCGACCGCTTCTTGGAATGGATCGGCGGACACTTCGACTACGAGAGCGGTCCCCCGCCCCGTCACTGGGCCTCGCGGATCACGACGGCCACGGCCGAGCTGTCTCCCCACGACCATCCGATCGCGCGCGGCCTGACGCCTTTCACCCTGCGGGACGAGTTCTATCACGACATTCGATTCCGCCCGGAGGATCCACGGTGGCGCCCCGTGCTGACGGCCGACATCCCGGGCGTCGGTCCTCAGGTCGTGGCTTGGGCGGTCGAGCGTTCGGAGGGAGGGCGTGGATTCGGGTTCACGGGTGGCCACTTCTTCGAGAACTACTTCGATCCTTCGTTCCGCAAGCTGCTCCTGAACGCCATCGCCTGGACGACGCGCCAAGAGATTCCCGCCGGAGGTGTCGATAGCAACCGCGAGTCCGACCGCATCCGGGCCGCGATCCTCACTGGCCACCATCATCCCGCCCATGACTGGCGAGCGACGACGGAAGCACTGCAGGAGGTGTTGGGGCGGGACCCGCGATTCCAGATCGAAACACTCACCGGCGTCGAGGTGCTGGCGACAGACGCCCTCGCCGAGACCGACGTGCTGGTGCTCAACTACTGCAACTGGGAGCGGCCCGGCCTGAGTGAAGCCGCGCAGCGGGGATTGCTCGCGCTTCTCGAACGTGGCGGCGGGATCTCCGTCGTCCATTTCGCCAACGGCGCCTTTCATCACTCGCTCCCCGGCGCCGAGGCCTCCGACTGGCCGGCCTATCGCCAGCGGATCGTGCCGCGCATCTGGGATCATGCGACCAGCGGACACGATCCCTATGGCCCGTTCACGGTCGAGATCGGCGAGCCGCACGCGATCACCGAAGGCCTGTTGGCCTGGCCCACCACCGATGAGCTCTACTTTCGGCAGGTGGGAGAACGACCGGCGACGCCGCTCGTCACCGCACACTCGAAGGTGACAGGCGCCTCGACGCCGCTGGCCTGGGCGGACGAGTCCGGGCCGGGCCGCGTCTTCCAGACGGCCCTGGGTCATGCGGCTGAGTCGATCCGAAGCGAAGGCACTGCAGCGCTCATCCGTCGTGGCACGACCTGGGCGGCTCGTCGCTACCTCCTTCAGCTGCCTCGACCAGAGCCCCCGAGCGATCGAGTCGGCACGATCATCGAGGACGGACGATACGGTCAGGCGTTCGACGCCCAGCCCGAGCCGTTGGTGTTGGCGGCCCGGCCTGCCTATCGCCAGCCCCCCCTGACCGTCGAGTGCTGGGCGAGGCTCGACGACGCGAGCGGTTTCAACGTTCTGGTCGCGAACGAGATCAAGGAGTCGGCGACTCACTGGGAGATCTACTCCTACGCGGGAAGCGGTGCCTTCAGCGCCTACCTGCCGGGCTTCGAGCCATCCGAGATCGTGTCGGAGCGCGTCATCACTGACGGATCTTGGCATCACGTGGCCATGACCTTCGATGGCGATCGGGTGAAGCTCTGGGTCGGCGGCCAGCTCGTCCGAGAGCAAGACGTTCGGCGTCGGCCGGAGCACGTTTCGATCGATGGCCCGCTCATGCTCGGGATGGCGGAGGCGCGGGGTTATCGCGTCGTGCCCTGCCGCGGTCATATCGACGAGGTGCGGATCTCGAGCCTCGCCTTCGATCCCGTGCCCATGCCGCGCGGTCCCCTCACCGTCGACCGTCACACCATCGGGCTGTGGCGATTCGATGGAGATCACCCTTATCGGGATCTGTCTCCCCTCGGCAACTCGCTGGACCGAGCGCCGCGGGTCGATCCCGCCTGGACGCCCCGGCCTGCTCCCCAGTACAAGGCGGACGCTTGGGAGCGCGAGTCGGACGACGACTGGATCGACGACCGCAACCAGCGGATGGACAGTGGCTCGTTCCTGAGCCACTCGATCCACATCCGCGGACCACGCGGCCTCCCGATCACGCCCCGCGGCATCGCGATCCGAGTCGGCGAGGCGGGCGATGCCGGCGTTCTCTTCGATACGGCTCTGCTTCGATGCAGTGCCGGCTGGAAGGGCGCCTTCTTGGAGCTCAGCCCGGCACGCTTCGGGTTGCTCCGAGCCCCCTCGATCGGAGCGTCCCCCGACTTCTTCACGCGCGAGGAACCCGGCTGGTCGAGAGACGACTCCTTCGAAGATCCGCGTCCCAATCGACGCGTGCCGCTGCCGACCGACTGGGCTCGATACCAAGGGCTGTACTTGTTGGGCGAGCGAGTCGTGCTCTCCCTCGACGTTCAGGGGACGTCGATCCTCGAGTCCCCCTGGGCCGAGACGATCGGCGGCTTCACGTCCTTCTCGAGGACTTGGGACATCGCCCCTTCCCAGCACTCGCACCGTGCTCTGATCTGTGAGGGCGACTCCTCGCCGATGCGGCGCCGCATCGGCGAACAGGAGATGATGGTCATCGAGTCGAACGGCACGGTCACTGCCACGCTGCTGTCGGCGAACGATCCCGCGGTCCGCTTGGAGGCACGCGGCTCACGCGTCACGCTGGTCGTCGCGCCGTCTCGAGACTCGCGAAGAGCTCGAGTGCGAATCTGGACGGGGCCCTCGGAAGACTTGCCGCGCTTCGCCGCTTCGCTGCTGACCTCGACCGACATCCCGGATCTGCGGACCCGAGTCCGGGATCCACAGGCGAGGCGATGGGCGCCGATCATCACGCGCGGCCGCTGGGGTGACGAGACAGGTGCGTTCGCTGTCGATACGTTGACGCTTCCTTTCGACAACCCGTATCGCGCGTTGCTCTACCTCAGCGGCGTCGACTTCTTGCCCAACGGCGACGTCGTCGTCTGCTCGGCGCATGGCGACGTGTGGATCGTGAAGGGCGTCGATGAAGGTCTCGAGCGACTCGAGTGGCATCGATTCGCGACCGGCCTCTACCAGCCGCTGGGGTTGAAGGTGGTCGATGGCAAGATTCACGTGCTCGGCCGCGATCAGATCACGGTGCTGCATGATCGGGACGGCAACGGCGAGGCGGACTACTACGAGAACCTCTGCAACCTGCTGGAGGTGCCCGGCGCCGATCATGCTTATGCGATGAACCTCGAGTGCGACTCGGCCGGCAACTTCTACTTCGTCAAGAGCGGGGATCGCAGCACGGCGCATGGAGGCGCGCTCTTAAAGGTGGCGCCCGACGGCTCGAGGATCGACGTCGTCGCCACAGGCTATCGCCACACGAACGGCCTGGGCATCGGTCCCGGCGACGTGATCACGACCGCCGACAACGAAGGGAACTGGGTTCCCGTCACTCGCCTCGACATCGCGCGGCCCGGCGGCTTCTACGGATTCCAACCGGCGCAGCGCGACCCGGAAGTTGAGCCGCGCTACGAGCCGCCGCTGATGTGGATGCCCCGAGACCTCGACAACTCGGCCGGCAGCCAGGCCTGGGTGCCGGAGAAGAGCTGGGGAGACCTCGGCGGGGAGCTCCTCCACCTGTCGTACGGACAATGCACGGTCAACCTGGTCCTGCGGCAGACGGTGGGCGACACTGTCCAGGGAGCGGCGATTCGGATTCCGGTCGAGTTCGAATCCGGCGCCGCCCGCGGACGGTTTCGCTCCCAGGACGGGCACCTGTACGTGGTCGGGCTCGAGGGTTGGCAGACGGCCGCCGCGAAGGATGGCTGCTTGCAGCGCGTGCGATACACGGGGAAGCCTCTGCATCTTCCGGTGGCGTTCGCCGCGACCGAGGACGGCCTGTCGATCACGTTCAGCGAGCCACTCGATGCCGAGTCTGCCGTCGAGGCGAGCCGCTACGACATCGAGCGCTGGGGCTATCGCTACTCTGGCAGCTACGGGTCCAAGCACTGGTCGCTCGAGCGGCCCGACGTCGAAGGTCACGACCCGGTTCCGCTCGAGCGCGTCTCACTGTCCGACGATGCGCGTACCGTTCACCTGCGCTTTCCGGCTCGGGCTCCCGTGATGCAGATGAAGATGCACTATGAGCTGAAGGACGCGCAGGGCTCGGACTTCGATGGCGATCTCTTCTTGACGATTCACAGGTTGGAGTCACGATGAGCACGTTCGCCACCAAGACTCAATCGAACGCGGCTAGCGGGTACGAACCATCGTCCGAGAGGATGACGCGAACGACGCTGGCAATCGGGATGCTCTGCGGAACGATCGGAAGCGCTTGCCGTGAGACTCCGGTGCGCCCGGAGCCCGCTCCGACGCCGGTCACCGAGAGTGTCGTCCCAGAGGAGAATCACTCGACCGACCCCGAGTTGCGGACCGTCGACGAGCTGGTCGCCTACTCGAATGCGCAGCTCGAGCTCTCCTGGGAGGCGCGCACCGGCCTACCCGAGACGCAGTCCCTCGAGCTCTACCGCGCACGCTATGCGTCCCAGAACGCCCCGGAGCGCGCCCTGTTCTTGAACGGGCTCGAGCACCTCGACGCACGAACCGCCGACTTGATCCGAGAGTGGGACGGGAGTCGCCTGTTCCTTCCGGACGTGCGCACGATCCAGCCGGCGGCTTGGAGCGCCGTGGCTTCGTTCTCGGCCTCCAAGCTCTACCTGAACGGTTTGAAGACCCTCTCGGGAATCGAGGCCAGAAAGCTCGTGACCTGGAATCCTCATGGCGACCTCTACCTGTGCGCCGTCGAGCGACTCGACCTGGAAGCCGCACAGGCCCTCGCCACCAGGGGAACGTTCCGCCTCGAGACCGAGCTGGCTCTGGACGGGCTCCGTAAGCCCTCGGCCGAGGTCGTCTCCGTCTTGATGCGGGGAGCGACGTGGGAGCTCTCGCTCAACGGCTTGGCGGTCATCGATGCCGACCGGGCCCGCGCGATCGCCGGCTTCGATCGTCCCAAGCTGTCGCTGCTCGGCGTGCGCGAGATCACGGCGGAGGCCGTCCCCTTCCTCGCAGACTGGCGTATCAAGTTCCTCGACCTGCAGGGGCTGGTGTCTCTCACACCCGAGCTGGCGCACGCGCTTGCGGCGGCACCCTGTCACGTGATCGATTTGCGCGGTCTGGAGTCGATGTCGCTCGAGACGGCGAAGGCGCTTACGGGTGTCGGAAGCAATCGCTTCCTGCTGACGGGCCTCCAGTCGCTCTCACCCGAAGCCGCCGAGCTCCTCTCGGTCGACTCCGGTCGATTCCTGCTGGGATCTCGTTGAGGCGATCGCCAGCTTCCCAGCCTGCTTGGTTAGGTCTCACTCTCCAATCCGTGCGGCGAGCCAGGCCCGTGCAAAGCGCCACTCTCGCTTGATGGTCGAGAGTGAGACTTCCAAGAGCTCCGCGATCTCTGGGAACTCGAGCCCTCCGAAGAACCGAAGCTTGACGATCTTCGCACCTCGTTCGCCGACAGCCGTCAGCTTCTCGAGCGCCTCGTCCATGTCCAACAGATCGAAGGCCAGGGCTTCTCCCGAATCCAACGCACCGAGCGTGACTCTCTGCCAATCCCCTCGGCCCTCCCTTCCCAACCGACCTGGAGATCGGTCTACTTCGAGAAGATCGCACGATCCCCGCTTTGGAGATCGATGATCAAGATGGCACTCGCATACAAAGACGACACATAGCAACGCTGTCGGTCGGCCTCGTAGATCACGTCGGTGGCGGTCGTGATCGCGAGCCCCTGGCCGCGATTGGGGCCCGAGATCTCCGTGCGTGAGCCCGTCGAGACATCGATCGCGGTCATCGCGGAGCTCACGGCGAGCAAGCGCCCGGCGACCGCGTCCCACGCCATGCCGGCGATACGGCGGCTCCCCGGCCCTCCCGGCACAAGAGTCCGGTCCCCGGTCGATAGATCGATGGCGTAGACCTGGGGCTTTGCCTTGTCGTCGCTGACGAACAGGCGGCCACCGGCCTCGTCCAGAGCGGTCGCTCCCGCGACTCCGATGATCGGACCGCTGCCCGTGAACAACTGGCGATTTCCGGTGGCGAGGTCGACCTCGAGGATGTTCCCGTACCCGGCATCCCAGACCCATGCCGTCTCGCCATTCGAGGAGACCTCGAAATAGGTCGGAGTTATCAAGGCGCCTCCCTGGCCCCGGCCCGAGCCTGAAACGAGGGTCGCCTCACCCGTACCGAGGTCGACCTCGAGTAGCTGTGTCCCACCGAACCCATCGAGGACGAAAGTCCGGCCGCTGGCCGAGGTCGCGATATCCTGGAGAGAGCTTGGCTGGACGCCCTTCCAATCGGGCGCCGAGGCTCGCTGCGCGGTCGCGGTGCTCACGGTGTGGAGGGGCGACGTCCCACGGCCCAGGGACAGCAGCGTCCCGCCCTTTTTCCGCGCCAGCTTCCAAGCGTCTCCCAGAGGCTCACCGTCTCCGACCGAGGTGCTCGTGAGCGTCGTTCGTTCCACACCCCCGGGCAGGATCTTGACCAGCTCCTGGAGGTGTTGATCACAAACCAGGATGTAGTCCTGGCTATAGGTGAGGCCGCGCGGAAAGCTGAGCGGGCCCTTCTCGTCACCGACCTCGGCAATGGTAAAACGACCGCCGTCCAGGTCGATTCCGAGGATCCGACCCGTATCACGGTCAGTCACGTAGAGAAAGCGCCTCCGAAGGGAGGCCCAGGTCATCGAATCCAAGTTGCCGATCTTGGGTCCTGATGCATCGTCGCCATCGACCTGAACCCCGCTCTGACCGCTGCTCGAATCAACCCAGAAGATGTCGTTCTTGAACTGGTCGTAGACGAAGAGGTGCCGGTTGTCCCACTCGAAGGCGACGGCCGTCGGTGCGTCGGTCGTGAAGAACACTGACCGGTCCCCGCTCGCAGCGTCGATGCGAAGCACGCGGCCCCAGTTCGGCTCGACCGCATAGATCACACCTCCAAACGGATCATGAACGATCTCGGCCGGCTGAATGAGCGTCTCTCCTGAGCCGCGGTTGGGCCCGGAGAGCTCCTTACGATCTCCCGTGATGAGATTCACTTCGAAGATGGCCGGCATCGACTGATCGGAGACGAAGACGCGATCACTGTTGTCGGAGACGAAGACATCGTGAATCGAACCGAACGAAGGCCCTGCGCCACGCGTCGGTCCCGAGATTTCTTTCGTCTCGCCCGTCGCCAAGTCGACCCCGAAAAGAATACCGAGGAACGAGTCGGGACCTTGCGCGGCGACGATGGCTTGCGACCGCCGCTTGTCGATGCTGACGGCACTCGGAAAGTACATCAGCTCGTCGTTGCGGATCTTGACCGTCCGGGACGACCGGTTTCCGAGGTCATCGATGGCCTCGATCTGAATCGAGTTGTCCCCCGAAATCAGGCTCGAGCGGAAGTTCCAGTTGGCCAGCCCGTCGGAGCTGCTGGCATCGACACCGTCGATGAGCAAGCTCTCGATGCTGCCCGAGTCCTCGGTCTTCCCGAAGAGGGCCGTCGAGTCGGCGGTCGTGAAGGCCTTGCTGCCGGGATAGCTCATGAGAATCCGAGGACCCTTGGTGTCCACGGTCCAGCGAGCCAAGGCAGGAGTCTCATCGGCCTCACCGCTCCCACTCACCGCCCGAACCTCGAGAACGTGCTCGCCATCGTCCAGAGAGGGCGAGGTCCACGGGCTCTGAATCGTTTCCCAACTGACGCCGTTCAGCCGGCCTTCGACGTGCGCCGCCGGACCGCTGGTCTGAAACGTGACCATCGCGACCGACGCCGTCGTCCTCTCAGCGGGCGCCTGCGTGATCGTGGTGTCCAAGCTGCCCGGGCTCACCGAGCCGGCCGCGCCACCACCGCCACCGCCACCGCCACCACAGCTCGCCAGAAACGGAATCAGGGCCAAGACGGCCCACCAGACGCTCGACAGATGATGCCGAGCACGAACCGATTGCAGCTCGTTGCGACTCATTCGTGTGATCTCCAGGTTTGGACTGTTCCCCGACCTCTCGGCACTCAGAGCCGAGCGAGCCCCCTCGAACCGGAGATCCGGGAACGAGGCGCGGCAGGGGTCACGATTCTGGAGGTTTCTCGAGCGGGACGATGGGCGGCTGGACTCCGCTCCGAGGGGACGGTCCGAAAACAAGTCGTTTTGCAACGTTCGGCTCAAGCCGAATGCGCACTCAGCATGAAGCGGTACAGCGCAGCCAAAACCAGAGAGTGCGTGATGCGGCCCGAGGCAACGAGCTCGGGGACGTGCTCGATCGGGTGCAGCACGACGTGGATGTCTTCGCCGGCATCGAGCTCGAGCTCGGCCACCTGTCGACAATCGCGTCCCAGATAGAAGTGGCAGAGATTGCTCTGCATCGCCGGGTTGGGGTGGCAGGCGCCGAGCGAGACGATCTCGCGCGCCTGGTAGCCGGTCTCCTCGAGCAGCTCCCGACCGGCTGCCTCGGCGAGGTCGTGCTCATGGATCTCGGCGAGTCCGCCCGGGATCTCGAGCGTGAACTCTTGAACACCGTGACGATACTGCTCGATGAGCACGATCTGGCCGTCGTCGGTGACGGGTACGATGTTGATCCACTGTCCGGCGTCGATCACGAAGAACGAATGATCTCTTCCCGTTCGCGGTGAGCTCGCCACGTCGCGTCGAACCGAGAAGATGTGATAGTCACCCAGTGGCTCGCTCGAGCGACGAGGCCAAGGCTGCAGTGGGCCGGAAGGCTCATAGGGCTTCAAGCGGAGTCCTTTCGTTCCGATGGCTTGCTCTTTAGAATGCCCAGCCCTCCGTCGTGCTCGCCGGTGTCGCCGAGGCGCGGAGGGCTCAGGGATCTCGCCGTCGCCCATGGGCGACCACCTCGGGAGCGACCTCCCGGGAGTCGGTTGATGCGGGCTGAGACTAGCCCCGAACCAGGAAGCTCTCAATGATCGATCTTCGCACCTTCACCCACATCGACGTGCTGCAGCCGCAGCTCGCGTCCTTCATCGCGACGATCTCGCAGGGCTATCTCCCGGTCGAAGGGCAGGCGTCGCTCTACATCGAGATTGCACCGGGCATTGCGATCAATCGGCTGACCGACGTCGCGCTGAAGCACACCGACGTGCGGCCGGGCATGCAAGTCGTCGAGCGTGCGTTCGGAGTGCTCGAGCTCCACTCGCACGATCACGGTGCGGTCCACGACGCCGGCCGCGTGATCCTCGAGCGCCTCGAGCTGAAGATCACCGATCGGATGAAGCCGCGCATCGAGTCCTCGGAGGTGATCACCGGCGTCGATCAGTATCAGGCGATGTTGATCAATCGCATGCGGCACGGGCAGATGTTGCTCAAGGGCGAGTCGCTCTTCATTCTGGAGACACACCCGGCGGGCTATGCGCTGCTGGCCGCGAACGAGGCCGAGAAAGCGGCCGGGATCCACTTGCTCGAGGCGCGCGGCTTCGGTGCCTTCGGACGTCTTTACCTCGGCGGCCCCGAGGCCGAGATCCACGAAGCGGTTCGCGCGGTGCATGCCTGTCTCGAGGCGATCGACGGCCGTCCCCAAGAGAAGTAGGTCGCTCGGTGAGCCCTTCGCCAGCAGGGGAGGAGTGATGCAGAATCCCACCCTCGGCATCGAACTCGATCTTCATGGTGCCGGGACGCCATGACGGCTCCGCTCTCCATTCCCGAACCCGCTCGCCGGCTAGCCGAGGCGATTCGCGAGGCGGGCGGACGCGCGTTCTTGGTCGGTGGATTCCCGAGGGATCATCTTCTCGGCCGCCTCTCGAAGGACCTCGATGTCGAAACGTACGGGCTCGAGCCGGAGCGCCTGCAAGCACTCTTGAGGAGCCTGGGTAAGGTCAACAATGTCGGCGAGGCCTTCACGGTCTCGAAGCTCCAGCTCGGCGAGACCGAGATCGACGTCGCCCTGCCGCGTCGGGACTCCAAGATCGGCCCCGGACACAAGGGCTTCGAGGTCGAGGGCGATCCCCATCTCCCGTTCGAGGCCTCGGTCCGACGACGCGACTTCACGATCAACGCGATGATGCTCGATCCGCTGACGGGTGAGCTCATCGACCCGGCGGGCGGTCGAACGGACCTCGAGGCCGGCCGGCTACGTGTGGTGGACGAGGACACCTTCGGGGAAGACAGCCTGCGCGTCCTGCGCGCGATGCAGTTCGCGGCCCGCTTCGCGCTGCACATCGACACGCGCACGGTCGCACTTTGCGGCGTGACCGACCTGAGCGACCTGCCTCCCGAGCGCGTCTTCTGGGAGTTCGAGAAGCTCTTGCTCCAGGCGCCCGAGCCGTCGATCGGTCTGCGCGCTGGCCGCGAGCTACGGATCTTCGAGAGGCTCTTCCCCGAGATCGAAGCGCTGGTCGGGTGCGAGCAAGATGCCGAGTTCCATCCCGAGGGTGACGTCTGGATCCACACCTGTATGGTCGTGGACGAAGCGGCCCGTGACCTCGAAGGCCTCTCGCACCCCGAGCAGCTCACGGTGATGCTGGCCTGCCTCTGCCACGATCTCGGCAAGCCGGCCTGTACCGAGCTCATCGACGGGCGGATCCGCTCCCCGAATCACGAGCCCGTTGGACTGCCTCCAACCGAGCGCGTCCTCGACGGCATGAACGTCCACACCTTCGGCGGCTTCGACGTGCGACGGGAGGTTCTCGGCCTCGTGGGCAACCACCTGAAGCCGGGTCAGTTCTTCTACGGGAAGGAGACGGTCGGGGACGGTGCGTTTCGGCGCTTGGCGCTCAAGTGCGATGTCGAGCTGCTGACGCGTGTCGCACGAGCCGACGACAAGGGCCGCGGCGGACATCGCACCGGCGAAGCCGCCGACTGGTTCCTCGACCGCATGCAAGAGCTGCAAGTCGCCGATGCCAAGCCCGAGCCGCTCCTGCTCGGACGCCATCTGATCGAGCTCGGCGTGGCGCCGGGTCGCGAGATGGGAGAAACCCTGCAGGCCATCTTCGAGAAGCAGCTCGACGGCGAGGTGACGACGCTCGAAGAAGCTCAGGCGGCGGCGCGGAAGCTGGTTGATGGCAACTGATGAAGCTCCCAGCAACGTCGGTCATTGACTCTCGAAAGTGATTCGACAGAGCACCGAAGAGACCTTGCCCGTCGCGACATCGACGGTGACGCCGGAAGCCCAGAATCGAATGCCTGCCGCAATGTTCGGGAAGGGCAGCCGGGGCGTGGTCGCCGTCCCCGAGACATCGATCGTCCCTTGCAGGAGGGGTCCAAAGGTCAGTGACAGGCTAGTGCAGGCATCGAAAGTCAGTGGGACAAAGCGCTGATCGCCCGGGAGGTCGATACCGGCGGCGCCGTCACTGCACGAGAGCAGCACGACGGCCCGATGCTCTTCTCGACCCGTCGCACTCGACACCTGGAACTGGACGGGTTGCCCAGCCGCCGGCAAGCCGACGAGCTCGAGTAGAATCGGATCTCGCTCAAAGACGTAGGCGACTCCGAAGCTTCGGTGGATGCCTTCGTCGATCTCTGGCGCCCCAGCCCAGTATGAATCCCCTGAGATGGCAACTGCAGCTCCCATCAAGTCATCCTCCTTCTGGCTGGAGAATCTTCGCTCCGCTAGGAACGTGCCGCCATGGTTGCGAAACACGTATGCCATCCCGCCGAGATCCGACGGGGCGTTCGTCTGTCCAATGAGCGCGCGATTGCCCGACAGAGCGACTGCCTGACCAAAATGCCTACCTTCTCTCGGATCGGGCGCTCGGAGCTTCTGACGAAAGATCCATTGGCTCCCGTCGAAGTGGAACACGTCGACAGCTCCGCCATAGGTGGAGCCTTGCGGGATGTCGGTTGGGTCGCCGACGAGGAGCCACGACTCGTCAAGCGCCAACGATGCGCCATGTGACGATCCACGATGACCATCCCGTGATGGAAGCATCTGTTCGAGGGTCCATCCTTTCCCAGGAACCCTCCGAAAGATGGAAACGATCCCGTGCCTCGTCCATCCGTCCCAGGCATTGGGCTCCCCGATCGCGGCGACGTTACCCGACAACGCGACCGATGAGCCGAAATGACCGTATCCTCCTGGGTTGGGTGAGAAGATGTCCGCCTCTCGGGACCAACGCACCCCGTCGAAATGGTAGGCATAGACTACCCCGCCCCCTTTGCGCCTATCCCACGGGGCGCTCACGAGGAGCAGGTCCCGCCCGAGGGCAAGTGCATCGCCAAACTCGAGCCCAGGCACCCCTTCGAAGGGAAGGAGCTTCTGCTCCTCGATCCATTCCTCACCGTCGAAGCGGAACAGGTAGACGGCACCCGCGTTTTCAACAGCTTCCTTGTCTTGGATGGCCGAGACCGCGATCGTCTTTCCGTGAATGGCCACTTCATGACCGAAGGCGTCGAACTCCTGCAGCGATGGCGGAGCGAGCGTCGTCTCGAGGGTCCACTCTCCAGCGACTCGCCGATAGACATGGGCGAGGCCGGTCTTCCCGCGAAACTGCATGCCAAAAGGCTGCCCAACGACGACCACGTCACGATCCGCGGCGATCGACTGACCGAAGTAGGCGTTGGAGACCCTCCTCGTCGACTCGAGTCGGGTCTCCTCGAAGCCACATTGAGCCTTGAGCGGCCCGACGACCATGCAGCTGACCAAGACCGTCAACATCCATGCGATGGGCGTCTGGAAACGACGCTCAGCCTCGGGAACGCTTCTGATCGATCGATCCCAACGGCCAACCAGGCAAACTCCCCGAAACGTGTTCAACGTTCCGCGCGTCCCTTGAGATTGAGCCCTCGACATGGCGGCGCCTCCGGAAGAAGCTGTGCAGCTTGCCTGGAGACTAGGCAGCAACGGAAGGCCAGTCAACCATCATGAACGGTGATCCGGGCCAATCAATTGCCAGGCTTCATGAGGGACGGTTCCGCGTTCGGTCTGTCGACCTGCGAACCCATCGTGGATCCAGAGCGCGCGACACGGAGATTCACGACTCATCCGGGCACGTTCGGCTGACCCGATCCCGAGCGACCCTCCAGCGGAGGGAAGTCCGCCCTCCGAGGTCAGCAACCTGCGAACGTGTCCGGAGCGCGCGACGCGGAGATTAACGACTCTCTCTGTTTGATCGTCGGACGCGGTGCAGAACGACCGACCAGCGGACTGAAGTCCGCCCTCCGAGGTCAGCAACCTGCGAACGTGTCCGGAGCGCGCGACGCGGAGATTAACGACTCTCTTTGTTTTGATCGTCGGACGCGGTTCAGGACGACCGACCAGCGGACTGAAGTCCGCCCTCCGAGGTAAGTCCGCCCTCCGAGTCCTCTCCGGGGCCTAGGAGGCGAAGAGGATCGCGGCGGCGGCCACGAGGGCGACGCCTCCGACGACGATCAACGTTCCGAGGAGCTTCTCATGAGCGAAGCCACCGGCCCGGGTGCGCTCAGCGCTCGATTCTTGGCCCCGGATCTGACCGGTGAGCTCGTCCGAGAACAGGGTGCCCCCACACGGACATTTGAACCAGGGAGAGCTCGGGTTGAGATCGAGGTGAGCGGGCGCCTTCTTCAGCGAGGCGCATTGGCTGCATCGATACATGGTCAGTTCTCTCCTCGGGATCTCTCTGAACTGGTCTCCGCTCGATCGAGCTGGCGCCAGTGACAGTGCAGTAGAGACGACGCGGAACCCGTTTCCTGGCAGTGAATTCTTTTTCTTTTTCCAGCGCGTCGTCCTTCTCTCCCACGAAGGCGACCGATCGGAGCTCAGGCAGCTGAGCGGCAACGAGGCCGCGACCGATCAATCGATGCGATAGAGATTGGCCTTGGCGAGGAACTCCTCCTCCCGGTGAAGGATATGGAGGTAGCGCATCACGACCGCGTCGGTCGGCGGACAGCCCCAGCGCCGAAACTGCAGGCATGCGTTGTAGACCTTGAGATCACCTTCGTAGATCTCGACCATGAAGTTCCGGTGGATGCGATACCGGCGCTTTCCCTTAGTGAGATCGACGCAGAGGTCGCGCTCGTAGCGGCGGTACTCCGCCTCGGGAATGATCTCGCGAAGAAGGCGGCGAGCCTTGGCTTCAGGGACGCTGAGGTTGTCGGTGATGACCGAGGTCTCGTCGAGCGGCTGCCTGGTCTCGACCTCGCCCTTCTGCATGAGCACGTTGAAGGCGGCGACGGCCGCATTCCCGTACTGAATGCTGTCCAACGGGTTACTGCCGCCCTGCCGGTTCAGCGTATCGTGGACGAAGGCGTCGCAGAAGCGGCGGCTGAGCGTTTGGGTGAGCTGGACGAGGTAAGCCTTACGACGAAAGACGTCGTCGCGCGAGACCTGATGGGTCACCTCATAGTCGGGGAAGTCCGCCTCGCGATCGAACTCGCGGTAGCTGTGATCGCGCTCCTCGCAGACCTTGAAACGGTAGCGGCGGTACTCCGGAAACGCGCGGAGGGTCAGGGAGTACTCACCGCGCTGCGGGCCCTCGGGGATGGGATCGAGCGCACAGCTCAGGTGGTACTGCGCGAACCCTACCTTGACGAAGGCCATATCGGCGGATCAGCCTCCGACGACCGGCGGCACGAGGAGCACGTCGGCATCGACCTGGGGGTCGAGGGTGGTGACGGGCGCCGTGTCGCCGCTCGGCGAGACTTGGAACGCGGTGCAGCCCTTCTGGAGCTCGTCCTGGAACTCCTTCCGCGCCTTCTCGAACTGGGTCTTCGACCCAAAGCTCCATTCGGCGACGACGTGGTCACCGGCGGTCGACATCTTTCTCACTCGGGGCATCGTCTCGATCTCCTTCTGGGGGATCCGGGCTCACCCGGCCGCCGTTTGCTTCTTGTGGAGGCGCTTCACTTCGTGCATCAGGTCCTGAAAAAAGCCCTCGACCGCCTTCTCCTGAGCCCCGCCGAACTGCGACTTGTGGCGCGTCTGACCGGCCACGCTCAGGATGGTGCGCTTGTCCCAGTCGGCCGAGACCTGCTGCGCATGGGCGACGAGGCTGCCGGTCTGGTCTAGCCATTTGACGAAGTCGGGCTTGTCCGAGGCACCTCCCGGGGCTTTCTTGTCCTTCTCGAACTTGCCGGCCTGCGCCTCGTAGAACGCCCGCGCCTGGTCGGTCATGAACTTCTGGTAGTTCTTCATCGTAATCGATCCGTCAAGTCTTCAGCCCGTTCTCGGCTCTCACCAGGGTCGGGCGCTCGGTCCGAAAGGCGGAGTCAGCCGCCGTAGTTCCACTTCGTGTCGCGATAGAGATCCAAAGGCGTGGCTTCGCGCCGATGGGCGGCGTCGACGACCTCACCCAGGAACAGCACGTGGTCGCCTCGCTCCACGACGTCGGTCACCTTGCACTCGAGATAGGCGGGCACGTCGACCAGCAGGGGTGCGCCGGTGACGCCGAACTCGACGGCGTAGCCGCCAAGCGTCTCGCCCTCGAGCTGAGCGGCCTTGAAGAACCTCGCTGCGATCTCGGATTGATCATTCGCCAACATGTTCAAGGCGAAGGTGTTTCCACGCAGGATCGCCCGGTAGAGCTGGCTGTCCAGCTTCACGCCGACCGCGACCAGCGGCGGCTCGAAGGACATCTGGGTGACCCAGGTGACCGTGGCCGCAGCCGTGTCGTCGCCGCCGCGCGCGGTGGCGATGTAAGCGCCGTACGAAATCATGCGCAGTGCGTTCTTCTTCGCCTCGAGATCCATGACTCTCCTCGTCTTCGGTTGGCTCGAGTCGACCGATCGTACGGTCGTCTCGTTTCGTTTCAGTCTCGTTCGGTCTTACTCAGGAACTGACGCGCGACGCACGTCAGGATCTCGGCTCCAATCGGCAGGCAAGCCTCGTCAAAGTCGAACGTCGGGCTGTGGTGCGGAGACGTGAGCCCCCGAGCCTCGTTGCGCGATCCCAGCAACAGGAAGCAGCCGGGAACGCGATCGAGGAACTCCGACATGTCTTCGCCCGCCATCGTCTGGACGTCCTGTCGCACGTTGGCCTCCCCGACGACATCCGTCACCACCGCACGCACGCGGTCCGCGAAGGACGCGTCGTTCACGGTCGCCCGATTGATGCGCCGATAGTCGAGCTCGTAGCTCGCACCGAATGCGGTGCACACGCCGGACACGATGCGCTCGAGCCGCTCGGGCATCGCCTTCCAGTCGGCATCGTTCAACGTGCGCACGGTACCGATCAGGCGAGCTTCAGCGGCGATCACGTTGAAGACGTGACCCGCATGCAGCGACCCGAAAGTCACCACGGCCGGCTGAAACGGGTCGACGTTCCGACTCACGATCGATTGCGCGGCCACGACCACCTGAGCCGCGACCAGGATCGCGTCGACGGTCTGCTGCGGGATCGCTCCGTGACCGCCTCGCCCCTGAATCACGATCTCGAACTCGTCCACCGAGGCCATGAGCGGACCCGATCGCACGACGACCTGGCCCACCGGAAGCTCGTTCCAGAGATGGATTCCGATCGCAGCCGCGGGCGCCGGATCTTCGAGCACGCCGTCCTCGATCATCGCCTTCGCGCCCCCGAGGCCTTCCTCGGCGGGCTGAAACACCATCTTCAACCTGCCGCCCGTCGGCTCAGCCGCCAGTCGCTCGGCCGCGAGCAGCGCCATGGCGACATGCCCATCGTGGCCGCACGCATGCATGACGCCGTCCTTCATCGAGCGGTAGTCGGTCACGTTCCGCTCCTGGATCGGCAGGGCGTCCATGTCGGCCCGGATCATCAACGTGCGCTCACCATCGCCCCGAACGCCGACCACACCGGTTCGACCGACGCCGCGCCGCACATCGTAGCCGGCCGCCTCCAGCACCTGCGCCACGCGCGCGCTCGTCCGCTCCTCACCGAATCCCAGCTCGGGATGGCGATGGAAGTCGCGTCGCCAATCGACGAGTCGCGCGACCTCCGCCTCGCTCCAGCACCGAGTTTGATTCGCGGACATGGCTTCCCTGCTCCAGCTCGGCGCTCGCCCCATGGCGCTCGCCCGACAAAGGGCGGGTATTATAGCCGCTCGCTCGCGAGCGGCTATCCTCCATGTCGCGCCACGATCCGACCTAGCCGAAAACGTCACTCCGCGAGGCGCTCGAGTGCTTCCCCGCTCACACGACACAGCCGCCAGTCGTCGAACACCGTCGCTCCGAGCCCTCGGTAGAAACCGATCGCCGACTCGTTCCAGTCCAACACCAGCCACTCGAAGCGGCCGCAGTCGTGCTCGCGCGCGATCGTCGCGAGTCGTCGCAACAACGCCCGCCCGGTGCCGGCACCGCGAGCATCGGAGCGAACGAAGAGATCCTCGAGGTGCAGTGTGGGCTGCGCCAGAAACGAGCTGTAGGCGTAGTAATACAATGCGTAGGCGGTCAGCGCGCCGTCGGCCTCGGCCACTAGAACACGGACGGCCGGATCCGGTCCGAACGCATGCCGCCGAAATCGCTCTTCCACGTCGTCGTCGGGCCCCGGCAGCTTCTCGTATTCGGCCAGGCCGCGCATCAGGTCCAGGATCGCCGGAACGTCGCGCGCCTCGCCCTCACGGATGGGACCCTCGCTCATCGCCTTCTCCTCGTCTGCCGTCGGGGCCACAGCACCCGGGCCTGCCGCGGCCTTCGTCGCGCTCGGCAGCGCAGTGCGGCTCAGCCGCCCGCCTCTTCGGACTGCTCGCGACCCGAGCTCCGGCGACGTTTCCCCCGCTGCTTCTTCTTTCGGCCCTTCGACCACCAGTGTTGGCGAGACGGCTGCTGAAGAGATTCGACGTGGGCTCGAACGGCTCGGAGCGCGGCTTCGTCGTGACCGTCGGCCGCGATCCGAAGCTCGAGGTATTGATCCCATTGCTCGAGGGCCTCTTCGGCCCGTCCCACGCGCTCGTAGGCGAGGGCGAGGTTGCGTCGACCGCTGACCCCGGCGGGATCGAGCTTCACCAGCTGCTCGAGGGATCGCACGGCCTGAGCCACGTGCCCGACCTCGACGAAGAGCTCCGAAAGACGGAACAGCACCCAGCGATCCTCGGGCACGAGCTCGAGCAACCGCTCGTAGATGCTGATGGCCTCGGCGGGGCGACCGGCCTCGACGGCGACTCGCGCCCGCTCGGCGCGCGGCCACGGGTTCTCCGGCTCGAGCGACTCCGCCTGCTGATAACACTGCCCCGCCGCATCGAGGTCTTGGTGCTCGGCTTCGGCCAGCCGCCCGAGGCGCATCCACGTCCAGGCGTCTTCGGGCGACTGCTCGAGCGCGTGGCGATAGTGCTGCTCGGCGAGGTCCGCGCGCTGGAACGCCGTCTCGTAGAGATGCCCGAGCTGCGCCGCCACCCACCCGAGCGAGGGATCCAGGTCCAGAGCACGCTTGTAGACGGGCACCGCCTCGCCCGGTCGATCGAGGGAGGATTGAAGCAGTCGACCGAGCTGCGCGAAGACCCAGGGATCCTCGTCGTCGAGCTCGATGCCGCGACGGTAGTAGATCTCCGCCAGCTCGGGCTCGTCGGTGGCCTCGTGGCAGATCTGACCGAGACGAATCAACGCCGCCGCCGATTGCGGATCCCGATCGAGCGCGCTGACAAAGCTCTCCCGTGCGGCTTCCCACTGCCCCTGCTCCTGCTGCAACCGGCCCAGCTCCAACCAGGCCCAAGCATCGTCGTAGGAGTCGGAGATCGCTCGACGGAAGCACGCTTCGGCCTGATCGGGATCGGTGGCTCGCTCGGCGAGGAGACGACCCAGACGAACCTGAGCCGCCGGCGCGGCCGGATCGGCCGAGACCGCCGTTTCGAACGCGGACCGCGCGCCGTCGAGATCGCCTCGATCGAGCAGCAGGTCACCGCGTTGTGTGTGCGCCCAGGCATAGCTCGGGTCGATCTCGATCGCGATGTCATACCACTGCAGCGCCGTGTCCGGATCTCCGAGCTCGAAGCACAAGCGCCCGAGCAGGCCGAAGCGCTCGGCGCAGTCGGGCCCTTGTCGGATGGCGCGCCGCAGGTCCCGATAAGCCGCCTCGACCTGGCCGGACTCCAGCGACGAGCGAGCGCGCAGATAAACCAGATCGCCCGCGTGCGGTCGAAAGGTCAGCATCTGCGTCGCGACGTCGACGGCGGTGCCGTGCTCTCCAAAAGCGGCGAGCACCTGAACGATCCGCCGCTCGAGCCCCGAATCTCCCGGGTATCTCCCGCAGGCGGCTTCCAGGACACTGAAGGCTCGCTCCCATTCGCCGCGGCGCGCACAGGCGTCGGCGAGCAGCCGAGACCCCAGCCCACCGAGCCAGCCGCGCTCGGCCAACTGCTCGAAGATCTCGAGCGCCTCGTCGTCTTCAGGGTCGCTGTCGAAGCGTCGCTCGGCGTCGAGGATCTGCTCGTGGATCTCGAGGTCGTCGAGGCGTCGCTCCTGCAGTCGATCACTCTCCGACTTGAGAACGGCCACGATCGCTCGCCAACCCTCGGGCGCGCTCACCTCCTCGAGGCGGGCCTCGCTGAGCTCCGTCCACTCGGGCGATACCGGATCCCGCGCCAGCAGCGTCTCGGTGATCGGGTCGTAGCCGGCCACGACCAAGTAGTGTCGAATCGAGTGCCGCTCGGTCACGAGCAGCACGGGGATGTCCGCCTCGACGCAGGCGCGCAAGCTCTCGAAGGTGGCCCGAAACGCTCGGGTGTGCAGGCCCTCTTCACGCAGCAGATCGACCACGCGATGCGGCGAAGGCGTGGCACCCAGCTCGCGGCGAAGGCGAGTCGGCAAGAGGTTCTTTCCCCAGCGCGCCAGCAGGATCGACAAGGAGGCGATCGCGCTTCCATCCCGCGTCTGCACGCGCGGGCGACAGCGGCTAATGACGTGGCGGCTCGGGGCGTCGCCCTCCGAGCCTCTTTCGAGCGCAGCGATGCGGCGACGTGCCAGCTCCACGAGCTCGCGATCGCGTTCGTCGACCAGCTGCCGGTACTGCTCGAGCGCCTTCTCCGGGTCTCCTCGTCTCTCCAAGGCCAAGGCGAGCGCCCGACGCACGCGCGGCGCCGAGTCGGCCTCGACGGATACTGCCAGCGCCTTTCGGTAGGCGCCGGCCGCCGCGGGCCAGCTCTCGAGGCTCGCGTGACAGTCCCCGATCGCGACCCGCAGACGATAGTCCTCCGGACGCCTCTGAATCACGAAGCGGAGCGCCTCGATCGCGCCGGGGAGATCGCTGTTGATCCAGCAGAGGTCGGCGAGCGCCAAGCGGAGATCGGCATCCTCGGGATGAGCCTCGATGGCTTCGGTGAGGATCTGATGAGCCTCTCGGCGGCGATCCTGAAACCGCAGGAGCTGGGCACGGGCGATCGTCGGGCGGCTGTCCTCCGGCGCGGCGAGGTCGCGGCACTCGGCCAAGATCTCGGCGGCGGAGGCGAAGCGTCCGAGCGCACATCGCACGCGCACTTGCAGCGCAAGCGCGGCCACTCGCTCTTCGCCGGCATCGACCAGGAGCTCCTCGAGGTACTGGTCGGCGCGCATCGGTCGATCGAGATCGAGCGCCACCGAGACGAGGCCGAGGAGTGCCGCTCGCCGGGTTCCTGGTGCCCGTCGAGCCCGGAGGTACGCGGTGCGCGCGACGACTCGGACTTGAAGCGCTTCGGCGATCCGGCCGACGATCAGGACACCGCGGGGAGACAGTCGGATCTCGTCAGCGAGCTCGGCCAGCTCGGTGGCGGCATCACGCAGGGCGCCCGACTCGAGGAGCGAACGGGCTTTCGAGAGGGGATCGGTCATCGGCATCGCGTCTCGGAAGGGTTCGCGCGGGTCTCGGCCATAGCAGGCAAGACCCACCTTCCGCGCCCCGCAACCGCCATCACCGACCGCCGTTGTCCAACGACGCGCGGATTATATAATGCCGCTGCGAAGGACCGAAATATCAAATGCACTGGGGAGTCTCACCGCATGGCTACGCCAGGATCCGAGCCGGTTCCACCGCCCGTTCCCGAATGGGCCCACCAGCCGCCGACCGACGACCCGCTGCCGGGCTGGCGCGAGCAGCCACGTCTCCCGCGCTCGCAGCCTCGCCCGACGCAGCTCCCGCCGAACTTCGAGCCGAACTATCAGCCGCTCCGACGCAGCGACCTGCCCGCGATGCCCCGCATCGATCCCAGCACGCTCGAGCGACCCGTTGCCGAGACGCCCATCGCGCCCGCAGAGGAAAGTGCCGCGACGGCGGAGGCCGAAACGCCTCCCCCAGCGAGCGCCGGCCCAGAGGCCGATGTGAAGTCGAACGAGTCCCGGGAACCGGCTCCCGAGCCAGAGACCTCCGCCGAGGAGGGCGAGCCGCCGAGCGCGTCGGATGAAGAGATCGACGACGACGACCCCGAGGCATCGCGCACCACCTGACCGGTTCGATCGAAAGCGACGTGCTTGCTCGTGAGGCTGAGTCTTCGAGCTCCGGCAGATAGATCGGGGATCGCCGCGAGCGGCCGTGAGGAGTTTGCCGCCGACGAATGAGCCGAACGCCGCACGGTGGCCGCCCGACGGCCGATCGTGCTAGACTCGGCGCCCGTTCCGTGCGGCCGACGTGCTCGCCGACGGGACGCGAGCGGCGAGACACGCCGTCTACGCTCGGACCCGGTTCCGAGGGTGAAGCGCCATCGCGATCGAGCTCCTCGATCGCCGTCCGGCCAAGGGTAATGGTCGTTCCGCAGTCGAGGCTCGTCGACCGGGCGACGCCGATTCCAGGGAGAGACTGACTCGATGAGTATCACGTTCAGCCCCGAGGCACTGGCGCTCCAGGCCAAGGCCCGCGAGATCGCCGAGAAGTACGTTCGACCCAAGGCCGCCGAGTCGGATCGCGAGCGCGCCTACAACCACGAAGCGATGAAGGCCTGCGGGCAAGCCGGTCTCCTCGCCTCGTGGATTCCCAAGGAGTATGGCGGCTCGGGCGTGGGCGTCCTGTCGCTGTGCATGATCGTCGAAGAGCTGGCCAAAGCCGACTCCGGCTTCGGCGTCGCCTTTGCCGTCAATGCCCTCGGCTCGTTCCCGCTGCTCGTCGGCGGAACGGAAGAGCAGAAGAAGCGGTTCTTGCCGCGCGTGGCCAAGGGCGAAGCGCTCATCTCGTTCTGCCTCTCGGAGAAGTTCGCCGGATCGGACGCGGGCGGCATGAAGGTGCGCGCGATCGAAGACGGGGACGGCTATCGCATCTATGGCGAGAAGAAGTGGAACACCGGCGGCCCGGTCTCGGATCTCTACACCGTCTTCGCGGTGACCGATCCGGAATCGAAGTCGCGACGCATCTCGGCCTTCATGGTCGAGAAGGGTACGGAAGGGCTCGAGATCCACAAGGTCGAGCCCTCGATGGGTATCCGCGGCGTGCCCGTCAGCGAGACTCACTTCAAGGGCGCCTGGGTGCCGAAGGAGAACCTGCTGGGTGGCAAGCCCGGCCACGGCTTCAAGCACGCCATGGCCACGCTCGATCTCGCGCGACCGGGAGTGGCTGGCCAAGCGGTCGGCGCCGCTCAAGGCGCGCTCGATTACGCGACGGCCTACGCTTGTCGGCGGCAGCAGTTTGGACAGCCGATCAGCGGCTTCCAGATGGTGCAGCAGCTTCTCGCCGACATGGCGACACAGACCGAGGCCGCTCGTTGGCTCGTCTATCGCGCCGCGTCTCTGGCTGACGCCAGGGATCCGGCCGTCACGAAGATCTCGGCCATGTGCAAGTGCTTCGCGACCGACACCGCGATGAAGGTCGCCACCGATGCCGTGCAGATCTTCGGCGGCTACGGCTTCATGGAGGACTACCCGATCGCGAAGTTCTTCCGTGATGCCAAGATCCTCCAGATCTACGAGGGCACCAACCAGATCCAGCGCATGGTCATCGCGCGCAACCTGATCAAGGAAGCGCTCGGCCTCACGCATCTCGAGGAGTACATCCCAACCGAGACGCAGGTCGACTATCTGCCGGAGACGAATCCGGCCTGATCGAAACTCGTCGAGGACCACGCGCGTCGTGGTCCTCGGCCCGGAGGGCAGCTCAGTGAGTAGCTCGCGACCGGAGCCCGCGGTGGATGGTCCAGAACCATCGCCGACCGCAAGACGACTTCAAAGCAGTTGGCCCTATTGGCTGCTCGGCATCCTGGCGATCGTGATCGTTCGCAGTCAAATGGAGCAGAGATCGCAACGAGCGGAGATCGGACGCCTGCGCTCGGAGGCCTCGAAGGCAAAGCTCCCTCCGACCAACCTCCACACGTGGCCGATTCGCGAGATCGTCGACTTGCCGATCGAGAGCGCCTCGGTCGCCATCGCGGATCGGGGACACTCGATCGTCGAGGGGACGCTCCTCATCGAGCTCCGCGCCGGCGAGCCGCTCCCGACCAGCGGTCGAATCCGGCTTCAATCCGGCAAGCAGATTCTCTTCGAAACGGCCATCGACGCGCTGCCGCCTCCGGAGACGAGCCCGGACGATTCCGCGACCGATCTACTCTCTCTCGTTCGAGAGACACGTCCCGGGCAGGGCGTTCAGGCGGGGCTGGGCGAGCTGGAAGCTCTCGCACGTCCCCGAGTGAGCTCGACTCGCTCTGCAGAGCACGAAACAGAGCCACACACTTTGCCGCGACGACGCGCGCAGGCATGGCGACCATCGAGAGATCGCTGGGCGATGTTGGAACCGAGCAAGCCGAGTACGCGGGCAGGCCGTTTTTTCTACCCGCTTACTCGCTGGACGCGCCCAGGCGACCCTCGGCTGAATCCAGTGCCACGCCTCCATATTCGGCACAGCTGATCGCCGTGCGCGGCTCGGATTTCGCAGACGCACGACCCTCGGCTGAATCCAGTGCCACGCCTCCATATTCGGCACAGCTGATCGCCGTGCGCGGCTCGGATCCAGGGCGACGACTCAAGATGCGTCACTGCCGATCGCCGTGCGCGGCTCGGGTTTCACTGACGCACGACCCTCACGATCGGCACGGCCGATATCACTTTGGGACCGTCTCCGATTCGCCGATGGCGCGCACGATGTCGAAGCTGGACACGACGCCTTCGAGGCGGCCGCCGTCGACGACGAAGACGCGGTGGATCGCCTCGCGGCTCATCAAAGCGCAGATCTCGGCCACGGACGTGTCTCGGGTGACCGACACGAGACGCGGTGTCATCCACGTCTCGACCTGCTCCTGGCTGAGCGCCTCCGGGTCGTAGTCTTCGACGGCGAGGATGCCGCTCTCCTCGAGCTCGTCCGCCGTGCGCAGATCGAGCAAGGGGTCGTACTCGTAGGCCGAGTGCGATCGTCCTTCGAAGCGTTGATCACGGAAATGCTCCGACCGGCCGATGTCGGACCAAGACAGAACACCCACGAGATCGCCGGAGTCGTCGACGACGGGTGCTCCGCTCACGCCGTTCTCTTCGAAGGTCCGAACGGCTTCGGTCAACGTCGACCGCGTCGTCACGCTGACGAGCTCGGTCTTCATCACGTCCTGTGCGCGCAGGGTGCCCAAATCGATCACGACGACAGCTCCTTGAAACGAAGAATCTGTGAGAGGCCAGCCGCCGGGACGTCCAGCATACCGCAAGGTCGTTTCGGAAGGGACCGTCCGATTCGGCATTCAGCAACGGATGCGCCCCTCCCCCAACCGACGGATGTGCGGACGCAGGCCAGCGATCAGACGACCCAACGTCGATGCGGCGCGAAACGCCTCGCCGGAACGGGGGGTCCTCGAAGATTGAATGTCTCTCATCCGGAGCTGTCGTCGACTACGGCCCCAAGCCGGCCGATCGCACCTGGGCGGCGGCCGAATCAGAAGTTGGCGTAGATCAAATGATTCGTCTCGAAGAGCACTCCGTTGAACGGCGGCACGATGCCCGACGTCTTCGAGAAGTTGCTCGCGAGATCGATGAAGTTCTGAGTCGACTGCCACGGGCGAGAGGCATCGGGCACGACCGTGAATCCCTCCGCGGTCAGGACGCCGTACTGCATGTCGACGTGGAGATCACTCGTGCAGCCTTCGGTGTAGGCATAGAAGCCTTCGTTCGACCAGACCTTCTCGTTCCCAGGGTACGGTGTGCCCGGTCCGCTTCCCGTCCACCGTCCGAAGCTCTGTGAGATGGTGTGGATCCAGAGAAGGGGTGATCCGGGGAAGAGCGAGTTGAAGCTCGAGCCACAGGTCGAGGTGCCTGAGAAGGGCTGAGCCGAGTAGATGTTGGGCGGCGCGAAGCCGAGGGGGCAAGCGCAGGCCGAGCCGATGTAGCCGAGCGTGGCCCCGCCCGCGGCGATGGGCTCTTCGGTGTTGCACAACGACGCGGTCGCCGGAGTCTGGACGCGCATGGCTCCTCCCACGGCCGGACCGGAGAAGGGCATCTCGACGGTCATGCTAAAGGTGTTCGCGGGCGTGTCCGGGCCGACGATACCGACGCTCAGGCTCGGATGATGCGGGCCCGGCACCGCCGACGTCGCCGCGTTGTGTCCGAAGACGTCGCACGAGTGATAGAGAGCCGTCGCCGGCTCCCAGCTGGCCGAGGCACAGTTGAACGCGTAGTCGAGATAGCCGTAGAAGAAGTGCGTCGCCTCGGTCGCCGAAGCGATCGGGCACACCAACGTTCCGGCCGCGACCAGATCAGCCTTCATCAAGAACCGATAGACCTGAAGCGACTGACCGTCGTCGTTGATCTCTTCCCAGGTGCGGGTGTAGTCGAGGCGGGCGGTGCCGCTGAGGATGCTGCCGGTGATCGGCGCCAAGATGAAGACCGGAATGTCGTAGACCCCGCATCGCACGAGAACCGGGGGGTCATAGCGAATGTCGAGGGGGTTCGCGCAGGGACCACAAGACGCCCAGCAGATCCCGGTCCCGGGAAACTCCACGGGTGGAAGCGGCGGCAACGACGCGTTCGTCAGGCTGCAGCAGGCTCCGGTGAGCCCATCGGGACCGAGGCAGCCCTGCGCCTGGGCGGACGGCGCCAGGATCAAGACAATGCCGACCGTCACCAGCACGGCGGCGAGGACTCTCTCGCGGTGACACTTCATCATGATGACATTCCTCATCTCATTCTTGGAACCGATGGCGCACCTACGACTCTGCGCGCCCAGCCCATGAGACAAGAAAGTGGTCCGTGTCTCACCACGAGAATCGAACGTCGTCGAGCGGATTCCGGCCGATGCCGTCGAGAGGTCGACTAGTGAAAAGCACTCCCTCGCACACGGATAGGAGCTTCGATGTCGTCCTGTGCCTGCCAAGCGGCGAGCACACGGCCACTCGCGTCACGAGCGACGGCCGGACCGAACTGGATGTTGGAGCCGAGCTCTTCGGCCGGTAGCCAGCCCAGGCCCTTGAGCCCTCGGGCCGAGTACAGATTCAACTGCGGACCTCGCCGCTGACTCCAGAAGACCAAGGCACTTCCTTGGCCATCCGTGACCGCGATCGGATCGTGGGCATTCTCGTAGAGATGCTCGACCGCCTGAGCGACGCCCCAAGTGCCCGAGATTCTCCGGCTGACGCAGACGTCCGCGATCTCGGTGTCTCCCCGGCGCAAGAAGGCCACGACCACGTCTCCGGCGTCGTCGAGCGTGACTGAGGGAGCGGTCAAGACTCCGAAGTCGTCGACGATCACCACGCCGTCACGCCGCCATCCGCTGCCGGGCACGTACTCACTGGACGCGATGCCCCCGAGCTCGTCGTCACGATCCTGCTGCCACACGACCAGCGCTTGGCCCGCGTCGTTACTCGCCAAGCGGTGCCCGGTGGCCTGATTGGGCTGCCCTTCGATCGGGTTGCCTCCCTGCCACTCACCGCCGGCTTCCTGAACGCTCGCGTAGATGCTGGACGGACCGTCGCTGAACTCCGCCTGCTCCCAAGTCACGATGGCCGTCCCCGAGCGATCGATCACGACCTGCGGCCGCCCGTCGACTTGACCGGTCGAGGTGCTGATCGTCTGGGCACCCGACCAACCCGAGCCGGGCTCGAAGCGATTGGCCTGCACGCTCTGACCATTCGACAGCTTCCAGGCCACTACCGTGGCGCCCGCCCCGTTGGTGGCCACGCCGCTGAAGAAGGAGCCGCCTCGACGCACGAGAGCTGGCGGTGTCCACGTCTCGGTCGCCGCCGACCAGCGACGCGCCCAGACATTATCGTCGTCTCCCTCGAGGAGGCGGTAGAGGACGAGCGCGTTGCCTCCGTCGTCGAGCGTCACCGTCTCCGGGAAGGTGAAGGCGGCTTCGTCCGTCGCGACGGCCTCAGCCTCGCTCCAGCCTGCACCGGGCACGTAGCGGCGAACGAGGGTCGGCTGCCCACCGTCTCCGACCCGCGTGCGATACCAGATGGCGATCGCCCGGCCCTCGGGATTCACGGCGAGTCGGTAGCCGGCGAGATTGCCGCCATCGACATCATCCAGGGTGATGGGGCCGTTCCAATTGCCTTCGAGTTGCCGCCGCTTGACGAACAGCCGTTGGCGTCCATTCTCGGCCGAGTGCCACATCACGAAGCCATGGCCGCGATCATCGACCTGCACTCGGGGATCTTGCTCTTGACCGACTCCGAGGCCGACTTCTTCCTCGGCATCGAACAGACCGTCGCGAGTTCGAAACGTCCACACCACCTCGTCCAGCAAGGCATGACCGTCCGGCGTCTGAATGTCGGTGGTCAGCGTGACGCGATACTCGGCGCGCATCAGGAGAGCCCGAGCCGGGCGCAGCACCAGGCGACGATCTTCGCCGGCCGGAACGTCGAGGAGCTCGATCGAGGCCGGGACGAGTCCCTCCGGGCCTTCGAGTCGGGCGCTGCTTCCATCGACCGTCGACGGGTCGATCGCGCGATCGAAGGTCGCCGAGATCTCGGTTCCCGGACGAACGCCGTTCTCGGAGCGGTCCGGAGAGACGGCGCCGACCTTCGGAGCCAAGTCACCCGGGGTCGTCGACGTCTCGCTGGTGAACAGGAATCGGTTCTTGCGCTTGGTGCAACCAACGGCGACCAACCCGACGAAAACGAGGGTCAGCAAGATCACACGGGCCCGGACACTCATCACACTCTCCCAAGGGTGTTTCGAAAGCGATATCCCGCTTCGCTTGGAATCAAGCCCCCAGAATGTCCCACGTCGCAAGCCTCAAAGTCAATCGGCGCGCTGGCTCGAGGGATACCGCCGCGGATGGCCAAACGCACCCAGCGATGGACGCCGACGACGGTCGTCCCGAGACTGGCGACCTGGGGTGGTTTGAGCACCGGGAGGCCTCGGTTGGATTCAAGCCGATCCAGACACTCCGATCGCCTCGGTGCTCGCCTTCTCCCCGGCTAAGGAACACGCAGCGTCGGCAGCTTCAAGATCACGACGATGCCCAACGCGGCGAAGGCGAAGACAACCCCCTGCCAAACGACAGAGAGGCCACCGAAGATCAGGGTCGCACCGACCGCCAGAACGACCGCCGCCACGGCCTGCAGCTTGACGTCCCGGCGCACGCCCCCGTGCTCCTGCCAGTCGCGCAGAATCGGCCCGAAGAAGCGGGACCGCAGCAGCCGCTGATTCAAGCGTGGTGAAGCCCGAACCAGGAAGAAGCTGGCGAGGAGGAGGAAGGGGGTCGTCGGAAGACCGGGGAGTGCGGCACCGATCGCTCCGAGAAGCAGGAAGAGCCCAGCGCCCGCCAAGCAGACCGCTCGGAGACACCCTGAAACGGAACGTCGCGGGGGCCGGCTCGGCCCTCCGACGTCGCCGTCTTCCTCGGGGAGGTCCGGATCGCGGGAGTCTCGTCGCAGCACGGCCTCACCTCTTCAACCTGAGTCGTCGATCGTGCGTCTTCTCGCTCTGAAAACCGAATCGTGCCTCACCGGTCCTCGAAGCGCGAGGCCGGTCCTTGCCGATGGCGGATCATACCGAGTGACGGATCCGACCTCGGCCTGGATTCGCGGGAGGGAGCAAGCGACACTGACCGCCACGGCCCGGCGCGGGCCCGACTCGAGTCCCACGGAGCCGAATCTCATGTCTCATCTCAGGCTGTCCTCCCTACCCGCCTTCCTTCTCCTCGCGGTCGCGGCCTGCACCCTCTCGGGCTGCTTCGTCTCCCGACAGAGCACCAACGAGCCACTCTCGATGCGCGCCGTCTCCGGCTTGCAACCGGGAACGACCACCGCTCAGGAAGTCGTTCAGCGTCTCGGCGCTCCCAACGACGTCATCCAGCTCGGAAAGCGGTCGGCGTATCGTTACGACCACACCATCCAGAAGTCGGCTGGCCTCTGGCTGCTTCTCATCGGGTTCTTCAACGAAGACGCTCGCCAGGATCGCATTTGGGTCTTCTTCGACGAGCGCAACCTGCTCACGCACGTCGGCTCGACCTTCTCGAGCCATCGGCCGCAGTACTCGATGCCGTGGGAGGACATCCACGAGCGATCCGACAACGAGCCGCGCGACGAAGATCGTCGCGAGGAGGAGGGGGTCGAGTGACGCCGCTCGGACGGCTGGCGATCGGGCTCGGGCTGCTCGCGCTGCCGAGCTGCGTGTCCTTCAACTACTCGCGGCTCAGCCTGAACGAGCCTCGACCGATCATCGTGGCGCAGGAGCTGGCCGACAAGAGCGCCGAGCTCCAGGTGTGCCTCGACGCGCTCGGGGCGCCGTTGGAGATCTGGGAGACGGCGGACGGCTTCGCCGCGACCTACGGCTGGATCGATCAAGCCGGCTGGTCGTTCACGGCGAGCATCTCGGTCCGGGCCGTGCCCGTGCGCTTCAACTATGTCTCGGAGAGCCGCGATCTCTTCGGCATCGTCCTCCTGTTCAGTGACGACGCCAAGCTGCGCCTCGCCCGTAGCGGCTACCTCTCCGAGATCACGGCCGATCTCCGGAGGCGGCCACCGCAGCCCGTCGAGGATTGAGTGCGCGTCCGTCTCGAGTCGACGCGCACTCGGCACTCTCTGAAAAACTGATTCAGCGCGTAACCACTCCGCGCGAGCAACGACTGGTTTCCTGGCGGGCGATCCCGATGATCCCCGCGCCCCGAATCCACTCGGACGCCTCGTCAGGAGTGCACCCATGTTGCGCGTTTCAATCGTCGTTTTCGCTCTCTTCGTGGCCTCGGCACCGATCGCCCTCTCACAGGAGGCGATCCATTGCCCAGACACCTGCCGGAACGTCGGCGTCGAGATCGATCCCTTCGAGATCGATGTCAGCCCCAACGGCTCGAGCTGTGACTCTTGGTCGTTCACGATCGGCGGCGTGACCATCGGCTCGAGCTCGGACGTCTGTCCGGCCATCATCCGCTACAAGCCCCAGTGTGGACGCCAGGTCTCCAAGCCCGGCTTCTGCGTCCTCTCCGGCGATCGTCGTAAGGTGCTCCTCTACCACCCGACCTGCACCTGCGTGGAGAGCTTCTTCTTCTGCCTCGACTACGAGTGCCTGCTCGGAAAGCCGATGGCCGCTGAAGAGATGCTGTGTTTCACCGAAGGCGCATGCGCCAAGCCGAATCGACGCTGACGTCCATCGATGTCTAGCCTCGCCCGCCTCGTGATTCCTTCACCAGCACGCCCCCCCCCTGCGACCTCGTCGAGTCCTCGATGCGGAGCGCCGTCTCGTGGGCCCTTCCGCACCGAGCTCGGCTCGAGAAGCGAGTCGCTCGAACCGTGCTACCAGGAGTGATCCTTCGATGAACCGTCTTCTCCCACTCGTCGCGATCGGCGCCTTCGCCTGCTTGCTGTGGTTACTGATGGCACCCGGTGCGAGCCGGTCGGCACGCTCGGAGGCCGAGCCACCGACGCCCCATTCCATGGCGGCGCAGGCGCTGCCCGATCTCGAAGCGCCTCCCTCCGACAGCTCGACGCCCGCCGTGGCTCAGCCTTCACCCGTCCCCGATGAGACACCCCGCGACCTCGCTCCTCGGTCGGAGTCTGGCTGGCCTTCGTGGCTGGAAGCATTGCTGGCAGCCGCTCGCGATCGAGACGAGTCGCTCTTCGAAGCCGCGCTTTGGAAAGCACTCGAGGAGCATCCCGAGCTCGGTCTCGAGCTCGTCGAGCTCCTCGACGAGCCGAACCTCACTCGGCTCGAGCGGCGAGTCGTGCTCCTGGCCTTGGAGGCGACGGTCGCTCTCTCGAGTACCGGGGTCAGCGGGGCGCGCCGTGCCTTCGGACCGTCGCTCGAGGCTCAGGTCTCCGACTGGATCGAGCAGATCGCACGCGGCACTCCGGATGCCGAAACGCTGACGACCCTCCTTCGACTCCCCGGGTTCTTGAATGCCGATGAGCTCGTACTTCTTCACAACTTGGTCTTAGTGTATCCCGAGTCGGCCGACACCCTGGTGAGCTTCATTCGCGTTCTCCTGCCTCGACTCGGCCCAGAAGACGTCGCCGACATCGAGCCTCTCCTTGACTCACCCCATGAGCCGATCGCGCTGGCCGCACTCGAGAATCTCATTCGCATCGCACCCGATCGGGCCGTCGAGCTCGAGCGAAAGATCGTCGAGCTCGACGCTCCGGGAGCCGCGCGCCTCTTCGCGGCCCTCTGCGAGCACCTTCCGCTCGATGCAGTGCCCGATCTCTTGCTGCGAACGGCCCAGACGGAGCCCGAGCGACTCGATTGGACGGTCCCGCTCTCGCGCTACGCCGCTCGCACCGAGCTTCGATTCTTCGAGTCGATCGTCTACCTCCGTGGAAACGACGCCCGCTCGGAGTCCTATCGACGCCAAGCGATCGTGGCCGCGAACATGGCAGCTCTCGCGTCCCCGACCAACCGCATCGAGACGCGCGACCTGTTCCGGGCGATCTTCGAGCAAGACTCCTCCGCGGCGGTTCGCCGCAACGCCCTGTTGGCATTGGGAGCGCATTGGCCGAGGGACGACGCTCGAGGTTTCGAACGATTCCTCGCCACCGTCGAGCAGGATCCCGAGTTCGAGCAGACCGCCGAGACCGCTCGCCAAAACTTCTACCCCGACCGCCGTCAGGAGGATCCCGTCGCCGCGGGGCGCGTGCATCAGCGGCTCCGCAAGGATCGCTGATGCACGCTCAGGCGAAGACCGCCAGCAGATCGACGAAGCGTTCCACCTCGACGAGCCGGGGGCTGGGTGTCAGGGCCGCACGCTCCAGCTCCCAGGTTCGCGGGTGCGGGATGTAGACCGCGTTCCAGCCGGCGGCCAGGGCCGGATTGATGTCCGAGCGCGGGCTGTTCCCGATCATCCACGTGCGGTCGGGTGAGCAGCCGTAGCGAGACGCGACCTCTCGGTAGGCCTCGGCATGCTTCTCGCGCAGCACCTCCGCGTGATCGAACAGTCGGCCGAGATCCGAGCGCTCGACCTTGGACGCCTGCTCGTCGGCATGCCCCTTCGTCAGCAGCACGAGGCGATAGCGCCCCAAGCCACGCAGCGCGACGAGCGTGTCGAACACGTCCGGCAAGAGCTCGATCGGGTGCCGACGAAGCTCCGAGCCAAGGCGACGGATTCGCATTCGCAGCTCGAAGCTCGCCGCGTCACCCAACAGCTCGCGAGCCGTGCCGAGCAACGTGCGAACGAAGGCGCGGGCACCGTATCCCAGCTTGGGCGCGCGCTCGTGATCGCGAATCACGACCAGCTCTCGGGCGCGAGCACGATCGACACCGCGCTCGGACATCAAGTCCAAGAATCGCTCCTCGGTCGCCCGAAAATGATCGACGCTCTCCCAGAGCGTGTCGTCGGCGTCGAAGATCAGCGTCTCGCTCACTCTCCTTCTCCCGTCATGTCCCACAAGCCGTCATCGATCAACGCGAGAGCAGCGGCCCCGTCACCTCGGCCAGGTAGATCGAGGTCGTGCCTTCGTGACCCGAGTAGTACGACACCCAAAGCCGCCCTTCCTCCAAGAGCATCCCCGGGTAGCTAGTGTCGCCCCCACTCGGAAGGCTCAGCACCTCCGCGGCTTCGCCCGTGAGACCCACGCGAAGCAAGACGGTGCGTGCGCCTCCCGACGAGTAGGCCCGCGACGCGACCAACCAGTCTCCACTCGGAAGCCGCACCAGGTTCGGACCTCCGAGCCGGACTGGCAGAGGGCGCCAGCTCCAGTCCTCGAAAGGCGGCGAGCTCACGCCGAGACGGCCGAGACGGTCGCCGCCTTCACGTCGGACCAGCGCCACCATGCGTCCGTCAGGGAGAAACCGCAGCGTCGTCTCGTTCGGTCGTCCGGTGAGCGACCAACGAGTCACGGCCTCGTAGTCGATGCCGTCCCGCGTCGACACTAGGTGAATCCCCCAGTCCGACTCTCCACCTGCCTGGTACACGACTCCGTAGCCGGTGTCACCCTGCCAGCTCACTCGCCAGAGCCAATCCTGTGGCGTTCGAATCGCGGGGTCGACCTCGATCGGCACCGAATCGGAGAATCGTCGCTCAGACGCCTTCCAAAACGAGACGCGGCACATTCGGTCGACGAGCTGGCGGCCGTTGTAGTTCGATCCGCCCATGAGAACCATCAAGCGACCCTCCGGCGTCACCGACAGCTTCGGATCGCGGAGATCGATGCCGTCTTGGGTGAGGTCCCCCGCCACCTCCCAGTCTCGGCCGTCCTCGGACCTCATGACTCGGATGACGCCGTCGCTTCCGCTCTCCCCGGGCACGTGACCCGACCCGACGCGAAAGCAGCACCAGAGGTCACCGGCGAAACGGGCGAGGTCGGTGAAGGCGGCATGGGGCTCACCGCGTTGGATGCACTCCAGCCGCTCGATGCGAAGGGGAGCCTCGGCGAGGTCTTTCGAGGAATCCTGGCCGAGCGCCGTGGTCGCCACCATGGCGAGGCAGACGGCGAGCGGAAAGGGACGCCTCCCAGGGCGACGGCTGAGTGGAGGCATGAACCAGCTCCCGGAAAGGAGGAATCGGCGAGCGAGAAGTCGCGTCGATCGTGGACCGAGACGATATATTCGGCCCAGGAGCCCACCTTCGGCTGTCGTCCGATGCGTGGCCGAGACGCGCGGCCCTAGCCTTCCACATGGCTGCTGGTCCATCAACCCGGAGACAACCCATGTCGGGATTCTTCGACTTCGCGAGCTGCCCGCAGAACCTCCGCGAGTTCCTCGAGATCCGCGCTCACGAAGCCCCTGACCGCGCTTTTCTCGTGGGAAGCATGGGGACGGCCACTCGAGGCGAGCTCCTGTCGCGTGCCGAGCGGATTGCGAGACAGCTCTTCGCCATCGGTGTCCGACCCGGGGATCGGGTCGGGCTCGTCACGGCCAACCGGCCCGAGTTCCTCGACGTCTTCTTCGGGGCGACCGCGGCGGGCTTCATGCCGGTGCCCTTGAATCCGGCTCTGCGACCACCCGAGCTGCGCTACATCCTCGACGACTCTCAGGCCAAGGTCGTCATCACCGAGGCGGCACATCTCCCGAGCGTCGAGGCGGCCCTGGTGGGAGCGGACGTCGATCACTGCCTCACCTTCGAGCCTCGGGACGACGGCGAAAGCCTCGACAGCATCGACTCCCCGGGAGAAGGCTTTCCGACGCCGGCTCCGAGCGGCGAGACCAACGCGGCCTTGATCTACACCTCGGGCACGACCGGTCACCCGAAGGGCGTCATCCTGACGCACCGCAACTACATCGCGAACGCGTTCCAGATCGTCGCCGCCGGCATCTACTCCGCAGACGACTGCTTCCTCTGCGTGCTGCCCGTCTTCCATGTCAACGCGCAGGTCGTCACGATCCTGGCGCCGCTCGCCATCGGCGGCTCACTCGTCCTGCTGCCGGGCTTCTCGCCGAGGCATTTCCTCGACGCGCTCGAGACCTTCCGGCCCACGGTGTTCAGCGCGGTGCCGACCATCTACGCGATCCTCCTTCAGCATCCGGCCGGTGATGGCCGCGACCTGTCCTCCCTTCGATACTGCATCTGTGGCGCCGCGCCCATGCCGGAAGCGGTGTTCCGGGCTTTCGAGGCGAAGTTCCAAACGAAGATCATCGAGGGCTACGGGCTCAGCGAAGGAACCTGCGCCAGCGCCGTCAATCCCGTCGACGCCGAACGCAAGATCGGCTCGATCGGCCTGGCGCTTCCCGGTCAGGAGATCCGCATCGTCGATCCGCACGATCAGACCCTGCCGGCGGGCGAGATCGGTCAGCTCGTCCTACGCGGTGACAACGTCATGCGGGGCTACTTCCACAACGAAGACGCAACACGCGCCGCGCTGCGCAACGGCTGGCTGCACACGGGAGACCTCGCCCGAGCCGACGAGGACGGGTACTTGTACATCTGTGGGCGCCAGAAAGAGATGATCATCCGAGGCGGGCAGAACATCTATCCGCGTGAGATCGAGGAGGTCCTCCACCATCATCCCGGCATCGCTGAAGCGGCCGTCGTCGGTTCGCCGGATGACGTGTGGGGCGAGGTCGTCGTAGCCCATGTCGTGCTCAAGCCCGAGGCCCGAGTCACCGAGGAGGCGCTGACCGCCTACACCGCCGAGCACTTGGCCGACTACAAATGCCCCGCGCGGTGGGTCTTTCGAAGCGACCTGCCCAAGACGGCCACCGGCAAGGTGCAGAAGAGGAAGCTCTGACCCCGTGACGACTCTCACAGCATGTCGAAACCGCGCCCCCCGATGACCGACTCTCGCCTGGAGCTCACACTCGAAGAGATCGTCCTCTGGGTCGCGGACCTGGATCGCAGCGTCGCCTTCTATCGGGACGCGCTCCTCTTGAAGCTGACCGTCGATCGCCCCGCTTGGAAGGTCTTCGACACGGGCGCGACGCGGCTCTGCCTGCGTCCCCGTGCGTCGGTGTACGCTCCAGAGCTCGCACGACATGGGCAGGTCGAAGGGCACCCCGGAGCCGAGATCGTGTTTCGGGTCGAGAACCTCGACGCCGCCTACGCAAGCCTGTGCGAACGCGGTCAGATGTTCGAGCTGGCCCCGCGTGAGCTCCCGTTCGGGCGAGTCGCCTCCCTGTGTGACCCCGACGGCAACTCGGTGACGTTCTTCGAGAAGCCGGCCTGAGGCCCGATCCGATCGACTCGGCCCAAGAAGGCGCGAATGTCCCCGTGGTCGGTCGGCTGGAAGTCGGGTCCGCGCCACACAACTCAAGGGTCTGAGAAGTCGTGTGTTGCGACGGGTTGCCTTTCGGGGCCGTTCGCATCCTCCGGCCGGCGGATCCGGTCGATGCGACGCGTTCCCGAGTCCGTGTTGAACCGCCTGAGCGACCGTGTTTGAGGAGGGCTCCGATTGCCTATCACAGAACACAAGGATGATCTCTCCCATGTCTGATCCGCTTCTCATGCGAGGAGTCGGCGCGCGGACTCTTCGTGCGCTGGCTTCCACTCGCCGACTGATTCTCGTCGCTCTGACAGCGCTCGTCCTCGGCCCGTTGGCCAGCGCCCAGCCCACGGCCACCACCGGCAAGGGCACCGTCCCGCGCATCCCGGACACGCCGTGTGTCTGGGAGCGTCTCGCGGACGGTGCCACGCCGCGAGCCGAAGCCCCCTCGGTCGTTCACGATGGAAAGCTGCTCGTCTTCAGTGGCTTCGTCGACGCTGCATTGAACGTGACGAAACGAGTAGACGCCTACGATCCGATCACGAATCAATGGACGCAGCGCTCCGACATGCCAAGCCCGGTGACGCATTCTGGTGTTGCTCGAGACGGTAACAACGTCTGGTTCATCGGCGGCTTCACGGGCCAGAGCCCCGGGGCGGCGACCAACCAGGTCTGGATCTACAACGCCTCGACCAACAGAGGCACTGGTGCAGGACATTCGGGGCTGGATCGTGGACTATCTGGCCGAGGCGGGTGAGATCGGGCTTCAGGAAGCGGGTAATCTCGGCGCCAAGAACAACACGCTCATCTACAAGGGCGGCGCCCTCGCCGCGCTGCTCCTGGACCTGCGCCTGCGCATCGCGAGCCGCAACAAGCGTTCGCTCGACGAGGTGATGGCCACGCTCCTGAAGGACAGCGGCCCCGAGCGCCGGCAGCCGCCTCGCTCACGGCTCGAGGAGCTCGTTCAGAAGATCGGTGGCAAGTCCACCAAGAGCTTCTTCGTCGACCACATCGACGGCAAGACACCCTTGCCGCTCGCACACGACCTCGCCGAGATCGGGCTGCTGCTGACGCAGGAGACCATCGCCGTTCCCACCATCCACGACGTCGCCGTCACCTTGATCCGCTGTCCGGGAATGGTGATCGAGAACGGGGGCATCCGAGTTCAACGGACCGAGGCACCCGGTCTCGAAGCCCACGACCTTCTGCTCGAGGTCGCCGGCAAGGCCGTCCACGACTACGACGCGCTCTGCCATGCGCTCCATCGCTTCGGCCCCGGAGACAAGGTCCCCGTTGTCCTCGAGCGCCAAGGACAGCGTCGCTCACTCGCGCTGAAGCTCGGCGGCGACGACAGCGTTCAAATCCCACGCGAGGAGCGTTCGATTACCGAGCTCGAGGTGAAGCCCCTGAAGGACCGCCGCAAGAAGATCGTCCGCGAAACGATCTTCCAGTTCGAGCAGGGCTAGGCGCGTTCTTTGAGGTTTCGCGTCTCGACGCCGTCAAGTGCTTCCAGACCGTCCCTCGGAGGCCCGAACTCATTCGGGTGGGAGGTCGTCAGCATCGAATCAATTCCAGCGTCCAGCGCCTCGTCGGGCACGACTTCCCACCCGGGTGAAGCCTCGGCTTCGAGGAAGCCTTGGCTCCATGCAGAGCCCCACGGCGCCTATCCCTTGATCTTCTCGCGCAACACCTCGTTCGCGCGCTCGAGAACCTCGTCGCGACCGGCCGCGATACCGGCGCGGGTCGGCGCGACAGGTACCGTGGGCTGGACACCGACGCCGTGGTGCTGCGTGTCGTCGTGCTTGGTGACCTTCATCCCCGTCCAGATGACCGTGTAGAAGCCGGGCAAGTACTGGCGGTTGATGTTTCCGTTCGTGCCGGCCGTCGTCGCACCCACGATCTCGCCGAGCTGGTAGTGCTCGACGATGGCCATGCAGCTCTCCGCGTAGCTGATGGCGCGACCGTCGGTGAGGAAGGCGATCGCTTTCGGGAGACGCGGCTTCTTCGGCACCAGCGTCCAATGTGAGCGCTGGAACTCGACGTCCTTCTGCTCGGGATAGCGATAGTGCGGCGTATTCCACCAAGCGCTGTGTAACGTCTCATCGGAAAGATACGAGAACAGCTGGTACCCGGCCGTACCCGGGTACCCACGGAGATCAAAGATCACGCCTTGGGCGCTCGCCAACGTCTCGAGCTGCGCGTCGAGATCCTCGGCCGGTGTGCGGTCGAGGTTGAAGTACCGGATGCCGGCAGCCACTTCACTCGCCATCTCCGGACGCGGCTCGTCAACGCGAGCACCCGAGCCCAGTCGCTCCACGCGCACCGCTCGTGTCTCGTCGGCCGACTCGATCTGCAGGATCGCTTCGCCCTCGACCTCGCTGTGCAGGAAATCCCAAGTGACCTTGTGCCGCACCCACCCCTCCGTCGCTGTGCAGATCTGCTCTCGATACTGCTCGAGCAGCTCTTCAACCGGCTCGCCGTCGATCGCGAGAATGCGATCGCCGCGCTGGATGTCTTCGATGCCCTCCTGGACGTGCATCACGATCAGCTCGTCTTCGACCAGCTGGACGGCGAGCGGAAGGGGGTAGCGATAGGCGGACTCGAGCGGATACAGGTTGCCATGACCATCCCGGATCTCGCTGAGGTACGAACGCAGCGTCCGCAGGAAAGAGGGGGCGTCCTCGTCGAGCGCCGTCTTCACGAGAGCTCGCCGGAAGGCGGCGGTCCAATCGGTGTCCACGACGTCCCAGTAGGGATAGAAGTGCACCATCAAGTTGAAGAGCGTGATGACGGTGACGAAGCGGCCTTCACGACGGGCCACCGGAAGCTTCCAACCGGGCCGGGCCGTGGAGCGGGCAAAGGTCGTGTCGGAGCTGCGAGGCAGGGTGCCCGCGTCGTCGGCGAGCACGGAGAGGGGCACGTGTGCCCGCACGCCACCCTCCAAATCGGCGACCCAAGCGCTGTCGGGACCCGGGATGCGAGGATCCTCGGCGTCGGGAGCAACCGCGACGACCTGGCTCTGGTAGATGTTCTGCCGCTCGGGCGGCGTCTCACCCAGGCGCACGATCTTGGGACCGAGCCCGATGTGATGAATCGCGAGCCGGCGAGTCGCGCCTTCGGACCGGTCCACGGCCGGTGGCGCCGCATCGCCCTCAGACACCCAGACTCGAACCGTCGGCGCGAAGGGCCGGAACAGTCCCTCGAGCACCTGGGCCAGCTCGGGTGCGCTCGAAGCTCCTTCCACCTTCGGAATGCTCTCCATCATGAAGCGCTCCCAATCGAGATCGAGCGCTCCGTCGGCGGGATGGAAGTACTGCACGACGCCGGTCAGGCGAGCGAATGCAATCAGGTTGTCCTGGGCCCGCACCGAGTCGTCGGCCGGACTGAGTCCGGTCGCACACCCGAGTACCATTCCGAGAGAGAGCTCGAGAACACCAGTCGCCATGGTCGTCTCCGTACGCATCGCTTCGAGGGCCGGGCCGCTTCGGCAACCGGCACGACGATCGAAGATACTCCAGACGCACGTGCCGGCGAGATCATTCCTCCTTGGGCTTGGGGTAGGCACCGACGTAGAACCGAAAGGTCCGACCCCCTGCCGCCGCGTCGTCGTGGTACTTGCCGACCAGCCGCGCCACGCTCTCCGCCAGCTCGCTCGCGAAGGCACTGCGCGTCTCGGGCGAGGCGAAGCGCACCTCGACCTCGAGGGCGAAGGTCGGAAGCTTCTTTCCGGCCCTCGAAGCACCCACCTGCATCTTGCCCAGATCGCGGACAGCGCGAGACGCGAGCGCGATCTGAAACTCGGATGACAAGCGGTCTCGAATCGTCTCGGGCGTCGTTCCCAATGCTCCGAGCGCGGCGGTCGAGATCGCGTACGCGGTCACGGTGCGCTGATAGAGGCGCTCGGCGACGTTACCTCGACGCTTCTCTTCGACGAGCTCGATCAGGCGCTGCGCCTCCAGCTCACGCAGGTGGTAGTTGATGCGTTGTCGCGGCAGATCCAATCGGCGAGCCAGCGAGGCGGCCGATGCCGGCTCGCCGAGATGCTCCAGAAGCTGCAGCCGAGCCGGGTTCAGCAACGACTGTGCGCGCGCCGGCTCTTCGATGACTTCGACGGACTGGCTCATCTCAGCTCCCGATTCGCGGTGACGCGACCCGGCTTGGAAAGAGCCGCGCAACGATCGCGTCCCACTGCTGCTGACGCACGGCGACCTCGGCTTCAGAACGCCCGTAGGTCGCCAGCCAGATCCACACTTGGCTCGTTCCGCTGCAGTTCTCGAGGCAGACTCGCAGGAAGCCGTTGCCGTGACTGCGAGCAATCCCCGTGAACTCGTTCGAATGGCAGGTCAGCGCCTCGCCTTGGAATCGCTCGCCGGTCGGCATCTCGAAATCGAAAGGCTCGCCTTCGGAGAGAGAGATGATGTCGGCGCCGCAAGCAAGACCTTCGGGCCCGGTCAGACGCGGCCAAGCTTCGGCAAACGGTTGGTCGATTTGTGCCGTGCTCCACGTGAGCTGACGCTCTTCGCCACGATGGTACTCGAGGTAGAGACGCAGGCTTCGGAGCTCGACCGGCCAGCCCCGTGAGATGCCGTCGTACTCCGCATCGAAATCGGCCTGGGGTCCGAATCCCGAATGCACGAGACGCAAGGTCGTCCTTCCCCCGTCGCCCTCGAGCCGGAACTCCATCGTGATCGGGTGCGGTGAGCCGTCGGGATTCGGAGTGCCCGAGTCGTAGTCGGTCACGAGCAGAGATCCGGGCTCCCAGACCTGGATCTTCTGAGGCCAGGTGTGGCGATCGTCCCAGTTCCACACGATCTCACCGCCGACCCCTGGCGAGAGACGAGCTTCGGTGGCGAACCATCGTTGCACGATCTCGGGCTGGGTCAGCGCTTCCCAGACGACATCGGGGGACGCGGAAAGATCGATCTGCATCTCGAACTGACGTGGGGACTTGCTCATGGATGGCTCCTGGGTCTGTTACGGCGTCGACGAGAGAGGCCGTCGGTGTCGTCCGAAGACTCGCCGCCGAAGGCGCGCGCTTCGGCCACCGACAGATATATCTGTCGGTGAATGACGGTCAACCCCTCGCCGACAAAAAAACCCGTCGGCCGCGGGTGCGCTTACCCCGGAGGCCGTGGAGCCCCGAGATACGGGGATTTTCAGGCCGGGGCCTTCGAGTTGGTCCTTGAAACACTGGTTTCGGGGCCCGCGCTGTCGATGGCATCTCGAGGCGATTCGACGCAGACTGAGCGCGCTCGGCGGCCGCAGAAAGAGGCGGTGCCGGTCGGCTCGGTGGAGGTCACCAGCCCTCGATTATCCTGTCTCGAAGGAGAGTGCGATGCGTTTCCGGATAGCGCTCCTCGGCCTGCTGCTCCTGGCGGCCTGCGAGTCTCCCGTCTCACGGGATTCGGCTTCGTCGTTCGACGTCCTCATTCGCTCCGGCCTCGTGATCGACGGCACCGGTGCCGAGGGCCACGTGACCGATGTCGGCATTCGGGGCGATCGCATCGCGATGATCGGCGACCTCTCGGGAGCGACGGCGGCTCGAGTCATCGATGCTGAAGGGCAGGTCGTCGCGCCCGGCTTCATCAACGTCTTGAGCTGGGCGACCGAGTCGCTGATCGCGGATGGTCGATCACTCGGCGACATTCGACAGGGCGTGACGCTCGAGGTCTTCGGCGAAGGCTGGTCGATGGGGCCTTGGAATGAAGGGATGAAGTCGGAGGCCCGAGACAGCCAAGGCGACATCCGCTACGAGATCCCCTGGACGACGCTGGGCGAGTATCTCGAGCACCTGGTGGATCGCGGAATCTCTCCCAACGTCGCGTCCTTCGTCGGCGCCACGACGGTCCGCATCCATGAGATCGGATACGAGGACCGCCCACCGACCGAGGACGAGCTCACACGCATGCAGGCTCTGGTTCGTCGCGCGATGGAGGACGGAGCACTCGGCGTGGGCTCTTCACTCATCTACGCGCCCGCCTTCTACTCGTCGACGGAGGAGCTGATCGCGTTGTGCCAGGTAGCCGCCGAGTACGACGGCCTCTACATCTCGCACTTGAGGAGCGAAGGCAATCGCTTCCTCGAAGCGATCGACGAGCTGATTCGCATCGCCCGTGAGTCGGACATCCGGGCGGAGATCTATCACCTCAAAGCCGCCGGCAAGGACAACTGGGACAAGCTCACGGCCGCCTTCTCGAAGGTCGAAGAGGCACGCAGCGCCGGGCTGGCAATCACGGCCGACATGTACACCTACACCGCGGGCGCGACCGGTCTCGACGCGGCGATGCCACCCTGGGTTCAAGAGGGCGGGTACGACGCCTGGGCGGCTCGACTGCGCGATCCCGAGATCCGGGCCCGCCTGCGCACCGAGATCACGACTCCGACCGACGAGTGGGAGAACCTGTTTCTCTCGGCCGGGTCGGCAGACAAGATCTTGCTGATCGGGTTCAGGAACGAAGCGCTCAAGCCTTTGACCGGCAAGACGCTGGCCCAAGTCGCCGCCGAGCGAGGCACCTCGGTCGTCGACACGATGATGGACCTCGTCATCGAGGACGGCAGCCGTGTCGGCTGTGCGTACTTCCTCATGTCCGAGGACAACGTGCGCCGGAAGATCCAGCAGCCCTGGGTCAGCTTCGGATCGGACGCCGGCTCGATGGCGCCCGAAGGTGTGTTCCTGAAGTCCAGCACGCATCCACGGGCCTACGGCAACTTCGCGCGGCTCCTGGGACGCTATGTGCGAGATGAGGGTTTGATCACGCTGCCCGAGGCGATTCACCGACTCACCGGACTGCCGGCCGAGAACCTCCGACTCCGCGATCGTGGCCTCCTCGCGCCGAACCACTATGCCGACGTCGTCGTCTTCGACCCCGCCGAGATTCGGGATCACGCGACGTTCGAAAAGCCGCACCAGCTAGCAACGGGAGTCTCTCACGTCCTCGTCAATGGCACGCTCGTCCTCGAAGGCGGCGAGCACTCGGGCGCCGCGCCCGGCCGAGTCGTCCGCGGACCGGGCTGGAGCGGCTGGAAGGACTCGCATCCATGATCCCCTCCTCCCGCACGATGACCGCCTTCGTCATGCTCTGGATACTCGGTGCCTGCGGAGAGCCTGCCTCCGAGAGTGGTCGTATCGTTCGCCCCCTCCGCTCGCCCGGTGAGCCCGCACAGGTCTTGATCGCCTACCACACTCGCAGCGGAAACACTCAGCGCCTCGCCGAAGCCGTGGCCGAGGGAGCCCGCTCTGTCGCAGGGACGACGGTCACCGTTCGGCCCCTCGCCGACGTCACGCCCGAGGATCTGGCGGCTGCCGAAGGGTTGGTGATCGGCACCCCGACCTATTTCGGCAGCCTGCCCGGCGAGGCCAAGACCGTGCTCGAGAGCTGGTCGCTCGAGTCGGGTGTCGACTTCACGAGCAAGGTCGGTGGCGCCTTCGCGACCGGCGGCGACACCACCGGCGGCAAGGAGCACGTGGTGATCTCGTTGCTCCTCTACATGCTCACCAACCGCATGATCTTGGTGGGGCCGTTGCATGACGAGGGTGAGCGCGGATGGGGTGAGCCGGGTGCCAGTGCGACCACCGGACGCGTCAGCCCCGGCGTTCAAGACGCCGAGCTGGAGAGCGCTCGCAAGCTAGGACAGCGCGTCGCGGACGTCGCGGCGCGGCTGAGGTGAACCGTGAATCGCGCCCTTCGATGACCGAGGATCGACCATGCCTCCTGCCACTTACTTCTCCCCCGATCTCTTCAAGTACCTGCGCGGGCTGAAGCGCAACAACACGCGCGAGTGGTTTCACGACAACAAGCCTCGGTACGAGCAAGCGCTGCGCGTGCCAGCTCAGAAGCTCATTGCCGACTTCGGTCCCCAGCTCGACCGCTGGGCACCGGCACACATCGCCGACCCACGGCCCGTCGGCGGCTCGCTCTTCCGCATCCACCGCGACACCCGCTTCTCGAAGGACAAGAGCCCCTACAAGACCCATTGCGGGATCCAGTTCCGGCATCGTTCCGGCAAGGACGTGCATGCGCCCGGCTTCTACCTCCACCTCGAGCCGAAGGGTTGCTTCGTCGGCGCTGGCATCTGGCATCCGGACACGGCTTCCCAGCTTCAGATTCGCACCGCCATCACGGAGAAGTCCGACGCCTGGAAGCGGGCCTCGCGCAGCAAGGCCTTCCTCCGCGACTGGCGCTTCGCGGGCGAGTCACTTCAGCGGCCGCCACGAGGATTCGATGCAGACCACCCCTGCCTCGAGGATCTCAAGCGCAAGGACTTCATCGTCGTCCAAGATCTCTCGGAGGACGAGGTCTGCGCGGACGGCTTCCTCTCGACGTTTGCCAAGAAGTGCCGCTCGAGCGTGCCGTTCATGAAGTTCCTGTGCGAGGCCGTCGAGCTGGAATTCGAACGCTGACCTTCGACAGCGTCCGAGGGATACTCATTGGTTCACACCGGTGGCTCCGTTCCGCGCAGTAGGGCCGGCATCGCCGTTCGGTTGTTCGAGTCCGGTCCTGGACGGGCCGTGTGCCGAAGGCGCGGCCGCTGTCACGGCGAACCGACAAGGCAATGCCATCGGGACGGTCGACGCCCGCATTCGCGGCAGTGTCATCGCGGGCACTTGTCGAGCCGCAAACGACGGCAGCACGGGCGAGCTCGAGCTGGTCCGGGTCGAGCCGCAATCTCGGGACGACCTCGAGCGGTTGCTCGGGGCCTACGTGTTTCCGAGTGGAGATCGGCTGACGATCCGCTGGGGCGACGCTCCGAAGTGCACTCGACTCGTCTTCGAGGAGCCCGTTCGCGGAGGTGTCCGATGGCTGTTCCCGGTGGGCCTTGGCTCCTTCATCGCCGGCGCGAGCCTGCAGCGTCCGATCCCGGTCGAGACCTGGTTTCGCTGGGAGGTGGACGGGGACGCACCTCGACTGCATTGGCACCGCTCCGGCCGAGAGCCGCAGACGGGCCGGCTCGAGTCCTCAGGCCGATGACATCCTGGGCCGGCCGCCGACGCCGGGCGGCCGGCTCGAGAGGGCCCATCTGGACATCGGGGCAGGCGTCTGCCACAAACGGGGCGGCTCGGGTCGCCTCGGAGTGGCTTCCCGCTGGATGATCCCCGCTGCCCGGACGGCGAGTGCAGTACTTCATCGACGGATACAACGTTCTGCATCGAAAGCAGCAGCTCGACGCCCACAACCTGCAGGAGGCGCGGGAGTCGTTGCGGACGCGGCTGATGCTCTTCTGCGAGGGCAAGCACCGCGTCCGGCTGGTCTGGGACAGTGGCGACCGGGACACACCGATCGGCTCGGTGAAGCGTTTTCGCGCCGTCTACGAGGTATACGTTCAGAATGCGGATGAGTATCTCGTCCAGAGCGTCCGCCGCGAAGCGAAGGGCCAAACGATCACGGTCGTATCCAACGACCGCGACGTGATCAAGCGTTGCCGAAAGCACGGTGCCCAGATCATGTCGTCGGATGAGTTCCTCGAGCTCCTCGACGATGAGGGCGACGACTTCCCCGGCTATCCCGGCGAACCGTGGGAGAAGTACTTTCCCTGAGACCGGCTGAGCTCGATCCCCTTCGCCCCATCCCGGGCACTTTGTGCTATTCTCCCGCCCTCTTTCCCCGTCCATCGAACCTGATCGAGCGAGTCCGACTCATGACGACCGAAGCGCCCAGCAAGATCCGCGTCGCCCACAGCCCCGACTCCGACGACGCCTTCATGTTCTACGCCCTCGCCAAAGACCGAATCGACACCGAGGGCCTGACCTTCGAGCACGTCCTCCAGGACATCGAATCGCTCAACCGCAAGGCGCTCGACACGGCCGAGTTCGAGGTGACCGCCGTCTCGATCCACGCCTACGCCTACCTGTCGGATCGCTATGCCCTGCTCAACTCGGGTGCGAGCATGGGTGAGGGCTATGGGCCTCGGCTGGTGGCCAAGAAGCCATTCGACCCGGCGACGGAGCTGGCCGGCAAGACGCTCGCCATTCCCGGCAAGATGACGTCGGCCTTTCTCGCCATGCAGCTCTACCAGCCGGACTTCCAGGCGCTCGTCGTCGACTTCGACAAGGTGATGGACACGGTCGAAGCCGGTAAGGCGGACGCGGGCCTCATCATTCACGAGGGTCAGCTGACCTACGCCGATCGGGGCTTCGAGCGATTGCTCGACCTCGGCGAATGGTGGGCTCAGGAGACGGGTGGACTGCCGCTGCCGTTGGGCGGCAACGCCATCCGACGCGATCTGGGTGAGGAGCGGATGGAGCAGGTCGGCCGACTGCTCAGGTCGAGCATCCAGTATGCCCTCGATCATCGCGAGGGGGCACTCGATCACGCCCTGACCTATGGACGCGGCCTCGATCGTGAGCAAGCGGACGAGTTCGTGGGCATGTACGTCAACCAGCGCACGATCGACTATGGCGACGACGGTCGCGAAGCGGTGCGCCTCTTCCTGAAGCGCGGCCACGAGGCGGGCCTGATCCCCCATACCGTCGACGTCCAGTTCGTCGGCTGAGCCCCCGGCCTCGGCCGGAGTGCAGGCGCCAGGCGCTCCTCGCACATTTGTCCGCAAGATCTCTCCTCGGGATTCTCGATAAGGCTCTCGAACACGTCGAAAGCCACAATCCCGAGGACTCCGATGAAGCATCCCGCGATCTGGGTAATCGTACCCAGCAGCGTTCTGCTGATGATCTTCACCGTGCTGATGTTGGACGTCGAAGAGGTCGAGCCGCGTCCCGAGCCCTTCGACATCCTGAAGTATTCGCCGGATGAGCTGACTCCGTTGCCCGAGGACACGACGAGCACCCGGCCACAGAGCGCCCGACGCGCCATGCCCTCCCCGTCGGACGCATCATTCGCGGCCGCGTCACCGCGTCGCGATCCGAGCGAACGGCGAGCGCTCGAGTATGCGATCTCGCGGACCAGCTCGCATCCGCCACGGGTGATCCCCGTACCGGTCGGAGCTCCGCCGGTCTCGAGCCAGCGGCCCCCTCGCCAGTTCCTGACGGTCGGCTCGATCGACCTGATCCTGGCGGACCGTAGCTTGAACGAGCGCGGCGTCACTCTCGACGCCGAGCAGCGCACTCAGATGTACCGGCTCCTGACCGATATCGAGCGGGAGCTTCGCGTCACGATGCGCGCCCACGTCCAGACTCTCGATGAGTGTGCGCAGGATCTGAGGGCTCGTGGGGAGACGGTCCGTCCGGACGAGAACGATCAGCCGCCGGAGCCGCGTTTCGAAGGTGAGCTGATTCGAACCGTCGGTGGAGCGAACGGCCCCGAGTACGTGCGCATCGACCCGAGCGCGTTTCCGAACCTGCGAGACGTCGAGTCGAGCTTGGAGCACCAGGAGCAGACCGGGATCGAGCGCGTGCGCACTTTCCTCAGCAGCTTGAATTGAGGCGATTCTCGCCAGCGTCCGCACCGCCTGGAAGTTCCCCAACGGCGGCCCCGGTCAGCTTCGAGGCATCAAGCTCTTGGTCTCGCAATGCCGATTCTGAAAGGGACGCGAGGGTGAACGATCCTCGAGATCGCCGGAGCGCCGCCATCCAACGCGCGGCTTCGGCCTGCAAAGGGAGCAGTCCATGAGACGTCGAGCACTGAGCCTTCTCCTCGCCCTACTCGTCGCGGGCATGCTGCCGAGCTGCGCCCTCTTCTCGGGTGTCGTCGTCGTCAGTCAGTTCGGGCACACCGAGCGGCAAGCTCATCCGGCGAGCTCGCCCGTCGTCGCTCAGGCGGAGACGCACGAAGTGTCCGAGGTCGAGGCGATCGACTCGCAGTGATTCGCGGCCGGCGACACCGCCCCCTCACTTCACGTCGGGATTGAAGTCACGCCGGTTGCGGTTCCACCAGAGGCGCCACTCGACGATCTGCTCCATGCGATCTTTGGGCTCCCCTTTCGGATCGAACGGGAGCCCGACCCCGCTGAGTCGTCGCGCGAAGTCCACGGCGTGGGCGCGTATGTTCTCGTCGGTGTGCATCATCAGCTCGATGCAGATCGGAACGGGCGCGCTTCGACCGAACAGGGTCAGCACCTTCGCGCAGCTCACGTACAGCCGCTTGTTCACGTCCTCGAGGCCAATCAGCGCCTGAAGCAGAAGGGGTCGGTCCGTAAACACGTCCAGCCCGGCACGGAGATCCTCGCGATCCTGCTCCTTGAGGTTGTTGAGATCGCCGATGAGCTCTTCGACCGCCTCGAGATGCCAGAGCCGATTCATCGCTCCTTGGAATTGATCCTTCTCCCACTTCCCCGGCTTGTTGGCCATTCGCTCGCGCAGCTTCGGAAGAGAAGCCACATCCCCGCAGCGTCCCAGCTCGCGAGCGGAGTAGGCTCGATGATGTGGGTCCGCGTGAGTCAGCTGCTGCCGCAAGAACTCGACGACCGCCTCGTCACCGACGCGGCCCAGGCATTCGAAGAGGTGGCTCTTCACGGTGGGATCCGGATCGTCGAGGAGCCGAATGACGCGCGGTACGGCCGAGGGTGTTCCGATCATGCGCAGGATCTCCGAGAGGTCCTTGCGCAGCTCGAGCTCATCAGTCGTCTCGAGCGCCTGACACACGAAGCTGATCGCACCCGAGCCGAAATGCTCTTCGATCTCGCGCTTGGCGACCTCGCGGTCGACATTGCTCCTGGCACCCTTGCCCATGCGACTCAGATAGTCCGTCTTGAAGGTCTGCGACCAAGAGCCGGTGAGCGGGAAGTCGCGCACCTCGGGGAACCGCTGGTAGCGGTAGTACACCTCGAGCGTCAGGATCGCGAGAGCGGTCGAGTAGATCCGTCCGCCGTACCCGCCCCACTCCGTATTGGGATTGAACGAGCCATAGTTTGCGTTCCGGTCCTTGCACTGAAGGGCGAGCAGTGCCCGCTTCATCGACTTGTTCCAGTCGGGGAAGAACTCGTCGCCCATCTGGAAGAGCGCGTAGGAGGCGTAGTACCAGTAATAGTAATCGGGTGCGGCGCGGTCGGGCTTGCTCTTCAGCAACCAGAAGCCACCCGAGCGAAGCGGGCCGTCGGTGGCGCGGCTCCCACAGGCCAGCTTCGCCAGCATGCCGACCGAGGTGAGCCGCGGGCGAGAGGCGTGCACGTCGGTCTTGCTCATGTAGCCAACGCGGAAGTACCCACGCTGCGACACGAGGTCGATCCAACGACGAGCGCCCTGGAAGCCGGCCACACGCAGCTTCGCCTTCCAGGCGTCGTGCAAGGCCAGGACTTGCCAACCCGTCACGGAGGTGTCGGGCCACTGCCGCGCATCGTAACGCCAACCGCCTCCTGAGGGATGCTGGGCATAGATGATGAAGTCGACGGCGCGCTGAGCGGCTAGCTTCAGATCAGGATCGCCCGTCAGTCCGTAGGCCTTGGCCAACGCCTGAGTGCCCAGCGCGTGGCTATACATGTAGTGCGAGGCGCCGGTCTTGAACTTCCCGAAGTCCTGCACGCGCGTCTTCAGGAAATGCAGCCCCTTGGAGATCGCTTCGCCGTACTGGGGATCGTCCGGCAAATGATGCCGAGACAGAAAGCTGAGCAAGGCCAATCCCGTGATGCCGATCTCATGATCGGCCTGGCCCGCTCCGTCGGCACCTGTCTGCAGATCGACGAAGCGCTTTCCTCGCCAAGCGCCGTCCGGATGCTGATGTGCGGCGAGCCAATCGAGAGCCCGTTCGATCGCTCGCTCGGTGTCTTCGCCTCCGCCGTTGGCCTTGACGATCTGCATCCGCTGCTTCTCGGTCATGACCGGGACAGGTGTGCGCGGCGTCTCGACTCTGACGTCCGGTCCGCGGACGTCCTTGAGCGCCACGCCGATCTCGAGGCTGCTGTCGGCTTCGAGCTGCGCGGATTCGAGCGCCGCGAGCGCCACCGGGTCGATACGAAACTTGGTGTGCACGCGCTCCCACCAGTCGTTCCAATGGCGAACCGACTCGCGACGATCCGCCGCGCTCGCCTTCGGATCGAGCTCGAACGACTTGCTCGTCAGGCGGCGGAGCGCCAAGAGTGACTCACCGCGCACGCGCTCGTCGGAATGGTCCAGGTTGCGAAGCAGCAGCTCGAGACCGAACTTGACCCAAGGCTCCGCCGCCGTGACCTCCAGCGCGGTGCGCGTGAGCGCTTCGGACAGCGCACCGGCGTGCGGGACGAGCCGAGGATCTCGCCTCGCCGATCCTTGGCTGGCGGCTCGCGCCAGCGGATGCAGAGTCGCGGGAGAGAGAACCTTCGGGAGCTTCGTGCGCGTCCGTGCCGCATCGACGAGGTGCTGGGCGAGCTCCGCTTCGGCGCCTTCGAGGTCCTCGTGCAGCACGCGCCAGCCACCGTCGGCAGCCCCGAAAAGCTCCGTCCACATCGAGCCGCCTCGATCGTGCCCCACACCCATTTGGAGGTGCCCGCCGATCATGTTGCGGTGGTGTCCCGGGCTGTGGTACCAGGCTTCGAAGGCCCCTTGGCCGGACGACCCGCCGCTGAAGCAGTTCTCGGCCGCACCACCTTGATAGCCCTCTTGGCGAGTGCGATCGGCCGGCCACTCGTTCAGCTTGACCGGTGACTGGTGCCCGAAATAGCCGAGATCCGTCATCTCCTGGCTGTGCCGGCGCGAGGCTCGCACGAGCCGCGGCTCAATGATCAGAGGCCGCAGACCCAGCACCGCACGATAGGTGTTCGTGACCTCGGTGCAGATCAACTCCTGGTGCGTCAGATCCTCCGCGACGCGCTCGACGTTGTAGCGATCGAGAGCGCGAAACAAGGCGTCGAGCAGTAGCATCTGCTCCCAGGTCGAGAGCTCGTCGCCCGAGCGGAGGATCTCCCCGATCCGCTCCATCACGTTCCCGAGTCGCCCGGCCCGAAGCTGCAGCAGCGACCAGAGCACCTCCTCGAGATCCGTCTCCTCTCGCCCCGGCAAGACGCGCTTGCGCGCGGCCAGGTCGCCCGAGAGCGTTCGCGGTGGCCAGATGTCGAAGCCGGGGGGATCGAATCGCTCCAAGTAGCTCCGCATCGATCCCAAGAGAGTCTCGCCGGCCGTCATCGTGTCGGCCAACGCACGCGCTCGCTCTGTCGGCAACAGCGCCAGTCGTCGCTCGTCGGAAGTCGCCACGATCACGTAACGCTCGTAGAGTATCTCGAGCTCGCGACGGCGCCGATCAACTTCTGGCTGCTCAGGCTTTTCGTAGCGCTGAATCAGCTCGATCATCTCTCGCCGCGGAGTCGTGAGGGCTTGCCAGGCTTTTAGGCGCCGCTCACGGAGTGAGACGTCTTCGGCGCTGATCACGAGCTGACGCACCTCCGCGTAGAGCTGCCCGAGTCGCCTGCGAACCACGGGCTCGGTCTGGCGGATCCAGCCGGCAACGCCTCCCGGTCGCGCCGCGATCCGCTCATCGGACCAGGACCGCTCGGGCGCGGCATCTCCCAAGAAGCTGGTGAGGCTCTCCCGAATCGGCCCCAGCGCAGCACGTTGGTCGTCGGCGAGATCGTCGGCCATCGCGAGTGGGGTCAGCGTGAGCAGGAAGAAGCCGCCGGCGAGCAACCGGGTTCTCATGGGGCGATGAGCTTTCTGTGGGGAGGTGGCTCGGCTGTCCGGGCGCAGGCGGCGGACCGCCCGATTGAGGACTCCATTCGACCATCGAACACAATACCCGACAGCGGGGGGAGTTGCAACGGCGCGACGCGCTTGGAGCGCATCGGTTTCGCTGAGGTCGGCTCCGAACTACGAGTACGCGACGACGCGCGCCGCGTTCCGGATTGCAAGCCGGCGAGGTCGTGTTTCCGGCATCCTGGGACCGCGGGCGGCAAGCACAGGCGCATGATGCAGAGACGCGAACGGAGCTCGACACGTCGGCTGCCTTGACTCGTCGCCAACCGGCGGGCCGTCTCGCTTTCCCAGGACCTGGATGAGAGAGCGGGCACGAGCAGCCCCCGAACCCGAAGAATGCGGGCGGGCCGCCCGGCGGGCCGCCCGCGGTCCCAGGGGAGAATCGCCGAACAACGATGGCATGACGCCAACCCGTGACCGCGCGCGCCTCCGAGATGAAGTCGACCTTCCGAAACTGGTACTCTGACCCGATCGCGAGCAACGGAGGGAAGCTGGCCATGCCGATCGGTCGAATAGTTCGCACTTGTCTCGGGATCGTGCTGTGGAGCAGCTCGGCTGCCGCCACGCCCGATGACGAACCGATCGAGATCACGTTCATGCTGGGCGTGGCCTCGACCGAGGAGTCCGCGATCTGGAAGGAGCGCGTGGCGGCCTTCCAGGCTTCTCATCCGGGCATCCGCCTGCGGCTGATCAACGTTCCGAACTTCTACGACGAGAAGCTGCAGATCATGCTCGCGGCGGGCACGCCGCCGGACATCTTCCGCGTGGAGGCTTACTCGCTCGGGGCATGGGCCGAGCGCGGAGCGCTGCTCGACCTGAAGCCGTTCTACGATCGTGATCCCACGGTCTCACTGGACGACTACGTCTCGCAGGAGGTCGAGAAGTGGTCCTACCAGGGCGGCTTCTACGGAATCTCCGGCGCCACCGAGACGATGGCGATCTTCTTCAACCGGGACTGCTTCGCGCGCGCCGGCGTCGAGCTGCCGCCCACCGATCATATCTGGACCTGGGACGAGTTCGTGTCCACGGCCAAGGCGCTCACGCGCGACTGGGACGGCGACGGCGAGGTCGATCAGTGGGGCCTTCGCATGAGCCAGTGGTGGGCGACGTGGGCGCCCTTCATCTGGTCGAACGGTGGATCGATCTTCAGCGAGGACCGCTCACGGAGCCTGATCGACGAGCCGCCGGCGCGCGAAGCGATGCGCCGTATCTGGGAGCTGATGTACGTGCACCGCGTCCTCCCGACCGGCACCGAGATGCTGCAGACCAAGAGCATGTCGGGCGACCAGATGCTCGCCAGCGGCCGCGCGGCGATGCTGCTGACCGGTCAATGGGTGCTGCCGCAGATGGCGAACGCGGGCTTCCCGATGGACATGGCACCCCTACCGCAGATGGACGTCGGTCCGGCCAACATCGTGGTGTCGACGAGCTACTCGATCTACTCGGGCACGCGACACCCCGAAGCCGCCTGGGAAGCCTACAAGCTGATCGTCTCGGAGGAGACCCAGATCGCGCTCGCTCGAGGCGGGGTGGTCATGCCGTGCAACAAGAGCCTGCTGCGACCGGAAGGTCTGTCGCGCTGGACGACCGAGGGCATGCACCCGCCCGGACACTTCCGCGCCGCCGTCGCCCCGATGCTGGACGGGACCGCTCGCGTGATGCCATCGCTGGTCGGGATGTCCCGCATCCAAGACGAGGCACTCCAGCACGGCTTCGATCGCCTCTGGTACGGCGAGGAGCCTCTCGAGAGCGCAACGCGTCGAGTCGCCGGCGAGATCGACCGCTTCCTGCGTGAGAACGCCGTGTCCGAGCGCGCGCCGGATGACTCGTGGCTGATGACGATCGGCGGCTTCCTGGGCCGGCACCTCGAGACGATCGCGATCGCGGCCCTGCTGCTCGCCGGCCTAGTCGGCGTGCGCCTCTACCGAGGCTCGCTCGACCGACGTCGTGGACAAGCCTACCGAGAACGGATGCTCGGGTATCTGTTCGTCGGACCGTGCGTCTTGGGGTTGCTCTTCTTCTCGCTCGGCCCGATCGTGTACTCGCTCTTCCTGAGCCTGTGTGAATGGGACCTGCTCCGCGCACCTCGTTTCGTAGGGCTGCAGAACTACGAGCACATCTTCACGCGCGATCCGCTCTTCGGCCAGGCGCTGAAAGTGACGGCGATCTACACCGTGCTGACGGTCCCGCTCGAGCTGGTAGCGGGCTTCACGGTCGCGCTTCTGATGAACGTGAAGATCCGCGGCATCGGACTCCTGCGAACGATCTACTACCTGCCCTCGATCGTGCCCGGCGTCGCCACGGCCGTCCTCTGGCTGTGGATCCTCAACCCCGAGGGATTGCTCAACGCGGTGCTCGATGGCGTCGGCCTCTTCGATCTCTTCGGCATCGGTCGCGTCGAGTGGCTTCGCAACAAGGACACGGTCCTGCCCGCGATCGTGATCATGAACCTGTGGAGCGTCGGCCGCGGCATGGTGATCTACTTGGCCGGTCTCCAAGGCATCCCGAAGGAGCTCTACGAGGCGGCCGAGCTCGACGGCGCCGGACCGCTGCGTCAGCTCTGGCACGTGACGCTTCCGCTGATGTCGCCCGTGATCTTCTTCAACCTCGTCATGGGCGTCATCTTCTCGTTCCAGGTGTTCAACGCCGGCTACCTGATGACCCAAGGCGGACCGGATCACGCCAGCTACTTCTTCGCCTACTACCTCTATCAGGAAGCGTTCAAGTACCTGCACATGGGTTACGCGAACGCGCTCGCCTGGATCCTGTTCGCCATCGTCCTGGCGCTGACCGTCCTCGTGTTTCGCTTCTTCGGCCGCCGCGTCTTCTACGGTTGAAAGCATGCGCCACGCCCGAAGCCACGTCCGCGCCCCCATTCTCGCCGCCCTCACCATCGGCGCCGTCGGAATGCTGGCGCCGTTTCTGTGGCTCGTGCTCAGCTCGCTCAAGCCGGAGCATCAAGTCTTCGACTCGAGCCGGCTCCTGCCGACGGCGCCGACCGTCGAGATCGATGGCGACGAGGTGCGGATCGAGATCCTCGAGCGTCAGTACGGCACCTCGCGCGTCCGGATCAACCAAGGGCCGAGGCGTGGCGAGGAGCGCGTCGTGCCGGCGCAGGGAATCGTGGCCGGACGCATCGACGCGGGAGACGAGGCACCCGATACTCGCTGGCGAGTGACGGTGCTCGAAGAGGTCGTGCCCACGGAAGTCGTCGCTCGAATCGAGGAAGGGCCGCGCGCCGGCGAGCAGACGACGGTCCGCGCCTCCGAGCTGCGCGAGCGCATCCGTCCGCGGTTCGAGAACTACGTCGAAGCGCTGACGACCTTCGACTTCCTTCGCTATCTCGGCAACACGCTCGGCGTCGTCGTCATGACGATCTTGGGCACGGTGCTGTCGTGCTCCTTGTGCGGGTATGCGTTCGCACGACTGGAGTTCCCCGGACGCGAGGCGCTGTTCGTGCTGCTCCTCAGCACAATGATGCTGCCGGCAGTCGTGACGCTGATCCCCTCCTTCAGCCTCTTCAAGGGACTCGGCTGGCTCGATACGACCTTGCCGCTGATCGTGCCGGCCTTCTTTGGAAACCCCTTCTTCATCTTCCTGTTCCGGCAGTTCTTCAAGACGATCCCCGGCGAGCTGCTCGATGCGGCGCGGCTCGACGGCTGCAGCGAGCTCGGCATCTACTGGCGCATCGTTCTGCCGCTGGCCAGGCCGGCGATCGCGACCGTGATCATCTTCACGTTCCTCGAGACCTGGAACGACTTCCTTCGGCCCCTCATCTATCTCTTCGATCCCCTCAAGTTCACGCTCGCCGTCGGCCTCGCCAGCTTCCGCAGCTACTACCAAACGCAGTGGCATCTCCTGATGGCGGCCGCGACGATCATGATCGTTCCCGTGCTCGTCCTCTTCTTCGTGGGGCAACGAGCATTCAAGCGCGGCGTGAACGTCAGCGGTCTGAAGGGCTAGCTGAAGGCCCAAGGTTGCAAAAATCAAAGCCTGTCGGGGCAGTCTTGGCCAGCCTTGGGGTCCAGTCGAGCGGGAGGGCTTCTCGCGCACCGCTCTCTCACCCACGCTCTTCGAAGGCAAATCGCCCCGCCGACAGGCCACGAGGATCAGTTGCGCGACCTGTCGAACTCCGTTCGGGTCTCTGTATGCCGGAGGGCGGACTTCAGTCCGCTGGAGACGCCCTCGGCGATCACGACGGTTTCGGAAGGGCCAACGACCTCCCACCCGAATGAATTCGGGCCTCCGAGGAGCCGGGCCTCCGAGGGGCCGGGCATCCGAGGAGCCGGGCCTCCGAGGAGCCGGGCCTCCGAGGAGCCGGGCCTCCGAGGGAACGGTCTGGAGCATTTCGTTTTGCAAAGCTGGGGTGAAGGCCCAGGTCGAACCACTCACTGGTCGCGTGCGGCCTCGCGGCGAGTCCAGAGCCGCTCCAAGATTCCGCGCGAAGCCGCGACGATCTCGACGTTTCCGCAGTCCACGCACACCGAGGCCTCGAGCGGTGAGTCGATGCCATCGGCCCAGCCGCGCCGGCCGGGCAACCATGGGAAGTGCACGACGACGTGGCTGAAGCCCCTCACCGTGCCGTCGGTCAGCATACGCTCGGAACCACACTTCACGCACTGGGGCTCGCTCACGGTCTCGGACTCCTCCAACGGATCTTCGGAAGTGCTTCACGAGCCAGGACGCCACTGCCGCCTCGATCACCACTCCGGTATCCTAACGCGGAACCTCTGGAGAACCGACATCGTGGACGCCTTCCCCCGCGACGAGTACTCGCCGCACGGCTACCTCGACAACGCCGACCACGCCTGGGTGCTGCGCCCGTCGGGCGTCCTTCGGTCGCGTCCCCCCCTCGGCTTCGAGTGGCGGATCCCGAAATGCGAGCGTCCCGAATGGATCGGGGGCGTCCACATCCTTCCGCGGCGAACGGGAAGCGAGTGGCCCGACGCCTCGGGCAGTGCGGCCGGCGCTCCCATCGCGCGCGTCCACTCGAGCCAGCGTTTCCTCCTGGAGCTCCGCCTCGATGGGATCACCTGGCAGGTCGAGTTCGTCCCGATCACACCCGACGAGCTCGCCGTCCGTCTGACGCTCCAGAATCGGGGGTCCGACGAGACCTCGGTGAAGTTCGCCATCGCAGCACAGCTCGAGATCGATGGCGAGCGACTCCATCGTTGTTCGTACCGCCTGACCGGAGCACGTGAAGGCAACGCGCTGTGGCTTCGACCGAGCGCCGAAGGTCTCGGCGTTCGCCTGTCGGTCGAAGGCGGCGAGCCGACCGGGCACTCCTTCGCCGCGAACCACGAGCAGCTCCGGTTCGGAAAGCCGCCTTTCGCCGACTCCACCTGCTCCTCGGAGGATGATCTCTCGATCGCCGGCGCTCTCTGGATCGACCACACCTTCGATCCGAACGAGACCTGGCAGCTCGATGCCGTGCTCGAGCGAGGTCATTGGGTCTCGGAGCGGAGCCGAATCGCGGCCGTGCGCGACAGCGTCGGCGAGGCTCGCGCTCGCGCCCTGGGAGACGACGAGGCCTTCTGGTCCCAGGCCCCTCGGCTCACGGGCGATTGGCCCGAGCACTGGCGACGCGGCTGGGTCCTCGACCTCGAGACGCTCCGAATGTCACGACGCAAGCCGGCCGGCATCTTCCGCACGGGCTGGGACGCGATGCAGATTCAAGTGCCGCGTTTCGTCTTCGCCGAGACGATGCTCGACATGGCGGCCTTCGCACTCGCCGATCCCGAGGCCGCGATCGCGCTCGTGGTGGGATCGCTGACCGACGCCGCTCGAATGGGTGCTCAGCTCCCCTGCATCCGCGAGGACGGGTCGCCGAATATGGTCGCACTCGATGGGACGGTCTGCGGCACGAGCCCCGCTTGGTGCTGGCCGTTTCTGGCTCTCGAGCTGATCGCCGTGCGACGGGCCGACCCTTCCTGGCTCCGACGGCTGGTGCCCGTCTTGGAGCGCTACCTCGACTTCTGGCTTCGCAAGCGCGTCCACTCCGACGGTGATCCCTTCTACGTCTGTTCGTGGGAGAGCGGGCAGGACAGCTCACCGCGCTTCGCCTGCGAGCAACCGACCGGCGGCGAGGACGTGCGCGACGTGTGCCCGGTCGATCTGATCGTCGGCATCGCTCAGGCAGCCTCGGTTCTGGATCGAATCGTGACGCGGCTCGGCGGTGACGGCCGTCGCTGGCGCTCGGTGGCGACGGAAATGCGCCAGCGACTCGAAGCGCACTGGACGACGCAAGGGTATCGCGACCGCTCGCGGTCGAACGATCTCTCGATCCCGGTCGACGATGTGACCCACCTGGCTCCGGCACTGCTCGGGGACCTTTCTTCGGCCAAGAAGGAGGTGCTCCGCCGCAAGCTGCAGCTGCGCCTCGCGGAGCAATCGCCCGCCCTCGAGTGGGCGTCGTTCTTCTTCCAGCTCTGCGAGTGCGGCTACGAGCTCGACCTGCGTCACGACATCGCGGAAGCCATCGCTTTCAACGCGGACCGCCTCTGGACGGCCTGGGACCGCAAGGATTGGAACGGCGTCGACCCGATGCCCGGGGTCGCCCTCGAGCACTGGGCGCTGGCGGGCCCGCGCGGTGGCGAAGGCTACGGCTGGGGCGCCACGATGCCGTTGCATCTCGTGCGCGGCGTGATGGGATTTCGCGACGAAGGCGACGCGATCGTCTTTCAACCGACGTTGCCCGAGCGACTCTTGGCCTCCGGCAAGTCGTACACGCTCGGCCCGCTGACACATCGCGGCGGCCGGTGGCTTCTCTCGGTGTCGGTGACGGAAGGCGACGAGCTTCACGTGACTTGGACCGCAATCGACGATCGAGCCCGCGAGGACTTTGCACGACTCGACGTCGACGCGACATCCGTCGAGCGGACCGGGCACACCCTGGGCTGGCGCCAGACCAACGGGGACCGGCGAGTCGCTCGCCTTCGATGAGATTCCGTCGACCGGGTCGAAACGGTACACTCGGCTGCGCCGGAGTCGCCTCTTCACCGGAGCCGGATTCCAATGCCTCGCGTTCTCCTGACCGCAGGCACCTTTCTCTTGGTCCTCGTCGCCCCGGTGGCGGCTCAGAGCTCGAACGCGTTGCGGGACCCACTCGAGCCCGGGCCTCATGCCGTCGGCTTTCGCAGTCACTGGGAGCTCGATCGAACGCGGCGGTATACGACCGCCTTCGATGACGGGCAAACCTACGGCAAGGTGAAGTCGCCTCGCCCCATCCTGGTCAACCTCGGGTACCCGGCCGAGCGGGACGAATCCGTGCCCGCGATGCCTTATCGCGACTACCTCCGCATCGGATCCGAGGACCCGTCGCTGGTGGGCGTCCCGAGCATGCTCGGCGGCTGCTCGAAGCGGCAGCGCTACTGGCGCCCGACGACGAAACGATCACCCAGAAGCTCCGTGAGCTCGGCGACGGGTAGAAGCGACTGAGAAAGCAAGGCGGCCTTCGTTCTCGTGTTGCAGAATGGTGAGTCACATTGATCCGCAACCAGGATCGGCACCGAATCGGTTATCCTGAGTCGATCTGATGCGAAAGCGCACTCGACTCGCAAACAAGGGGTCCGCCGTGTTCCGAAAAACGTTCTCCGTTGCGCTGTTCTTCCTATTGGTCACGACGGTCGCCGAGGCGCAGGTCTACGTACTCGATTTCCGTGACGAGAAGGCGATGCGCCCTTACCGTAAGTACGCATTCCAGTACGGCGACAAGGTCGTTCTCGCCGGGGAGGTCGTGCTCGGCCTGAAGGTCGACGGTGACAACATCTCGTGGTCGACGGGCGGTACGCTGCAGGTGATCTTGCTCGATCCCGCGAACCCGTCCCCGGCGCCCTACAAGCTCGTGAAGGGCCAGCGGGCCGGCATCAGCCGCAGCCGCGTGGCCGAGTTCACCGGGCGCGAAGTCGGCAACATCTCGAGGCTGACCCGGGATCACGACCTGCACTCTTTGGCCAAGGAGTACGAGCTTCGCCAAGCCGCCCTCGAGGATCTCGAGAAGAGCGGAAAGAAGCTCGAGCGGGGCACCGAGGAAGCCGAGCGATGGCACCAGCGCCTCCTGCTGCACACGGCCCGCTACCAGCGCTGGCTGCAGCAGGTGGGGTTCGGATCCGCGGCCTCCAAGCTCACCAAGGACCTCAAGAAGCTGCGTCGAAGCGGCTACTCGATGCCCGACATCGTTTCGATCGACGTGCCGCCCGAGCTCTCGACCCTGGCTGAGACTCTGCTCGGTGACGCCGACGCCTTTGCGATCCGCCAGAGCCCCCACATCCGCATCACGTACCTGAAGTCGGCCATCACCGAAGCCGACGTCGATCCGGTCCTCATCTTTGCCGAGGAGCTGATCGACGCCGTCCGGCTGGACTTCATCCTCGTCTATGACGAAGAGGGCTACGAGGACTGGATCCCCGACGAGGTCTTCAAGGAGTACTACTTCGGGCCCGAAGGCAAGGAGCCTCACAAGACGATCTGGGAGCGCTACTATCGCCGAAACTGGGGACCGAACCTCGAGCGCTCTCTCGCCTCCAAGGGTACTCGTACCACACGCGGACGAACGATCCCCTACATCGACTACTGGAGGACGGACAAGCTCGATTACTACGATGTCACCGCCCATGGCCTCGGACATGCCTTGGCCGACCTCCACTTCAACAAGTGGCGGCGCAACGAGCCGCTCGCCTGGGTCAGCGAGGCCTTCGCTTACTATCTCTCGCTGAGCAATCTGGGCCGCAGCAACACCTTCTGCCAAGCCTACCGCGAGTCGCGATACGCCGGTGAGAAGACCGAAGGCGGTGGGGCCAGCTACGGGGGCGAAGAGGCCATTCACCGTTCGGCCCTCGAGCTGGACACTCCGATCGACACCCTCTCAACCAAGCAGCTGGCGCAGATGGCGCCGGCCGAGGTCGCCAAGGGGGTCAGCTTCTTCCTCTACCTCGTCGACCAAGAGGGCCTGTCCGGCCAGCTCCTTCTGCGCTCGGGCTGCGATCAAGCCACGAAGTCCCAGAGCTTCCTGGAGCCATGGCGCGGAGAGGCGCGCAAGCTGTTCGAGGTCGAGGAAGGCAAGGACCCGTTAGCGGTCTTGGACGCTCGCTGGCGAGAGTGGGTCAAGAAGCGCATCGGCGAGAAGTAAGGCGGCCAGACCGAGCGCGGCCGCTGGCCGCGCTCGAACCCGAGCCGGTGCCAGGGCTCGACGGCGTGATGGTTGGTTCGGACGACGGAGTTGAACTGCATGGCCCGGTAGCCGCACTGCCGAGCGCGGTCCAACACGTGCTCGACCAGCTGCCGGGCGATGCCTCGGCCCGAAGCCTCCGGTGCCACCATGAAGCCGGGACATGATCACCGAGCGCTTCGGCGTTCGGCTTGAGGATCGCCGTCTCGACGATGCGTCCTTCGCGAACGGCGACGAAGGTCTCGCGGCGAGCGGTCTCGCAGGGCATCCACCGGTCGTGCGCCTCGGGCTCGGTCAGCGCGGGATCCCAAACGTAGGTGTCTCCCCGAGCGACCACGCCGTGAAAGATCGGCCAGAGCCCACTCCAATCGCTCTCCACCGCGGCACGAATCTCCCCGTTCATCCTCGACCTCCGGATGGGCCTCTCGCAGCCGAATCCGAGACACCGGGACTTCGGCCGGTAATGATGTCACGGCCCTTCGAACGAGGCATTACAATCTCCGCTCTTTCGAAGACCCTTCGTGCCCCTTCCAGATTGGGAACATGGCCGCCTACGACGATACACCGCTCGCCGAGCTTCCACCGTTGCCCCGAGCGAACCGCTCGTTTGGCCGGTTCCTTGGCACGCAAGCGCTCGGCGCCTTCAACGACAATGTGTTCAAGCAGCTCGTGCTGCTCCTTTGCATCGGCACCGTCGTCGCGGGCGTCGAGTTCCAGACCGTCGTCCAATTCCTGTTCGCCTTGCCGTTCCTGATCTTCTCGGGCCTCGCCGGCGACCTCTCGGACCGGTTCAGCAAGGGCGGGTTGATGGTCGTCTGCAAGGTCGCGGAGATCGCGGTCATGGCGCTCGGCTTCGTCATCTTCCTGACCATGGAACCGGGTGACGGTGTGGGGGTCCCCACCTCGCTTTGGCTCCTGGCCGGAGTGACGTTTCTGATGGGAACGCAGAGCGCGTTCTTCGGACCGCCCAAGTATGGTGGCTTGCCCGAGCTGGTGCGCGAGAGCGACCTCGCGCCGGCGACCGGGCTCACGCAGATGACGACCTTCTTCGCGATCATTCTCGGCGTCGCATTCGCCGGCTTGCTCTTGGACGAGTTCGGTGACCGGCTCTGGATCCCCGGGCTGCTCGCGATCGGCATCGCCGGGCTCGGGACCTGGACCTCGCTCGGCATCGCACGACGCCGCCCGAGCGATCCGAGACGCCGCGTCGGCGCCCGCTCTTTCTGGAGCGTCCTGCCGACGCTGCGGGAAGCCGCCCGCAGCGACAAGCTGCTGTTCAGCGTGCTGTTCGTCTACAGCTGGTTCTGGCTGGTCGGTGGCGTGGTCCTACCGGCGCTCAATGCCTATGGGCGCTTGCAGCTCGGCTTCGACAACTTTCGCACCAGCTTGCTGGTCTCGACACTCTCGATCGGTATCGCGATCGGGAGCCTGGTCGTGGGACGCCTGTCGCGCGGGAAAGTGCGGCTCCGGCTCATCTGGCCGGGGCTGATCGGCATGATCATCGTGCTGATGGCCGTGGCTCTGGTACCCGTTCACCATCCGACGAGCGCCGAGCTCGAGCGCTTCAACGAGCTGAAGAACGCGCCGCCCGAGGTGCTCGACGCGGCCCGGCTCATCCCGCTCGCTTCGACCGGCGTGATCGTGGCGGCCTTCGGGCTCGCCTTGCTGCTGGGCATCGCGGCCGGCTTCTACTCGGTGCCGCTGCTCGCGTTCATCCAGGCTCGCCCGCCCGCCGAAGACAAGGGCCGCGTCTTCGCCAGTGCCAACTGGCTGAACTGGGTCTTCATCGTCGGCTCGGCGGTGGTCTACGGGTTGGGGATGAGCTGGAGTACCTATCGGGCGAGCTGGCTTCTGCCCGGGCTCGGCGTGCTGACGCTCGCGATCGTGCCCTGGCTGCTGAGGCCCGTCTTCCGTCGGTTGGCGGAGGAGCGGCCGGAGTTCGTGGATCTGACCTGAATCGAGGAGTCTCTCTCATGGATTACGTCCGTCTCGGTGACACCGGCCTCGAGGTCTCTCGACTTTGCTTGGGCTGCATGAGCTACGGCGATCCGGCTTGGCGGCCGTGGATCCTCGACCGCGAGGCCGCCGGTCCCTTCTTCCGCCGTGCCATCGAGCTCGGGATCAACTTCTTCGACACGGCCGACATGTATTCGAACGGCATGAGCGAAGAGGTCACCGGACACTGGCTCCGTGAGCTCGGCAACACCGACGAGCTCGTCATCGCCACCAAGGTGTACTTCCCGACCGGCAAAGGACCCAACTCCCGGGGCCTGTCCCGGAAGCACATTCAGCAAGCCTGCGAGGCGAGCCTGCGTCGACTCGGAGTCGAGGCGATCGATCTCTACCAGCTTCATCGCTTCGATCCCGAGACTCCGATGGACGAGACGCTCGCGGCACTCGATCAGCTCGTACAGCAAGGCAAGGTGCGCTACCTCGGCGCCAGCAGCACCTGGGCCTGGAAGCTGTCGCAAGCGCTCTCGATCTCGGACCTGCGTGGTTGGTCACGCTTCGTCTCGATGCAGAATCACTACAACTTGATCTACCGCGAAGAAGAGCGGGAGATGATCCCCCTCTGCGACGACGAGGGCATCGGCTTGATTCCGTGGTCACCGCTCGCGCGCGGGCTGCTCGCCGGTACCCGCACCTCGCCCACGGACAAAGAGTCCACCCTCCGCGCCGAGAGCGACGACTTCGCGCGCCGGCTCTACGACCATCCCAGCGACGCCGCCGTCATGCAGGCCAACGAGGCACTCGCCAACGAGATTCAAGTCCATCCCGCGCAAACCGCCCTCGCGTGGCTGCTCTCCAAGCCCGAGGTCACGGCACCGATCATCGGAGCCACCAAGCTCGCGCACCTCGACATCGCCGCCGACGCCGTCGATCTCGAGCTGAGCGAGGAGGAGATCGAGAAGCTCGAAGCCCCTTACCAACCACACGCCGTCCGCGGCTTCGAATGAGCCGCCGAATGCGTCCGCGAGACGGAGGAGTGCGTCCGCGGAGCTCCGCCACCTGCTCCGTTCGAACCTCCGTGCGTCGTCCGCGCGGGGCGGAGCTGACGCCAGAATCTGGCCCGCGCAGCAACAATGCAGTCGGCCTTCTCCCGGGAGCGAAGCCCACGCCCGAAGCCGAGTGATGCACTCAACCGGCTCGAGGGAGAGACGACCATGAGCTCCACTTCCCCCGCTCGACTGAGCTTGACCGATGCCATCATCGGGCTGCTCTCGCTCATCTGGGGCACGACGTACTTCGTCATCCAGAAGGGTCTAGCGGATCTTCCGCCCTTCACGGCCGTCGGAGTGCGCTTCGCCATAGCGGGAACGGTCTTCGCACTGCTCGCGCCCCGGTTGGCGCCGCGGGAAGGTGGCGAGACTCCCGGCTGGCGCCTCAGCATCCTGATGGGCGTGTTCAACTTCACGATCAGCTACGCCATCGTGTACTTCGTGGAGACCGAGCTCCCTTCCGGCCTCGTCAGCGTCTTCTGGGGAACGTTTCCGCTCATCCTCGCGACCTGCGTTCGGGTGGTGCTTCCCGACGAGCACATGGAGCGTCGCCAGTGGCTCGGCTTCGGTCTGGGCTTCCTAGGCGTAGTGCTTCTGTTCGTGACGGACCTGCGCGATATCGGCCCGGACGGCATTGCACTCGGGCTCCTCCTCCTCCTCAGCCCACTCTCCACTGCCATCGGACAAGTCATCGTCAAGCGCCAGGGCGCACACGTGAGCTCGGTTCTGCTGAATCGCAATGGCATGCTGATCGCCGCAGCGGTGCTTCTCTCGGTCGCCGCAATCCGTGAGCGGGAGGCGCGCATCGTTTGGTCCGCCACCGCGATCGGGAGCGTGCTCTACCTCGCCCTCATCGGCACCAACGTCACCTTTGGGCTCTACTACTGGACCCTGCGCCGAACACCAGCGCATCGCCTCGGCATCATCGCTTATCTGACACCGCTCCTCGCTCTCACCGTAGGTTTCGTTTTTGGCGACGAGCCGGTGAGCTGGCATACACTGGCCGGAACTGCGCTGATCCTGAGCAGCGTCGGCCTGATCATGATACGGCGGAGGAGACCGGCGACGACCGCGAAGAAGCCGCGCATCGAGTAGATCCGGTCGTTTCGATCGCGCTTGCCGTCTTCTCGCTTCGAAAACGGACTGCACGCGTACACGATCTCTCCCGCTAGTCGATGATCGCGAAGATGCGCTCGCCTTCCTCACTGGCCAAGACGAGGTGTCGGCGGTCCGGCGACACGACGAGCTCGTCGGCATCGCAATCGAGGAGGTGGCTGACGCGTGTCAGCGAAGCCGGATGCCAAAGTGTCAGACCGCGGTCTTCGAGCACGAGCGCGCGGCGCTCATCGAGAAAGGCGACACCCTGCGCGATCACCGCGTCCTCGCGAAGGAGCTCGAGATTCGAGCCATCCCGCAGTGCCAGGCCCTTGGCGTGGGCCACCAACAGCCAGCCTCCTCCAGGGCTGTAGGCCCATTCGCGAGGCGCGGTCCCGTCTTCCTGACTCCACGACCGCAGCAAGCGACCCTTCGAGTCCAGCTGTGCGAGCTCGCCGCCGGTGCCTCGGCTACAATAGCTGCGACGACTCAGGAGCACGAAGCTCTCGCCGCTCGGGTGCCAGAGAATCTTCGACGTCATCCCGAAGGTCCGCGCCAGCTCCCATTGACGACCAGAGTCCAGCCCGACGATGGTATCAGGGACCAGAAACTCACCGAACCCGACATAGCGATCCCGGGTCGGCGCCACGGCGATCCAGAGCGGGAGACTCGGCAGCTCCTCGATCAAACGCTCGGTGCCCAGGTCCCATCGCTCGAAGCCCCGGCCAGTCCGAACGAGGATGTCATCGGCGTCCCAGCCCCCGAAGACCTCGCCTTCTACGGGCAATCGCACCAGGCGGAAGCTGTCCAGGTCGATGGCGACGATCGGGCTCGCTCGAAAGACGAGGTGCCGACCGGAGGCCGTGAACACCGGATCTCGCCGCGGCTGCTCGCCGGCCTCGCCCTCCCGGTCGAATCGGTAGAGCTCCGCCAGGCGGGGCGAAGAGAGATACGGCGGCAGCTCGCTCAGCTCCTGAGAAACGGGCGGCATGCCGAACAAGACGGCGAGAGTCGCGCAGAGAAGGAGCAGGGAAGTCATGCTGGGAGTCCTGGCATTGGGGAAGCGGGAGCCGCCGGATCCGGAGAGCAAAGTCGGGGCCAGGTCTACCCGGAGCGGGATCCAGGCTCCGAATGCCCTGTCGGAGCAGCCTCCGGCCCGCTTCGGTTCTTCCCTCGGTTTCGCGGGAGGGCGAGAAGACGTCACGGGCCGGTAATGGTCGGCGGCGGGTGAACACCCCATGAGCATGGCGGCGAGCCGCTCTCGGGCCCGTCATCCCACGAGATCCTCAACGATCGGCAGCATCCCGTCGATGCACGAGGACACGGTCGACCGGACCTCCCGGGAGATGCTCACTCTCGCCTCCCGGCCACCGAATCTCGACCGACTCGACGCGCGTCTCGTCACCGAGCCCGAAGTGTACGACGCTCTCACTCTGCCCCATGTAGGACTGACCACTCACGACCGGGCGCCAGAGCACCCGACCGCTGCCCGTCGTGACGACCACCGCGGCCCCGACCGGCCAGTGGCCCCGCTCGTCCTGCAACCGGACACGAAAGAATCTCCCGTGGGATCCTTCGTTGCGAAGGAGTCGGGGCGGGCCGGCAGAGACGGTTACCAGGAGATCGAGATCGCCGTCGCTGTCGTAGTCGGCCACGGTGAGATCGCGCCCGACGATCGGTCGACTCAGGACGTCTCCCAGCTCTCCGGTGACATTGACGAAAGTCGATCGATCCGACCGTTGCCGAAACACCAACATGGGCTGCCGATACTTCTCTTTCGTGCCGATCAGAGCTTTCTGGTCCTGGATGTGGCCGTTGACGACCACCAGGTCCAGTCGGCCATCGTTGTCGTAGTCGACGAAGCGGGTCCCGAAGCCGACCCAAGGCATGCCGGCTCCCGAGAGGGACGCCGACTGAGTGGCATCCTCGAAAGACAGCCCTCCGACGTTTCGATAGAGCGTGTTCGACTCGGAGGCGAAGTTCGTGACGAACAGATCGATGTCCTGGTCCCCGTCGAAGTCGTCGGCCGCGATTCCCATGCAAGCTTCGGCCAGTCCGTTGCCGTTCACGGCAACGCCCGCGCCGAGCGCCACCTCGGTGAATCGCCCCTCCCCATCGTTGCGGAAGAGCAGGTTCTCGACCGTGTCATTCGCGACGAAGATGTCGACGTCTCGATCTCCGTCGAGATCGGCGCAAACCACCCCCATCCCTTTCCCGGCCGTCGCGCCGACGGCGCTCGTCTCCGTGACATCTTCGAACGTACCGTCACCCCGATTGCGATACAGGCGATCGGTCTGCCCGGCGAACGCCTCGGGGTGACAATAGGCTCGACGTCGGAGTTGGAGGTCACCACAGAAGGGATAGGACTCGCGATCGAGCACGACGTAGTTCACGACATAGAGATCGGGCCAACCATCGCCATCGAAATCGGCGCTCGCGGCCGCCATCCCCCAGCCCGGGTCCGCCAGCCCCGTCGCTTGCCCGACCTCCGTGAATCGACCGCCTCCCTCGTTCCGGTACAGCCGATTCGGTCCGTAGCAGGTCACGAAGACATCGAGATCCCCATCGCCGTCGAAGTCGAACGCGGTCGCACCCATTCCGTAGCCGATCGACTCGAGACCACTCTCGGGCTGAAGCTCCAAGCGACCCTCACCGACCGTTCGATAGAGCGCGTTCGGAAAGCCGCCGTTCCCCCCATCGTCCTGGTAGACACCCGACTGGACGAGGAAGAGATCGTCTCGGCCATCCCCATCGAAGTCGAACCAGACCGCGCCAGCCCCGAGCGTCTCGTATTGGTAGCGCGTCTCGGTCGCGCCCCGCTCGTGCTCGAACTGGATGCCGACCTCGCGAGCCACGTCGACGAATCGGATGGGCCGAAGAGGAGGCGCCTCGGACTCGCCGCAGGCAAGGAGGCCGCAGCCGAGCGCGGCGAGCCACGCCGATCTCCGGACGAGGGGGCGAGCGAGGGACATGAACGTCTCGGGAGGTTTCGAGGGACACGAGGACTATCGAACGGGAAACCCTGAGCATATGCTCCGGGAACTATTCTGACCACTCTCGCCCTCTCGTCTGGAGCCGCCTCTTGAGAGCTTGGGTCCTCGAATCGCACTCGGGACCGACCGGCCTCGTCTTGCGAGACGTTCCCGAACCCGTACCGGCGGACGAGGAGGTCGTCGTCGAGATTCGAGCGTCGGCGCTCAACCGCGCCGACCTGCTCCAGTGCCAGGGCCGTTATCCCGGCCCGCCGATGGAGCACGAGATCCCGGGTCTCGAGCTGTCCGGCGAGGTCGTCGCAATGGGCGCGGGCGCGAACCGCTTCGCGCTCGGGAGCCGGGTGGCCGGTCTGGCGGCCGGCGCCGCCTTCGCTGGCCGCATCGCGCTGCATCAAGACCTCCTGCTTCCGATTCCGAGCGAGATGTCATTCTCGGACGCCGCCGCGCTTCCCGAAGCCATGCTCACGGCTTACGACGCGCTCGTTCACCAAGCGACGCTCGCCGCCGGAGGGCGCGTACTCATTCATGCGGGCGCGAGCGGCGTCGGCACCGCCGCCGTGCAGATCGCGCGCGAGCTCGGGGCCTTGGTCGCCGCGACCTGCTCGCCGGGCAAGCAGCAGCGAGTCCTCGATCTCGGCGCGGAATGCGCCGTCGACTCACGCGACGCGACCTGGACCGAAGCGATTCGAGCCTGGGCGCCGCAAGGTGTCGACGTGATCCTGGACTTGATCGGTGCCCCGACCGTGCCGGACGATCTGGACCTCGTCGCGCGAAGGGGACGCATCGTGGTCTTGGGCCTGCTCGGTGGCGCTCGCACGGAGATCGACCTCGCCAAGCTGCTCACTCGCCGAGCCTCGCTCATCGGATCGGTGCTCCGCAGTCGCTCACTGGCAGAGAAAACCGCCTTGGTCCGCGACTTCGAAGCGGCTGTCCTCCCGGCGGTCGTGGCGGGCCGCCTCCGTGCGGTCCTCGATTCGACGTGGGCCTTCGGCGAGCTCCCCCGAGCCCTCGAGCACCTCGCGACCAATCAAACGTTCGGTAAGATCGTCATCGAGTTGGACCAGGGACCAGAGTGACGAGAGCCTCCGTACGGGAGACCCCTTTGAGAAGCTTGGCCGGAAAGAGGATTCTGATCACGGGCGCCAGCCGGGGCATCGGGGCCGCGATCGCTCGACGAGCCGCTCACGATGGCGCGCGGATCGCCTTGATCGCCAAGACCGAAGAGCCGCATCCCACCTTGCCCGGCACGATCCACACCGTCGCCGATGAGATCCGGGAGGCCGGAGGCGAAGCCCTTCCAATCGCAACTGATCTCCGCTTCGACGACCAGATCGAGCTCGCCGTCGAGCAGACGGTCGCCCGGCTAGGCGGCCTCGACGTACTCGTCAACAACGCGAGCGCGATCTTCCTGGCCGGGACCAGCGACACACCGATGAAGCGCTTCGATCTGATGTTCGGCGTCAACGTGCGCGCGACCTTCGCGATGTCTCGCGCTTGCCTGCCACACCTCGAACGATCCGAGAACGCGCACATCCTCAACCTCGCCCCACCGCTCGATCTCCAAGCCAAGTGGTTTGCTCCCCACCTCGCCTACACGATGTCGAAGTACGGCATGTCCCTGTGTACTCTCGGTCTCTCCGAGGAGCTGCGCAGCAAGGGCATCGCGGTCAACTCGCTCTGGCCGAGAACCGTGATCGCGACCGCGGCGTTGCGAATGCTCGGAGGCGCCGTGGACCCGCGACGATGCCGGAAGCCCGAGATCGTCGCCGACGCCGCGCACGCCGTTCTCTCGCGACCAGCGGGAGAGTGCACGGGTCGCTTCTTGATCGACGAGCACGTACTGCGCTCGGCCGGCGTGGCGGACTTCGAACCTTACGCAGTCGAGCCGGGGAACGAGCTTCTGACGGATCTCTTCCTCGAAGAGGACGACTGACATCCTTGACCACTCTCTCTTCATCGTCATTCGAATGTCGGCCTTCCCGCCGACTCACAAGGACTGAGGACACCCGACTCGTCGGACTCCGTTCGTGTCTCTGATTCACCTGTTCGCGTCTCTGATTCGCCTGCGGTGACGTCCTTGTCCACTCTCGTCGGACTCCGTTCGTGTCTCTGATTCGCCCGCGGTGACGCCTGCCTCGAGACGTCCTGCGTCGCGCTGGTCTGGTGGATCCGTTACTCTCGGGGCCGTGCGAAGGCGGCCGTCGGGCCGCTCGGTCACGCAGTCGGTGTGGTCGGGAGGTGGATAGCGGCATGCGGCGAGTCGTGGTGATCATGGCGGGCGGATCCGGCGAACGATTCTGGCCAGCCAGCCGGCAGAAGCGCCCCAAGCAGCTCCTTCGGCTGACCGATCCCGATCGCACCTTGCTGGCCGAGGCGGTCGAACGCATTCGCCCCCTGGTGCCGGCGGACGATGTCATCATCGCCACCAATCAGCTTCTCCAGGAAGTGATTCGACAAGGCTTGCCCGAGGTGCCGCCCGCAAACGTGCTCGCCGAGCCCGATCGCCGGAATACAGCCGGATGCCTCACCTTCGCAGCCGCCCATCTCGCAGCGCGCGAAAGCGACCCGGCACAGGTCTCGGTCGCCGTGCTGACGGCCGATCATGCGATCGGAGATCCCGAGCGCTTTCGGGACCTGGTCGACACTGCCCTCGAGCGTGCCGAGACACATGCGGAGCTCGTGACGATGGGTATTCGCCCCACTCGCCCCGAGACCGGTTACGGATACATCGAGGTCGAAGGGGCTCCGGTGATCGGCCGTGTTCAAGCCGTCACCGCTTTTCACGAGAAGCCCGATCGCCCCACCGCCGAGCGGTTCGTGGCCGAGGGGCATCTCTGGAACAGCGGGATGTTCTTCTACCGCCTCGACGTCTTCGCTTCCGCCCTACGCGCCCACTTGCCGGCTCATGCCGACAGCTGGGAGGCGATGACCGATACCTGGCGTCAAGCGCTCGCCGGCAAAGTCTCCGAAGACCAACTCGGTCCGTCTTTCATGGCGATGCCGAATGTCTCGATCGATGTGGGAGTGTTCGAGAAAGCGGCGAACGTCTCGGTCTTGCCGGCCGACTTCCCGTGGGACGACGTCGGTGCCTGGGATGCACTCGCACGCGTACGCGCAACGGATCCGCAGGGCAACGTCACGACCGGCCGACCTGTCGTCATCGATTCCCATCGATGCGTCGTCTACGACGAGCTCTCCGATGGAAGAGTGGTCGCCGTGCTCGGAGCGAAAGACCTGGTCGTGGTCGCGACGGACGATGCGATCCTCGTCTGTCCGAAAGACCAAGCGCAGCAGGTGCGCGCCGTCGTCGAGCATCTCAAAGAGAAGAACCGACGCGACCTGCTCTGATCGACCGCCTCGGTTAGCGCAGTGCGATGTCGGCTGCGATCGTGGTCGACTGGGCCACCTCGAGGAACAGAGCATAGCCGCCACAGGCGAGCAGCCCCGCCAAGACGAAGGAGCCGCTGACGTAGGCCGCCACCGCCGTCGGTCGTCCGACGACCCACAATCGGGAGCTGATGCGCCAGAGGAGACCAAGCAGCGGCAGCAGCATCACGAACGCCACGCCCTGCCCGAACCGAAAGCACGTCGACAAGATCAGGCGCCAGCGCTTCCCCGCCTCAGTCGGGACCGACGCGCCCCACATGTCGATCGGTTGAAAGCGCTCCACGGCTTCGGCGGCGAGGAACTCGGGCGCATAGACGACCGAGATCGTTCCGAGAATCGTGCCTCGAACGATGAGTGACGAGTCCTCGGCCAGATCGAGCGCCGGACCCATGAAGTAGGAGCCGATGGCAACGGAAGCGAAGGGCACGATCAAGGCGGCGATGACGAGCACACGGCGGCGAGTGAAGAAGGGCATGGGATGTCCAGAGGAGGGGGGAGAGGGATCGGAGGGGGGGCAGGAAGATCCGGGCTTGTGACGAGCGCGCCGGTCGACGTGTTCCGGAACCGAGGGCTCGCGCGGAACGCAGCAGGCCCTCAAACTCTTCCGAAACAATGACTTATCGATCAATTCAAATCTTGTCCAGCCTAGGATTGCCCGTGGTGGTCGAGCCGCTACAATGCGGGATTCTCGCCGCCGCAGCTGCTGGCTGCCCGTTGCCAACGACGATGCCCGAAGTGTGCGAAGGACCTCGATGAGTCAGCTCGATGACGCGATCAACAGTTTCTGTGATGCCGTACGCGCCCACATCCCCAAGGCGCGGTTCGGAGAAGCCAAGGCCGCGTCGATATCGGCCGTGAAGAAGAAGCTCAAGCTGCCTGAAGAGCTCATCAAGTTCTATCAGGTCGCGGATCCGACCTCGGTGAAGATCCCCACTCTCGATGGGGAGGTCACCCTCTACCCGGTGCGGAGCCTGATCTCCAAGCAGAAGGGCTTTCGCTGGCACCCCAAAACGGGGCGCAAGCTTCCCGAGTGGAACGAGCATTGGCTCGTGATCGGCGATGAAGATGGCGACCCATTCATCATAGACACCCGCCTCAAGCGTCCTCCCCATGCGGTCTACCGCGACTACCTGGATACGGATCAGTGGTCGCCAGCGCGCGTCGGTGACAGCTTGCCGCAGTTCCTCGACCTCCTGCGGGTCTGGGTCGACATTATTGTCGGAGACTGCTCGTTGAAGATCACCGACAAGGACGATCAGCTCCTACCCTCGGTCGAAGCGAAGCTCAGCCCACGGGTCGAGGCGATCACCGACGATCCGGATCTCATCGACTACTGGACCTATCCCGCCTGACGCGAGGCCGATCAGTCGGTCGGACGCTCGCCCTGCTTCAGGACCCAGCCATCACGCACGACCCAGTGAGGATCGTGGAGTCGAGAGAGGTCCTCGAAGGGGTCGCCGTGCACGGCGATCAGGTCCGCCATCGCTCCGGGAGCCAAGTGCCCGATGCGGTCTTCCAGCCCGAGCGCCGCGGCGGCATCCGTCGTCGCGGCCCGAATCGCCGCTTCGGTCGTCAAGCCGGCCAAGGCCAACAGCTCGACCTCGTGCACGAGCGATCGACCCGGCTCGATTGGAGGAAGACCGGCATCCGTGCCTGCCCCGAGACGCACCCCGGCCCGCGCCAGCGTGCCGACACCCGCGAGCTTGCCCGTCACCACGGACGGGACGCCCTCGGAATCGGGCCACCGCCCAGCCACGCGACTCTGAGCTCCTTCGACCGCGATGATCGTCGGCGTCACGGTCACGCCGGACGCGGCGGCCAGGGCGGCGAGGTCACCGTAGATCGGCTCGCTGGGTCCATGCTCGATGCCCCCGCAACCGGCGAGGATCATCTCGAAGAATCGGCGAGCATCGGTGACATGGGCGGTGGTGCGCAGTCCCCGCTGCGCTGCTTCTCGAACGACGCTCTCCGCCATGCGGCGTGACAGCGAAGGATAGATCTTCGCTCCCCAAGCCCCGGCCGCCTCGAGAGTCGAGACCCGGGCGGGCACGACCGCCTCGTCCGTGAGCCGGGAGACGAGGTTGCCCCAGATCCCGTTCGGGCCCTCGAGAAACTCTCCGCAGTGCAGGACACGGGGTGACGGCAGCACGCGATCAGCCGCCATCCATTGCAGCGTGGTGCGCGTCTCGAGGTCCCCTCCCGCGTCGCGAACACTCGTGACGCCCGCGAGGGCGAGCTCGCGAAGATCTCGGGGATCGGAGAGATGAACGTGAAGATCGATCAGTCCCGGCAGGATGGTCGCATCGCCGAGCTCGACGACCCAAGCACCCTCTGGAAGCTCGATCTCTCCGCGGCGACCGACGGCGCGCACGCGATTGCCTTCGATCACCACCACGCCTCCCCGGAGGAGCTCGTGTCCCGTCCACACTCGATCGGCCGCCAACGCCCACGGGCTCGTCGACAGGCGCGGCGCCGCAGGTGGCAGCTCGATCTCCCAGCGATCCCGTTGACCGGACTCGACTCGGACTCGCTCGATCGCGCCCGCCCGCGCGAAGATCAGCGCGTTGCTCGAGTCACACCAGGCAGCGCCGATCGCCGGCGCCCTTTCGATCCGACGCTCATCGCCGATCACCTCACCTCGCGCGGGTGCCGAAGCAACGGTCAAACCCTCGTCATCGATGAGGAGCACTCGCGTGCCGTCCGGTGACAGACGCGCCGCGCGCACGGGCCGCCCGAAGAGGGCCCGGAGCTCGCGTGAGGACTCGGCCGGCGGTCGGCCCACGGTCCACAACCCTCCGACCCCGGGATCGGGGGCGTCGAAGACGATCTCGACTCCACCAGGAGCCGCCGTCGGATGCGGACGCCACGGTCGACGCCCACCGATTCCCGCCAGGCGCCGGGCACCGATCCCCTCCAACGGAACCTCGACCACGTCGAAGCGCTGATCGGGACCGCGCCGAGCAGCCACGAGCCCTTCGCCCGTCGGAAGCCAGCGCGGCTCGGACAAGGAGCCGGAGTCGCGAGTCAGTCGACGCGAAGGTCCACCGGCCGTCGACACCAGTCGAAGATGTCCCTCCGACACGTAGGCGATCTGCTGGCCGTCGGGGCTGAAGACGGGATGACGGTCGAGGAACTCACCGGCAGTCAGACGACGCGCCGGTCCCCCCGTGCTCGGTTGGATCCACAGATCGCCGCGCGCCGAGTAAGCCACGAAGCGGCCGTCGGGCGAGAGCGCGGGATCGAGGATCCAACGGGCCGTCGCATCGAGGCGCGCCGGCTCGGAAGGCCTCACCACGGCCGGTCGGTTCATGCGGACATCGGCCAGAAACTCGATCGGCCTCGTTTGACCGGCGCGCAGCTCCCACAGCTTTCCATTGCGGTAGAAGATCCAACCGCCTTCGGGAGTCGGTGTCGGACGCCAGCGTGCCTGTTGGGCAAGGTCGAGCTCCGGCAACCTCGTCTCGCGCTCACCCCGTCGCAACCAAGCCTCGCGGGCCGTGCCGCCCACGCGCCAGTAGACGAGCTCCTCCTTCCCCGGCGCCGCACCGAGCCGCAGATCGTCTTGCAGAAGTCGTCGCACGGCGCCGCCTCGGGCCGGCAGCTCGAAGAGATCCGCGTCGGTCGCGTCCTCGTAGCTGAACACCAGCCACAGTCCGTCCCGCCAGTAGCCGGCTTGCGTTTCCTGTCCTGGCAAGAACGTGAGCCGTCGCGGCGGCCCTCCGCTGGCGGGCAAGCGCCACAGATCCTGCGAGCCGGCGCGATCCGACGTGAAGACGATCCAAGCGCCGTCCGGTGAGACCGTCGGCCAAGAGTCCTCTGCCGCATCGAAGGTGAGCGGCCGAGGCGCCGCACCCACCTCGTCGAGAAGCCAGAGATCTTCGTTCCCGGATCGATCCGATTGAAAGACCAGCCGGCCGTCCGGGAGAAACGCCGGGCGACTGTCGTAGGCGGGTCCGCTCGTCAGCGAGTGGGCTCGACCTCCTTCTCGAGGCACTCGCCAGAGATCGCCCAGCAGCGAGAACACGACCCACTGTCCATTCGGCGACAGCGCCGGATCCGTCCCGCTGACCTCGGAGGTGAGCAGCTCGAAAGTGGCAGCCGGCGGTCCGGTGCAAGCCGCGAGGAGCAGCAGTGCGAGCAGCGCGGGAGGAGAATAATGAGAAGCTCTCGAGGACACGATGGAACCCCAACGTTTCAGGAGAACGGTTGGTCGAATCGCGTTGGAGGCCCAGTGATTGGGCAATGGAGCCTGCTCCAAGTACTGCGCACCGAGAAGCTCGCTCGAGAGTCGAGGCTCGGCCGGCCTTCGAACAGCTCCCAGCGCCGTGCAGGGTGAGGGTAACATCATTGCTACAAGGCGGCGATGTCGCCTCGAGCCGGGAGACACGGGATGTCCTCAGACTCGACGACGGTTCCGCTTCGACGAGAGGGGTCCGCTCGAGGACTGGGTCGAGCGGTGGGGCTTCGACGCGCCCATTCTGCTGGCAATGAGGCTCAAGCGCGAGCGTTCGCCGGCCGGGGAACCTCGAAGGGCGCCTTCCGAAGCGACGTCTTGCACGCTAGGCTGACGGCCTGTTCCATCGACGCCAACGCGAGGGTGACATGGTCTTTCTCGGTATCGACGTCTCGACCACGGCCACCAAGGCGCTGCTGATCGACGCGGCCGGCACCGTCGTCGGCTCTGCCGCTACGACGTACGGCTTCGATGCTCCACGGCCCTTGTGGTCGGAGCAGAGCCCCGAGCTGTGGTGGGATGCGACCGTTCAGAGCGTTCGCCGCGTGCTGGACGAGACCGGGACCTCCGGAGACGCCGTGGCCGCCGTGGGCCTCACCGGCCAGATGCACGGACTGGTCCTGCTCGATGCCGACGGCGCCGCCCTCCGGCCGGCGATCCTCTGGAACGACCAGCGCACCGCGCGGGAATGTGACCTCATTCGCGAGCGAGTCGGGCGAGAGCGCCTGATCCGCATCACGGGGAACGACGCGCTGACCGGCTTCACTGCGCCCAAGATTCTCTGGGTCCGCAAGCACGAGCCCGAGGTCTTCCGCCGCGCCCGCGTGATCTTGCTCCCCAAGGACACCGTTCGATTCCGACTGACCGGAGCGCACGCGACCGACAAGGCTGGTGCGGCGGGCACTCTGCTATTCGATCTGAGTCGGCGTGACTGGTCCCACGAGGTGCTCGAGGCGCTGGAGATCGATGCGGCACTGCTTCCGCCGACCCACGAAGGTCCGGAGATCACGGGTGCGATCTCCCAGGCCGCCGCGGCGAAGACGGGCTTGCGGGCCGGGACTCCGGTGGTCGGTGGCGGAGGCGATCAAGCCGCACAGGCGATCGGCGTCGGCGCGATTCGCCCCGGAATCGTCGCGCTCACGCTCGGCACGTCGGGAGTCGTCTTCGCCTCGACCGACTCCCCCTGCATCGAGCCCGAGGGACGGCTGCACGCCTTCTGCCACGCCGTGCCGGATCGATGGCATCTGATGGGCGTGATGCTGTCCGCGGCCGGCAGCCTCCGCTGGTATCGGGACACCGTCGCACCGGAGATCGAGTTCGGTCCGCTCGTCGAGGCCGCGGCCGACGTCCCTGCCGGTGCCGAGCAGCTCCTCTTCTTGCCCTACCTCACCGGCGAGCGAACGCCTCACCCCGACCCGGAAGCGCGCGGTGCCTTCGTCGGCTTGACGGTGCGCCATGGTCGGGCCCATCTGACGCGGGCCGTGCTCGAAGGCGTCGCTTTCGGGCTGCGAGACTCCTTCGAGCTCTTGCGTGAGGTCGGAGCGACGCGCATCGCCGAGGTCCGGATCTCGGGTGGCGGAGCGCGCAGTCCGCTCTGGCGCCAGATCCTGGCGGACGTGCTGGAGGCTCCGCTCCACTCGGTGGACACGACCGAAGGAGCCGCCTTCGGTGCCGCGCTCCTGGCCGGTGTCGGAGCGCACGCCTGGCCGAGCGTCGAAGAAGCGTGCTCGGCGGCCGTGCACCGCGGCGAAACGACGGAGCCCGGGGAGGCGTCGGCGCAGTATGCTGCCCCCTATGCACGGTATCGGAAGCTCTACCCGGCGCTGAAAGACTCCTTCTTCCGGGCCTGACGACCGCGGCGAGCGATTCCGGAACCGATGCCGCTTGATCCGCATCTGCGCTCGACTTCCAATGACCGGCAGTGAAGTCCCGACCGACCCGCTCGGCTCGCCCACCCGAGATCAGGAGAGGATCCGATGTCCGACCGCTACGATCCGACCGACCGCGATCGATTCACCTTCGGCCTCTGGACCGTCGGCAATCCAGGTCGCGATGCCTTCGGGGGCCCAGTTCGTCCCACGCTGTCCCCGGTCTCCATCGTCGAGCTCTTGGGCGAAGTGGGAGCTTGGGGAGTCAACTTCCACGACAACGACCTGGTGCCGATCGACGCGACCGCGGCGGAGCAAGATCGGATCGTGGCCGCGTTCCGGAAAGCACTGGATGCGACGGGGCTTCGCGTCCCGATGGCGACGACGAACTTGTTCAGCGACCCGGCCTTCCGTGATGGAGCCTTCACGAGCCACTCGCCCGAGGTCCGAGCTTACGCTTTGCACAAAACGATGCGGGCGATCGACCTCGGCGTCGAGCTGGGTGCGAGCCTCTACGTCTTCTGGGGCGGGCGCGAAGGCTGTGAGTGCGATGCCGGCAAGGATGCACTCGAGGCCTTGAAGCGCATGCGTGAGGCGCTGAACTTCCTCACCCATTACGTGAAGGACCAAGGCTACGACCTCCGGTTTGCACTCGAAGCGAAGCCGAACGAGCCGCGCGCAGACATCTACCTGCCGACGACTGGAGCGATGCTGGCTTTCATCGAGACGCTCGAGCATTCGGAGATGGTCGGCGTGAATCCGGAGGTCGCGCACGAGCACATGGCCGGCCTGAACTTCACGCACGCCCTCGCTCAGTCCTGGGATGCGGGGAAGCTCTTCCACATCGACCTGAACGATCAGAACGGTCCACGCTACGACCAGGATCTTCGCTTTGGCTCCTGCAACCCGAAGGCGGCCTTCCATCTCGTTCGATTCCTCGAACGAGTCGGCTATGAAGGGCCCCGTCACTTCGATGCCCACGCCTACCGCTCCGCGGACGTCGAGGACGTCCGCTCGTTCGCTCGCGGATGCATGCGAACCTACAACATCCTGAGAGAGCGGGCCGAGCAGTTCGAGAAGCACCCGGAGATCCAGTCACTCCTGATGGAGATCCGAGCCGGCGATCCAGTCGAGGAGGCGCAGCCCCCGTACACGAGCGGCAAGGCGGCGGCCCTCAAGAGCCGCACCTTCGATCGCAAGGCGCTCGGGGAGCGGGCCCTGCCCTACGAGCGCCTCGACCAGCTCACCACCGAGCTGCTGTTGGGGAACATTTGAACGATCGGCCGGGAGCTTTGAAGGTTCGTGCCGAACGACGGGCGGTTGGCATGCTCGGCTTCAGCTAGAAGAAGCTCTTCTTGCGGTTCGAGGCGGCCGATGGTGTTCTCCAGCTCAGGAAGGCCTTTCTCTTCTCGCCGCCCATCGAGACGGCCTCTTCGGCGAAGCGAGTGCTTCGCAGCCCTTCATCAAGGAAGCTTGCCATGAACCTTCGTCACTGGGGAGCCGTGCTCCTCGTCGGATCCCTGCTCGGTTGCCAGGGCACTCGACCGCGACCGGTCCCGGCCTCCCCCGAATCGACCGCCGTCGCTTTCGACGACCTGGGTCAGTTCCATCGAACGATCACCACCAGCTCGCCCGATGCGCAGCGCTGGTTCGATCAAGGGCTGACCCTGATCTACGGCTTCAATCATGGAGAAGCCATCCGATCCTTCGAGGAGGCCCTGCGGTTCGACCCCGACTGCGCGATGGCTTACTGGGGGCAGTCACTCGCCTCGGGTCCGAACATCAACAATCCGGCCATGGAAGCCGCGGCCGAGAAGCGTGCCTTCCAATCGATCCAGAAGGCGCTCTCGTTGGTCGACGACGCCACGCCGATCGAGCGCGCGCTGATCGAGGCGGTCGCCCAGCGATACCAGGAGACGCCGCCCGAAGATCGTCGGCCTCTCGATGTCGCCTACGCCGAGGCCATGCGAGCCGCTCACGAGCGCTTCCCAGAGGATCCCGACCTGACGACGCTCTTCGCCGAGTCGCTGATGGACTTGAGGCCCTGGGATCTGTGGACACCGACGGGCGAGCAGCAGCCGGGCACCGACGAGATCATGGCCTTGCTCGAGAAGGTCATGGCGGGCCATCCAGGTCATCCCGGCGCGAACCACTACTACATCCACACGATGGAAGCGTCGCCGATGCCCGATCGGGCCCTCGGAGCCGCGGACCGCTTGCGGGATCTGATTCCCGACGCCGGTCATCTCGTGCACATGCCGGCGCACATCTACCAGCGCGTCGGTCGTTATCATGACGCAGTCGTGGCCAATCAAAAGGCTGTCGCGGCCGACACCCGATACATGCAGCGCACGTCGGAAGACGGCTTCTACGCGCTCTATCGAGCTCACAACTATCACTTCCTCGCTTGGTCCGCGATGTTCGAAGGCGGCAGCGAGACGGCCATCCAGGCGGCTCGCGACTTGGTCGCCTCGATTCCCATCGAGACCGTCGCCGAGTTCCCGGACTTCCTCGACGGCTTCATGGCGGCACCCCTGCACGCGCTCGTGCGCTTCGGTCGTTGGGACGAGATCCTGGCTCAGCCGACGCCCGCCGAGATCCTTCCCGTCACGACGGCCTTCTGGCACTACGCTCGCGGTGTCGCCTATGCCGTCCCCGGCAACGTCGAGGAGGCGGAGCGCGAGCTCGCCGCATTCACGACCGCCATCGCGAACGTCCCCGAGACGGCGCTCATCGGCAACAACGCGGCCGCGAGCGTGCTCGCGATCGCCCACGCGATGCTCGAAGGAGAGCTGCTCTTCCGAAAGGGCGAGCAAGAAGCCGCGTTCGCACGCCTGAGAGAAGCAGTGCGCTTGGACGACCTGCTCCGCTACGACGAGCCTTGGGGCTGGATGCAACCGGCGCGTCACTCACTCGGAGCCTTGATGGTCCAGGCCGAACGCTTCGCCGAGGCGATCCCCGTCTACCGCGAAGACCTCGAACACAACCCCGAGAACGGCTGGTCGCTGCACGGCCTCGCCGAATGCCTTCGCCGCACCGGGCAGCTCGAGGAGGCCGCCGAGGTCGAGCGCCGATTCCAGGAGGCTTGGAAGCACGCCGACATCGTACCGCCCGGCTCCTGCTACTGCCGAACGTCCGTGACAGGATAGCGTTCCACAAAGAAGCGGAGCCAACGACGCGCTTCTCCTCCGACCGTCGGCTTCAGGGTCCGCTCTTGACTCGTCTCCTCCGACCGTCGGCTTCAGCCGGGATCGTTACGTCGTCGGCAACACTTGGACTCTCCGCTCTCTCGATATCGGACTCTGAGGCCGGGATCCGACGAGGCGTTGCACGGAGAGTCCACGATTCACCAGGCGTTACGCATCGGCTGAAAGCCGGGGGTCCAAGTTGTTGTCCGTGGTCCCTTGCTTCGGGGATCACGAGTATCAAATGATGTGACCTTTGAGCCGCCGACGACCTTGGGTCCGAATAAAAAGACACCGCCTGCAGCGTGCGGGGTATTCGCTGCAGGCGGCCTGTCGGCCGGCCAGTCGACAGGACTGACCGGTGTCGAGGAGCGAGACCGTTCGTCTCCAGGGAGTTAAAGACGGTCGGCCTCGCTCCTGATTGTCGTTGTCTCAGTCGAGCCCGGCGACTCGGAGGGCAACCTGGTACCAAGGGTTGCCGCGCAGGTCGCGCTGCATCATCTGGATCTGCATGAGGAGCTGTCCGCGCTGGAAGAGAGAGAAGTCTCCACTCAGCGAGGCGGCGAGGGCCAGGAACTCGACGTTCCACACGGCCGTACCCGAGATCCCGCCGGCATACCGTCGCAAGTCGTCGTAGATGTCGACCTCGTAGATGAAACCCTGATTCCGTCGGAAGCCGATGCTGTCGATCAACCTCGCCGTATCGACGATGAATGTCGTGAGCTGACCCGGGTCGACATCCGGCGCGTGGCCCGACTGGGCGCGTCGCCCGACCTGGTCGAGGTAGAACACGAGGCCGACGCCTCCGACCGCGGACATCCACGGCTTGAAGTGATCGTAATTGGTCACACCCCGGCGCAGGGCGTTCTTGTAGATCAGCGGCTCCCAGCCGATGAAGTAGCCTTGCTGGTTCAGCATGAACCGCTCGCCATCGTGATTGAGCACGGACTGCACCATCGACGAGGCGGACTGCCAGTAGTCCTCGTCACCGGTGAGACGATAGGCCTCGATCAGCGTGCGGAGACCCCAGCCGAGTACGCGGCCCGAGTGCACGCGCTCGTCGGGATTGCGGCACATCTCGTAGGTGCGGAGACCCTGCGCCATCTCCTCGATCGACTCGAGGGCCTTGGGGTCGCCCGTCACGAGGTAGTAGTCGCGCAGGTCGTCGACAGTCAGGTGCTCCTGATCCCAGCCGTTCCAAGGGCCGCCGGTGGCGGACTGCCAAGGCGCGTAGCGAGCCGGCATCGCCTGACGGGCGAGGAATCCGGCACCGGGTCGACGCCAGTCCCAAGTGCCGTCGAAGAGGCGGTCCTCCGGAAAGTCATCCGCGTCGAAGCTCTGCTCGTACGTCGTCCAATGGTAGGGCCGCAGGTTCATCGAGACGTGAAGCTGGTTCTCGACCCACTGGAAGTGGTGACGAAGCCCGGTTTGGAGGTACGGAAGGAGATAGCTGTAGCGGTTGCGTGGGCTACCGGTGGCGTGGGTCGAGTGAAACAGCTCGCCGAACTCGTTCCAGCCGACCCGTGTGCTTCCACCGAGACTCGGCACGTCGGTGCCTTCCGCCACCCGAGCGACGGGACCGAAATCGCCCCACGCCTTGGTTTCCTGCAAGTAGCCGGCGTCGAGCCGATACAGCAGGGGCTCGTGAAAGTCGGCGAGGAGCTGCTCTGTCTGGGCGGGCGTCGTGTTGAAGGCCAGCATCATGCGACAGCCGAGATGAGCGCCATCGGCGAGCACGTACTCGCCCTGGGGGAGCACCTCGGCGCGGGTCCATTGCGCATCGACCGACGTGGCCTTGGGGAAGGTCTGCGAGGCGTTCTGAATACCGATCGCGACATTCGCTTGCGCGTCGCCGCCCCAGCCGAAGAGATGTGGCCTCGGCGTCGCGTCGGTGTAGTCGAGACGCGCGCCGCTCTCGAGCGATCCCTCGATCCCACCGGCAAAGTGAGCACTCGTAGCCGCGCCGCCACCATGACGGAGAGCGATCGTGAACTGCGAAAGACGCACGTTCCCGAGCGGGCGATCGGTATAGGAGTTCTTCAGGTACCAGTCGACGCGCACCTGAGGCTGATTGCCGGACGTGCCCTGGTAGAACGTGAAGTATCCGGTCGACCAGAGGTAGTCGCGGCCGATGCCGCGACCCGGCGCCGAGCGATGATAGGCATCGGCTCGCACGATGGTCTTGAGAGGACCGGCCTCGACGATCGAGATCTCGGGCGAGTGCGCGAGGTACTCATCGCCAAACGGGTCGGTCACGATCGCTCGTAGCATGTCCTGCTCGAAGAGGCTGCGAACGACCATCGCATCGACGGTGGCATTGCGCCCGGCGTACTGGCGCGGCTGGTATCCGGCGTTCAAATGATAAGTCGCGTTCGACTGCGCGCCCACCGTGGCTGGAAACGTGACGAGCACCCAGCGAAGTGAGGCGTGCGGCGTCCAGCGCGCCAGTACGCGATACTGTGACGGAACCTCTTGCCCGGCGGCATCGGTCACGAACAGGAATGGAAACGCCTCCTCGAAGAGGGCGCCCTCCGAGAAGGGGACACCGAAGGAGACGACCTCGCCGTCGCGAGCACGATCGGTGTCGTTGCGCACGGAGAGATCGGTGACGTTCCAGGTCTGCGCGTGAAGACTGGTCGCTCCGAGAACGACCCAGGCGAAGACCGAGGCTAGCAGGCGGCGCATCGAGTGGCTCCCTCGTTCGATTCGCGAGCGAGAGCCGCACTCGTTCTGGACAGACCGTCCCTGAGGACAATCGGTCTCAGCGTGCATGCACTCGACTCGCGCAGTCGACACACCGCGACGACAACCCGGACTCGGCCCATCCCCTCTGTGGCAACGCAGGGACGAACGGAGTCGGACGAGGTCCACCTTCCCCCGAAGGTAGGGACCTTCTCTCGGACACGTGCCTCAACGACAGCGGTCAACCACGGCGCCGTGAAGCTCGATCCAGGACCGAGAGGGAGTTGTCTCGAAGGGGCGACTGCCCTTTTCCCATGTGAGCCCGCCGGGAGACGAGCCCTGACTCGGTGAGAAGAATACCCCCCCCAGGGGCGGAACCAAACGGAATCTACGCTTCCTCGAGATCCTGCCGAAAGCCCGCAACCCCCGGATCGCACTTGATCTCAACCAGCCCCCTCCCTACCATGCTGCCCTCTCTCGCGAGCTGGGGAGAGGAACACTGAACCAAGACTCCAGCAGTAGCAACCAATCCGGAAACGGCCTGGCGAGTATCGCCGGCGGCGCAATGCGGTGAGCATTGCCGTCCGGCTGGTGGTACGTCCGGAGGGAACTCTCCGGCGTCGGGCTGTGGGCGGATGCTCTCCTACACTCACAACCCGAAACCGTGGTGGCGGTCCTCATCTTCCGCGGGATGAGACAGAGCGCCCGAAGTGAGAACCGTTGGGCCTTTCGGTTCATACTTCGGAGCGTCCCGGCTTCCGCGCCCTACCCGGAGATGAAGCGATGACCCGACTGGTCTTCCTTCTGGCGTGCTGGCTCTCGACCGCAAGTGCGTTCGCCGGCCCTGAGCGGATCATGGGCCTCAGCGTGCTGAATGACACCGATCTCTCTCGCCAAGGCGAGGTCGTCTCATTCGGAGTCCCCTTTGCCGAAGGGCGGCTGCACGCGGCCGATCTTCCTCGACTGGTCGTGCTCGGCCCCGACAACAAGGTCGTGCCGTCCCAGACTCGCATCCTGGCGCGTTGGACGCCCTTCTCGTCGCTGAAGTGGGTCTTGCTGACGTTTCCAGCCTCGGTCCCGGCTCAATCGAAGACCGATTACTCGGTGTGGTTGGACGATCAACCTCACAGCTACTCGGGACGCGATGCGGATGACGACCTCGCGATGGTGCGAGCTCTCTTCCGCAATCGGGTCTTGGAGGCGGTGGTCACCGATCACTTCGACAACGAGTTTCGCGCGTCCGAGCCGCGGCTGACGCTCGAGGAGTCGGGGCCGATCAAGACGCTGATTCGCGTCGATGGCTACCACCGCCACCCGGCATTCCCCCGCGACTTTCTCTGGTCGACCGCGTACATCACGCTCTACCACGACGGCGAGAATCCGCGCCCCTACTACCGCCTCGAGTGGTTCTTGAAGAACTCCTACACGCTGCGGCCACTCGGTCACGTGCGCTTCAAGAACGTCTTCCTCAAGCTTCGGCACAACTCGAGCCAGCCGCGCGCGATCTTCGGAGACCCGATCGGGTCCCCGCAGCCCGTCCCGGCGGCCAAGGGCTACTTCGGCGAGCTGTACCAACCCGACCTCTGGGGTTGGGGAGGCGACGGCGCGAACAATGCCGCCTTCGCGATTCGACGCGCCTGGCAGACCTATCCCAAGGCGGTGAGCGTTCATCCCGACCACGTGCGCGCTTGGCTCCTTCCCGATGGCGACCACGTCCTCGGTGACGGTGCCCACATGGGAGTCATCCTGCAGGCGGCGATCGACATTCCGGCCGTAGCTGCCGGCGCCTGGTCTCAGGCCTTCAATCTGCCGCTCACGACCAAGATCGAGCAAGGCTACCTGAAGAGCACGCGGGCCTGGGGCGACTTCGGAATCGTCACGACCGTGCGTGAAGGCATGCCACTCCCCAGCCTCGAGTGGAAGCTCAAGCGATACGGCTGGACCGAGTACGGCGAGTACCATCATTCGACCCATACCACCGGCAGCCCGCGCAACCTGTACAGCTACTTGTTGCCCTACATGCAGACCGGTCGACGCGAGCACTTCGAGTGGGTCGAGGACCAGATCCGCATCTCGATGAGCCAACGTCCCTATCACTGGAATACATTCGAGAAGAAGTTCAACCGGAACGACTTCCTCGACGATCGGCTCTGGGACGGGTACTGGGAGTGGCGGCGCCCGGGTGCCGGCTATACGGCTCGTCAAAACATCCCGTCCGAGTACTCGCCTTGGCGGTCCGATCAGGGCGGTGCTTGGAACGGCTGGGACTTCGAGCACATGACCATCGACGACCTGCGGGACTACTACCTGGTCACGGGTCATCCCAAGGCGCTCGAGTCGATCGAGGAGATCCTGCAGGGCTACCGCAGCTACGAGATGTGTTGGGCGCCGGACACGCACGTTCATTCGGGCCGCGTGCTGGGCTGGTGTCTGAGAGCATTGCTCGACGGCTACCAGCTGACGGGCAACGAGCAGTATTGGCAAGCGGCGGAGCACCTCGTGGAGACCGCGCTGCTACGGGACGGCTGGCGATACAAGATCGTCGACGGCTGGCCGAACGGTTGGGAGCCGTTCTTCTTCGACAAGAAAATCCAGAACGGCCAATCGAACTACGACCACTTCAAGCCGTGGATGTCGGCCATCGCCGGAGTCGGTCTCACACGATTCCTCGACGTCAGCTACCGGCGCCGCCGCGCTGGCTTCCCATTGAAGATCTCCCTCCAGCGCATCTTCCGGTACCTCGTCGATACGGCCGAGATGATCATCGACTACGGCTTCATCCCGAACGAGGGCTTCATCTACGAGACCGACATCTACGACGAGAGCCGGGACGGTTACTACGGGCACTCCGACGGGACCGCGGAGTGGAATGTCGAGTTCCTGATGCTGATGTCGAGCCTGACCGGCAACCCCAAGTACTTCCTGCCCGCCAAGTGGGTGCTCGACATCCACGTCGCCAAGGAGCAGCTCCGCGGCAACCCGTGGTACCAGGTCGCCATCCGTGTCGCGGGGTATGACTAGAGGTTTCCGGGAGGGAGTCCGCCGCCTCGGAGGCCCTGTTCAGTCGGGTAAGAGGGCTTCTCGCGCCCCGCTCTCTCTCCCACGCTCTTCGAAAGCAAATCGCCCCCGTCGACAGGCCGCGAGGATCAGGCTGCGCGACGTGTCGAACTCCGTTCGGGTCTCTGTACCCCATGCCCGTGCAAGAGCGCAGAGCCACTGACGGAATTCGTCACGCGAGACCGACTGCGAAGCGGACTGACACGATGGCCAAACCGCAGGGCGGACTTCAGTCCGCTGGAGACGCCCTCGGCGATCACGACGGCTTCGGAAGGGCTGACGACCTCCCACCCGAATGAATTCGGGCCTCCGAGGCGACGGTCTGTCAGCGCTTCGTTTTGCAACGATAGGGTGAAGCCTGCTGGAAGGGCTCCGATTCGATCGCCCAACCAAAGGCCACGGGGCCGGCGCCTCGCGAGATCTCGGATCTCGCGAATCGACGGCCCCGTGTTCGCGCCCGACGAGCGGGCACCGAGAGCGTTGAACAGGTCTTAGTCGTCTCCGGCCATGCCGGCGATCTCGAGGGCGGCCTGATACCAAGGATCTCCGCGGAGGTCGCCCTTGCTCATCTGGACGTTCATGATCCAGCGACCGGTCTCGAACAACGATGGGTCGTTGGCGAGCTTCGAGACGAGCGCGAGGAACTCGACGTTCCACTCCGCTGTACCCGAAGCGCTGCCGTAGGTCTCGTCGTTGTTGGCTTCGTCATAGATGTCGAGCTCGTAGATGAAGCCCTCGTTCGGGATCCAACCCATCTCGTTGATCAGCTTGGCGGTGTCGATCACGTAGCTGCGAACGCGTTGGGGCGAGATCTCGTCCGACTTGCCGGCCGCGGCTCGACGCTGCAGCATATCGAGGTAGTGCATCATTCCGATGCCACCGACCGCCGACATCCACGGCTTGAAGTGGTCGTAGTTCGACTGGCCACGCTTGACTTGGCCGGCGAGAACGAACGGCTCCCAGCCGTCGACGAAGCCGTCCTCGTAGTAGTAACGCTCGCCATCGTGGTCGAGCACGAGGCGCATCATGTTGGTGGCGGCTGCCCAGTACTCCTCGTCACTCGTCAAGCGATAGAGATCGACGAACGCTCGGAGGCACCAACCGAGGACGCGGGCCGAGTGCACCTTGTACTGACTGTCCCACGACATCTTGTAGCTGCGCAGGCCCTGACCGACCTCCTCCATCGCCTCGAGCGCTTTCGGATGTCCGGTCACGTAGTAGTAGTCCCGCAGGTCGTCGATGGTCATGTGCTCGAAGTCATAACCATTCCAGGGACCACTCCAGTCCGTGCGCCACGGGGCATAGCTCTCGGGAATCGACTGGCGCGCCTGATAGCCGGTTCCCGGCCACTTCCAGTGCCAGTATCCATCCCAGAGTGAGTCCCCTTGGAAGTCGTCGAAGTCGAACGCCTTCTCGAACGTGTTCCAGTGATAGGGCCGGAGGTTCATCGAGACGTTGATCTGATCCTCGACCCAGTCGAGGTGGCGTCGCTCGCCGGTCTGCATATACGGAAGCAGGTAGCTGTATCGATTGCGCGGGCTACCCGTCGTGTGCGTCGAGTGGTAGATCTCGCCGAACTCTTGCCAGCCGTAGTTGTACGAGCTGTAGGCCATGTCCTCGAGCCAGGTGCCCTCCGGCACGCTGGTGATGGCACCGAAGTCACCCCAAGCGCGCGTCGCCCGCAGGTACTCGGTGTTGAGCTTGTAGGTCAGCGGCTTGTGAAACGCCTCGGACGCCTCGTAGGCCTGTGCCGCCGGCTGATTCCACGCCAGCATGAAGCTCACGCCCATGTGCGCGCCATCGGGCAGCGTGTAGTCGCCTTGCGGAAGGAGCCAGGCTCGCGTCCAGTTCGAGTCGATTCCGACAGCCTTCGGGAAGGTCTGCCACGCCTTGCGGATCGCGATCGAGATGTTCCGCGTCGCGTCACCACCCCAGCCGAAGAGCTCCGGCTGATACAGTGCCCCGAAGCGTCCATCACTGGCCGGCAGCTCGTCCACGGGCTCGAGCGGCGTCCCCAGCATCGCATAGGGCTCTCGCCCTCCGTGCCTCACCTGTGCGAACAGGCTCTTGAACCGAACGTTGCCGAGCGGGCGCACCGTGTAGCTGTTCTTCAGGTACCAGTCCATCTTCACGAAACGCTTGGAGCCCTGCGCATCACTCAAGAACGTGACGTAGCCGGTTCCCCAGAGGAAATCGCGCTTGATGCCATTGCCGGGCTGGGTGCGGAAGCGAGCATCGAAGCGGACGATCGACTTGAGAGGACCCGCCTCGACCAGGCTGATTCGCGGCTGGACCGCCACGTACTGGTTGTCGAAGTGGTCCGTCAGCACGAACTCGAAGAGCCCCGGACGCATAAAGGTCTGCACGGTCGCCATGTCCTGCCCGGCCGAGCGGCCCTGGTAGTTGTGGCGAGTCTCCGTGCGGGCGAGGCGGTAGACGGAACGGCTCTTCCCTTCGACCGTCGCCGGAAACGTCACCAGCACCCAACGCAAGGACTCGCCAGGAGTCCAGCGCGCCAGGATTCGGTACTGGGAAGGTACCTCACGACCTTGTGGGTCAGTGACGACCAGGTAAGGGAGGTCTTGGGCCCGAAGCGTTCCTTCCGCGAACGGAATCCCAAAAGACACGATCTCCTGATCTCGAGCGTGGTCCGTGTCATTCAGGACCTGGATGTGAGTGAGCGTTTGAGCACCAAGGGGCGCGGCCGCCATCAGGCACAGCAGCGCGGCGATGAGACGCAGCATCGACAGTCCTCCCGTGGGGTCGGACAACGGGCTCGGACGCAGCAGCGAGACGAACGCCGAGTTCGTGAGTTGTCTGAGGTTGGTCACTAGGCTTCGGAGTCCGCTATCGATGCGACCCCGGGAAGGACTTGAGGCGATCCATCAGCCCGCGCATAGCCCTTGGAGATCGGGGCGAGCGTTCCGATCCTTCCGGTGAGGCTGCGGCGATCCTGCCGAACCGGTAGCAACCGAAAACGAGCTGGTTCCGCCGGCTAGGGCGGGAAGGCGCCAGCCTCCTCCCTCCGACGATCGCGTGCGCCTGCCGTGGGGACGGAGTCCGCCGTGATGCGAGAGCGCGGCGCCTGTCGATCCAGCCCGGGCGCTCTCTCTGGGAACGCTCGAAGCGCAGGCCCGATCAGGGGCGAGGCGTGCGAGCCGAGGGGCGCTCCGATTCGATCGGCGGCACACTGGCAGCCGATTCGGAGGCCCGGGTCGTGAGCCAGCGCATCACGCGAGCCTGCTCGGCTTCGAGCAACGCGATCAGGCGGCGGATCCGATCTTGCCAGCCCGTACGAGCGGCGCGCTCCAGATCGACGCTGCGCTGAGTGACTCGGCGAGCTCCGATCAGCTCGCTCGTGGAGCGCAGGGCGCAGGCCAGCATCATGACGCGCGTCCAGTCCGAGCTGCGGGCGGCCAGCTTCACGCCTTCCAAGAGCTCCGGCGCTTCCTGAACAAAGCTCCGAATCAGCACCTCGGCCACCGACTCACCCGCTCGATTATGAATCGACTCCAGTGGAGCGAGCACGCTCGGGTCCACGGGATGATCTCGCTGGGGGCAGGCGTCACTCTCGGGACGATTCGACATGAGCTCTCGAGGACAGTGCGGGCGATTCCAAGGTCCACGGGGGACCGGTGGGCGAGAAGGACTCTCGGGCATCTATCGTCTGCGAAGAGAGTCGAGCTGGAGCCAATCGGGGCCGTTCGGCCGGCAGGCGGCCCGACGGGCGGGCTTCGAGCGACGGACGCCTTGACGCTTCGAGACTCGGTGTATCCAATGACCCTTCGCTCGCGGCTCCGAACCGATTGGTGACAGGAGTGGTCGCGGGGCCTGCCCGCCGAGGGTGGGTCACTCGTGACCCGGCCCCGGTCTGCAGGCGCAGGAGCATCTATGGACGAAGAACGAGAAGAGCTGCGCGCCACCCTGGTCGAGCTCGGCAAGCTCCTCTGGATCGCGCTCTTGGTCTTCTTGGCAATCGCCATCGGCCTAGGAATCGTCTTCAGCATCGGAAAGTATGTCTACGGCGTCTGGAGCTGAGCTCAGCGGGATCGAGTCGTCATCAGGGCGTGTCGTCCGAGTCACGATCCTGGCGCTCGCGGCCGTGATGTTCCTGATCGGGATCGACTGGGGCCTCCCCGGCTACTCGACCTGGTCGAACGACGACCCCACTCCCATCGGCCCCCTCAAGTCGGCCTACCAACGCTTCGCCGGCTTCCAAAAGTACCCACCCGTCCATCACGCCCTCCTCGCCGGAGTCTACGCGCCCTACCTGGGCTTCCTCTCCGTGACCTCGGCCTGGAGAGATCCGCAGGTCGAGTTTCCCTATGGCTTCACGGATCCGCTGCACGCCCTGAGCATGCTCATGCTCCTGGCTCGCCTGGTCAGCGTCGTCATGGCGATCGGCATCGTGCACTTCGTGGGGCGAGCGACGGCGCGGTTGTTCGGCGACCCCCGAGCCGCGCCCTTCGCGATGCTGGTCACACTCGGAAACGTCTATCTCGTCCTGTTCGCTCATCTCGGCAACGTCGACGTTCCGGCGCTGTTCTGGACGGCTCTCGCGCTCGTGCTTCTGCTGGGCTTCCTCGATCGATGGAGCATCCGACGCGCGGTGGCGCTGGGTGCCGTCGCCTCGATCGCCCTCGGGACGAAGGAGCAGGTGTACTCGGTCTTCGTCGGGTTTGCGCTCTGGATCACGCTGATCTGGCTCCGAGACCGCCGATCGTGGAAGCCCGTAGCAGCCGGCCTGGTGAGCGCGGCCCTCGTCTTCGCCTTCGTCAACAACTGGCTGTTCGCCTTCGACGTGTGGCTCGAGCGTTGGGAGTACTGGACGTCGGGCGGCGGCACCCAGCCCTACATCGAGGTTCCCGCAACGCTGGCCGGGCAGCTCTCTCTGCTGCAACGCTTCGTGACCTACGTCGTCTCCGGCAGCGGCTGGCCCGTCATGATCTGGACGCTGATCGGAGGCGTGCTGCTGGCTCGCGATCCCCGTCGTCTGGGCGTGCTGCTGGTGCCGCTGATCGTCTACTACGTCGGCTCCATCGCATCGATCCGCTTCGCCTATCACCGATTCGCGCTGCCCACGCTGCTCTTCCTGGCTCCCTTGGCCGGCTTGGCCCTGACGCGGACCTGGCACGCGCCCGGTCGAGCCCGCTGGCTGGCGCGCACTCTGGTCGGAGGCACGATGCTGTTCTGCGTCGGTTGGGGGGCCCGCATCGATGCGAGTCTGCTCCTCGACTCGCGCTACGAAGCTGAGGCCTTCCTCCTCGAGCGACTGCCGCCACCCGCCTCGGTCGAGGTCTATGCCTTCGACACCTACCTCCCTCGCCTGCCCGAGCTTGGATACGAGGTCACACGGTTGATCCCAGCCGAGCGACCGCCCGCAGACTTCTCTCTCTCAGCCCTGACGGCTCGTCGGCCGGCCGCCGTCGTTCTGACCTCGAACTACTTCACTCGCTTCACCTCCCCCGAGCTCAGCAGCTACTTCATGGCCTTGCGTGGCGGCCCGAGCGGCTACACCGTCTACCGGTTCGAAGGCGGCCCACGCTGGCTGGGCTGGCGACACGGCGACACCGAGTTCAGCCGGATCAGCCCCACGCTCTGGGTTCTGGTGCGACGCGACTGAGGACCGTGTCATCGGGCCCCGGAACCTGGCTGAACGAAAAGGTGATCGTCTGCCAAGGCATTTGCGCCGAGCCGTCACCCGTGACGTCGCTACCGTTGACTGCAAATAGTCGTTTGCAGGTGTGACCTCAGCGAGGAAGACCAGTCGGTCCACGCTTTCTTGCCCGACACCGACACTCAACGGAATCCGTCTTCCGTCACGAATGTCGTCAGCGGCTCCGCGCCTTTCCTTCATGGACAGCGCATGTGATTCAGAGACGTGAACGGAGTCCGACACGGCGACCGATCTCATTCGTCGAACGGCGGCGGGACGAGCCGGCGTCGAATGACGTGATCGAGAGAGCGGCCGACTCAACCTCGTACACCGCGGACTCGACGCTTGTCGATCCACGCTTTCTTGCCCGACACCGACGCTCAACGGAATCCGTCTTCCGCCACGAATGTCGTCAGCGGCTCTGCGCCTTTCCTTCATGGACAGCGCATGTGATTCAGAGACGTGAACGGAGTCCGACACGGCGGCCGATCTCATTCGTCGAACGGCGGCGGGACGAGCCGGCGTCGAATGACTTGATCGAGAGAGCGGCGCCACAACCTCGTACACCGCGGACTCGACGCTTGTCGGTCCACGCTTTCTTGCCCGACACCGACGCTCAACGGAATCCGTCTTCCGTCACGAATGTCGTCAGCGGCTCCGCGCCTTTCCTTCATGGAGCCGGCGAGCGCGAGGCTGTCGCGCTCGCCGTTAGTCGATCGTTATGGGCCCGGCTCGATGGTGAAGGAGTGGGGTGGGAAGACGGTGACGTAGGTGCCGGCCGTGAGGTCGAAGGTGAAGCCGGCGTAGAAGACTTCGATCAAAGGCGCGGTGCTCGGGATCGTGACGGGTGGAGTTTGGGCTTGGCTGTTGGCGAGCGTCGCTTGGAGCACGGGGTGGAGGCGGAGGCCGAGCTGGAAGAGGGCGTCGCTCTCGAGGTCGACCCGCAGGCCGCCCGATCCCGGCAGCGGGATGCCGGGGCCTTCGCCGGCGGTGGCGCCGGCGAGGAGGAGGACGACGAGATGGCCGTCCTCGGCGGGCGGGGCCTCTGCTTGGAATGAGAACGGCTGCCCGGTCTTGGCCGGCCCGGCCGGGAACGCGCAGGCCGTGAACTCGTCGATGCCCATGTCGGCTCTTGCTGTCCCGTCGGAGTTCCCGTCGAAGGGGCGCGGCTGGCCTTCAAAGTCGGTGCGGGGCGAAGCCGAGTTGTTTGCAGTATCGATGCAGGGGGAGTCATGCCGAAATCGAAAATCGCCATTCAACGCATCCACGAAGCGGGGATCGATCGAGATCACGCCAGATCCGAAGTTCTGACCCGTTCCGACATCGGAGTACACCGCCTTGAAGTTGACGTTATCGACCGGTGAGTTGCCCCAAGCGATCGAGTTCGTAACCTGGCCAATTCCGCCCGCAGTTCCGGCCTCCAAGGCGCCGCCGAAACCGCTATTCCCGTATACGATGCATGCGAGAGCTCCGATCTGAGACACGGGATAGAAGTGGTAAGGGTATGTCCCTTGAACATCAGCATGGGCGTAAAACCCGCCCCCGGCATTCCCGGAGATCGTCGTGTTCGTCAGTGACGACTGCACTTCTAGAGTCGTCGTTTGCCACCAGCCGGCGCCGCCGTTGTTGCGAATGACGTCCCGATCGGATCTCGCGAAGAGAAAACCGTCCACAATGGCGATGCCATGAGAAAGGTTGTTCTCGATGAGAGAGTCCTCGAGCTCAAGGCCGCTGCCTTCGCTGGTCGCGCCATTCATGAGAACGCCGTAGAGATTCTGCGAGATCGAGCACTCGATGACCTTGACCCCGTTGCTCCAGAGACCCGATCCGAGATAGACCCCTGCTCTCGAGTTATTGGTAACGGTCGAGCTCCGAAGGGTCAGCGCAATCAATTCAGCATGGCCTTCCCTGAGGACAATGGCATCATGAGCGTTCTCGAGGGTGAATCCCTCTATCAAGGGTCGTGAAGGATTGACTTGGTCTGCTCCCGGTAACACGATGAGGTCGTTGACTCCATCTCCGACGATTCGAGTCACCTCCCTCCCTGCGAGCGAGACGAGGCTGACTTTCGGCATCGGCGTCAGAGGGAAGACCTCCCCGAGCGCAGCGTCATAGACCCCGGGTTCGACCCAGAGCGTGTCGTCGGGTCCCGGGATCTGGCTGAACGAATAGGTGATCGTCTGCCAAGGGCTCTGCGCCGAACCGTCTCCCGTGGCGTCGCTACCGTTCACGGCGTCGACGAAGTAGTCGTTTGCCGACGCGGTTTCGGATCGAAGAAACATGCAGAGCAATGCCAGAAAGACGGTGATTCTTGTTCTCATGATCGTCTCCTCCCGTTCGCTCAATGCATTCCGACGGAGTATTTGGCCGTCGTGAACGCATGGACATAAGCGTCACTGCCGACGTAGAGGTAGTCTTGCTTGTTGCCTTGACCCGCCGGAATGGACCGAGCGACCTCGATCGAGTTGAAGGCGCCGATCTGCGCGCCCAGCCCCTGGCTACTGAAGAGGGCCGGCCCGACGCTCAGAGGACTCGTGCCGACGCGGTGGACGGAGAACGTCTGGCTGCGGCCGATGACGATGTCGACCAACCCCGTGCAGGTGCACTTCCCGAAGGCCGACCCGACCCAAAGGCCCATACAGGCCGTCTCACCGAGGTCGACGACCAGGTCCGGCTGCTGGAGGTTGATGCCCCCACCCGCGGCCGGCGGATCGAACAACAGCAGGCGGCTGTTGTTCTCCCAGACGGAGCCTCGGTCTGGGGTGTTCCTTGGGATGTTTGCCATACGAATAGCATTGCCGACAGCGCTCCCTCCGTCCACATCCAGCCGTGTGAGCCGGCGAGCGCGAGGCTGTCGCGCTCGCCGTTAATCGATCGCTATGGGCCCGGCTGGATGGTGAAGGAGTGGGGTGGGAAGACGGTGACGTAGGTGCCGGCCGTGAGGTCGAAGGTGAAGCCGGCGTAGAAGATCTCGATCAGAGGCGCGGTGCTCGGGATCGTGACAGGCGGCGTTTGAGCTTGACTGCTGGTGAGGGTCGCTTGGAGCACGGGGTGGAGCCGGAGCCC
>JAJDCO010000104.1 GCA_029260795.1 Planctomycetota bacterium | reverse complement strand
GTGCGATGAGCATTCTCGAGTGGCATGACTCCCCTTTCCCGGAAGCATGACGACCACGGGCGAGTCGGAGCGGGACCGCTGGAGGTGGCTGCGGCTCGATCGTGATGAGTCCTTCTCGTCGGTCGATGAATGCGGCTATGCGTTCAAACGAGCAGAACGCTGAGGACTTGTCAACGGCCGCTCTCCTCGCCTCGAGATCGAGCAGGCGGAGAGCCAACGTCTAGCCGAAGGTGTAACGATCCCGGCTGAAAGCCGGCGGTCCGATGGGACGACGTGTTCAACGGAGACACGAACGGAGTTCGGCAAGTCGACGCGTGCTCACCTTCAGTCCCGGCGGGCCGTCCCGCGCGCGAGCGACGACGGTGAGAGAGTGGTTCGAAGAGACCGCCACGCCGCGGCCGCGGACTTGGGATTGACGAAGACGCGTCCCTCAGAAGCTCCAGTCGGACTTCTTCATGCCTTCGTACATCTTGGCGACCTGCTCGCCGTAGCCGTTGAAGGGCTGGGTCTTCATGCGCTCGCCGGTGTCGATCAGGCGCTCGCTCGCCTGGCTCCAGCGGGGATGGGGGCGGTCGGGGGTGACGTTGGCGTAGAAGCCGTATTCTTTGGGGACGGCCTGGTTCCAGAACGTCTTCGGCTTGTCGGCGACGAACTCGATCTTCACGATCGACTTGATGCTCTTGAACCCGTACTTCCAAGGCGTGATCAGGCGAATGGGCGCGCCGTGCTGCATGGGCATCTCGTGGCCGTAGATGCCGGTGGCGAGGAGAGTGAGCTCGTTGTTGGCCTCGTCCATGCGCAATGCTTCGACGTAGGGCCAGTCGTACCAGGGCTGGGCTTTCTGACCGGGCGCTTGCGCGGGTCGATTGAACGTCGTCAGGCGAACGTATTTGGCTTGGCCCTTCGGCTCGACGCGATCGATGAGCGCCTTCAATGGGAATCCCGTCCAAGGCACGGCCATCGCCCAGGCTTCGACGCAACGGAATCGATAGAGGCGCTCTTCCTGAGGCATCTTCTTCAGGAGGTCGTCGATGTCGAACTTCTGCGGCTTGTGGACAAGGCCACCGACCTCGACTTGCCAGGGACGAGTCTCGAAGTCCTTCGCCAGGCCCCAGACGCGCGCCTTGTCGGTCGTGAACTCGTAGAAGTTGTTGTAGCGACTCGCGACGCCTTCCTTCGTGATCGCGCGGTCGAGCGTGAACGCCTCGTTGCGCTTGGCCGGGAAGACTCCCTCCGGGGCCCGCTTCTTGAAGGGCGGCGCGTCGTCTTGCTGCGTTCGGCAACCGGCCAGACCGGTCCGCGCGATGAGGGCGCCGAGGCCGAGATAGCCGAAGCTGCGGAGGATCTGTCGCCGATTGGCGTAGATCTCGGGCGGCGTCGTCTCGCCGCTCGGAATCTCCCAGGCTTTCGGAATGCGGATGTTGGCCATCGACTCGCTCCTCGTGATCGCGTCCCAGACTCGGTCGGTCTCAATCTATCAGGCTCGCCCGGGGCGTCAACGCGGCGGGCACGTCGATCTGGCCCGTCCTGGAGTTACGACCCTCGGGGCACTTCGTGACGAGAACTCGAAGATGCTCTCCGCCGCTCGAGGTTTCGACGCTTCGGATTTGCAGGTTTCAGAGGTCAGGAAGAACGCGGAATCGGTCGATAGGTCGAGAGGTGCGACCGCTCACGGTCGCGATGCGTCGATTCGCCTCCGAGGAGGTGAGGCGACCCGGAAGGAATGAAGGAGCAGAAGATGGTATGCCTCGGCCCGGACTTGGCGACGTTCGGTTGGAACGCGATCCGACGTGCTCGCAATGGCGGCTGGCTGTCGACCGCCTGGGCCCCTTGGCTCGGCTCGGATCCCGAGGCGGCTCCCCGTGCCTACGAGGCTCTCGAGCGCTGTGTGGCCTACGTCCAGCTGGCGATCGAGGCTGAGGCCGGCTCCTCCACGGACTCGCCGCTGCCACTCGTTCTTTGGGGCGAAGCGCTGCGAGCGTTCTCCGAGGCCGGTTTCGCCCGATCTCCCGAAGCCGATGACTCGTTGGAGGCCTTCGCCCTGCTCGATCGCAACGAGGCGACTCGGTCGGCGGTCCAGGCTCTTTCGAACGAGGTCGTCCAGGCCTTCCATGCTTGTGGGGAGCGAGGCCTGGTGCGCCTGCGGGGAGTGCTCGATCAGGCGAGCGCCCAGCAGCTCGAGCGCTTCGTGGAGGCTCCCGAGCAGATGGCTCCGCATCGTGTGGTCTCGTTCTTGGCAACCGCCGCTCAGCAAGCGACGCTCGTCGAGCTGACCCGTCGCGTCGGGTTCGCCGGCAGCCTTCAGCCGATTCGAGCGCTCGTCTCGGCAGCGCGTACGGCCATTCCGCGACTCATCGAGCACGCGTTCGCGCGCGTCCTGCTGCCCGCCGTCGAGGCCACCGCTTCGAATGGCGTCCAGGCCCCGCGCAGCGTGGCGTCGAGTGAAGTCGCGCCGAAGCCGCGTCGTCCGTCGGTTCCCTGAGCCGGAGGGCGGACCTCAGTCCGCTGGAAGGACTTCAACGGAGCGACGTGAAGGACTCGGTTCGCGTTTCTGTTGGTTGCTGCGGCGACCGCCGGGATTGAAGACGCCGGGAGTCGACTCTTCTGTCAGGACTTGTGAGGGGCGGCCGGAGAGGTGACCTCTCTCTCGATTTGGTCGGCCCAAAGCATCCCGGCCCGACGTTGCGCGACGACAGAGACGGAGCGACGTGACGGACTCCGGTCGCGTCTCTGTTGGTTGCTGCAGCGACGGACGGGATTGGAGACGCTGGCAGTCGGCTCTCCGGGTGGAACTCAGTCCGCAGGTCCGGCTTCCGAGGAACGGTTCGACGAGAAGATCACTCGGAGTGTGACCTGACGATCTCCGTGCTCTCTCGGGTCGGTTGCCAGCGACCGCTGTGACACTCCAAGCCACTCGAGGTCACTTGGCGAATCTCGACCTCGAGGGCGAGCTCTGGCAGCCTCCAATCACCGCCCCGCTTGCAGGCCCTCAACCGACTATTTGGTCCGTCGAGCGATGTCTCGACATCCAACAGCCGGTAGGCACCTTCGCGATAGGCGAACGAGACGCCGTCATCCTCGTACACCCGACCGGTGGCCGAATTGTGACCGACAGCCAGAAGCTGGGGCCGGCCCCACTCGATCTCGCCCGTGTGCTGAGGCTCACCGACGGCGAGAGGTAGGATGCTTCCCGCGCGGACGAAGACGGCCGGTTCACCGAGCGGGGCGTCGATTGTTTGCCAGCTCGGTCCTTCCACGATCTCGTCGCGCTCGAGGTGCACCCAAGTTCCCGCAGGAAAGTAGGCGTCTCGAGCTTCGATGTCAGGATCCAAAACCGGCGCGACGAGCACGTCTCCACCGATCATGAGCTGATCGTCGATCGGCACGGCCTCGGCATCATCGGGGAACTCGAGTAGCAGGGGCCGAGCGACCGGAAGACCTCGCTGGTGAGCGTCGTAGAAGCAGAGATAAAGGTAGGGGAGGAGTCGATAGCGGCGTTGGATGGCTCGGCGGTTGAAGCTCGAGAAGGGCTCGCCGAAGGACCAAGGCTCTTGTCGCGGCGTCAGCTTCTCGGTGTGGGTGCGGCAGAGCGGCAGCAGGGCACCGAGCTCGAGCCAGCGTGCGAAGAGCTCGGCCGTCGGCTTCTTCGAAAAGCCGCCGATGTCGGATCCCGAGAAGGGCTGTCCCGAGAGTCCCAGCGAGAGCACCTGGAGCAGGGTGGCCCGAAAGTGCTCCCAGTTGGAGGAGCTGTCCCCGGTCCAGGTCGCGGCGTAGCGCTGGGTGCCTGCGAAGGCCGCGCGAGAGAGGACGAAGACGCGACGCTCGGGGCGGTAGCGCGCGACACCTTCATAAGTCGCCTGGGCCATCAGGTGCCCGTAGGCGTTGTGGATCTCGGCGTGTGCGCACGGCGTCTCACCCCATCCGCGGTGCACCACATTCTCGGGAAAGGTCCGCGACGGTTGGTCGAAGACGGCCGGCTCGTTCATGTCGTTCCAGAAGCCAGCGATGCCAGTCTCGACCAACCGCGCGTAAAGGCTTCCGAACCAGCGCCGCGTCTCGGCTCGGGAGAAGTCGGGAAACGCACACGCCCCCGGCCAAACCTCCCCCTCGTAGATCTCGCCTTCCTCGGTACGGCAGAAATGATCTCCCGCCAGGCCTTCCTCGAAGATCGGCTCGTCGGCGACGGCGCGGATCCCGGGGTCGACGATCACGACCGTGTGGAAGCCGTCTTCGCGGAGTGTGGTGCAGAGGCCGGTCGGATCGGGGAATCGATCGGGACAGAGGTGAAACGATCGGTAGCCTTCCAAGGCGTCGATGTCGATATGGATCGCGTCGCACGGCATGCGTCGCTTCCGAAGCTCTCGGGTCACCGCGCGGACCTCTTGCTCCGAAGCGTAGGAGTAGCGGCTCTGGTGGTATCCCAGCGACCAGAGAGGCGGGAGCGGCGCGCGACCCGTCAGCTCGGTGAAGCGCTCGATCACGTTGGCCGGGTGAGGCCCCGGGAGCAGATAGACCTCGAGGCGGTCGGCGGCCGTCCAGACTTTCACGAGCTCGGGATCGTCCGCACCGAAGTCGAAGGTCGTTCGCGCCGGGCTGTCGACGAAGACGCCGAAGGCCGAGCCGTCTCGAACGACCAGGAAGAAGGGGCAGCTTTGGTAGAGGTTGTCGGATTCGGGGGTGTACTCGTAGGCATCGACGTTCCACAAGGTCGCGCGCCGTCCTCCGTGCTCGAACGCGTCCGCCCGGAGTCCGAGCCCGAACACCTGCTGGCCCGGCAGACGCTCGAGATGAAGACCGCAGGCGTCGGGCCGAAGCGCCCAGCTTCCCTTCAGGGCACCGACACAGTCCGCGAGCTTCACTTCGAAGCGATCGGCTTGTAGGCAGACATGAGAGTCAGACCCAGGAGCTCGCCAAGCGTCGGGGCCGTCCTCGAGCCAGGGGTCGAAAGACTCGAGCGGTCTCTCGAGGGAAGCGGAGGGCCGTTCGCGTGAGTGGGGCTGGGCCAGCCGCAGATGAAGGACGCCGGCAGGGCGTTGGCAGGCCCGGATTCGAGCCTCCGCTTCCTCCGATTGCTGGACCAGGAGTCCCGGCTCGGGCCGAGTGCAAACTTTCGCCAGGAAGGGACGGATCGATCGCCGATCCTGCATCAACTGCTCCTACCGCTTCTCGGGTCTCTCCATTCCGACGGCGCCAACGAGAGCTTCCGAACGATCGGTCCAGAGAACTTCACGAAGATCACTTCGGACCCTCGGCTTCAGCCGACATGTTCCGTCTCGTGATTCGTGAGCTCCCCGGGGGACGTCTCGTCCGGTCTCCGCCTCATGATCCGAGATGGAGCGTGTGAAGAGCCAACGTCTGGCCCCCAGCGTACCGATCCCGGCTGTCAACATGTTGGACAGACCCTCTCGTTTGCACTCCCACTCTCAGACGAGGATTCTACCGATCTCTGCGCAAACGAAAAGCGCCCGATCCAAAGGACCGGGCGCTTGCGTTGTCGGATCCATCGAGAAGGCGGAGATCAGCTCAATCGACCGGGAACTCGATCGAGGCGACGTTGCTGACGAAGGCGGTGAGAACGGTGTCTTCGGGGGCGACGAAGCGACCGACGATCAGCTGGTTGTAGAGCGTGACGCCTTGCAGTCCGGGCGGCACGAAGTTCATGCGCTGGACCAAGACGAGCGAGCCGGTCGAGGGCGACGGCAAGAAGTTCAAGACGATCGGGCTGCCGAGTCCCAAGGAGAAGGGGTTCACCAGCGGGAGATTGAAGTTGGTCGTCCCCGAGACAGGCGAAATGGCGAGCCACCAGTAGTCGAGGGGCTCGCCGGTGGCGGTCAAGGTGATCTTGTCACCTGCGCGGACTTGGCTCGGGTTGATTCCATCGGACACGATCGAGAGCGTCGGCGATCCATCAAAGCCGAGCGCCATCCCGCCCAAGAGCGCAAGGGCGAGGGCAAAGCAAGCGATATTCTTCAGGCAGGACATGGCGGTAACCTCCGGTATTCGAAACGTCGACCCAGCGGTGGCAGCAGGTGACGTTGTGAGGATTCGAACAAGACGGAGAGAGGGTACCCCGAAGGAACTTGAGCGTCAAATCGTTTTATAACAATGAGTTATATACAGGCTGCGTAGATTTGCTGGGCCGCGTCGACCTTGCAGGTCTCCGGCGGCCCGACCGTCGATGCCGGGCCGCGATCAAGAGGAGCGACCTCTTCGGATTGGGATCGCCGGGCACCGCCGGAGGAAACTGAGTGCCGAGTGGTGGGGCCTCGAACGGCTGATATACTCTCGCGCATGACGAGTCGCCTCCAAGAGATCGACGGCTGGTTTTGCGCGCCCGGCGCGGTCGTCGCCGGTGACATCCGGATCGGTGCCGGATGCAGCATCTGGTTCGGTGCTGTACTGCGGGGTGACGATGCGCAGCTCGTGATCGAGGAGCGTGTGAATGTGCAAGATAATGCGGTCGTGCACCCGGATATCGATGCGGACATGCTGATCGAGTCGGATGTGACGATCGGACACCTCGCGATGGTGCATGGACGACGAATCGGACGCGGGAGCCTGATCGGAATCGGGTCGGTCATCCTTCCCGACGTGACGATCGGCTCGGGCTGCTTGATCGGAGCCCGGGCACTCCTGACGCCTGGCACGAGTATCCCGGACGGAGCGGTCGTTCTCGGTGCCCCCGGGCGCATCGTGAGGGAAACGACAGCCGAAGAACGGGCTCGCTTCATCGAGCAAGCGCATCGTTATGCCGACAAGGCGCGCCGTTGGGTCGCTGGCGAGTATCGATCGTTGAGTGATCCGCGATGAGGCCGTTGGATCCGCGAGCGATGTCGGAAGAAGAAGGCGCGAGTCCGGCTCCTCGGAAGATGGCTTCGAGCGAGCCTCTCAAGAAGAAGAAGAAAAAGAAGAAGAAGCCGGAAGCGCAGGTCATCGGATGGCGTGAGTGGGTGGCCTTGCCCGAGCTCGGGGTCGCTGCCGTCAAGGCCAAGATCGACACGGGTGCTCGTTCCTCCGCGCTCCATGCCTTCGACGTCGAGATCGTGTTGGTCGACGGGATCGAGATGGTCCGGTTCACCTTGCATCCGATGCAACGAGACTCGAAGACGACCTGTGAGGCCGAGATTCCGCTCCATGATCGACGCTGGATTCGGAACTCGGGCGGGAAGCGAGAGCTGCGGCCCGTGATCCGAACCAAAGTGCACGTGCACGGAATCCAGTACCCGATCGACCTGACACTCACGCGTCGAGATGCGATGGGCTTTCGAATGCTGCTCGGACGCGAAGCCGTGCGCGGTCGCTTCCTGGTGGATCCGGGACGATCCTATCGATCGGTCGATCCGGTGGCTCGCAAGCGACGCAAGAAGAGGTCGAGCCGCAGTCCGCAGTGACACCCCGCTCTTGTCGCGTGCGCCGTTGATCACCGGAACGCGATCACCGGTGATCGCGCTAAAGGCGGAGACTTCGAGGCCTGGGGGGAGCTCGAAATGCTCATCCTTCTGATCCTGGTCGGTGGCATCGCCTTGCTGCTCGTCGGCGGAGACTTCCTCGTCCGCGGAGCATCCGGCCTCGCGCGCTCGTTCGGAGTGCCACCGCTCGTGATCGGGCTCACGGTCGTCGCCTTCGGGACCAGCGCACCGGAGCTGGCGGTGAACCTCTCGGCTGGCCTCGATCAGCGCACCGACATCGCCTTCGGAAACGTCATTGGCTCGAATCTCAGCAACATCGGCTTGATCCTCGGCCTCACGGCTCTCATCTTCCGCCTCGACGTCGAGAGCCGGATCGTCAGGCGCGAGCTGCCCCTCATGCTCCTCGCCGGCGTGGTCGTGTTGATCTTGTCGCTCGACGTCGAGCTGCGGGGGGCCGTCGCTACGATCGATCGCATCGACGGTCTGTGCCTGCTCCTCTTCTTCTCGATCTTTCTCTACACGGTCGTCGGAGACGTGGTGCGCAAGAGACCCAGCGACCCACTCGTCGGGCAAGCGATCGAGGCGGTGCCACCCACCGCGGCGCGATCCGTCGTCATTCAGATCCTCTTCTGCGTGGTCGGGCTGGCCGGCCTCGTCGGCGGTGGTCAGCTCACGATCACGGGTGCCTCCGACCTCGCCCGCTCGGCCGGATTGTCGGACGGCGTCATCGGCCTGACAGTCGTTGCGGTCGGCACGAGCTTGCCCGAGCTCGCGACCTCGTTGCTGGCGGCTTGGCGGGGAGAGATCGATCTGGCCGTGGGCAACGTCGTCGGATCGAACCTCTTCAACATCTTCTTCATCCTCGGGACCACCGCGACGATCTTCCCGGTCACGGTGCCGGAAGGCGGCCTCCAGGACATGATCGCCAACCTGGTGTTCTCGGTGGCGCTGCTTGTGATGGCCTGGACGGACCGTCGTCGGCTCCTCCGTCGGGAGGGCGTGATCATGCTGGTGGCTTGGGTCGGCTACGTGATCTGGCGCTTCGTGGTCTGAGCGTTTACCGCCCGCGTCACGGTCTCGTCAGGAAGACGAGTCCGACTTGGGCCAAGCCGATCAAGAAGCCGAGGACGCCGCCGAGGATCTCGATCGAGCGCAGCTCCTTGCGAGCGATTCGGAGCACGATGCCTTCGAGCTGCTCCATCGGGAACGCGTCGATCCGATCGTAGACCATCTTCTTGAAGTCGAGCTGATGCTCGACCTTGTCGAGCACTCCGTCCATGACCTCGGGAATCAGGTCGTCGAGCTCCTTGGTCAGGCCGCTCCGGATCTTCGCGATCAGGTCGTCGTTGACGAACATCGACACCATGGGTGGCAGGTCGCTCAAGCGGTTCTTGATGGCTTGATCGAGGCGAGCATTGATGGCTTCCAGTATGTGAGCATGTGTCTCGGGCTGCGACAGCACACGCCGCACGTCTTCATGAGAGATCAGCTCACGCTCGACCGTCTCGGCAATGCTCTCCGCGAACTCGTGTCGGCGTCGAGGCAGCAGTCCGTGGAAGCGCACTCCCAAGATCGAGTGGGGCTCGCGGGGCCGGAAGATCATTCGGACCGCCAGGAAGTTCGTGAACCATCCGATCGCGGCACCGACGATCGGAAACAGCCAAATCATGAGACTCATCGTTTGCTCCCCTCCTCGGGAGTCGATTCAAGTTGAGGTTCGAGCGAGCTTCAGCAGTTGTAAGGCTCCCGCCGCACAGGTTTCGAGCTCGAGGTCGTTCAGCGAGCCGGTCGGGCTGACGAGGTGCCGGACCGGCCCGGGTCCTCGAGCTCCCCAGAGAGCGGGGTCGGTCGGGCCATAGAGCGCCAAGGTCGGGCAGCCGACGGCTGCCGCGAGGTGGGTGGGGCCGCTGTCGTTGCCAATGAAGAGGCTGACTTTTCGAAGCTCGCGTGCGAGCTCGAGCAGGTTGAGCTCTCGCCACTCGCGCACGGGTTTCGCGGGCGCCAAGGCGGTCAAGAGCTCCTCACGTGCTTCCGCGTCGGCTTCCCCGGTGATCAGCTCGAGCGTGAGACCTTGCTCGGAGCAGAGCCTCCGCGCCAGCGCCGCAAATCGTTCGGCTGGCCATCGCTTGCTCGATGAGCCCGCTCCGGGGTGGATAGCCAATCGCGGCTCTCGAGGGGGGCAAGGTGCGTTGGGGAAGAGCTTCCGCGGACCGACGGCCCGAGCACCGGGGAATGAATCGCAGACCGTTCGGACATGCCAGTCGGCCACATGCTCGAGCTCGTCGCCGACCGGGAAGGGCGCTCTTAAGACGACGTGCTCGATACCCGCTGCTTCGAGACGAGCGGTGAGAACGTCGGTCGGCCCCGAGACCCATCCGATCACCGCGTCGAAGCGTTCGAGCCACGTTCGGAGATCGGAGCGCAGGGGACCCGTGGGCGAGAAGAGCTCGTGGAATCCGCCACGACTCGGGTCCCGAGCCTCCCTCGCACCGGCTGCGACACAGGCGAGGTCGTGAAAGGCTTCGCGCTCGAGAACGGTTCGCCGAGTGTCCGGACCGAGCGAGTCGAGGCTGGCTTGAGCGGGGAGGGTCAGCAGGAAGTCGCCGAGCGCGCCGCCGCGCCAGACGAGAACATCCACGGGCTCATTCCTCGGTCTTGGGCTCGAACTCAGGGGGCTCCTGCTCCGGCGCTTGGCGATGCGCACCATGCCCGTTCGGTCGGATGCCTTGAAAGGCCTCGATCCAGAGCCGTGCCATGTCGAAGAAGTCCGTCGCCGCCGCCGACAGGCTCAAGAGCTCACAATGAACCTCGGGATCGGCGTCCACACGGAATGCCGCGCGGCAAGTCTCCGTGCAGTCGCGCTTGTTGTCGAGGAAGCAATGCTTGGGCATGGGCTCGCCGGGGCCTCAGAGAGAATCGAGCCGGCCCAGTGGCCAGCGGCCCGCCAACGATAACCCTTCCCCTCGAAAAAGCAACTGACGCCACCGAGAGCGCGGTCACGACGTCGGCTCTTGCTTCAGCGCCGTGACACGGACTCCTGGACCACGAGCTGGGCGCCGATTTCGCGTTCGCGAGGACTGAGGCTCGGGTCTGCTTTCAAGCTTTGGAGGACCTGAAGAGGATCACCGAGCTCTCGGATTGCCTGGGACACTCTCCCGCCGAGAGCGTGTGGGGTGAAGTCCCCGGCAGAGAAACCATGTGGATCCATCCGTCCGGAGTGAGCTGCAGGGTCCTCGGATCTAAATCCTGTGGCGAGAGCTCGAAGTCGATTCCGCCCGCACTCCGACCGAGTCGACTGGAGTTGTGCTGCCACTCCCAGCCGCGATGAGGTGATCCTTCTGGCTCCGCCGCTCCTCGATGCCGCGTTCCGCGGGGACCTTGAGACGATCGTTCAAAAGGCAATGTCCCGATCCACAAGGCCGCCGCCACGAGTCGCATCTCGTTCTCCGTGCTTCGAGGAATGCTTCGAACAGGCTCAGGCCCGTTCTTTGGGCCGGTCCGTGTCGGATCGTACCGGCTCCCGTTGCGTTCGAGAGATTCGATCTTGGCTGGCTGGACCGGCCAGGTCCAGGCGCCGCCCGACTCAGACGAGCGGCACGAACGCCACGGGCGCGATGACTCGCTCGACGAGCCCCGAAGGCGTGCGCACGATTTGGAGCAGGCTTTGTTCACGTTGCCCGACGGGGATCACCAGGCGACCGGCCATGGCGAGCTGATCGGTGAGGGCGGACGGCACGGTCGCGGGCGCTGCCGCCACGACGATTCCGGCGTAGGGTGCCGCCTCCGGCCAGCCGAGCTGACCGTCTGCCTCGATCACCTGAATCGAATCGTATCCGAGGAGGCGCAGGCGCTCGCGCGCCGAGGCGGCGAGCTCGGGCACGATCTCGAGGCTGATCACGTCAGCACCGATCTCCGCCAGTACGGCCGCCTGGTATCCGCACCCCGTACCGATGTCCAGCACCCGCTCACCGCCCTCGAGCTCGAGCAGCTTCAACATCAGGGCGACGATGTAGGGCTGGGAGATCGTCTGACCTTGCCCGATGGGCAGAGGATGGTCCGCGTACGCTTCGCTCTGGAGCTCGGACGGAACGAACGCATGACGAGGCACACGGCGAAGAGCGGTCAGGACTCGAGGATCGTGGATGCCGCGGGCTTCGATCTGGTGGCGGACCATGTACTCACGGGCCGCCGCCGAGTCGTTCGAACGTTTGGTGGGAGTCATCGATCAGCCAACTTGAGACGCGTGAGCGCTCAGTCCTTGACCTTGATGGCCTTGGTGTAGCTGCTCGGGATGAAGAAGATCCCGTCACGTGCGTCGAGCCAAATCGGGACCTTGCCGACGACCTCGAAGCCGTCGGGAGTGTCGGCGAAAGCGGGTCGCAGCACGTAGCCCTTCTGGCCTCGATAGGTCCCGCGGACGATCTCGACGCGGGTACCTTCCGGATAGAGCTCGGCGATCTTGTGCTTCATGAGGCCCTCGGGATTCGGGCAGGAGTGCCGGGGAGTCGTTCGAGGAGCAGGTTTACCTAAACGCCGCCGGAAAGGCAAATCCAGGGAGAAGGAGAGTTCACCGAGGGCACGGTGAGCACAGAGGGGAGGACGGTGTCGGGCGAGGCCCGCTCGAATCAGCCACGACGATTCGAGTGGCCGATCAGCGTCATGAACTCCGCTCGCGTGTCGGCGCTGGTTCGGAAGAGACCGAGAATCGAAGACGTCACGGCCACCGAGTTCTGTCGCTCCACTCCGCGCATTTGCATGCACAGGTGCTGCCCCTCGAGAACGACCGCGACTCCTCGCGGCTGAAGGTGCTCCTCGAGCGTCTTGGCGATCTGCTGTGTCAAGCGTTCTTGAACTTGGAGGCGACGAGCGAAGATCTCGACGATGCGTGCGACCTTGCTTAGGCCGAGGATCTTCTTGTGGGGAATGTAGGCGACGTGCGCCTTTCCGAAGAACGGGAGTAGGTGATGCTCACAGAGGCTGAAGAAGTCGACGTCCTTGACCAGGACCATCTCCTCGCAGTCCTCTTCGAAGAGGGCGCCGTTGATGACGTCGGCCGGGTCTTCGCGGTAGCCCTTCGTCAGGTACATCATCGACTTCGCCACGCGCAGTGGCGTCTTTACCAGTCCTTCGCGACTCGGATCTTCCTGGATCCCCGAGAGCAGCGCCGTCACGGCTCGCATCAGAGCCTCGCGGTTCTGTTCGCTCGTTTCGTAGGGCTCCAGCGGCGGAAGCTCGATGGAGGGCGGTGTCGTCTCGTTCGAGAGGTCACTCGCCGGATCGGTCGGTCGGTGCTCGGTCATCAACGCCGCTCTCCATAACAATCGACGTAAAGGTCCGGGTCCTCGTAGAGGCGGACGCGATGGAGCTCACAGTGCTCCGGCAACTTGTCTTCGAGGAGGCGCCAGATTGCGATTGCAAGATTCTCCGTGGTCGGCACGGTGCGCTCGAATCCTTCGACCTCGTGGTTGATGAACCGATGATCAAAGCGCTTCACGATCTCGGTTTGCAGGATTCGGTCGAGATCGACCAAGTTCATGACCATACCGGTCACCGGATCGACCTGTCCCGTCACTGTCACCTCGAGCTCGTAGTTGTGCCCATGCCCATAGGGGTTGTTGCAGGCACCGAAGACTTGGCGATTCTCTTCGTCGGACAAGTCCGGATGGTGATAGCGGTGAGCCGATGAGAATCGGAGCCGGCGGGACAGATAGGTCGGAGGCGTCTCGGACGGAGTCACGCGATCGAGTCCTGGTCCTGTCGGCGCGGAGTGGCCCGATCCATCGGACGACCCCCAGGCCGCGGCAAGCAGCCGAAAATAGTGCATGCTTCGGCCCTTGGCCAGCCGGCAGCTGGCTCGGTGCTCCGCGCCGGAGCGGGTGGCTCAGGATTCTCGCTCCCGCTCGCTGCGTCGGTACGCCTTGCCCAGAGCCGACGGAGCCGCTCCGGGTCGTCCTCCGCTCCAGGCGAGCGCCAGCAGGCTTGCCAGGTACGGCAGCGCGAGGAGGAGCTGATGGGGAACGCCGTCGAGACCGACGGCCTGAAGGCGATACTGCGCCGCATTGGCAGCGCCGAAGAAGAGCGCCACCAGTGCCACCCAGCCCGGATGCCAGCGCCCGAAGATCACCACGGCCAGCGCGATGAAGCCTCGTCCGGCCGTCATGTTACCCGCGAAGCTGCTCGCATCCGCCAGCGTCAGCGTCGCTCCGGCCAGGCCGCCGAAGAGACCGCCAAACAGGATCGCCGAGCAGCGCACGGCGGCGACCGAGCGTCCGGAGGCATCGACCGCTCGAGGATTGTCGCCGGCCGCACGCACCGTCAGTCCCCAACGGCTTCGGTACAAGAGCAGAGTCACCAGCGGCACCGCCAAGTAAGCGATGTACACCGGCAGGCTCTGCTCGAAGAGCCGGCCCAGGATCGGGATGTCCGACAGGAGCGGCAGTGCGATCGGCTCGAAGGTCTCCACCGAAAGGAGCTCGCCCCGGTCCAGAAACAGCCCGCGGTGCAGTGTTCCTGTCAGGCCGATGGCTGCCAGATTCAGAGCCATCCCACAGACGATCTGGTCCCAGCGGCAGAGAACGGCCGTCACGGCGAATCCGGCGGAGTAGATCAAGCCGGCCGCGAGGGCCGCACCGGTGCCGAGCGCCAAGGCCGTCGAGTTGGAGCAGCCTCCGGCTAGAGCGACGTCTGCCGTGGCGACGCCCGTGAAGGCGGCCACCAGCATCAACCCTTCGAGGCCGATGTTGAGGACGCCCGATCTTTGGACCACCAGCTCGCCGAGGGCCGCGAGGAGGAGAGGCGTCCCGAGACGGACCGAAGCCGCGAGCGAATCGGCGATGAACAAGGAAACGTCCATCTCAGCCTACGCCTCCCGATCGTCGACTCGGTGGTCGCGTGACCCAGAGGACCGACAGCAGGATCATGGCCTCGGCCAGGTAGGTCATGGCGGCCGGGACTCCGGCGAATCGCTGCATCCGGCCGGCACCCGCCTCGAGCGCTCCGAAGAGGAACGCGGCCACAAGCACACCGCTGGGACGAAGGCCACCGAGCAGCGCGACCGCGATCGCGCTGTAGCCGTACCCGGGCGAGAATCCGTCGAGCAAGCGGAGGGTGACGCCGAGGATCTCGATGCCGCCGCCGAGCCCCGCCACGGCGCCCGCACCCAAGAGGAGGCCGACGATCAATCGCCGAGGACGCACGCCGGCCGCTCGGGTCGCCTCCGGATTCAAGCCGAACGCTCTCCAGCGAAAGCCGATCCGGGTGGCGAAGAGGAGAACCTCCAAGGCGAGCGTGATGACCAACGCCATGACGAGTCCCCCGTGCAGCCGGCCGTCGCCGAAACGGGGCAATGGGACGGCGACGAGGTCGCCCTGCGGGTAGGCACCCGACTCCTCCTGAAGGGGACCCTGCACGGACCAGCCGATGGCCTGAAGAAGAACGAAGTTGAGCATGAGCGTCGAAACGACCTCGGGGACTCCTCGGAAAGCCCGCAGGCCACCGGCGATGCCTCCGACGAGCGCGCCGGCGCACGAGGCGGCCAGTAAGGCGGTGGGGAGGAGGAGCCCCACGGGCCAGCTCGTCAGCCGGGTCCCGACGGCCGCCGCCGCGAGGGCACCGGCGAGGAGCTGCCCTTCGGCGCCGATGTTCCAGAGACCGGCGCGGAAGCACAGCGTCACTGCGAGTCCGCAAAGCAACAGAGGGCACGCTCGGAGCAGTGTCCCCTCGAAAGCGTAGCCGCTTCCAAACGCCCCTTCGAACAGGGCCCGAGCGGTCGTGAGAGACGAGTATCCTGACAGCTCGAGGAAGAGCGCCATCAGGCCGACGGGAATGAGCACGGCGAGGGCGAGTCGTCGCGCACGATGTTGCGGTAGCGTCAGGCGGAGAGCGGTCTCAACCATCGCCTCCTCCTGAGAGCCGTCCTCCGAGCGCTCGTCCCAGGACGTCTCGATCCCGGTCTTCCGGAGGAAGCTCGCGCCATCGACCCGCGACCAACACGGCCAGTCGATCGGAGAGCCGCAGCAGCTCGTCGAGGTCGGTCGAGATCAGGACGATCGCGGAACCTCGGGCGCGGTGATCGAGCAGCTTCTCATGGATGAAGCGCGCTCCAAGGACGTCGACACCGCGCGTCGGATTGTGGGCCACCAAGACGCCGGGCTCACGCGACAGCTCCCGAGCGAGCACGACCTTCTGCTGATTGCCGCCCGAGAGCTCGCTGACCGGTGCGGCCGCCTCTCCCCGTATGCCGAACTCGGCGAGTACTGGAGCCGCCGCCTCCACCAAGCGTCGGCGGGACAGAGTCCCTGGCAGCCAGCGGAGCCATCGCGGACGCAGGTCTCGCCGGTCCCCGGGGATGCCACGCAGCCAGAGGTTCTCGGCCACGCTCATGGCGAGGATCAGACCATGCCGATGGCGATCGGCCGGGATGGCACCCAGGCCCCGTGCGGCTCGTTGGGAGACGTCCGCCTGGAGACGGTCTTCACCGTCCATCTCGAGCAGGCCCGCCTCACTCTGCCGCTCGCCCGTGATCACCTGAAAGAGCTCTTGCTGCCCGTTGCCATCGATTCCGGCCACGCCGAAGATCTCACCGCCCCGGATGGTGAGAGAGGGTATCTCGAGAGGTGGACCGACGTCGCGCTCCGCTCGGAGGTTCTCGATGCGGAGCCGGACCGGTCCCGGCTTCGACTGCGTGCGCTCGAGGGGAGGCGGCAACGTCTCTCCGATCATCAACCTCGCCAGCTCGGTCGCGTCGGTGTCGCCCGGAATCCTCTCGCCCACGACGGCCCCTCGGCGGAGCACGGTGATGCGGTCCGCGAGCGCGAGGACCTCTTCGAGCTTGTGGCTGATGAAGACGACGGCGCGACCGGTCTTGCGCCATCGACGCAGCACACTCGCCAGCTCCTCGAACTCGTGAGCGGTCAAGGCAGCCGTCGGCTCGTCGAGGATCAGGATGCGTGATTCGGTGCCGAGTGCCTTGAGGATCTCGAGCCGTTGTTGGTCGCCGACGGCCAGCTCTCCCACCGGGCGGCGAGAGGGAATCCGGAGACCGTGTACCCGGCCGTCTCGCTCGAGTCGATGCTCCAGGTCACGGCGTCGATAGAGCCGGCGCCCGGCGCGGCAGACGAGCTCATAGTTCTCTTCCGCGCTCAGCGCCGGTGCGAGGGCAAAGTGCTGCGAGACCAAGCCGATGCCCAGCGTGGCCGCGGCCCGCGGTGAGTCGATCTCTCGGGGCTGCCCATCGATCCAGAGCTCGCCGGCGTCGGGCTGCTCGAGGCCGGCCGCGACGTGCATCAGTGTCGACTTGCCCGCGCCATTCTCTCCCAGGAGTGCGTGAATCTCTCCAGCACGGACGTCGAGCGTCACGCGGTCGAGGGCCGTGACCGGGCCGAAGCGCCGGGAGACGTTTTCGAAGCGGAGCAGCGGCGTCGGGGCGCGGTTCATGGGTGGTCAGAAGCCGGAAGGCACCGTGACCTCGCCGGCGACGATCCGCTGCTCGAGCGCGTCGATCTCGGAGCGGAGCTGGTCGGGAAGCTCATCGATGAGGCGCGGGTTGAAGACGACTTGGACGATTCCCTGCCGAAGGTCGAACTGTCGAATCCTGGGCTCGAAGGCACTGTCCCGTACTTCCGTCGCGACTTGGACCAGCGCATCGGGGACGCCCAGTGCGGCGCTGGCGAGGATGACGTCGGGGGCGACTTCGCTCTGATCGATGTTGGAGCCGAACGCTCGCGTGCCCCGGCCGTACTGCTGAACTGCCTTGAACACGCCCAGGCCCGCGAGGTTCGCGTTGTGGAAGATCATGTCGCAACCGCTCTCCAGCAGTGCCATCGTCGACTCCTTGGCGGTCGCGATGTCTTCGAAGCTTCCGACGTAGCTGGTCACGAACTCCACGTCGGAGCGAGCGGCTCGGGCGCCCGCACCGAACGCCTCGAGGGAGCTCTGGATCGACGGGATCTTCTTTCCGCCGACGGCGGCCACCTTGCCCGACTTCGAGCGCTTGGCCGCCAAGAATCCGAGGACGTAGGCGGCCTCTTCGATCTGAAAGCGCATGGGGGAGAAGTTGGGGCGCGTCTCACTGCCGGAAGTCGCGATGAAGATCGTCTTCGGGTAGCGATTGCAGATGGCCAAGGAGTGCTCTTGGAACTCGTAGCCGTGACCGAAGACGAGGTCGAAGCCTTCTTCGGCGAAGTCGAGAAGCGACTGCTTCTGGGCCTGAGAGCCTGTGGCAACCTCATGCGCAATGCGGGCACCCAGCTCGTCTCGAATGCGGATCAGGCCCTGAAAGGCCCCGGCATTCCAGCCACGATCGCTGATGTCCCCCGGCGTGACGACTGCGACACGAAAGGACCCGTCGTCGGCTTCCTTGCTGCAGGCCGGAATCAACGAGAAGAGTATTCCGAGCTGAAGAACGAGCAGCAAGATTCGTCGAGTGGACATGGGGAGCCTTCTGGGGCGAGCTGGGGAGTCCTCAGGGACCGGCGAGTGAGAGCCCGCCGTCGACGACAAAGATGGAGCCAGTCGTCCAAGAGGCCTCATCGGAGCAGAGATGCACGGCTGCGGCGGCGATGTCCTCCGGCTTTCCGATTCGCTGAAGCGGATGAAGGGGAGCTATGTGAGCATACATCGCCTCGACCGCATCGGGAGGCATGGCGGTGCCGTGGATCGGCGTGGCGACGATCGCCGGACTGATGGCATTGACCCGAATGTTCTCGGCGCCATGATCCAACGCAAGGCAGCGCGTCATCATCTCCAGACCGGCCTTCGAGACGCTGTAGGCCAGGGAGGCTGGAACGGGGCGCTCTGCGAGCGTCGAGCTGATGTTGAGGATCACTCCGCCACCTCGCTCGGCGAAGTGGGACAGCGCACAACGACTGAGCCAGAACGGTGCGGTCAAGTTGATCCGCAGCATTGATTCCCAGTCGTCGAGACCAATGTCCCGAGCTCCACCGGCCGCGAAGGTGCCGGCACAGTTGACGAGCAGGTCGATCGGGCCCAAACCCTCGCGGATCGTGTCCATCGCCGACACCGCACTCTCGGGATCGGAGAGATCAGCGGGAACGATGATCGCTCGACCGGAGTTGCGCTCGATGCGTCCGGCGATCTCTTCGAGCTTCGTGGCGGTCCGACCGAGAAGCGCGACCTCGGCCCCTTCGCGCGCGAATCGTTCGGCGATCGCCGCTCCGATTCCAGAGCCCGCGCCCGTCACCAGTGCGCGTTTCCCCGAGAGTCTCATGAAGGGTCCTCGCCGTCTGCTCGCTCGCAACAGACCGAGGCGGCGCCTCGGTGGGCGGTCAGACTAGTACAGCCGGCCGGGGTGGCCAAGGGAAAAGGTCCCTAGGCGACCGCCGGGCAATGCGAATCGCGGGACACTGTCCCAAGGCTCTCCAGCTGCGTCAGCTCGTGACCTTGTAAGGTGCTTTTCGAGAGCTGACGAGTCCGGGTGGCTCGGCTGGCGCTTCACTTCTCGGAAGCGTGAACGAGAAGCAGCTGCCACGACCGAGCTCGCTCTCGACCCAGATGCGGCCACCGTGGCGATGGACGATCTCGCGGCAGATCGGAAGACCCAAGCCGGTCCCGCGACGAAGGCCAGGGCGCCGCACCTGCTCGAATCGCTCGAAGATCCGCTCCTGGTCTTCCGCCTCGATCCCCGCCCCCGAGTCCAGCACGCTGAGGTGAATCTCTCCCGCCTCGGCCTCCGCCAGCTGGACGCGAATGGTGGATCCCTCGTCCGAGAACTTGAGTGCGTTCGAGAGCAGGTTGACCAGCACCTGCATCAGCTTGTCCCGATCGCCTCGAACCGAGATGGACTGTTCGGCCCCTTCGATCACGATGTCGATCGACCGTTGGCTCGCCAACGCTTGGACCGAAGCCACGGCAGCACGGACGATCTCGTTCGTGGACACCAGCTTCAGATCGAAATGGGCGTGCTGGGACTCGATCTTGGCCAGGTCGAGGAGGTCGTCCAGGAGCCGAGTCAGCCTCTCGCTCTCCTCGCGGATGATCGTGAGGAACTCCTGCCGGTGATCCGCATCTTCGGGATGACACAGGAGAATCTCGGTAAACGACCGAATGGACGTCAGCGGTGTGCGGAGCTCGTGAGAGACCTGCGAGACGAAGTCGTTTCGTTGGCGGTTCTGCTCCTGAAGCCGATGGACTCGATGCTCCAGGCCCTCGAGGCGTCGACCGAGGCGATGCAGCAACGAGCCGAACCCACGCCCCGGGACCGTCGGTCCCGATGGATGCGAAGACTCGGTCGACTCGGATCCCGCCAATGCCTGCAGGCGAGCCTGAAGCCGGGCGCAAAAGCCGAGAACGAGCAATGAGATGAGGAGCAAGCAGACGAGTGCTCCAACCCAAAACATAGGAGGGGGGTCTCCTTACCAGGGCGCGCGAAGCGGGGAATTGTGGGATTGCGAAGCGTTCGGCCTTTGTAAGGCCCGGCGGTCCACCGGGGAAAAGCTCAACAGCCTCATCGACCCGGGACTCGGTGTCGCTTGAGCCGAGAATCGGTCCGGCCCCTGACATGAATCCCTGCCTTTAAAGGGTTTCTGTGCCTAAGTCGAGCCTGGTGCCATCGAGGAGACGGCGGTCGGAGAGCTCGTTTCGAGGGTGCCCTTGTACCCGTGGGAGGGATTCGCTAATCTCTGACGTTAACGTCAACGTTAGAGATGTCTCCGGACGAGGAGTCGTGCGATTTCCCCTCCCAAGAAGCTCCTACCCATCGGTGAGCTGGCTCGTCGGACGAGCTCGACCCCGCGGACGCTGCGGTTCTATGAACAGCTCGGTCTCATCCAGCCCACCGGGCGCAGTCCGGGTGGCTTCCGACTCTACGATGCCGCAGTCATGGCTGACATTCTCTGCATCCAAGACCTCAAGCTCGCCGGATTGTCTCTACAGGACGTCGCGCTGCTCAAGCAGCCCACGGGCTGGTGTCGCATCACGGCGGAACGATCTCAGGAGCTCGATCGAGCATTCCAAGAGCAGCAAGCGCTGATTCAGGGGCGGATTCAGCGTCTCGTCGAGCTTCTCGGTTCCTTGGATTTGGCCCGCCGCAGAATAAACGGATGTCGAGATTGTTCGAGAGAAACCAATCGTGATGGTTGCATCCAATGTCTCGGATCCGAGGGCGAGATCCCGAGTATCCTCGGAGCCTTGCTTCGCTGAACGGACGATCCGATCCACGAGGCCTCTGCCGGGGCCAAACCATAGAGTGAGAGAAGCGGAGACCCATGACTCTCAAGCGACAAGTGTCCGAGCTCGTGAAGGCCAGCCGGCAACAGAGGCACACCACGAGTCAGCAGATCGATGAGCTCGTGGTCGGAGCCCCGGCTACCGGGAATCTCCAGAAGCTCTTGGTCAAGGAGCTGAATCGATCGCGGCTTCCGGTCGTGCATGAGAGGCTCTCTGAGAGACGCTTGGGCTCCCTCGGCGGTGGCGACTCTCCGCCCGATCTCGAGGTGGACATCTTGGGGGTCGACGACCTGGTCAAGCTCACACGAGCCGAGGAGCAGGTCCTCTTCAAGCGATTCGAGGTCGCTCGCGATCTGTTTTTGGCGGCTCACGATCAGGCGTTTCCCAAGGAGCCGGCTCGAGGCATCGAAGAGGTCGACAGCCTTCTGCAGAAGACGCGGCCCGAGAACCGGGGTCGCGTCGGTCGCCTTCGGCTCGAGCTCTTCCTCCTTCGTTCTCGCGAGTTCGTCGCGCTCCGCGAGGACACCGTGCAGTGCTACCTCTTCCTGGTCGCTCGGATCGCTCGTCGCTATGGCCACTTGGGCATGCCGATGGACGATCTGGTCCAAGAGGGCAACATCGGGCTCCTCCGGGGAGTGAACAAGTTCGACTGGCGCCGGGAGTGCCGATTCGGAACCTACGCGACCTGGTGGATTCAGGACGGCATCAAGCGATCGCTATCCAACAATCTCCGCACGGTGCGCGTTCCCATCTATCTCCAGCAGCGCCTCCGCCGACTGATGCGTACGGGCGAGATCGGTCCGGGGGAAGAGGTCCGAGAGGACAACACCGCGGGTCTCGCCGCGAAGGAGGTGCGTCGCGTGCTGCGCCTCAGCTCGGGGACCGTCAGCCTGGAGCGTTCGGCCGATCCGGACGATCGGGGCAGCCTTCGCGAGCTTCTCGAGGATCAGCGGACGCCGGCACCGGCCGACGTGATCGAAGAGAACAGCATGCGACGACGCGTGCGACAGGTCCTGTCGAGCCTTCCCGAGCGAGAGCGCGAGGTGCTCAAGCTGCGCTTCGGAATCGGGTGTGACCGCACTCATACACTCGAAGAGATCGGGACTCGCTTCGATGTCTCGAGGGAGCGGATCCGTCAGCTCCAAATGAGCGCTCTCTCGAAGCTCAAGCTCTCCGACCGCAGCCGGGAGCTCGCCGGCTTCCTCTGAGAGAGCGACGAGTGATCATCGCCCCGCATCGCCGGGGTGACGATCGCTCCGTCGAGGGAAGCATCACACGACCGTCGGCCGGTCGTCGCATCACACTCCGAACGGGTGACGTCGAGGCTCGTCTCTCGTCGCTCGTCGCTCGATCTCGCGGACCCGTGATCGAGCGACGTCCTCTCCGGATCTCGGTCGAAGAAACGCGTGAGCTCGCGACTCGGCTGACGCGTTGCCGTGACACGAGGCGAAAAACCTGCGGATCGCGTAACCGATCGAGCGCGATCACGACTGATAAAGCAGACACGACCCCCGACTCACTCAAGAACACCGGAGAGGAATCTCATGGGTCAGTATCAGGCAGTCTGCGCCGTTCTCTTGTCGATGGTGATCGGAACCGTCTCCGAGGCCAATGCTCAAGGCTCGGCTCTCTTGTTCTCCACGTCAGGAGACGCTCAGCTTCCCGGCCGCACGGCTGACGATGGCGAGGTGAGTCGGTTCGTTCCTGGACAGACGCCTCATGTGCTCTTCAATGCCTCGGGTTTGGAGACCCTTCTCGGCGAAGTGCCCGGCGACATCGACGGACTCCACTTCGAAGGTCCGGGGCGACCTTCCTACCGCAACCTGCAGTTCTCGCTTCTCTCGAACCAGCTCGGCTTCAAGGACGGGGACATTCTGGCTCTGGACTCGGCGGGCCAAATCGTGCTCGTGCGCGATGAGGACTCGATCGCGACGGCGCTGGGCATCTCCGGCTCCAACATCGATGTCGACGGCTTCACCTACAACGAGTCGGGTGAGCTGCTGGTGACGATCGATGGCAACGTGGGCACGATCCAGGACGGCGACGTCTATCGCCTACCGGCCGGTGCCCCAGCGGTGCTCGTCTACACCGAGGATCAAGTTCGTCTGTTCGTCGAGACCGCTCTGGGAACCCCCGTCACCTCGATCGGCGATACGCTCGGTTTGGCTTGGGACCCGACCAGCCGCAGCCTGGCCTTCTGCGTCCAGAGTCCCAGCAGCGACGACGCGACCGTATTCGTCGATGACCAGGGCGGTCGAGCTGTGCCGGGTCATCGCGAGTCGGACTTCGGATTCGGCAACGCGGTCGAGCTCAATGCGATCGCTTTCACGAGTGCACCGACCGACGGCTACCCCCTGCTCGATGTCGACGACTCCTCGCCGGCTGAAGGGGCGACCATCCAGTTCAGCCTCGAAGGAGGCTCCCCGAACGGGCTCTTCTGGTTCGTCGCCTCGGGCGGTCGGACCTACGAGACCTTCGGTCCCGGGCTCGGCGGCACCGAGGTGTGGTTGCTCGATCGGCAGAACGCCCTCTACCAGCAGCTCGCCGGAAGCTGGTGGCGCTACATCGGGCGCTGGGATGCGCAAGGCAGCTCGAACGTCACGGTCCAAGTGCCTTCCTTTGGAGGACAGCCCGTGGCCGCCTACGTGCAGGCTTTCGACATGTCCGGGTCGGCGCTCTCGAATGCGCTGACGATCCACGTCAACTGACCCTGAATCTGAGGTTCGGTCCGGGGGGCGCACGCCCCTCGGACAGGACTCTCTCCTGCGCCGATCTACTCCTCGAGGGAGAAAGCCAGAACGCGACCGCTGCGGGTTGCGACGTACAGCTTCCCGTCGATGACGACGGGCCGCGAGACGATCGACTCCTGACATGGGTACTTCCACGCCAGGCTTTGGCTCTTCAGGTTCCAAACGTAGAGCTGCCCGTCTTCACCACCGACATACAAACGGTCCCCGTCGATGAATGGTGGAGAGGAGATCGGGGTCCCCAGCTTGAAGGTGGGCCGGAGCTGACCTGTCCCGCGATCCAGACAGAGGAACTCTCCCTCGTCTCCCGCCAGCACAGAGTAGACGACGTCCTCGTAGAAGACGGGATCGTAGGCCGTGTCGACTCGCCCTTGGTATCGCCAGCCGGCGACACCGGTGGCCGCGGAGACGGAGGTCACGCCGCCGCCCTCGAGATGGATGAGCACCTGGTCGCCGTCGATGCGAGGAGCGGCGGCGATATCCGCATCACCGCGGAAGCGCCAGCGCGTCTTTCCGGTTCGCAGGTCGATGGCATTGACGGAGCGGAGGTCGCTCGCGATGAGGCCGCCCCCCGGAGCGAGCGTGAAGCCGTTGTGACGACCCACGCGCTCGAGAGGCACCGTTCCGGCGGCTCGGCCGTCCGTGGCTTGCAGCAGATGCAGACCGTCACGCGCCAAGATCGCGACCGAGTCCTGAGCTGGCATTGGGGCCGCCAAGACCTTGCGTCCGATTCGCTGACTCCAGAGTCTGCGCCCGCGGAGATCGAGGCATTCGACGATGCCATCGATGGTCGCGACGTAGAGACGGTCACCGGCAAAGGCCGCCGCGACGCCGATTCCGTCGAGTGAGTCGGTGTCGTGCTTCCACATCAAGCGCCCGTCTTCGGGGCCGAGCAGGTGCACGGTACCGGCTCTCGTCCCGATGATTAGTCCGATCGGCGTCTCGAGCAGGTCGGCGTCGACGGCGCCATCGAGCCGTCGCTCCCAAAGTACTTCCTTGCGGAGGTACTCTCGGATGAGCCCCGTGCGCACTTCGCGCAGGTCATACTCGAGGGGCTCGTAGCCGGGGGCCTCGATGCGCACCCGTGGCGCTTCGCCAGGCGCATAGCGAATGGCGGCGGGCGTGACGAGGCCCGTGAGCTTTTCGTCGAGTGTGATCGGGGCTCCTTGGGGATAGGAGTCGATCCAGGTCGTGATCGAGAAAAGACCGGCGAGGTCGATGTGGCGGTACTCGACCACGAGCCGATCGAAGATCTCGAATGCCTGGTTGTAGCGACCTTCTCGCAGGAGGGCTTTGGCCGTCCTGACGTCCTCGTCCAAAGCCTCGAGGTTTCGGATCTGCTGCTGAATGATGTCCGCGAACTTGCCCTGTCCGACCTCGAGCGCCCGGCGGTAGCCGGTGATCGCCTCATCGAGGTGGCCGGACTGCTCCAGCTGATACGCGACGCCGTATTGCTTGTCGGTGTTCTTGAGCTGCACGGTGCGTGCGAGGTCGGTCTCGAGCTCGAGCCGCATCGGTTCGAGGCGATGGTAGAGATCGAGCGCCTTGGCGATCGACTCTTGCAGGCGCTCTCTCCGCCGCGGCTGAGCGGAGAACTGACCGACCTGTTGAGTGAGCTCTTGGAATCGTGCCTCGGTGTCGCGCGGAAACTGCTCGTTGATCAGCTCGAGGGCGGCCTGGGGATCGCGCATCTGACGAGCGAGCAAAGAGCTGGCCTGGCTCGTCATGTCGTCGAGCCGCTCGCGGAGCAGAACATCCAGGGAGTTGAGCCCCGTCTCGTACTCCTCTCGCAGAGCCGCCGAGTCGAGCTGACGCGAGACGTCCACATAGATCTTGCTCGCTCCGAAGATCTCGTGATCCGAAAGCAGCACCAGCGCCTGCTCGAGCTCCTTGAGCACTCGCGCTTCCCGCGCCATCGCTTCGCGTCGCTCGGCGGCATGCAGGTGGACGTCGATCTGCTCGAGCAGCGTCGAGGCTTCGGCTCCGGCCGCCGTATGGTCGTATCGGTCGATCAGCTTGATCAGAGCGCCTCGGGAGGCGTCGAGATTGCCGGCGTCGTGCAGGGCGCGGGCCGTGGCCAGCTCGGCACTGGCGACGTCTTGATCGCGGGAGAGCGAGAGGAGATGCCAGCCAAACCCACCGACCGCTGCCAGGAAAGCCGAGACGGCAACGATCTGTGCTCGCGAACGGCGACGGTTCTTTTGAAGCTGGCGGACCTTCTTGTTGATCTCGCGATTCTTGGGGTCGAGCTCGAGGATCTTGCGATAGGTCTCGATCAGCGGGCGATGAAGCTTCTGCTGCTCGAGACGTCGAGCGACCTCTTGGAGGGTCAGCAGGGCGTCGGCTTCGCGACCGAGCTGGCGGCAGGATTGAGCGTACTGAAAGCGAAAGACCGTGTTGTCCGGATCCAATGCGATCAGACGATCGAGGACCGCTATCGAGCGCTCGTAGGAATCCTGATCGTGATACAGCGCCGCCAGCTCGCGGCCGTTGACGATGGCCTCTGCCGTCTCGCCGCGGTCGAAGCGCGCGGTGAAGAGCTGCTCCAATGCGCGCGAGTTGCGGGGATCCAGGTTGCGAGAGTTCTCGAGGAGCTCGAGGCTGCCCTCTTCTTCCCCGCGGGCGCGCGCGAGCGCGGAGAGCTCGCACAGATCGTTGGCGGCCTCGCGGTTCCGACCCAGCCGCTCCTGCAGGGAGACCAGCTGACGCAAGATGTCGACGCGCGTGCGCTCTCGCTTGTGCGCCAAGCGGAGGACCGTGATCGCATCCTCGTAGTGTCGCGACTCCGTGTGCTGGCTCGCCAGCTCGAGGATCTCCTCGGTCGTCGCGGGCCGAATCCACTCGTCTTGCTCCAGCGCCAGGACTGCCTTGCAGATGTCGAGTGACGGCGAAAACGTCGCATCGATGATCTGCCGGATGCTCGTCCGACCGTCACAGTGTCCGAAGATCTTGTCGCGGAACGCGTCGCCCGTCTCGACCGGCTCGACGTCGTCTGTCGCCCGAACGTAGATCTCTTCGAGATCGGTCAGGTGATCGTTGACGTGAGACCACTCGTCGATTCGACGAGCGGCCTCGAGCAGGATCGAGTTCGGATCGAACAGGTGATCGGCGAACTGATCGTCAGAGCGCCGGGCTGGCGCTTCCGCGAGCGGGATCACCTCGAACTCGGCGTCCGTCCAGTTGAACAGATCGAAGATCTGCTCCTGCGCCTGGATCGTCAGGTAGTGCCGGAGCTCTTCGTCGCTCAGCTTCCCTCGCTCGACCAAGATTTCGCCGAGCTTGCCACCCCGGCTCTCTTGGAAGAGCAGCGCTTCCTCGAGATCGTCTTGCGTGATCCGGTTCGCGTTGACCAGCAGTCGCCCCAGCCGAAGCATGTGGCGGCCGCGCACGTCGAGGAGTGAGACTCCCGTGCGTGCGAAGAGCATTTGGCAGTCGAGCCCGTCACGCGTGACTTTGAGAATGCCCTCCTGCTGCCCCATCAGGAGGGTTTGGAAGATTTGTGCCAGACCGATGTTGGCGAGGTCGCCCCTCAGACCCATTCGAAGAGTCTCCCCGAAGTAGCCGGACTTCCCTTCCCAAGGGGGGATCGTTGAAGAACACAAGCAGCACTGTCGTTCGGCTTGGGTGGGATCCGGTGTCATTCCTCTTCGGCAACGCCGTCGGGATCGCCTTAGCCGGTCTGACTTCGAAGCTTGTGGCGATCAAAGGGAAGATTCGGCATCGGGGAGCTCCTTCGCCTACAATGGTCGTCGGACCCTGCCCAGGAAACATGGGCTCGCTGGCCGTCGAGCGAGCATCAGGAGGTCGAATGAGCTGGCTTTTCATCTGCGTGTTGGCAGCTTGCGTCGGTGGGGTCGATGACGAGGGTTTTCTCGAAGCGTTTCCACCCGGAAGAAGTGCCCTCGAACGGCGTCTGGAGCCGTTGATCGGCGAGCTCAACCTGGGGGATGCGTTCCGGCGAAGAGGTGCCGTCGACTCCGTGATCGATTGGGGAACTTTCGGCGATCTCCGTCGAAGTCTCCTCAATCACTTCGACCAAGCAGGCTCTCGACCGGTCCGCCGAAACCTCTTGCTCATCATCGCGGGCCTTCAGGATCCCCAAAGCCTCGATGCGCTGCTCAAGCTCATCGCATCCGGCAGGTTTCGGGACCCGGAGCTACTCACTGTCTCGGCCCTGGCATTCGGTAAAGTAGGGGAGCTGAAGCCCGCGTGGCGAGAATGGGTGGAGCGCGCTCTCCAGGACGATGCCTACCCCGGCGTCGCGACGGCGGCCGCGATGGCCATGGGGATGAGTGGTGACGCCGCGAGCCTCGACGCCCTCGTCAAGGTCGACAGTCTGAAGAAGCGCGACGATTGGATGGCCCGTCGCAAGGCGGCCGCCCTCTACGCTCGAGCCCGCTTGAACGACTCCTCGGCCCTCTCCCTTGCGGCCGAGCTGCTCGGGCGTCCCGGCGACGAAGCGACCGAGATCCGACGCCTCGGTGCCTGGCTCGCCCTCGCCCAAGGGGTCGGGCGCGGAGCGCTCTCGGCCGGCATGCGCGAATCGCTCGTCACCAAGGGACGGACGCGGGCCGCCAAGTGGGAGCAGGCCTTCTCGGCGGCCGGGCTGGTCGCCTACGCCGAAGATCGCGTGGCCCGAACCTACGTCGGAAAGCTCTTCGGTGTTGCCGATCCCGACGTACTGCTCACGGTCATTCCGGTTCTCGAGAAGATGGAGCAGGATCCCGCAGTCTGGCGAGACGGGCTGGATACTCTTCAGAACCTGCCACCAATTCGCCGCCCGCAGTATCTGGGTACGGCGATTCGCGTCCTGGGTGCCGACGCATCTCCTTGGCTTCGGGAGATTGCCGAGGCCAAACGGCTGGCCGACGAGGACCTACAAGCCGTCGCGATCTTGGGCTTGGCGCTCCACCGCATGCCCGAGAGCAAGGCCTTTGCCCTGTCGCTGATCAGAAGCCCAAGGAGTCCGCGTTTGATGAGGGCCGCTTGGCTCTATCTCGCCGCACTGTCCGACGACCTCGATCAGGCCGCCTTGCAGGCCATTCCTCTTCCTTCGCGCACCGTACCGGAGTGGCGGCTGGCTCATCACCTGGCTCGCAAGGCTCTCGAAGGCAGAATCGAGCGCGAGCGTCTGGACGCCGAGATTCATGAGGCTCTCGAACAATATGCTCCGACGTTCGAGCAGCAGCGAGATCGCCTCGCCAATCAGCTTGGGCTCTGGTGCCTGTTCGGCGTTCGGGATCCTCGACTCATCAAGCCGAGCGTCATCGGGCAAGAAGCTTCGCCGACAGCCGGTCTCGGCGGTGACGATGGCGACAGTACCGGAAGCGGTGGTAGTAGCGGCTACAACTCCTCGGGCAACAGCCCGAAGTCCTCGCGTCTGCAGCCCAAGACGACCTTCCAGGAAGACCTCGAAGCCTGGTTCCTGGTCTCGCCACGGCCGTACTACGGACGCCGTCGCTGATCGAGTGACGTTCCAGAAGCGCGGCGACATCCATCGCAGGCCAGGCTACGTTGGAGGCCAGGCTTTCCCTTGGAGGCCGGGCTTTAGCCCGGTGGCCGGCCGAGCGCCTCGAGTAAGACCGACGAGGCCGAGTCTTTGAAAACCTCGACAACACGCCGCGAGCGATCGTCGTTGTGACTCGCCGGCTATCACGCGCCCGCTCTCTCGTCCCCGTCATCCGGCGGCGGCTCGCCCCGCAGCGGTCGAGGAGTGAGAGCACTTGAGACGCTCGTCTGACTCACCGAGGCCGTCCTCACTCAACGCTGACGCCACCATTCTCGCCAAGCATCGATGCTCTTCTTGCGCGCCTCGGCTTCGGCGTAGGGATCCATGTCGAAGTCGACATGAAACGCCTCGGACAAGGCCGTCGAGCCTCGGGCGCGGTCGTTGAGTCGATCCGAAGCGAGCTCGGCGAGAAGTGACTCGAAGGCACTCTCGTCACCGTGCTGGGCCTGAACGATCCAAGCCGCGATCGTGAGCTCGTCGACCGGCCGGCGAGAGGCAGCACGTGCGATGGGGGCGTCGCTCGAGAGATCCCCGATCGCGCCGAGGGAGTGCAGCGCCGCGACACGCACCGTCAGCGTCTCGGAGTCGTCCTCGGCCATCTTCGTGAGGAGGGGAACCTCCGAGGCGGTGCCGACAGCTCCCAGAGCGGCGGCCACCTGTGCTCGCGCGGGCGGTTCTTTCTCGATGCCCAATCGACGCACGAAGGGGTCGCGGGCGCGTCGATCGCCGATTCGACCGAGCACTTCGGCGGCATGAACGCGAATGAAGAGCTCGGCGTGATCGAGCGCTCCGATGAGCTGTGGAACCGCGAGGGGGCCGAGATGTTCCAGCAACCAGCGCGCGTTGTCGACGTTGCGCAGTTGATACGCCGTGAAGCCCACCGAGAGGAGTCGATCGATTTGCTCACGCAACGCGGGGTCCGCGGTCGACTCGGACGTTCGCTCACCGCTGAGAAACTCCTCCTCATGTGCGTCCCACCACGCCAGCCAGCGGCCGACCGACTCGCGCATGGCGGCTTCGCCCTGGCCGGCATCGAAGCCGAAGTCCTCGCCGCTCACCTTGATCAGGACGCGCTCGATCTCGTCCTTGAACCACGCCATGCGAGTCGTGCGCTCCCAGTTGCGCTCCGTGTCCGGAACTTCGAGCGCGGTGTTCTCGGCCAAGAGCGCCAGCAGGTGGGGAATGCCCGAGTAGACCCGGTACCGAGTCGCTGCCTCGATGGCCATCACGCGGGTCAGGATGCTGCGGTTGTTGTCCCACTTGCCGAAGGTCTTCAGCAAGCGGGGAAGGACCCACGGCGCCTCGGCGGTCCCCAGCAGCTCGGCGGCCAAGGCGGAGGTCTCGACGAGCTCGTCGCGCAGAAGTCTGCAGAGAACGGGCGCCGCATCCGGACCATTCACGCGTGCGAGGGCCGTGAGCAATCGATAGCGATTCTCTGGGTCGGGGGGATCTGCATCGAGCGAGGCTTCGAGAGCCCGGCAGAGTGCCGAGCGAGCTCGCGCGCCGACCTGGCCGACTTCGGTCAAGAGGGCTCTGGAGTCTTCGGGTGGCGTCGATACGATTCGTTCGATCAACTCGTCGATTGACGCCTCTCCGCTCGGGGTTGGCCGAGCGGCGGACGGTGGGGGCTCGTTGAGAAGGGCGCTCCAATACCACTCGACTCGGAAACGCGGGTCTTGGATCGCGGGCTCGGGCGAATCCACCGCCGGAAGGCTGTTCGTGTTGGACCCGGATCGGGGCGTCTCCTCGTCACCACACCCGAAGCCAGTGGCGAGCACGGTGGCGACGAGCAGCCAATGAGCGGGCACTCTCAAAACTCGAGCTCCTGTCGGTGGACACGCGCCGAGTCGTCGGCGCCATCGAGGATGTACGGCTGTAGCTTGAAGTACAGCTCGACGGTGGCTCGCCCCTTCTCCGCGGGGAGCTCCCATTCGAACGTGGCGTTCTCGCCTGGCGGGATCTGCGTGTTGATCTCCGAGAACTCGTCGCGATACGGCAGGCGGAAGCGAGCTCGGAAGGTGCCCTCCGTTTGTCCGGGCTTCACCAGACTCTCGGGAGGCGGCACGAAGTTCCCGGCGGCATCTTGGATGGTCACGACCAGGTCGAGCGCTCGGCCACGATCGTCGGTCGGGAGGTTGTGACCCTCGTGAGTATTCTTCACACCCACGCGGAGGCGCCCGTCGCGGATCTCCGTTTCGACCTTGAAGGCCGTCGCCACGTAGTCGGGGTAGTGGCCGCCCTTCATCACGTGAGTCCGCACCGGGCGAGGAGAACGACCGGTCGCTGGGGCGCGCTCCTCGACCGGCATGTGGCAATCGTTGCATCCGACGCCCGCTTGCCCTTGCGGTGAGCGGCGCCACTCGTCGACGGTGTCGTGCTGGTTGTGACAAGGTGCGCAGACATCGACCGTCTGCAGCGCTTTCATGAAGACCGGTGCGCACGGCGCGGTGGTATCGACGTCGGGACGAGCCGAGGCGAGTCGTCCATCCGGCAGGAGGTGACAGGTCAGGCAGTCCACGCCTTCGTGCAGTCGATCGGCCCGGGGCAGCACACGCTCGTAGAGACCGGTCCCGGTCTCGAAGATCGGCCGCGGCGCATGGCAAGCGACGCAGTCGCGTTTGCGGTAGCTCTCCGACTGGCTGCGGAATGCGGGGTCGGTGTAGGCGCGCGCGTGCCACGATCCTTGCCACTCGGCGTGGATCTCGGGATGGCAGGAGGCGCATTCCTCCGACGATTGCCAGACGCGGAGCTCTCCGTCCGAAGCGCCGCCCTTCTGAGTCGGGTCGACATCATCGGTTCCACCCCAGACGAGGTATCCGATCACGCCGACGAGGGCCAAGAGTCCAAGGAGTCGCAGAGCCGCGTTCAAGGGTTTACTCCCGAGCTTGGATCAACCGCGAAGGGGTTCGTCTCGCGCAGTGAGCGAGACTGGACGATCGGCCTCGTCGAAGACGATCGGCAACGAGGATCTCGACAGGCCCACCTTTTCGCCGACAGCGGGCGCTTCCGACGGTGCGAGCTCGAGATGCAGCTCGGTCGCTCCGCAACGGACCGTGCAACGGGTATGGGCTCCGGCGGGATGAACCGCCAGGACTTCGCCCGAGATCTCGGACCGATCGGGTGCGACGAGGCGCAGCGCCTCGGGCCGGATGCCACACGAGACGCTCGCCACGGGACGCTCGAGGGTGAACCGTCCCAATGGAGTTTCGAGGGCCGTGCCGTCGAGGTCCGCGGAAAGCTCGAGCCACTGGCCGACGAAGCCCGCCACGAAGCGACTGGCAGGCGAGGTGTAGATCTCGTCGGGCGTGCCGAGCTGCTCGAGCCGGCCAGCTCGCAGGACGGCAACGCGATCGGCGAGCGCGAAGGCTTCTTCTTGATCGTGCGTCACGAGCACGGTCGTCAGCGAGAGCTCGTGATGGATGCGCTCGATCTCGGCGCGTAGCTCGATTCGAAGGTGAGCATCGAGGCTGGAGAGTGGCTCGTCGAGCAACCAGAGCTTCGGGCGATTCACGACCGATCGGGCGAGGGCGAGACGTTGGCACTCCCCTCCCGAGAGCTCCGAAGGGCGACGTTTTTCTAGGCCGGTCAGCCGGAAGAGGTCGAGCGTCTCGCGAATCCGCTCCGCGCGATGATGGGCCGCCTCGCCGTGCTTCGGCAGCACGAACTCGAGATGCCGCCGGGCGCTCCAGTGGGGCCACAAGGCGAGGTCTTGGAAGACGAAGCCGACGTGGCGCTCGCGGGAGGAGACCCGGATGGCGGGGTCGTTGACGACCTGGCCCGCGATCTCGATTCGGCCCGAGCTCGGCGTCTCGAGCCCGGCCAAGGAGCGCAGCAACGTCGTCTTGCCGCAGCCCGAGGGCCCGAGCACCGCGAGCAGCTCGCCGGGGCGGACGTCGAGGTCGACGTCTTGGAGGGCCCGGGTCGAGCCCCGTCGACACGAGAGCTGCTGGAGGCGAACGACGGGCTCCGGGGTCGCGGCAGTGGGAATGGGGCGCTCCTCGATCGAGGCGGATGCGGAATGAGAGGCGGGAAGAAGATCGGTCATCGGTGCCGGCTTTCGAGGTCACGAGCGGGTAACGCGGTTACCAGGATGCGCTCGAAGCGGCCTCGATCGGCCGGCTTCGGGGCGGTGGCCTCCGGTAGCGCAAGCGGCATTCCATCGTGAGCCGACGTCTCAGCGGTACCGGATCAGGTCTTCCCAGTGCTTGGTCTCCCGGAGCTTCGCGAGCTCGGGGTCGTTCATGACCTCGTCGGTCAGCGGGATCTTGTACTTCTTGAAGCAGAGATAGGACTCGCGAGTCTTCTCCATCCGGCTGTAGCAGCGCGCCATCTCGAGTCCGAGATCGCTGACATCGGCGTCGCGGGTTCGCACGGTCTTGTACTTGATCGCCTTCGTCAGGCTGTCGATGGCGCTCTTCTCCTTGCCGAGGTTCTTGTAGACCCGGGCGATGCCCCGCCAGTTCTGCCAGCTGGTGGGACGATCGCGGATGGCCTCCTCCCAGCGGTCGAGGATGGCTTTGGCGCCGGTGGTACTGCCCATCTGGTAGGCCGCATAGGCGGCTTCCTCGCGCACGCCGAAGTTCTCGCCTTCGCTGGACGCCAGCACCTCGAGGGGTTGCACGGCGTTCTCATACTTCATCTGGGCGAGCAGTTGGATCATCTTGATGCGGTGGTTCGAGCTGAGCAGCCGATTTCGTGCCCGCGCCAAAACCTGGGGCGGGAGCTTGGGCTCGTTCCGATCCGCGAAGAAGGTGGCCAGACCTTCGAAGATGAGCGCGTGGTCTTCCTTGACGATGCGCTCGCGCAGCGCCTCGATGCCCTTCTCGTCCTCAAAGGCGATCAGGGCTTGGACGGCCGCTCCGCGCAGCTCGTTTCGTTCGGATTCCAGGAGCGGGATGACCTTGGGAGTTATGCGCGGGTCGCCGATTCGGGTGAGGACCTCGAGGGCGAGGGTCTGAGTGTTCGCGGCCTTCCGCTCGAGCAGGCTCGCGATCGCTTCGGAGTGTGCCGGTGTGGCGTGGGGAGACAGCGCCACGAGTGCGTTGTGAGCGATGGTGAGATTCTTGCCCTGAATCCGCGAGAGGAGCTCGGGCAGGATCGAGGGCGTGGCGAGCTCGCCGATGAGATTGGCGACGTTGGTCGCCAGGAAAGGCCCGGCGCCGTCGGGAGGCTCGAGATAGGGCAGGAGATGCGGGATGACGGCCGCTCCGAGCTGGCGGACGGAGTCCGCGGCCAGGCGCGCTTCGCCGCTGCTGGGCGGGTGGTTGAGCCCTTCGATGGCCGGAGGCAGCATGGCGAGCACGCGGGCCTCGCGCTCGGCGAGGGCTTCCCGGCTGGCGGCCAGGAGCTTTTCGATCTTGGGAGCGCCGTCTTCGTCGAGAAGGGGGCCGCTCGGAAGCATCAAGCCGATCAGCAGCAACGGTGCCCAAGGCATGTCGTCATCTCCGAAACCAGGCGGGAGCCGCTCCAGGCCGGCACCTCTGGCGCCGGAGTTCCATCTCTCCTAGAGTAGTCGACCCAGCATAATACGAACGATCGACCGCCGCCACCCGAGGGAACTTCGAGGCAACTCATGACTGCGACTGCTTCGAACGTCGACGTCCTCGTGGTGGGAGCCGGCCACGCCGGTTGCGAGGCCGCCGCCGCCGCCGCTCGACTCGGCGCGCGCACCCTCCTCCTGGCCATGAACCTCGATACCATCGGGCATCTGTCCTGCAACCCCGCGATCGGTGGCCTGGCCAAGGGACAGCTCGTTCGAGAGATCGATGCCCTGGGTGGGCTGATGGGGCGAGCGATCGACGCGACCGGGATCCAGTTCCGCATGCTCAATACGGGCAAGGGGCCTGCGGTCCAGGCGCCGCGAGCGCAAGCGGACAAGGTCGCTTACAGAAGCTGGGTCAAGTACGCCGTCGAGTGCCAGCCCGGCCTCTTGATCCGGCAGGAGACGGTCGAGGAGGTGCTCGTTCGGAACGATCGGGTGACGGGCGTGCGTTGCAAGTCGGGCGCTGAGTACTCGGCCCGAGCGGTGATCCTCACGACCGGGACGTTCCTGCGCGGCCTCATGCACACGGGAACCAAGAAAGAGGTCGGCGGGCGCGGTGGTGAAGCCGCAGCCGAGGGGCTCTCTCGCTGTCTGATCGAGCTGGGATTCGAGTTGGGCCGACTGAAGACGGGCACGCCGGCCCGCCTCGACGGGCGGTCCATCGATCGATCGGTTCTGATCGAGCAGCCGGGCGACACCGATCCGGAGCCCTTCTCGTTCTCGACCGAACGCATCGAGCAGTCCCAGCTGAGCTGCCACATCGCCTACACGACCGAAGAGACTCATCGCATCATTCGTGAGAACCTTCATCTGGCCCCGATGTACACCGGTCAGATCGAGTCCGAGGGTCCGCGCTACTGCCCTTCCATCGAGGACAAGGTGGTGCGCTTCGCCGATCGGCCGCGACACCAGGTCTTTCTCGAACCCGAGGGGCGGCAGACCCACGAGGTCTACGTCAACGGGCTGTCGACGTCGCTGCCGCGAGAAGTGCAGGATCGCTTCCTGCGCTCGATCCCGGGCCTCGAGCAGGCCGAGGTGATGCGCTACGGATATGCGGTCGAGTACGACTTCGCGCCGGCCTGTCAGCTTCACGTCACCCTCGAGTCCCGCCAGCATGAAGGCCTGTACTTGGCCGGCCAGATCAACGGAACCTCCGGATACGAAGAGGCCGGAGCCCAAGGGCTGATGACGGGAGCCAACGCCGCCTTGAAGCTGAAGGGCGAGGCCCCGTTCCTCCTCGATCGCTCCCAGGCCTACATCGGTGTGCTCGTCGACGATCTCGTGACCGAGAGCCCCCGCGAGCCTTATCGCATGTTCACTTCGCGGGCCGAGTACCGGCTGCTGCTTCGATCGGACAACGCGGATCAGCGCCTCACTCCTTTGGCGGCCGAGCGGGGGCTCGTCGAACGGGACCGGGCCGAGCATGTTCAGCAGAAGGTGAAGGCGATCCGCCAAGGGCGCGAGAGCCTCGATCGAACGTTCCATGAGCAGGTCTCGACGGCTCGAATCCTGCGGCGACCCGACATGGATCTCGAAGGCGTCCTCGCCCTCGGTCTCTTGCCTGAGCTGGCGAGCCTCTCGGCGGACGTGCGGCGGCAGATCGAGATCGAAACGAAGTATGAAGGTTACATCGAGCGACAGGAGGCGACCGTGGCGAAGTTCAAGCGCTTGGAGTCCTTGGGGATCCCCGATCACCTCGACTACCGGAACGTCGAGCACATCTCCAACGAGGCGAGAAACAAGCTCTCCTACTATCGCCCGGCTTCGTTGGGACAGGCGAGCCGCATCGTCGGTGTCACGCCGGCGGACATCTCGGTCCTGATGGTGGTGCTGGGCCGATGATTCCACCCGACGACTTCTCGGAAGCCATCTCCGTCAAGACGCCGGACGCCGATCACACGGTGCCGACCGGACGCTTCGATTGGATGCACTGGCTCATCATCGTCTTCATGGCCGCCATCTTGTCGGGCTCGATCGTGTACTTGGTGTCATTCACCGGAGCCAGCGACGGAAAGGGGGAGGTGGCCGCCGAAGGAGATTGACCCGCTCGAGTTCTTTGCGTCCGCGAGTCGCCCACCCACGTCTCCCTGGGAAAGATTCCTCGACCCCCGACTCGCAGGAAACACACCCGCCCAGCCCAGAATCCACAGGGGCCTCGTCGTCCGAGACCTCGAGCGCTCGCTCGACTTCTACCGCGCGCTCCTCGGTGTCGAGCCGAGCAAGGTGCGGCCCAACTACGCTGAGCTCGAGCCCGCGCAACCCTCGGTGAACTTGGCCCTGAACGTCGGTTCACCGCCAGCTCCCGGCGCCCACGGGAGCGTATTTCACTCCGGCATTCAGGCGACCTCGACCGAAGCGGTCGAGCGCACGGCTCAGGCGCTTCAGGCTGCCGGCTACGAGACGCGCCTCGAAGAAGAGACCGCCTGCTTGACATGCACTGCAGGCCAAGGTCTGGACCCACGATCCGGATGGAACCCGTGGGAGGTGTTCGTCGTGCTGGAAGCCGGCGTGCTGCTGCGCGCGGACTCTGGATCGATCTGCTGTACGGAGCGGAGCTGCGAATCAGCGATGCGATCACGACCGAGGGGGGGCTGGCAGCGATTCGGACGAGACCTCAAAGCGTTCCTTCGGCGCCGGACCGCAGACGACGAGGTCGCCGCTGATCTCCACTCCGCGGTGTCGTCAGGCGGCCGCGGAGCCGCCGACGTCATCCGTCATCGAGTCCGCGGTGTCGAGATGGGAAGTCCGGCGACAGAGCCGCTGACGTCAGTCGTCGCGTGAGACCGATTGAAGGGCAGATCGCGGTCGGGCTCCGTGGCGTAGAGCTGCGCGATCGGGGCCGAGAGCACTCAGACGTGCTGCAGGGCGACTTTGACGAGCGACTCGAGGTTTGTCTCTTCGCTGCCGAGCTTCAGGGCGCGACGAACCGCTTTGGCTGCCGCGTTCTCCGCGTAGCCGAGGGAGACGAGGACTGCGACGGCGTCGTCCGCGAGCGGTGATGCGGACGGCGGTGTGCCGCCGCCGATCGAGGCAGCAGCGACCAAGACACCCAAGCGGCGCATCGGCTCTCTCAGCTCGAGCGCGATGCGTTGCGCGGTCTTGTCGCCGATGCCCTTCATGCTCTTCAAGAAGCGCGTGTTCTGCTCGACGATGCTGAGCACGATGTCCTCGACACTCGCCTGCGAGAGGATCTGAATCGCCGTCATCGGTCCGACCCCATTGACCGAGATGAGCCGCCGGAAGACGGTGCGCTCGGCTTCGGTCGCGAAGCCGTACAGCCGCCAGTCGTCCTCCTTCACGACGACGTGCGCGTGCAGCTTGACGGTGCCCGTGTCCGGGAGGGCGCTGAAAGTGGAGAAGGGGACCTGGAACTGATAGCCGACTCCGCCGACATCGAGCGTCACGCCTTCGGCTCGTTTCGCGACGAGCTCCCCGCGAAAGTAGTCGAACATGCGTGGGCTCCGTGGCGCGGGAGAAAGGGAACCGGCCGAGGCGGTCACCTCGGCCGGTCGATGAATCTCGTCAGTCGTCGGATCGAGCGTCGCGTCAGCCGCGCAGCCTCAAGCCGAACTCGGCCAGCTTCTGCTTGATCTCGTTGAGTGAGGTCTGCCCGAAGTTCGAGCAGCCCAGCAGCTCGCCTTCGGAGATCTTGCACAGGTCGCCCATCGTGACGAGGTTCAAGCGATCCATCGCCTTGCGAGAGCGAATCGAGAGCTCCAGCTCGGCGATCGACTTGCCCAGGACGGCATCGTCGCCGACCGAGGTGGACACCGTGCCACCCACCGGAGTCGGCGCCGGCTCCTCGTCCTTGGCCATGCCGAGTCGCAGACCCTTCTGCGAGAGGATGTCCTTGATCTCGGCCAAGGAGGTCTCGCCGAAGTTCTTGTACGAGAGCAGCTCGGCTTCGGTCTTCTTTATCAAGTCGCCGAGCGTGACGATGTTCATCTTCGCCAGGCAGTTGCGCGAGCGGACCGAGAGCTCGAAGTCGGTGACCGGGATCCGGAGGATCTGATTGCGCTTGTCCTCCTTCCGCTCCTGGTCCTCGTCGTAGAACATCGTGATGGACGCCTCGGCGTCCTTGTAGAAGAGCAGCGCGCGCGGATGATTCGGGTTGTGTTGCAGAACACGCTTGTAGGCGCGCATCGCTTCTCGGAATCGTCCCGCGTCCTCGAACAGCACACCGAGGTTGATCGCGGCATTCACATATGCGATGCCGGCCTCCATGCACTCCTCATAGACCTCGATCGCCTCTTCGTCTTCTCCCTCGAGGTCGAGACGATAGGCGAGGCGGAAGAGGGCGTGGCTGTGATCGGCCTGCTTCTCGATGGCGTCACGATAGTGCTCGATCGCTTGGGCGTACTCGCCTTCGCGCTCGGCGTGAGCACCTTGGAAGTAAGCGAGATCCGCCGCCGCATCCTCGAGGCGCTCGAGCCGGCCGATCGTCTTCTTCAGGTTGTCCAGATCATCGAGGCGACGGTAGGACTCGGCGAGGCCGAACAGGAACCGACGCTCCTTGAGCTTGGTACGTGCCAGCTCCGAGAACTGTTCGGCGGCCTCCTCGAAACGGCCCGCTTCGAGGAGCGCGTGCGCCCACAGATAATAAGAGAGCGTATCCTCACCGGCCTGGGACAGCACGTCGGCAGCGCGCCGGGATCGGCCCAGAAGCCAATAGCCCAAGCCGAGCTTGGCCTTGGAGCCGCTCTCCTCGAGCTGTTTGACGTGAACGCGCAAGGCCTCGTAGGACTTGGGCTCGTTGAACATCGTCTTCTTGGCGGCATCGATCTCGTCGATCCGGTCGAAGTCGAGCTCGACACCGTCAAAGAATGCGACGCAATCGAAGGTCGTCTCCTCGACGATGTCTATCGACTCGTCCGAGGTGACCTGATCGTCCTGCTGCTCCAGGGACTCTTCGCTCATCGGGTTTCGCTCTCCTGCTCGGGGCAAGGCGCCAGAATGCGGAGCCGGCAGCTCCGCCGCATGGAAACCGATCGCTCTTTCGCCGGCCCGGGGGAGGCCCGCTGTCCACCCCGATTCAGCGGCGTTCTCGGTCATAGGAAACGCATAACCGTAGCAACTTTTTGCCTCTTGTCAACCGAAGGCGCTCTGCTAGAGTGCAGCGCCGAAGCCGCTGCGGTTCGCGCGTCCGAACTTGGCTTCGAGGCGACCCTTATAGCTGAAGCTACTCGAGCACGAGGAGGGGCCGGTGCCCGTTTGTCCCAGTTGCCAATCGGAGTACGAAGACGGGATCACCGTCTGCGTGGACTGTCAGGTCGAGCTCGGGGGCGATCCGACTGCCGACGGCAATCTCTCCGACGACCCTTCACAGGTCTCCGTCGTCGAGCTCGAGAGCCAGGAGCTCGCCCTCGAGCTGGCCCAGTGGCTGGGCGCCAATAGCTTCGCGACCGCGCCTCCCGAGCCGAGCGACGAGGACACGTTCCTGCTCGCCATTCAAGGCACCTTGCCTGGGGCGGCGTGGCAGAAGGCCTGCTTGGACCTGCGGATCGTTCAAGAGAAGGACGAAGACGGCTTTCCCCTCTACTACCGCCGATTCGACCCCGAGCGGGATCGTCCGGTGGACGAGAGGTCGCTGCTCGGCGAGAAAGGCCTGGCCTGGCTCGTCAAGCACCCCGAAGAGTCCCTCGCCGAGATCCGTGCTCAGCTCCTCGCCGGCAACGCGCGCTGGCGGGCCGTGGCCTTTCAGGTCGTCGGCGAGATCGGCGAGCCCGGGGCCGAGACGCTGGTCGATGTGCTGCGAGAGGGCATTGCGACCGCTCGCCCTCGGGTGCTCAAGGGCCTGCTCCCCGGCTTTTCCGCATACTGTGAGCGACGAGGTGCAGTGCCCGGCTGCCCCAGTGACGAGATTCGGACCGGCCTCACACACGACGACGCCGAGATTCGTCGACTGTGCGCACTGGCGATCGGGCATGCCGGTTGGAAGGAGCTCGCACCCGACGTGCTGCCATTGCTCCTCGATCCCGAGCCCACCGTCCAAGAAGAAGCCGACGAAGCGCTGATCCACCTGTGTGATGTCGACTTCGGCTTCGATCCTTCCATGGCATCCGAGGACAAGGAACGCATCGTCGCTGCGTGGCGCGAGCATCTCGGACAATAGCCGTTCGCATCTCGGAAAGAAGCACCGGAAGGACCTCTCGCCCGATGCCCCAGCCGTCGTTCGACGCCCCGACCTTGCAGCCGACCGCGATCGAGACTCCCGAGACCTTCGCCAAGCGCCGAGCCGAGCTCCTGGGACGCCTCGGCTCCGATTCGATCGCGATCTTTCGCAGCGCTCCCGAGACGATTCGAAACAGCGACGTCCATCACGCCTACCGTCAGTGCAGCGACGTCTACTACCTCGCCGGCTTCGAGGAGCCCGAGTCGACGCTGATTCTGGCGCCGGGTCGAGACAAGCCCTTCATCCTGCTCGTGCGCGCCCGCGATCGGCAGCAGGAGATCTGGACCGGACGTCGAGCGGGCCCCGAAGGGGTGGTGCGCGACTACGGCGCCGACGAGGCTTTCGATTCCGCCGAGCTCACCGAGCATCTCGGCCCGATCCTCGACGAAGCGGACCTCGTCTACTTTGCTCGGGGGAGGGACCGTGACTTCGATCGTCAGCTGCTCGAGCTTCTGGACCAGTCGAGCCGGCGACGCTATCGGAACGGACGACCGCCGACGACTCTCGCCCATCCCGCCGAGCACTTGGACGAGATGCGCCTCGTGAAGACGGGCGCCGACCTCGAGGCATTGCGCCGGGCGACCGAGATCACGGTCGCCGGTCACCGGGAAGCGATGCGCTTCGCGCGCCCCGGTCGCAACGAGCTCGAGGTGCAGGCCGTGCTCGAGTACACGTTTCGCCGGCTGGGCTCACCGCGCAACGGTTATCCCTCGATCGTGGCGTCGGGCGACAACGCGACGATTCTGCATTACATCGAGAACCGGGCAAGGCTCGCCGAAGGCGAGCTGCTGCTGATCGATGCTGGCGCGGAGTGGGGATACTTCACCGGAGACGTGACTCGGACCTTTCCGCCGGGAGGCCGCTTTCAAGGCGCGGGGGCCGACCTCTACGACGCGGTTCTGAGCGCCGAGCAGGCAGCCATCGACTGCGTGCGACCGGGGATGACCGTCGAGTCCGTTCATCTGGCTGCCTTACACTCCTTGGCCGATTCGCTCCTCGAGCTGGGCTTGCTCGAAGGCACCCGAGACGAGGTCATCGAGTCGAAGAGCTACCGCCGTTTCTACATGCATCGCACCAGCCACTGGCTCGGCATGGACGTGCACGACGTGGGACGGTACAAGGAGAAGAGCGAATGGCGGCCGCTCGTGGCTGGCATGGTGTTGACGGTCGAGCCCGGCCTCTACATCGCTGCCGACGACGAGAGCGTGGCACCGGCGTTTCGCGGTCTGGGGATCCGGATCGAAGACGACGTGCTCGTGACCGCCGATGGGGTCGAGGTGCTCACGGCGGGAGCGCCTCGCGAGCGAGCGGAGGTCGAAGCCCTGACAGCGGGCTGAGCACCGCTCGCGACCGGTAGCGACAACTCGGGAGGGGTCTGGCATGGACAAGATCGTCGTGCGCGGGGGTCGCCGTCTGAACGGAACGGTCCGTGCAAGCTCGTCCAAGAACGCGGCGTTGCCCATGCTGGCTGCCACGATTCTGTCCGACGAGCCGGTGGAGCTGACCAATCCCCCGCAGCTCCGGGACACCCGGAACATGCTGCGCTTGCTCGAGTCGCTCGGGGTCGAGGTGCAAGACACGGAGCCAGGCGGCGTCCGCTGTCGATCGGTCAACGACGACCTCGTCACGGCACCGTACGAGCTGGTCAGCACCATGCGCGGCTCGGTCTGCACGCTCGGTCCCTTGCTGGCCAAGCGGCAGCGCGCGAAGGTCTCGCTACCCGGCGGCTGCGTGTTCGGCGTGCGTCCGATCGACCTTCATTTGAAGGGACTCCGAGCGCTGGGTGCCGAGATTCACATCGAGCACGGCTACGTCGTCGCCGAGGCCGAGCGCCTGGTCGGCACCGAGATCTATCTCGGCTCCGCCTTCGGTTCCACCGTGCTCGGCACCGCCAACATCCTGATGGCCGCGACGCTCGCCGAAGGCCGGACGATCATCGAGAACGCCGCCTGCGAGCCAGAGATCCAGGACCTCATCGCGCTGCTCACCCAGATGGGGGCCGATATTCGCGGCGTGGGGACGCATCGCCTCGAGGTGCACGGGGTCGATCGCCTTCATGGTGCCCAGCACGAGCTGATTCCCGATCGGATCGACGCGGCCACTCTTCTCCTCGCCGGCGTCATCACGGGAGGAGACGTCCGCGTCGAAGGCATGGTGCCCTCTCACGTGACCGCTGTGCTCGAGAAGATCCGCGAGATCGGGTTCCAGGTGGAGTGTGGCGAGGATTGGTGCCAGGTGAAGCCGAACGGCCGCATCCGACCGACCGATCTCACGACCCTGGCCTTTCCGGGCTTCCCGACCGATGTGCAGGCGCAGTTCGTCTCGCTGCTCTGTATCGCCGACGGCATGAGCTTGGTCACCGAGAAGGTGTACCCCGACCGCTTCATCCACGTGGCCGAGCTCAACCGCATGGGGGCCGACATCCGCAAGGAAGGCCCGAGCGTGATCATTCGCGGTGTGGACCAGCTCTCGGGAGCCCCCGTGATGGCCTCCGACCTCCGCGGCAGCGCGGCGCTGGTCCTGGCCGGACTGGTGGCCAAGGGGGAGACCGAGATCCACCGCGTCTACCATTTGGATCGCGGCTACGAGCGCATCGAGGAAAGGCTGGCCCGCCTCGGAGCCGACATCGAGCGTGTGA
>JAJDCO010000103.1 GCA_029260795.1 Planctomycetota bacterium | reverse complement strand
GACGATCGTGAGGCCCGGAGGGCCGGAAGATCTTAGCCCGGGGCGTCAGCCCCGGGGACAGAGGGCGTTCATTTGATCATTCCCATCCATCCTCATCCGTGAAGAGGGTAAGGGAGAGGCCTGGTAGGAGGCCTCCCCCTCCCCGTTGTCGCGGAGGGGTCAATTCCCCTCATTTACCGGCGTGAGGTTCTCTCACCGGGCGACCCCAATCGACGTTGCCCCCTACGAGGGGTGGCGCGACGGGTGTTTCCATGTCCGTCGGAGATCTGGCAGAACTCTTCCAGGGTGAGCAGCCCCAGCTTGCGAGCGAAGTATCCGACGCGGAGCCTCTTGTTGTCGTTGTAGCTCTTCCGCTTGAACTTCATCGCGCGGAGCCGCATGCGGATCCACGAGTCGAGTTTCTGGAAGAGCCAACGATTCGTCGAGAACTCGGTGCCGAAGTAGTTCGCCGTGCCTCGGATGACCCGGTTGAGTCTCGCGACGACTTGCGAGTCGAGGTTATGCTTGCGGGTAGTCAGCTCACGGATCTTGTCTTTGAACTTCTGCACGGACTTGTCGCGCATGCGCCTCGATCCGGACGCCAGTTGAAACCCGAGGAAGGCGTACCCCTTCCCGTAGGTTGTCACCTGGGTCTTCTCAGGACTGAGTTTCAGTCCGAGTTCGGTTTCGAGGACACGCTCGACGAGAGTCCGTGCCTCCTGGGCCTCCTCCGGAGTCTGACAGACGACGACGAAATCGTCGGCATACCGCGCGAAGCGGTAGCCGGCGGCGTCGAGCTGCCAGTCGAGATGGTTGAGGACGATGTTCGCCAGCAGGGGGGAGATCACTCCTCCCTGCGGGGTGCCGACCGTGGTCGGCTTGAACACGCCCTCTTCCATCACCCCGGCGGAGAGGAAGCTCTCGACAAGGCGTAAGATGTTCCCGTCAGCGACCTCGGCCGCGACGGCTCGCATGATGACCCGGTGCGGAATGTTGTCGAAGAACCCCTGAATGTCGGCATCCAGGACGACCCGGAAGCCTTCATCGTGGAGTTCCAAGACCCGCTGGATCGCCATGTGGCAGTTGCGGCCCGAGATGAACCCGAAGGATGTCGCGTGAAACGTTGGCTCGAAGATGGGAGCCAGAAGCCGACGAACGACTTCTTGCGCCACCCGATCTCGAACCACCGGGATTCCCAGAGGCCGAAGCTTGGGTGAGCGGGGACCTTTGGGGATATGAACGCGTCGGAGCGGCCTGGGTCGGTAGCTTCCCGACTTCAAGTCGCGCATCAAGGCATCGAGGTTCTCCCGAAGGTTCGCCTCGAACATCGAGATGCTGACACGATCGACCCCAGCAGCTCCCCGGTTCCGCTTGACCGCTCGGAAAGCCGCTCGCATCAGGCGAGGATCGATCCTCCCCGTCAGCGAGTGGGCCTTGATCTTCTTGGACATGGTTTACCTGAGCCCGTGTTGTCACCACGGAGGTCGCGGACCGCAGGTCGTACGAGGATGTTTCTTAGCAACGCTGAGTCGACGAGAGCCGTCGCCATCGACGCTTCCGGGTTGCCCGGCCGGAGCACGAGCAGGCCATTTGGTAGCCGCATCCGGAACGCTAACTGTCCCCTTGCCCCTGAGTCGTTTCCTCCGTCATCGATCGGTTTCTCCTTTCACGGTCGGACGAGCCGACCGCTACTCCAGGTCTGCTGTAGTCCCCTGAAGAGAGGGCCAATCAGGCACCTGTTCCTCTCAACGGCGCATCGCTCCCGTCGTTTCACCTGTGGCTTATCGACGTCGCTTACCGTCCACCGGACGCCGGGGGACCTCGCCGGTCACGCTTCAAGACCATTTTCCTCAGGCGATTGCACGCAGCACCCGTCCGGGCCCCTCACCGGTACCCGCGTACCCGGTGAAGGAGAAGACACCCGCAGGCATCCCCCAGCGCTTCATCTCAGGGCGGTGATTGGCGCGCCCGTCAGGCCGAAGTGCCGACTCCCGAGGTCTCCCTGCCTGGCCCCTTCGTCCGAGCTCCTTTTCCGGACCTCCCGGTGGAACCCGACTGGCTGCGTACCTCCGCTGAAAAGCACGGAGTTCGAGCAGAGAGTTCCGGACGGACACGGATCCGCCCGGGTAGGTTTCAGTCACGATCTTCTCCTTTCCTGACTTCTCCGTTTGAGACTCAGTCCTGAGCGCTGCGGCTCACGCACCCCCGCAGGGCTCGCCGTCCTTGGCCTTCTCGCGCACCCGCGATCCCGTTATCCTCTTCCACCTCCTGGGTGCGCTCGAGCAGTGGAAGGCACGAGGTCATGCCCTGGTGAAGCTTCGACTTCGACTCGTCGACGGAGGGAGCAGAGTTGTCATCTGCCTCAGAGAGCTCGGGCCACTCGAGCCGAGCTCGTCCCTTCCGTTGGCCCTCTCCTCGCTTGGCCCGACGTGTCATGATCTGGTCTCTCGTCCTCCTGGGACTCTTGCTCGGAATCGGTTGGATCTGGACGCAGGCCTTGATTCGCCGCGCCGAAGCGCAGTTCCCACCGCACGGCTCCTTCGCCGAGATCGATGGAGTCCGCCTGCACTTCGTCGAGCGGGGTGAGGGTCGAGCTGTCGTGATGATTCATGGAGCGTTCGGTGGCTTGCATGACTGGGAAGCCACCATCCTTCCGAGCGTTGCCGAGAGCTACCGAGCGATTGCCGTCGACCGTCCGGGCCATGGCTACAGCGAGCGATTGGGCGAGGCCGCGAGCCCGACGGCTCAGGCTCGTCGGATTCACGGGCTACTGGCGGACCTCGGCCTCGAGCGTCCTCTCTTGGTCGGGTTCTCGTGGGGAGCGACGACGTCGCTCGCCTATGCACTCGAGTTCCCGGACGAAGTGGCTGGGCTGGTCTTGGTCAACGGCGCCTACTACCCATGGCCAGGTGGCACCAGCCCCCTGTTCTGGATCCCGGGGCTGCCGGTCGTCGGACCGCTCTTGGCACACACTGTGACCATGCCGATCGGCCAGCTGCTGGCGCGGTACTTGATCCGTCGAGCCTTCGAGCCCGGGCAACCGACCTCGGGCTTCCTGCGTCACTCGCCGGTCGCTCTCGCGATGCGGCCACAGAGCTACATCCACAACGCCGATGACATGAGGCGGCTCAAGCAGTACCTCGGGGAGCTCTCGCCTCGCTGGTCAGAGATCCAGATACCGGTCCAGGTCCTCTACGGTACCGGCGATCAGGTCGCTTCACCCGAGGTGCATTCGCTCGCCTTGGCTGAGGTGCTCTCGAACGCCGAGCTGCGGCCCGTCGAGCGTGGAGGGCATCAAGTGCCATACACGCATCCCCAGGTCGTCCGAAGAGCCATCGATGCGTGCTGGGAGCGAATCGACGAACGATGAGCCGGTGCCGCACGGGCCTGTATTCTCCAACCACCGAGAGCACGGTGGGCCACGGAGCGCCTGGGTGTCGTTTCCGTGTGCAGGAATTCCGCTTCTCCGTGCTCCCTGTGTCCTCAGTGATTCAGATCATCGAACGACCGAGAGCACGATGGGAAGACAATGCCAGGCGCCCGCCAGCGCGATGTGGACCTGTCGAGCCCCAGGAAGTAGCTTCGATGCGAACCGAACGAGTCCCAGGTCCGGAGAGGGCGCAGTCATGAAACGAGACGAGCTGGCGCGAGCGATCTTCGAGGTCGCTCATCTGACCGGAAGCTTCTTGCTCCGGTCCGGGGTGACGAGCCACGAGTACTTCGACAAGTATCAGTTCGAGGCCCGGCCGAAGCTGCTCGATGCGATCGCGCGACAGCTCTTGGAGCGCTTGCCCGCGGGCGTCGAGATCCTGGCCGGTCTCGAGCTGGGAGGCGTGCCGATCGCCACCATGATGTCGCACCATTGCGGCTTGCCTTCGGTTTTCGTGCGGAAGAAGGCCAAGGAGTACGGTACGGCCAAGGTCGCCGAGGGCCCCGACTTCTCGGGGAAGAAGATCCTGATCGTCGAGGACGTCGTGACGTCCGGCGGGCAGATCATTCTCTCGGCCGCGGATCTGCGCTCGCTGGGTGCCGACATCGTGGGGGCCGTTTGCGTGATCGACCGGGAAGCGGGTGGTGCCGCGAAGCTCGCCGAGCACGGCATCGCGCTGACGCCGCTCTTCACGATGTCCGAGCTCAAGACGGCTGTAGGCGAGCCCCAGAGATGAAGCGCCCCACTCTCGTCCTGCTCACCGCGCTCGTGCTCGTCGGCTGCCAAGGCTCCGAAAAGCGGAGGCTGAAGTCCACCTACGCTGTCCGCCTCTCGGCCCAAGAGTCGGGTTGCGATGCGAGCCTGCGAGGCCTGTCGGCAGTGAGCACCGAGATCGCCTGGGCAAGTGGGAGCGGAGGCCGATTCTTGCGCACGGTCGATGGGGGCGAGACCTGGACTTCGAGCGTCGTGCCGGGCGCCGAGGAGCTCGACTTTCGCGACGTACAAGGATTCAGTGCCGACATCGCGCTTCTGCTCGGTGCCGGCGAGCCGGCCCGGGTCTATCGCACGGAAGATGGCGGGGCGAGCTGGACCGAGACCTACGCCAACGAGACTCCGGGAGTGTTCTTCGACGCGATGGCGTTTTGGAACGAGACGGACGGGATGGCATTCAGCGATCCCATCGACGGCAAGCTGCTGGTGATATCGACGACCGACGGCGGTCAGACGTGGAAGCCGATCCCGCCCGATCGGTTGCCAGCTTCCCGAGACGGTGAAGCCGGCTTCGCGGCCAGCGGCACTTGCCTGGCCGTCGCGGGCGAGAAGAGCGTTTGGATCGGCACGGGCGGCACGGTGTCTCGCGTGTTTCGGTCACGGGATCGGGGAGCCACCTGGTCCGTGTTCGAGACGCCGCTCGGTCAGGCGCGCGCATCGGCGGGACTCTTCTCGCTCGCCTTCATCGATCCTCAACGCGGTATCGCCGTCGGCGGCGACTATCTCAATCCCGAGCGCAGCCAGCAGAACATCGCGCTGACGCGTGATGGCGGGCAGACATGGGATCTCGTCATCACCGATCCACCCGGAGGCTACCGTTCGGCCGTCGCGGTCGTGCCGGAGACCGATCCGACGGTCGTCGTGGCCGTCGGTCGAACCGGCTGCGATCTCTCGAGCGATGGAGGGCGAAGCTGGCGATCGTTTTCCGAGGACGGCTACTACTGTCTGGCCGTGTCGCCGTCGGGAAAGGTCGGCTGGGCGGCCGGAGCCGAGGGCCGGATCGCTCGCCTCGAGATCGTCGCGGTTCGCCCCTGACGGGCGAGTGATGGCGCGACCGCTCTCTCGCGCGAAGCGCTCGACCGATCGACTGTCGTCCGAAGCCCGACTCGTCGTGACGCGTCGTCGTGCAAGCTCCGTTCGCGTCTCTGTGCGTTGGGGGAACCGAGCCGCGACCATACCGAGACGTGAACGGAGTTCGTCACGAAGAGCTGACGCCCGAAGATGACGAAGTGGGGCCGACCCACGCTGTGGGAGGTGGGCCGAGAGAGCGGTCCGTCTCAGTGCGTTGGGGGAACCGAGCCGCGACCTCAGCGAAGGACTCGACGCAGCAGCTCGGGAAGATCGGCCTTCTCCTGGTGGATCACGACGCCCACCTGCTCGGCCGGTGTGGGTCCTGCCTGAAGCCAGGAGAGGTCCAGTGACGCGTGGACACCGGTCACGGTCAGGTCGCCCCGTGCCGTGACCAGCAGCGCCGGGAGCCCGCCGACGCGGCGCAAGTTGGGGATGTGGAGCCGCTCGAGCCAGGTTCGGTCGTGGGACCAGTCGACCCCTCCCAAGTCGAGGGCCGCGCGGATCGACTTTCCATGGAATGCCTTGTCCGGCAGTGAGGCGAGGGCGCACAAGACGATCGGGGCGGGGTCGCCCGAGGCGACGAGGCAGAGCTCTTCGATGGCGGCATCGTGAAGCTGACTCGCAATCAGCGCCTGAATGTCGAGCAGCGTCTCGGCGTCGTCGGTTCGATTGAAGGTCGTAAAGTAACGAGTCGAGCCGCGCCCAGAGTCTGCCGGGGGAGTATTGCTTCCCGTGCCGAAGGGCTCGGCCACCCAGACCTCACCGAGGTTGTCGAGCATCGCGAGGGACTCGAGGCGCGGAGCGGCCTTCAAGCCATCGGAGTCGAAGACGAGCGTCGTCGTCGCGGTATCCTTGTGATGCGGCCCGATGCGAAGGAGGCGGGCCGAGCGACCCGAGCGGCGCACGGTGCGGAGATTGGCCGGCCGGCTCAGGACGAGCTGCACGTCTTCGGGGCCGGGGAACGAAGCGCCGATCGCGTGGTCGATGCTGGTGCGCACCAGGTGAGCGAGCCGGTGCCGCGAGGCCGCATCGACCGGTCGATGCTCTTGGAGCCGGTCACGAACCTGACGACGGAGATTGGCGAACAGCTCGGCCGGCGTCAGGGGCTTCGGATCGTCGTCGCTCCAGACCAGCAGTCGCTCAGCCGGTGGCACTTCGACCGGGAGCTCGCGGACGCGATCGGCATCCGGCCGCTGCATCAACCAGCGTGCGAAGAAGGGGTACATCGCGGCTCGGCTGGCCGCGTTGTAGTTGTGGGGCGCATCGAAGTGGGCGTTCGTTAAGCGGTCGGTCGCGTCGAACAGCGCGTAGATGTGGCGCACGAAGGGATGCTCGACCTGGGGTGTGTCGCGCGTCCAGTCCCCCGAGGCACTGATCATCAGCATCGGCTTCGGAGCGAAGAGAGCGGCGATGTCCATGTTGTTGGCATCGAGCCGCAAGCCCGGTGCATTCTCACAGGGGCAGCCACCTTGCATCGTGTGGGACACCATGTTGACCGGGCAAGCCGCCTGGATGCGATCATCGACCGCTGCCAGTATGAAGGTTTGAGTGCCTCCTCCCGAGGCGCCCGTGACGCCGAGCCGATCTGGATCGACGTCGGACAGGGATTGGAGGAAGTCGAGCGCTCGGATGCTGTTCCAGGTCTGCAGCGCGAACGGCCCCAGGCTCCAGAGCTCGTTCTCAGGTGACGTGAGCGCGGCATCTCCGTGAGAGATCTGTCGGCCGCTATCGTTGTAGCCGAGCATGTCGTAGGCAAACACGATCGCACCCAGTCGGGCGAGAGTGATGCAGCGCGCCGGGATGGAGCCGGCCTCCTCGTGATTGAGACGACCCTTCGACCAGTGTCCGTGGGGCGAGAGAATGGCCGGACGACGTCCACCCGACCCGATCGGTCGGTAGAGGCTTCCGGTAACTCGCAGACCGGGAGCGCTCTCGAAGACGACCTTCTCGACCGTGAACCCATCCCCATCGAAGCGATCGAAGACACGTGCCCCGAGCGGCGTGCGCGCCAGCTCGGGCCACAGGCCCGCCGACTGTCGCACCTGCTGGCGCAGCCTGCTCCGGCGAGCTTGCCAGGACGCGAGCGTCTCGAAGGAGTCGGCGGCGAACCTCGTCTCGGTGTGCGGGAGATCGCGATAGCGCACCGGATCTGTGTCATCGGCGCCGGGGAGTGTCAGCAGAACGAGCGCGAAGGATGCGAGCATGCCGAGGTCTCCAGTCGGTTCGAGGAAGGGGCCCGAGTCTATCAGAGCACGCTCCCGCGATGGAGGGCCTCCGCGAGCGGATGCCCTCCGTCCGCCGAGCACCGTTCGCCCCCGAGCCCACGACTTCTCGACGATCGCCCTCGACCTCTCCTCAGCGCTTCGTTGCCGCTCGGCGCGACGCTCAGTATCCTGTGGGCTCCCCCGACCGCCGGGCCGGGCATCGGCTGGTGCACCCGTTTGCCAAACAGGCAGGAGACCTTTCCCATGAAGCCAACGACGACGCGAAGAGACTTTCTGAAGACCGGGGCGGCCGGCGGAGTCGGGTTCTGGATCGCCAGCAGCGCGGCGATCGCTCGGACCTACCAGGCGAACGAGAAGCTGAACATCGCCGCCATCGGCGTCGCGGGACGCGGTCGTGACAACATTCTCCAGATGCGCTCGGAGAACTTGGTCGCCATGTGCGACGTCAACGCCGTCAGCCTCGGTAAGGCGACACAAGGCACGCAGATCAGGGCGTATCGCGACTACCGCGAGATGCTCGAGAAAGAGGCCGACAAGATCGACGCGGTCGTCATCTCGGCGCCCGATCATCATCATGCGCCAGCCGCCGTGCAGGCGATGAACCTCGGCAAGCACGTCTACTGCGAGAAGCCGCTCACGCACAACGTCCGCGAAGCGCGCATTCTCAAGCGCCTCGCCCGCGAGAAGGGCGTCGTCACGCAGATGGGTAATCAGAGCATGGCCAGCGAAAGCCTGCGGCGCTCGGTGGAGATCGTGCGCTCGGGGGCCATTGGCAAGGTGACCGAGGTTCATACGTGGACGAATCGTCCCATCTGGCCGCAGGGAGCCGATGCGCTGCTCAAGCACGCTGGCGTGCGGCGTGCGCTGCTCGGGGGCGGCGATGATGGCCAGATGTCCGTCGCGCCCGATTACCTCGACTGGAACCTGTGGCTAGGCCCGGCGGCCGATCGGCCGTACGACAATGTCTATGCTCCGTTCAAGTGGCGGGGATGGTGGGACTTCGGCACTGGCGCCCTCGGCGACATGGCTTGCCACATCATGAACCTCCCGTTCCTCGCCCTCGAGCTCGACGGACCGACGTCGGTGATCGCCGAGGTCTCCGAGGTCAATGATCAGACGGCGCCGCGTTGGGCGATCGTCCACTACGAGTTCCCCGCTCGTGGCAATCAGCCGCCCGTGAAGTTCCATTGGTACGAGGGCGGCAAGAAGCCGGAGTTCGACGCCATTCGCGGAAGGAAGATCAAGGACAACGGCATTCTCATGGTCGGCGACAAGGGGATCCTCTACGCTCCGGAGACGGCCGGCGAAGGCTACTTCCTGTGGCCCGAGAAGGACTTCGAGGGCTACCAGGAGCCGTCCAAGACGCTCGCCCGAGCAGCCGGCGGTCACCACCGCGAGTGGATCGATGCCTGCAAGGGGAGCGGTAGCCGCCCGTTCTCGAGCTTCGACTATGCAGCCACGCTCACCGAGACCGTGCTGCTCGGCAACTCCGCCATGCGCGTCAGCGGCAAGAAGCTCGACTTCGACGCCGAGAAGCTCGCCTTTACGAACGACGATCGCGCCAACCAGTACCTCACCCGCACCTACCGGGACGGCTGGAAGGTCTGACGAGCATCGAGCCGCCGGCTCGCGGACGTCCCAAACGTCCCGCGCCGGCGGCCGCCGAAAAGCCGTGACCCTTCGTCGGGCCCGCATCAGGAAAGCCGACCTTTCCGTCCTCGACTCTCAGATCATTGAAAGTTGAACGTCGAACGTTGAAGGTTGAACGTTGTTCAGACTCTTGAAAGCAGGAGTTGAGAGGCCAACGCCGTGCACGGGTCCTGGCAGAAGAGTCAACCCACCGATTCGGTCGAGACGCCGTCGTCTCGCGCTCCTGTCGCTCGCCATGCTCTTCTGCGCCTCGTCTCTCCTAGCGCAGCCTTGGCCGGACGCGGTCGAGCGAGCGCTGACCCTCGCCGGGGACAATCGCTCTGTGCTCGAGCGAGTGCTGGTCCAGACTCGAGCGCACGACGACCCGCTCCGCTTTCGAGCCGCCTGCTTCCTGATCGCCAACATGGAGGATCACGGATACTCGGAGATCGGAGTCATCGATGCGGATGGCAAGGAGGTCCCCTTCGATGCGCTCGAGTACTCGACGCTGGATGCCGCCAAGCAGGCTTGGCGAGCACTCGAGGAAGAGCACGGGCCGCTGCGATTCGGCCGAGTCCGATTCCACTCCGACCTTCAGACCATCACGGCGGACTTCCTGATCGAGAACATCGATCAGGCGTTTCGTGCTTGGAAGTCGCTGTCTTGGGCGAGGCACGTCCAGTTCGAGGCCTTCTGCGAGAACGTGCTTCCGTACCGGGCGAGCAACGAGCCTCTCGAGCCCTGGCGGACGACCTGTCAGGAGCGCTTGGCCACGATGCCCTCGAGCGAGGCCGATGGGGATCGAGGCTTCGAGTCGGTCGGGGATCGGATCGCGGCCGCGGCGAGCGAGTGGGTCGGGTTCTCGGACCTCTATTATCTGCATCCGACCGATCAAGGCCTGTCGCAGCTTTTGGCCAGCGGAGAGGGCCGCTGCGAAGACATCTCGAACGTCGTCACTTACGCGCTGCGCGCGAGCGCGATCTGTGCGGCCGCCGACTACACGCCCTACTGGGCCGACTTCAGCAACAACCACGCCTGGACGGTCGTGCTCGATGGCGAGGGAAGAGGGAGCATCGACCTCTTTCATCGAGCCGCCAAGGTCTATCGCAAGACCTACTCCCTGCAGAGCGACAGCCTCGCCTTTGCTCACACTCCCGACGAGCCGATTCCGGCCTGGTTGAGTGCCAAGACCTATCGAGACGTCACGTCGCAGTACTACGACACCATCGACGTCGGTCTGCGCTTGGAATCGCCCACTAAGCAGCGCTTCGCCTATCTGTGCGTGTTCAACCTCGGCGAGTGGAAGCCCATCCATTGGTCGCGGGCCGGTGAAGGACGCGCCCTGTTCACGGAGATGAACGGGGGCGTGCTCTATTTGCCTGGCGAGTTCACGGGAGACGGCATCGAGCCTCTGGGTCGGCCCTTCGTGCTCGAAGCGAACGGCCACTGCCGCTTCCTCGAGCCGCGTTTCGACGAGCCAGTGGCGGACGCGGCCGCACGTGCGGCCGTGCGGCCCGACGGTCGGTCGGACGTCTACCTGTGGCGGAATGGGCGATGGACGCCTTGGGTGGGGCGAGACGTGCCGAGTAATGCGCTGTGGTGGCGCGTGCGCCGGGGCTCGCGCCGCGAAGAGCGTCCGTTCACGCTGGAGGCGAGCGGTGTCCGCTCTTGGTGAGGCGGCTGCGCGGCTTTCAGCGCTTTCTCGGGCGTCGCATCACTGGTCGTAGGCCATGACGCGCTGCACCCAGGCGCGAGTCCGCTCGCGTTCGGGGCCGAGATCGAGGTGCTGCTGGAAGAGGCGCGCGATGGGGTTCGCAGCGGCGGCCGCGTCGGGGACCATGGCGTAGAAGAGTAGCGGCGCGACGACGATGTCTCCAATCGAGAGATGATCGGTGGCGAGCCAGTCGTGCTCTACGAGGCGCTCCTCGGTTGCGGCGGTCAGCTGGTGAGCGAGCTGGCAGGCACGCTGGCACTCCGAGGGATCTGGGGCTTCGCTCATGGCCTGGCCGAAGATGATGCTGACTGGTTGATTGGCCTGAGTCCGGCCGAAAGACTCCCAGCGCTCGATCTCGCGCATCGTGTTGTAGTCGGGCGAGACGATCGTCGGGGTCTCGGGGAAGTTGGCCTCGAGGTATCGCAGGATCGCGGAGGAGTCGAACATCCGGATACCGTCGTGCTCGAGGACCGGCGTGAACGGCTGACGTGTCAGGGCCGTCAGGCTCGATCGGTCACTCTGGCTCGGTGGCACGCCCGGTTGCATCGGGATCGGGCGCCGCTCGAAGGGGATGCCCTTGTAGTTCAGGCCGATCCGCACCTTGATGTTGTTCGGGGACGGGGGAATCTCGTGCAGCGTGATGGGCATGGGAGGCCTCCAAAACTCGGAGTCGTTCAGAGCCGGGGAACGAGGCATGAGTCTACTTCAACGCGCCGACGCCGGCCCTTTCCCGATCCCAAGAGTTTCTCCCTCCCGAAAAGGAATACTCATCTCCCGGCCTCGGTTGGAACGCTCGACTCGGATGGAATCCCCGTTGAATTGAATGTTCATTCATGTTTGACTCGCCCCCCGACTCATATCCTCGAACGACTCCTCGACGAGGCTTCTGGATGACCGACTCGCCCTCCGATCCCGTCCAAGACTGCGCACAACGACTCAAGGTGCTCTCCGACCCCACGCGACTCGCGGTCGTGCGGCGGCTGATGGACGGCCCCCAGAGCGTGGGCGAGCTCAACGAGCCCTTGGGCGTCGAGCCGACGCTGCTCTCGCACCACTTGAGGGTCCTGCGCGAGGCCGGGCTCGTCGAATCGCGGCGCGTCGGGAAGTCGGTGCTCTACCAGCTCGGTCCCGAGAACGCTCGGCGCCGTCGCGCGCTCGACCTGGGTTGCTGCGAGCTGTCGTTGGGAGACCTCGAGGCAGCACCGGAAGACGACTGACCGATGAGAGTCCTGAGCATGTCCCTGTCCCCGCGAACAATCGGAGCCGCGATCCTGCTCCTGATCGTCGCCGCGCTCGGCTGCGAGCTGCGCGACGATGGCGAGACGACTCTCGTGCTTACCGGCTCCAGCACCGTCGCACCATTGATGACCGAGATCGCCAAGCGCTTCGAGTCCGAGAACCCCGGCTGGCGCATCGACGTGCAGGCGGGGGGCTCGTCCCGCGGCATCGCCGACGTGCGCTCGGGGCTGGCGCAGATCGGCATGATCAGCCGCGAGCTCGCGCCCGATGAGAAGGATCTACGCGCCTGGGCGATCGCCCGCGACGGCGTGGCACTCATCGTCCATCGCAGCAATCCCGTCCGCGCGCTCGATCGCTCTCAGATCCTCGCGATTTATTCCGGACGTGTGCGCAACTGGCGAGAGGTCGGCGGACGCGATGCCGAGATCACCGTCGTCACCAAGGCCGAGGGGCGAGCCACGCGCCAGGTCTTCCTCGAGTACCTGGCTCCGCTGGCGAGTGCCGAGCTGCATGCGGACATCATCATCGGGCACAACGCGCAGGCCATCCAAACCGTCGGGGGCAACCCGCACGCCATCGGCTTCGTGTCGATCGGGGCGGCCGAGGTCGATGCCGAGCGAGGCACGCCGATACGCCTCCTGCCGATCGACGGCCGGCCGGCCAGCCTCGATGCCGTGGCCGCCGGGGAGTTCCCGTTGACGCGCCATCTCAATCTCGTGACGCGATCGGAGCCCGGGCCCGCGATCGAAGCGCTGATCCGCTTCGCGCGATCCGAGCAGCTGCATGACCTCATCCGTGCGCAATCCTTTGCCCCGCTCCAGCCGTGATCGACGCTTCGACGCGGTCCTGACGGCGGCCGCCTCCGTCTCGGCCCTCGTCCTCGGCCTGGTCGTGCTGTTCCTGATGATCGAAGCGCTCCCGGCCTGGCGATCTATCGGAGCGATGCGATTCCTCACCGACGAGGGGTGGCATCCGACCGAGGACCGCTTCGGCCTCGGACCGATGATCCTCGGCTCCCTGCTGGTCACGGCCGGAGCGATCGCGATCGCGGCGCCGATCGGTTGGGCCGCCGGAGTCTTCGTGCAACTCTATCTGCCCGTTCGAGGCGCCCGCGCCTACCGACAGGCCATGGCGTTGCTCGCCGGCGTTCCGTCGGTCGTGCTCGGGCTCTTCGGGCTCTTGACCCTCGTGCCTCGCCTCGCCGCCTGGCAGCCACCCGGCGCGAGCTGGCTCGCCGGATCGCTGGTGCTCGCGATAATGATCCTGCCGACGATCGTGCTCTCGACCGACGCCGCGTTCGGGGCCGTCTCCCCCGACCTGCGTCGCGCCGCGGCCGCGCTCGGGCTAGGTCGTTGGACCTTCGCCCGCCGAGTCGCCTGGCCGGTGGCGCGGCCGGCAACTGGGATGGGCATCTTCCAGGCGCTCGCCCGGGCCATCGGCGAGACGATGGTCGTGTTGATGGTGTGCGGGAATGTGCCCAAGGTGCCGGCGAGCGTGTTCGATCCGGTGCGAACGCTGACCGCCAACATCGCGCTCGAGATGGGATACGCGACGCGCCTCCATCGCTCGGCCCTGTTCGTCGGCGGTCTCGGGCTGGTGCTCGCGATCGCCGGAGTGCTCATCGCCGCCTGGCTCCTCGATCGCCGGAGCGCGGAGCATGCTTGAGCGGGCTCGAGCGAGATCGGGCGGAGGTCGATTCGCCGGCGTCGTCCTCGGCATCGCGGCGGCGCTCGGGCTCGCGGTGTTCGTGTGGATCGTGGGCGACATCGTGGGCCGTGGGATCGGCTCGCTGTCGTGGGACTTCCTGCGGGCCGAGCCGCTCGATGCGGGCCGCGCGGGCGGTATCGGACCGATCCTCGTCTCGACCGCGCTCATTCTCACGATCGCGATCGGGGTCGCGGCGCCGCTGGGCCTCGCCACGGCGGTCTTCCTGTCCGAGCGCCTCCCGGGTCGAAGTCGGGGGCAACGGCTGGTGTCGACGTGCCTCGACGTGCTCGCGGCCGTGCCGTCGATCGCCTTCGGGCTCTTCGGCAACGCGCTCTTCTGCCGGGCCCTCGGGCTGGGATTCTCGATCGTGAGTGGCGGCCTGACGCTGGCCTGCATGATCCTGCCGTGGGTGACGCGGACGGTGGAGCAGCACCTGCGCAGCGTGCCCGACGCCTATCGGTTGGGCGGCGCGGCGCTGGCGTTGTCGCGAACGACCATCGTCTGGAGGCTCGTCTTGCCGTCGGCGCGTCGCGGGCTCGTCGTCGGTGTCGTGCTCGGCACGGCGCGCGCCGCGGCCGAGACGGCGGCACTGCTCTTCACGAGTGGCTCGGTGATGCGCTGGCCGACGTCGCTCTTGGATTCGGGCCGCACGGTGTCGGTGCACATCTATGAGCTGTCGATGAACGTGCCGGGCGGCAGCGACGCCGCCTACGGTGCCGCGGTCGTACTGCTCGTGGCGCTCCTCGGCATCCAGGCGTTGGCCAAGTGGCTGACCGAGCGCTGGCTCGGGCGGGGAGGGGAGGCATGACGATTCCACTCGAAGCGAGCACCGGCTCCGACATCGTGCTGGCGGTGGACGACCTGACCGTGCACTACGGTTCGCGTCCTGCGCTCACCGGCGTCACGACGCGATTCCGTCGCGGTCGCATCACGGCGATCGTCGGGCCGTCGGGCTGTGGCAAGTCGACATTTCTCGCCGCGCTCAATCGGCTCACCGATCTGATCCTGGGCTGCCGGGTCAGCGGCCGCATCGCTCTCGACGGTCGCGACATCCATGGCGCCGACGTCGACCCGATCTCGTTGCGACGCCGCGTCGGCATGATCTTCCAGACGCCGACGCCGTTTCCGCTCTCGATTCGCGAGAACGTCACCCTCGCCTTGCGCGAGCACGGCGTGCGCGATCGCGGCGAGCGCGAGGCGATCCTGCGAAGCGTCCTCGAGCGGGTCGGTCTGTGGGACGAAGTCGCGGGGCGGCTGGACGAATCGGCGTTGCCGCTCTCGGGCGGGCAGAAGCAGCGCCTGTGCCTCGCCCGAGCTCTCGCCCTCGAGCCCGAGGTGCTGCTGATGGACGAGCCATGCAGCGCGCTCGACCCGATGGCCGCCGCCACCGTCGAGCGACTGATCCGCGAGCTCGCCGAGCGCTACACGATCCTGATCGTGACGCACAACTTGCCGCAAGCGAAGCGCCTGGCCGACGACCTCGCCTTCTTCTGGTTCGAGGAGGGAGCCGGTCGGCTCATCGAGCAAGGACCCGCCAAGCAAGTCTTCAATAAGCCGACCCATCCATTGACGGCCGCCTACGTGCACGGAGAATGCGGCTAAGGGACCAGGGTGTGTTTGGTTTTTGTTGGGGTGTAACCGGTTATTGCGAATCGACTTGAACGAGGAGGGCGTTGAGGGATAGGATCCCTCCGGGCGGTCCATTTAGGGCTTGAACACATGAACTTAGCCCGGAGGGTTCAAATGAGGACACGAAGTCTGCCACAGGGGACGGGACGTCGTCAACTTCATGAGGTGGAGGCCGACAAGGGCGCGGAGCTGGAGCGAGGCGCGGTCGACCAGCTCGAGAGTATCCTGGCTTACCTTCGAGGTGAGGCCCAGTCGGAGCAGCTCCACGAGGTCGAGCGATCGACCTTCCAGAAGCTCCTCTCCTTGGGGTTGACGTTGGTGCGGTACTTCCTGGCAGAGAAGGGGACGGGAAGAGACACCAGTGTCCAGGATAGTCAGGGCCTCGAGCTCCCCTATCACAGCACGAGATCCTGTCGCTATTCCTCGATCTTCGGCCTGCTCGATGTGCCTCGGGCGTACTTCTGGCGAGATGGAGAGGGCGTGGCTCCCTTGGACGCGGAGCTCAACCTGCCCGAGCGCCGCTACTCTTACCTGCTCCAGGAGTGGGCGAAGCTGATCGGAGTGGACGAGTCCTTCGAGACCGTTACCGACCGACTCGAGAAGTTCCTCGGGATCCAGCTCTGGTCTCAAGGCATCCGGAACATCGCACTCGATGCTGGCCCGGACGTGGACGCGTTCTACGAACAGAAGGGTCCTCCGCCGCCGGAAGAGGAGGGAGAGATCTTGGTCGCGGCGGTCGATGGGAAGGGCGTCCCATTGCGCAAGGAGAAGACTCCTCGAAAGGCACGGCTCGGGCGCGGAGAGAAGCCGAACAAGAAGAAGGAAGCCGTCGTCTCGGCGGTCTACACCATCGACCGGCACCATCGAGACGTCGAGGACATCCTCCGAGAGATTGACGCTGATGGCTGCTTCATCGAGCCGAGCCACGAGCTGCCCGAGCGACCCGAGCCCTGCCACAAGCGCCTTCGCGCAACATTGGCGGGCAAGGACGTTGCCTTCGAAGAAGTTCGCCGTCAGCTCGATGCGCGGGATCCTGACGCGGCGAAGGAACGCGTCTTCCTCAGCGACGGGGATCCTGCCCTTCAGAAGCGAGCTCAAACCTACCTCGGTGCCACTTCGAAGGTGACCATCGTCCTCGATCTGATACACGCCGTCGAGCGACTGTGGGATGCGGTGCCCGCCTTCCATCCCGAAGGCTCCAGGGAATCTGCCCATTGGGTCATGCAACGCTTGCAGATGCTCCTCGAAGGCAAGGTTGCCCGTGTCGTCGGCGGTCTCCGTCAAAGCGTCACGAAGCGCAAGCTCTCCGCTTCCAAACGAAGAGCCGTCGAGTCGGCTGCGAACTACATGGACAACAACCGCCGGTTCATGCGCTACGACGAGTATCTCGCGAAGGGATACCCCATCGCGACCGGCGTCGTCGAAGGAGCGTGCGGCCACCTCGTCCGAGATCGCATGGAGAAGACCGGCATGCGATGGACGATTGAAGGCGCCCAAGCAATCCTCGATCTCCGAGCCGTTGACAAGAACGGTGACTGGCAGGAGTTCTGGAGATACCGA
>JAJDCO010000102.1 GCA_029260795.1 Planctomycetota bacterium | reverse complement strand
ACCGGTCAGCTGAACAACTATCCTGGGGTTGCCAGGTCGTTGCTTACACTTCCGGCCTATCGACCTCGTAGTCTACGAGGAGCCTGATAGGGATTCCTAATCTTGAAGAAGGCTTCACGCTTAGATGCTTTCAGCGTTTATCCTTTCCGCACTTAGCTACCCAGCGGTGGCCTTAGCAGGCCAACTGGAACACCAGGGGTGCGTCCTCCCCAATCCTCTCGTACTAGGGGAGATTCTCCTCAGGAATCCTACGCCCACGGCAGATAGGGACCGACCTGACTCACGTCGGTCTGAACCCAACTCACGTACCGCTTTAATCGGCGAACAGCCGAACCCTTGGAACCTGCTGCAGCTCCAGGATGCGATGAGTCGACATCGAGGTGCCAAACCTCCCCGTCGATACGGACTCTTGGGGGAGATAAGCCTGTTATCCCCGGAGTACCTTTTATCTGATGAGCGACGCCCCTTCCACGCGGAAGCGCCGGATCACTAAGCCCTGCTTTCACACCTGCTCGACTTATAGGTCTCGCAGTCAAGCTTCCTTATACCTTTACGCTCTTTGCGCGATTGCCATACGCGCTGAGGAAGCCTTTGGGCTCCTCCGTTACTCTTTAGGAGGAGACCGCCCCAGCCAAACTGCCCACATAACACTGTCCTCGGCCCGGATTCACGGCACCGAGTTAGAATCCTAACATAGCAAGAGTGGTATTTCACCAGTGGCTCCACGAAGACTAGCGTCTCCGCTTCAAAGCCTCCCACCTATCCTACACATGCTATGACAAGACCCAATATTATGCTGCAGTAAAGGTTCACGGGGTCTTTCCGTCTTGCTGCGGGAACGTGGTATCTTCACCACGACTTCAATTTCGCCGAGTCCCTCGTTGAGACAGTGCTCTAGTCGTTACGCCATTCGTGCGGGTCGGAACTTACCCGACAAGGAATTTCGCTACCTTAGGACCGTCATAGTTACGGCCGCCATTCACCGGGGCTTCAGTTCGAAGCTTCGCCGAAGCTAACCTCTTTCCTTAACCTTCCGGCATTGGGCAGGCGTCAGTCTCTATACGTCGTCTTGCGACTTAGCAGAGACCTGTGTTTTTAGTAAACAGTCGCCAGAGCCATTTCTCTGCGGCCTCCGGGAGCTCACCGAGTAAATCAGATCACCCCTAGAGGCACCCCTTATTCCGAAGTTACGGGGTCAATTTGCCGAGTTCCTTAACGAGAGTTCTCTCGAGCGCCTTAGGATACTCACCTTGCCTACCTGTGTCAGTTTTGGTACGGACACCTATCAGACTCCTTAGAGGCTTTTCTTGGAGGCCACGCCAATCAGTTCGCGAGTAATTACGCTCCCCATCACCTCCGGGATTCCGCTGGCGGATTTACCTACCAGCCTCCCTCGGGCTTGGACGCACACATCTAGCCGTGCGATGACCTTTGCAGCCCCGTCCCCCCATCGTACAAACGTCTGACAGGTGGTACAGGAATGTTGACCTGTTGTCCATCGACTACGCCTTTCGGCCTCGCCTTAGGATCCGACTAACCCTGGGCGGAATTGCCTTCCCCAGGAAACCTTCGGCTTTCGGCGAGTAAGATTCTCACTTACTTTATCGCTACTCATGCCGGGATAATCGCTTCTACATCGTCCAGGTGTCCTTACGGTCACCCTTCATCCTAACGTAGAACGCTCGTCTACCAAACGAAGAGTCCAACGGACTCGACGCTTCCGCAGCTTCGGTAACAGACTTGAGTCCCGTTCATTATCGGCGCAGAAGTGCTCGACTAGTAAGCTATTACGCACTTTTTAAATGGTGGCTGCTTCTAAGCCAACATCCTAGCTGTCACTGCACTTCTACTTCCTTTCGCACTTAGTCTGTTTCTGGGACCTTAGCTGGCGGTCTGGGCTGTTTCCCTCTCGACCACGGAGCTTATCCCCCGTAGTCTAACTCCCGCGCTCCACACGACGGTATTCGGAGTTTGATTGGGTAGGGTAGGCGGGAAGCCCCCCAAACCCATTCAGTCGCTCTACCCCCATCGCTCAGCACGCGAGGCCAACCCGAAAGTTGTTTCGACGAGAACCAGCTATCTGCAGGTTTGATTAGCCTTTTACTCCTATCCACAGCTCATCGCCTGATTTTTCAACATCAGTGCGTTCGGTCCTCCACGAACTTTTACATTCGCTTCAACCTGGCCATGGATAGATCACCTGCTTTCGGGTCTACTGCGCACAACTAAAGTCGCACATTTCGCACTCGCTTTCGCTTCGGCTCCGCGCCTGAGACGCTTAACCTCGCTGTACACAGTAACTCCCCGGCTCATTAGGCAAAAGGCACGCCGTCACCCGTGACCAAAGGCCATAGGGCTCCGACAGCTTGTAAGTCTGTGGTTTCAGGTTCTATTTCACTCCCCTCACGGGGGTTCTTTTCATTTTTCGCTCGCGCTACTTTACGCTATCGGTCGCCGATGAGTATTTAGCCTTGGGGGGTGGACCCCCCAGATTCACACCAGGTTCCACGTGTCTGGCGCTACTCGGGAGACAATACCGAGAGAGTCTTTCCTTTCGCCTACAGGGCTATCACCTTCTTTGGCTCAACTTTCCAGAAGATTTAGCTAGGAAAAACCTTTGTCACTCTCGCACCGGTTCGTGACCCGGCAATGATCGTTCCCACGACCCCCTGAACACAACGCTCACGAGCTTACATGCACAGGGTTTAGGCTCTTTCCAGTTCGCTCGCCGCTACTACGGAAATCGAGTTTTCTTTCTCTTCCTAGAGGTACTGAGATGTTTCAGTTCCCTCCGTTGGCTTCCAATGCCCTATGGATTCAGGCACGGATGGCGCGGCATTACCCGCGTCGCGTTATCGCATTCGGAAATCCCCGGATCAAAGCCTGCTTGACGACTCCCCGAGGCTTATCGCAGCCACACCACGTCCTTCTTCGCCTATCGGCACCAAAACATCCACCACAGACCCTTATTAGCTTGACCACTTTTTCGTGAGATCACTAAAAAGGGCTCGACAGTGAAGAATTCCACTATCCACTATTCAATTTTCAAAGAACGTCGGCTCCTCTGTCTCACTTCCTACGAAGGAAAGACCTGAGAGCCGATTCTCGAGAAGTATCAATTGGTGGAGGCGACAGGGATCGAACCTGCGACCTGCTGGTTGCAAACCAGCTGCTCTCCCACTGAGCTACGCCCCCCCATCTGGATGGGGTGGTGGGCCTAAGTGGATTTGAACCACTGACCTCACGCTTATCAGGCGTGCGCTCTAACCAACTGAGCTATAGGCCCATCGGTTTGAAGGAGGGCCAACTACCCACCTGGTAACACCTCTCGAGTGTATCAAAAGGACAGTGAGAAGCCTGTTGAGGAATGCGTCGATGATTCTACAAGGATCGAACTTATAACCCTGTTGCCAAAGCTTTTCGCACCGATCCAGGTCTATGTAATCCTTAGAAAGGAGGTGATCCAGCCGCAGGTTCCCCTACGGCTACCTTGTTACGACTTAGTCCCAATCACTGACCTTACCGTCGGCGCCTCCCTCCCTAAGGTTGGGTTAGCGACTTCGGGCACTGCCAGCTCTCGTGGCTTGACGGGCGGTGTGTACAAGGCTCAGGAACATATTCACCGCGGCATGGCTGATCCGCGATTACTAGCGATTCCAACTTCACGGAGGCGAATTGCAGCCTCCGATCCGAACTGGGGACGGCTTTCTGGGGTTTGCTCCACCTCACGGTCTTGCTTCCCTTTGTACCGTCCATTGTAGCACGTGTGTAGCCCCGGGCATAAGGGCCATGAGGACTTGACGTCATCCCCACCTTCCTCCGTCTTAACAACGGCAGTCTCCTTAGAGTCCCCGGCATGACCCGCTGGCAACTAAGGACAAGGGTTTCGCTCGTTACAGGACTTAACCTAACACCTCACGGCACGAGCTGACGACAGCCATGCAACACCTGTGCACGTTCCACCACAAGGGCGTCACTCTACTTTCATAGAGCTAATCCGTGCATGTCAAACCCGGGTAAGGTTCTTCGCGTTGCTTCGAATTAAACCACATGCTCCACCGCTTGTGTGAGCCCCCGTCAATTCCTTTGAGTTTTAGCCTTGCGACCATACTCCCCAGGCGGGGCACTTAAAAAATTATCTCCAGCAGAGGGAACATCGAATTCCCACTACCTAGTGCCCATCGTTTACGGCTAGGACTACCAGGGTATCTAATCCTGTTTGCTACCCTAGCTTTCGCACCTCAGCGTCAGTGGCGGTCCAGAGAGTCGCTTTCGCCACGGGCGTTCCTCCTGATATCTACGCATTTCACCGCTCCACCAGGAGTTCCACTCTCCCCTCCCGCACTCTAGCCTCGCAGTATCAGATGCAGTTCTTCGGTTAAGCCGAAGGATTTCACAACTGACTGACGAGGCCGCCTACGTGCTCTTTATGCCCAGTAATTCCGAACAACGCTTGCTCCCTTCGTATTACCGCGGCTGCTGGCACGAAGTTAGCCGGAGCTTCCTTTCACGCTTTTGTCAGATCCAGGGGTATTAACCCAGAATGGTTCTTAACGTGTGACAGAAGTTTACAACCCGAGGGCCTTCATCCTTCACGCGGCGTCGCTCCGTCAGGGTTTCCCCCATTGCGGAAGATTCTCGACTGCAGCCTCCCGTAGGAGTCTGGGCAGTGTCTCAGTCCCAGTGTGGCCGATCACCCTCTCAGGCCGGCTACCCATCACAGCCTTGGTGAGCCATTACCTCACCAACAAGCTAATAGGACATAGATCCCTCCAAAAGTGGCAGGCCCGAAGGTCCCCACCTTTATCCGACAAATGATGCCATCCGTCGGAACTATCCGGTATTAGTCACCCTTTCGAGTGATTATCCCGGTCTCCTGGGTAGGTTATCTATGCATTACTCACCCTTTCGCCACTCTACTCGTCACCCGAAGGCAACTTTCGCGTTCGACTTGCATGCCTAATCCACGCCGCCAGCGTTCGTTCTGAGCCAGGATCAAACCCTTCATATTTGAAGTATTTGAATCCTACTCACAAGGCTCGTATTCGCACAGAAATTGTACGAGGTTTGAGCCTGCGAGGGACTTATGCTTAAAGTTGAATCACACACCGCTCAAAGCGGCATGCGGTTCCGCATCCTCGCAGACTTCTCACTGTCCTACTTGTCAAAGAGCTCGAAGAGCCGTCACGGTGCCTATACACTCGTCACGGCAAGACGAAGACAGTACCAGTCAGGTGACTAGCAGTCAACGCCTCTTCGTTTTTCATTCTCGTCTCAAAGCTTTCGCTTTAAGCGCGAGTCGCGCAAGATACTCGTCCGGCTCCTTGGCGTCAACCGAGTCGCTGGATTTTTTCTTGCTCGCCCCTCTTTTCGAAAAGAGACGGCCAAGCGTTGCCGCCCGGCTATGCCTATTCTCTCTCTAGAGAAACGACGCTTTTGAGTTCTTGCCAGTCGCGAGATCCTCGAAAGCGAGTCAGGATTCTATCCATTCGCCCCCCCCTGTCAACGCGCTCTTCAGAAAATCTTCAACAATGACTCAAGTGGCTTTGATTTCGCAGTTTACGGCGCGCTGGCTCGATCGGAAATGCGTCGATGACTTTGGCCTTTCCACCCTCATCTTGATGGAGCTCGCGGGACGAGCCCTGGCTCAGGCGACCCGGCGCATTCAGGTGGAGCAATCTCTGCCTGAGCAGGCGCTCGTCTGCTGTGGGAGGGGCAACAATGCCGGGGATGGATTCGTGGCGGCGCGGCACCTCGTCAACGCGGGGCTCTCGGTCTCCGTTCTCATGCTCGCCTCCCAGGCGCAGTTCCTCCCGGAGTCGGACGCTGGACGCAACCTGCGGGTACTCCAGAAGATGGGTGTCCCGATGTTGATCTCGGAGAAGCCGGAGAGCCTGATCCGAGCCGTCGCCGCCGCGTCTTCGGGAGTCTTGGTCGACGCTCTCTTGGGAACCGGGCTTCAGGGCAAAGTTCGGCCACCCTTCCGGGTGCTGATCGAAGCCCTCAATGCGTCTGCTTCTCCCGTCGTCTCCGCGGACCTCCCTTCGGGTCTCGACGGAGACACAGGTGAGGTCCGTGGGGCGTGTGTCGACGCCGAGGCGACGGTGACCTTTGGCTTTGCCAAGGTCGGCCTGGCTCGACGCGAGGGCCCCTCGAGGTCCGGCACGATCGAAGTGGCGGACATCTCCCTGCCTTGGCCGCTCAAGCAGGAGGTTCTCAGGAACCACCTCGAGGCCCCTTGAGGGCAACGTGCGCAGCGAGCCGAGAAGAGCCGTGGACTTGGGCAGTCAATCATGAAGCTTAGATGCTATACTCATAAGCGCTAATGAGTCCCAAGAGCCCGCGAGGAGCGGGGGCGGCTCCCAGTGGGTCTCGGCTCGACCGAGTCAATCCTGGATCTCGACTCGCGACTTGAGCGGCAGCAGGTCGAAGAGGGTCTCGACATCTTCGTTGCGCATTCGCAAGCAGCCCTTGGACTCGTTGCCGCCAACAGAATCGTTGTCCCGAGTTCCGTGGATGCCGTAGGACGAATGCGGGTCGGCGAATCCCAGCCAGCGCGTGCCGAGCGGATTGTCGACGTGCCCAGGAGGCACCTTCCGGCCACGGTCTCGGTCGTAGAACTCGGGGTTCTCTAGGCGTGACGCGACAGCGAACACACCGTCAGGAGTCTCGTGCCCTTCCTGTCCGAGACCCACACCCCACTCGGCAAGATAGCAATCGCCGATCAAGAGGTAGAGGCGATACTCCGACTTCCGGCAGACGAGATGAGCCGGCGCCGTTGGAAGCAAGAGCTTCTGCCCGACGCGAATGCTATCGGAGCTCAATCCATTCAAGTGTCGAATCAGTCCCGACGCGAGGGGGACCCCTCGCTCGAGCTCCCAGCGATTGGCGATCTCCCAAAGGCTGTCGCCCGGCCGTACCTCATAGGCCTCCAGGAGGCCGGAGAGAGGGGCTCGCCGATTGAGTTGAGTCTGGGCGATCGCTTCGAGCTTCGTTCGGAGTCGCTCGACATATTGCTCGGGTACGCCAGCGAGGTAGGCTTGACTGTAGGCCACCCAGGACTCGACGATTCGCCCCGCCTCTTCCGCCTTCTGCCCCGAGACGAGGAGAGCGGAGATCTCGTCGGCGGTGCGGGCCACGCGCGCCGATTCTCGCCCGAGGCCTGTCGGCGCCGACAGAGACTCGAAGGCCTTCTTCACGGGATCGGGTGCCGGCGCAGTGGAAGGTCCCGCCTCGATCGGATGGACCTTCGCCGGCACGGCCTGTTGCTCCTGGCCCTTCGAGGAGCCGGCGTCCGACTCGGCCTGACGAGTGCCATCCGACGACTCGGAGGCAAAGAACTTGTCGTAGGCGATGTAGCCGACGAGCCCGAGAACCAGTACCGACAGTAGGAAGTTCTTCATGGCGAGGCCGCCCGATGATGGTGGGTTTTCCTTGGACGAGCCGTGGAAGGTCGCGCTCCCGCCCAGAAGCGCTTGGCTCGTCCCGGAAGGTACCAGGCACCGGAAGTGTCCTCAAGCGACAAAGCGGCCATTCCCAGCCACGCCCCGGGAGTGCCCGAAAAGGAGGCCGAGGGCATCCACAAGAGGGCTTCGCCCTCTCTGGGGACGATTCGGGTCAACCCCGAAGCTGAGCGTGATGGGCCTGCTCGAGCGCCTGCACGATCCCATTTTGGAATCCCGAGATCTCCTCCTCGGTGAGGGTACGATCTTCGGCTTGAAACTCGATCTCGAACGAGAGGCTCCGGGCACCCTCGGGGATCTGTCGTCCCTCGTATACGTCGAAGAGCCGAACGCTCGCGACGTACGGTGCTGCCGCCTGTCGAATGGAGTGATCGAGGCTCGCGACCCGCTCCGTCACGGGAACGATCACGCTAATGTCCAAGCGACTCGACGGGAAACGCGCCGGCTCCCGAAATGACTGGCCTTGCCCCGCTGCTTCGGCCAGCGCCCGGAGATTGAGGACGAACAGAGCCGCCTCGCCTTCGAGGTCCAACTCATGGGCCAATCGCGGATGCAGCTCTCCGAGATAGCCGAGCGGCTGCCCGTTCGTCACGACCGCCGCGCTGCGCGATGGATGGAGCCACGGCAAGCCCGTGAGATCCTGATCGACCGCGTCAGCGCGGATCTGCAGCTCGTCGAGAAGGGCTTCAACCGTGCCCTTCACCCGGTAGAACAGCGCCTCTCCCGGCTCGGTCGCTCGCCGGCACCACACTCCTGCCACCTCGCGGGTCTCTTGGGGCAGGCCTTCGTCGTTGGCGTGCTCGGGCAAGTATCCACGCCCGACCTGAAAGAGCCGGAATTCACGCTCGAAACGCAGGTTCTTCTGGAGGAAGCCCAGGAGGCCAGGAACCAGGGTGCGCCGCAGTCGCGAGAGATTCGACGCGATCGAGTTCTTCAGTCGAAGATGCGGCTGATCTTCCAGCCCGCAGACCGCGATCAGCTCGTCGGACGCGAACGAGTAGTCGTAGACCTCATGGTATCCACCGGCGAGGGCCAGAATGTCTTGAACGCGACGTGTGACCTCGTGAACCGAGTCACGAGTCGGAGGTGTCACCGGTCCGGTCGGGATCTGAGGCGGAATGTTGTTGTATCCGAACAGGCGGCCGACTTCCTCGATCAGGTCGTCCTCGTGGTTGACATCCTTGGTTGCCCGGAAGGAGGGCACGGTGACCGAGAGCTCCCCGTCGCGGGCCTCGGTCTGAAAGGCGATTCCCTCGAGCAGACGTGCGATTTCGGTGATCGGCAACGAGACGCCAAGCTTGCGCTCGACCTGAGAGACACGCAAAGCGATCCGCCGAGTCGCCGGCCGCTCCCTACCCCAGGCATCGACCACGGCGGTCCGAAGCCTCACGCCTGGGTCGAGCTGCCTTGCCAACTGATCGAAGCGCCGAACCGCGAGCTCCGACCAGTCAGGGTCCAGGTCTTTCTCGAACCGGGCCACCGCTTCCGAGCGCAGACCCAGCCGGCCCGAAGCTCGCCGAGTCACGATCGGATCGAAGCAGGCCGCCTCGAGGAGTAGAGACGTCGTCCCTTCCGAGATCTCCGTCGCCTCGCCCCCCATGACCCCGGCCAGGGCAATGGCGCCGGAGTCGTCCGCGATCACTTGGATTCGCTCGTCGAGTGTCCGCTCGATGCCATCGAGCGTGACGATTTTCTCGCCGGGCCGGGCCTGCCGAACGATGATTCGCGGGCTAGCCAGCTTTGCCACGTCGAAGGCATGGGTCGGCTGCCCCAGCTCCATCATGACGTAGTTCGACAGATCCACGATGTTGTTGATGGCCCGCACGCCGACTGCCTCGAGGCGCCTCTGCATCCAGGTGGGCGAGGGCTGCACTCGAATACCGTCGAAGAGGGCGCCGAGATACCGGTGACACCGGAGCCCATCGGCGATCTCGATCGCGACCTCTCCCCGCTCGACCAGCTCGAGATCCGAAATGGGATAGGGCGATAATGGCCGCTCAAAGATCGCGGCCAGCTCGCGCGCGAAGCCATAGAGGCCCCACAGGTCGGGTCGGTGCGTGATCGACTTGTTGTCGATGTCCAGTACCACGTCACGCCCCCAGTAGGTCCCAAATGCCGTCCCCACCGGCGCGTCTTCGGGCAGCACCAAGATCCCGTCCGAGTCCTCGCCCAGACCCAGCTCGACCTCGGAGCAAATCATGCCGCAGCTCTCTTCACCGCGGATCTTGGCCTTCTTGATCTTCAACCCACCCGGCATCACCGTGCCGACCGTCGCCAGCGCGATCTTCTGTCCCGCCGCCACGTTAGGTGCACCACAGACAACCGAGACCTCCTCGGTTCCGGTGTGCACTCGAGTCAAGCGCAAGCGGTCCGCATTGGGGTGAGGAGCAGCCGTCAACACCTCGGCGACGAGGACACCGGGAAAGTCGCCTCCGAGGATTTCGATGCCTTCGATCTCGGCGGTCGTGAGGCTCAGGCGCGTCTTGATCTCCTGGGGATCGATCCCCGAAAGATCGACGAAGTCCTGAATCCAATTGAGGGAGAGCTTCATGGGTGAAACATCCGGTCGCTGTCCCGGCGACTCGAGCTGGAGACCCGGCGAAAGCAGGATCTCACGCCGCTCGACGGCACCGATGGGAGATCAAAACTGACGGAGGAAGCGCAGGTCGCCCGACATGAAGTAACGGATGTCGTTGATGCCGTACTTCATCATCGCGAGGCGCTCGACGCCCATGCCGAATGCGAAGCCCGTGAACTCCTCGGGGTCCACGCCGGACTCGCGCAGCACGTTGGGATGCACGAGGCCGCAACCCAAGAGCTCGATCCAGCCTCCCTGCTTGCACACCTTGCAGCCGGAGCCTTCACAAAACACACACCCGAACTCGAGCTCGAAGCCGGGCTCGACGAACGGGAAGTACCCGGGCCGCAACCGAACCCGAACCTCACGCTCGAAGACCTCACGAAGCATGTGCTGAAGTACGCCTGTGAGGTTCGCAACCGAGACGTTCCGATCGACCATCAGGCCTTCGATCTGATGGAAGGTGTTCTCGTGGGAGGCATCCGTGACCTCGTACCGGAACACGCGACCGGGCGCAACGACTCGGAGCGGGGGTTGACGCTCCTTCATGGCGCGGATCTGCACGGGAGAGGTGTGCGTGCGAAGGACCTGTCCCGACTCGACGTAGAAGGTGTCCTGCATGTCGCGGGCAGGATGGTGCTCCGGGATGTTGAGCGCTTGGAAGTTGTAGTAGTCGGTCTCGACCTCGGGACCGTCGAGGATCTCGAACCCCATCGACGAGAAGATGGATTCGAGCTGACGGAAGACCTGGGTGAGCGGATGCTGAGATCCGCGACCGGGGTGAATCCCGGGACGAGTGACGTCGAATCCAGGATCCGAGAGCTGCTTTTGGACCTCCGCCTCTTCCAAAGCCGCTCGTCGCTCGGCGATGCCGCTCTCGACCGCCTGGCGAATCCGGTTGGCGCCTTGGCCGACGACCTTGCGGTCCGCCGGAGCCACCTGCGAGATGTTCCGCAGGATCTGCGTGATCTGGCCTTTTCGACCCAGATACTCGAGCTCGATCTCACGCAACGCGGAGAGGCTTCCCGAGGCCGCGACCTTGGGAAGGGCTTCGGACTCGATCTGGGTCAGCTTGTCCTGCATGGGACGTCGACCTTCTCGGAGAGGAGGAGGAGCCGGGGGAGGCTCGCCATGACCTCCCAAGTCAGGAAACGAAAACGTCCGGTGAGAGCACCGGACGTTCGTGGGCGGCGAGGCCCGGCGTCAGTCCGCACGGGCCCACCTCCGGACGATCAGGAAGCGGCTCGAGTGCTAGGCAGCAACCTCGAGCGCGCCGCGCGCCGTCTCGACGAGCTTGGTAAAGGCGGCCGGATCAGCGATCGCGAGCTCGGAGAGCTGCTTACGATTCAGCGTCACGTTCGCTTTCGCCAACCCATTGATGAAACGGCTGTAGGTCATCCCGTTCGCCCGGGTGGCGGCGTTGATGCGCAGGATCCAGAGTCGGCGAAACTCGATCTTGCGCTTCTTGCGGTCACGGTAGGCGAACTGGGCGGCCCGATTGCGGGCTTCGAGAGCCGTCCGAAGGAGGCGACGACGCCCACCTTGGTAGCCCTTGACCGCCTTCATCAGGCGGCTCTTGCGACGATGACGAGCAACGCCGGTCTTGGCGCGAGACATCCTTAATTCTCCTCAACCTTCTGCGGGGCGAACCCCGGCGGGTCCTTTAGCCGTGCAGCGCCAGCTTGTAATTCTTCTCGATCGCACCCTCGACGAGACCCGGCTTGCGGAGATGGCGGCGCCGCTTGCCGTTCTTGTGAGAGAGCAAATGGCTTCGGTACGCCTTCGAGCGCTTGAGGTGACCGTTCTTGGTCAGTCGCACGCGCTTCTGGATCGACTTCTTTGTCTTCTGCTTGGGCATCGAACTTCTATCCATCCTTCCGGTGATCGATCCACGGACCGATCACGACCCGCGAACGCTAGGACTTCTCGCTCTCGTTATTCGGGGACTCGGCTTCGACCTCGACTTCGGCGGTCACGACCTCGTCCTTGGCGGATTCCGCTTCAGCGGTCTCGACTTCGTCCTTGGCGGATTCCGCTTCGGTGGTCTCGACTTCGTCCTTGGCGGTTTCCGCTTCAGCGGTCTCGACCTCGTCCTTGGTGGTCTCTGCCTCGACGGTCTCGACTTTGTCTGACTCCGCAGCTTCGATGTTGTCGAGCTCTTCTTCACTCTCGACGTCATCCAGCTCGTCGTCGTCGTCCAGCTCGGTCGTCGGCGCGACCGGTCCGCCCTTGCCCTTCTTCTTGGCCCTCTGTTCCGCTTTGTACGCAGCATACACCTCGGCCGCATTCGCCCGAGGAGTCAGCATCATGGTCATCTCTCGGCCTTCGCGGGAGGGAGCCCGCTCGACCTTTGCCATCTCTTCGAGATCCTTGGCGAAGTCGATCAAGCGCTCCTGTCCGATGTCGAGGTGAGCCATCTCGCGACCTCGAAAGCGCATGTGGACTTGAACCTTGTCACCCTCAGCCAGGAATTGCCGTGCCTTGCGAAGCTTGGTGTCGATGTCGTGTCGGTCGATCTTCGGTCGCATGCGCAAGCGCTTGAGCTCGGCGGTGTGCGACTTCTTGCGCCCCTTGCGCGCAGCCTTCTGCTGCTCGTACTTGAACTTTCCGTAGTCCATGAGCTTGCAGACAGGCGGCTTCGCCATCGGCGCCACCTCCACGAGATCGAGATCCACCTCCTGAGCCATGCGGCGAGCGTCTTCGATCTGAACGACCCCGACCTGCTCCCCTTCGTGGCTGATCAAGCGAACTTCCCGAGCTCGGATCTGGAAGTTGATTCTGGTTTCCTGCTGCTGCGTAATTCACCTCCTCGGACACGAGGCCCCGATGGCTCCCCGGGCTCCGTGACCTCTCGTCTTATCGATCGTTTTGGAGGCCGCCGAAGCGGCACTCTCCCTCATCCCGACCCAGGCGTCAGCGCCGACTGCCCCTGCGATCCGGTTGAGGTCTACCAGAGAATCGTTCTCAGCCGGCGTTTGCAAGTGCAGTCGCCAGCCTTTTTTCGACCCAGCACTGCGAACACCGTGAACCGGGGAGAGTTCGCCGTCACCAGCGCCTCCGGCTCGCGAGCGCAGAGGTCGGCCGGCGCGGGTGCCCGGCGAGCCGTGAACTCGGGGCGTCGGCGCTAGTCAAAGACCGGTCTCTATACCAAACCGGTGCCTCAGCGTCAAAGTCGAGTCAGAAAATCAACCGCCAATCAGGGCTCACGTACCGAAACTTCCTCGCGGATTCGCAGGCTGAGCTCTTCCAGCTGCTCGGCATCGGCGGGTCCGGGCGCGCCGGTCAGCAGGCAAGAGGCCGCTGCGGTCTTCGGAAATGCGATCACCTCACGGATGCTCTCGTATCCGAGAAGGATCGCCACGAGCCGGTCGATGCCGATCGCGATCCCACCGTGCGGAGGGGCCCCGTACTCGAACGCATCGAGCAGGAAACCGAACTTCTCGCGGGCGACCTCCTTGCTGATCCCCATCGTCTCGAACACCTTCTCCTGAAGGTCCGGACGATGAATACGAATGCTACCGCTCCCCAGCTCCACACCGTTGAGGACGAGATCATAGGAGCGAGCCCGGATGGCAGCGGGGTTCAGCTCCTGGTTCTCGAAGAAGGTCTCGTCGGGCATCGTGAATGGGTGATGAGCCGGCACGTAGCGGCCCGACTTCTCGTCGTGCTCGTACAACGGGAACTCGGTGACCCAAAGCAGCTGATGAGGCTGGCCCTCCAACAGGCCCAAGTCCTTGGCAAGACGATTCCGCAAGGCACCCAAAGCCGAGTGAACGACGCGCTCCTTGTCGGCCACGAAGAGCAACAGATCTCCTGCCTCGGCTTCCATCGTCTTCAAGAGCTCGGCCTGTTCCGACTCGGAGAAGAACTTCGCGATCGGAGACTGCAGCTCCCCCTCCGCCAGCACCTTCATCCAGGCGAGGCCCTTGGCTCCGTGGGTCTTGGCAAAGGCCTCGAGATCCTTCCGGACCTTCTCGGTGGCTGCCGCCGCTCCACCGGGCACTCGGATCGCCTTCACGCGCCCCTCCGACTCGATGGTGCGCCGGAAGACCTGAAACTCGCAGCGGCTCGCCAGATCGGCGAGATCGACCAGCTCGAGGCCGAAGCGCGTGTCCGGCTTGTCGCTTCCGTACCGCTCCATCGCCTCGTTGTACGTCAGCCGGGGCAGAGGGCTCTCCAACTGGACGTCGAAGACGTGGTCCAGCATGTACAGCATGAGTCCTTCCATGACCGCGTAGATGTCTTCTTCTTCGACGAAGGACATCTCGAGATCGAGCTGGGTGAACTCGGGCTGGCGGTCGGCGCGCAGATCTTCATCCCGGAAGCAACGGGCGATCTGGAAGTAGCGGTCGTAGCCGCTCACCATCAGGAGCTGCTTGAAGAGCTGCGGAGACTGCGGAAGCGCAAAGAACGTCCCCGAGTGCACGCGGCTGGGTACCAGATAGTCGCGGGCACCTTCCGGTGTCGGCTGAGTCAAGATCGGCGTTTCGATCTCGACGAACTCACGGCTCGAGAGGTAGTTGCGCATCGCGAGCAGCAGCTCGTGGCGCTTCATCATGTTTCGCTGCATCACGGGTCGCCGCAGGTCGAGATAACGATGCTCGAGGCGCACGCTCTCGGAGAGCTGCACGCGGTCTTCGATCTCGAACTTGGGCGTCTTCGAGGGGTTCAGCAGCGTCACTTCATCCGCGGGCACCTCGATCGCGCCGGTCACGCGCTCGGCGTTGATCGCGTCGTCGGGGCGAGCCCGGACGACGCCCTGGATCCCGATCACGCTCTCGGGCTTGAGGCCGCCGACCGTCTCGGCCGTCAGGCTCTCCGGATTGATGACCACCTGTACGAGGCCATAGCGATCCCGTAGATCGACGAACATGAGGTTTCCGTGATCGCGGACCGTGTGGATCCAGCCCGCCAAACGGACGGTCTGACCCTCGTGCTCCTTGCGGAGCTCCCCGCAAGTGTGCGTGCGCAGCATGACTTTCTCTTTTCTCGGCGCCGTTGGCAGCCCGGCTCGGGTCCTCGCTCGGAACCACGCTCGCCGCGCTGCCCTTCCCTATTCATCGAACGCGGGCCACGATCGCCAAAGCCCTAAACTGGATCGACCGCCCGATTCCCCGAGACCTTCGCATCCTCACCCGGCGGCGGCAAGCGTGGATCGTCACAACCCGCGAGTTTCCCCCGAAGGGCCCGCGTCCGCACGAGAGCGCCCCGGGGCCCAAAGGAACCACGCGCGAAGCAGGCGGCACCAGCCAATGGCCGAGAGGCTCCTCCGTGGCCCAGGCACACGACAGCTCGCGCCCAATCGTCTCGGGATCCTCCCGCCGAAGGCTCCTCATCAGGGCGCAGGGCCGAGGTGTTGTTTGCAGCTCTCCAGGCCTCCCGTGCTGCATCTTGTCGCCCAGGAGCGCCGAGTCGCCTTCTGATACGATACGCGGCGAGCGCGAACCTTCCCCGGGGGCCCCATCATGAGACGATCGACCCTGCCATTCTTACTGCTTCTCGCAATAGCGACCCAACCTGCCTGGGCGGCGGACCCACCGAATGTTGTCTACATCATGGCCGATGAGCTGGGCTACTACGAGCTCTCGTGCGTGGGCAACCCCCACATTCGAACGCCCAACATCGATCGGATGGCTCGCGAAGGCGTTCGATTCACCCAAGCACTCGCCGGCTCCTCTCTCTGTGCGCCGACGCGCGCGGTGCTGATGACTGGAAAACACTCGGGGCATACCTCCGTCCGGACCAACGGTGGCGGCACGCCGCTGCGCGCCGGCGAAGTGACGATAGCCTCCGTGCTCAAGCAAGGCGGGTATGCGACAGGAGGATTCGGCAAGTGGGGTTGCGGCGGCCGTGGCTCTACGGGCGTACCAGAACAACATGGGTTCGACCGGTTCGTCGGCTACTACGACCAAGTACACGCGCACAGCTACTTCCCTCCCTACCTCGTCGAGAACAGCGCGGAGAAGACTCTCGCCGGTAACCAAGGGGGACGCAGTGGAGAGACGTACTCGCACTACGTGATTCATGATGAAGCCCTCCGATTCATTCGGGAGAACAAGGATCGCCCCTTCTTTTGCTACCTGCCCGTCACTCCGCCTCACGGGATGTTCGACATCCCCGACGACGATCCCGCCTGGCAGATCTACCAGGACAAGCCGTGGCCGGAAGAGGCAAGGCGTTACGCCGCGATGGTCACGATGCTCGACCGACAGGTCGGCGAAGTGCTCTCGCTCCTGAAAGAGCTCGAGCTCGACGAGAACACCCTCGTCTTCTTCTGCGGCGACAATGGTGGCGCCGACTACTTCAAGTCGAGCGAGCACCCCCGGGGGTTCCACGGCGCGAACGTGCACCCGGAGACAGGCGCCGAGTTCCGCGGCCGCAAGGGCAATCTCTACGAGGGTGGGCTGCGTATTCCCATGATCGCGCGTTGGCCCGGTCGCATCGAGCCAGGGCGAGTGAGCGATCATCTCTGGTACTTTCCCGACGTGCTCCCGACCCTCGCCGAGCTCTCTGGCACGAAGGCTCCCGGTGACATCGACGGTATCTCGATCGTGCCCGAGCTGCTCGGTGAAGAAACCGCCGGACACAGGCAGGAACAGCACGAGTTCCTCTACTGGGAGCTCGGCGGGCAGACGGCCGTTCGGATGAACTCCTGGAAAGCGATCCGGCCGGGCCGGAAGGCGGACTGGGAGCTCTACGATCTGAGCCAGGACGTGAGCGAGACGAACGACCTGGCCGCGAGCCAGCCCGCGATCTTGGCGAAGATGAAAGCCTACGCTGCCAGCGCTCATGAGCCCGTACGAGAAGGGTCGTTCCAAGACCGAACGCTTCACGAGAAGGACCAACGGGCCAAGTGGGGGAGCTCGCGACCCCAGCCAGCCGGCGAGCCCGACAAGGTGCAGGAGCTCGCGAAGGAAGGCCTGATTTCGAATGCCCGATGGCGCATCGCCGAGGCGAGCAGTGCCTCCGAGTTCAATGGCAAGCTGCCGCAGAACGCGATCGATGGCGATCCCCGTACGATCTGGCACTCGCGATGGCAAGGCGAACTCGCCAAGCACCCGCACGAGATCGTCATCGACCTCGGTGCCGAGTACCGCATCTCTGGAATCCGATACCTCGCCCGGCAGGACAATGCCTGGAATGGATCGATCCGCGACTTCGAGCTCTTCGTGAGCAACTCCCCGACTCAATTCGGAGACGCCGCGATCACGGCCAGATTCGAGAAGGTCAAGCAGTCTCAAGAAGCGAGGTGTGAAAAAAGCACCCGGGGAAGATACATCAAGTTGCGCGTCCTCTCCGAGGTGAACAATGGCCCCTGGGCTTCGATCGCCGAGCTCGGCATCGTGGGCGAGAGCTCGCGGTAGGTCACGGCGCCAAAACAGAGACACGAACGGCGAACGTCACGGTTGCCGGTTCCGTCGGTGGGCACTGGCGAGCCTGAGCACGCTCGATTGACGACGACGAGAGAGCGGGCGCGAAGAACTCTCAGTCCGGATCGCCACTCCCGACTTCGCCAAAGCGAATCGGCGGGCAAGCAGGCTCTTCGCTCAATCCGGATCGCCGCTGAGTACCCAGCCGGCCCAGTCACGGACCGAGTAGACGGACTTGCCCTCACCATCGAGCTGCTCGCGCAGCTTTTGCTTCGCGTTCCAGAGTGCCTTTCCCTTGGGCTCCTTCAGGACCCACAGCCTTCGATAGAACTCGGTCATCAGCTCGCGCGTCGCTTCGTCGGGGACCTTCCAGAGCGAGGTGATCGCGGTTTGCACGCCGGCGGCGTGCAGCGCCGTCTGCAATGAGGCGATACCCTGCCCGCCGCGGCGCAGGCCGACGTTCGTTTCGCACGCCGACAGCACGCACAGCTCCACGCCAGTCAGGTCCATCGCACTGAGCTCCTCGGCCGTCATGACTCCGCGCACTCGCCCATACATGTCGGCTTCCCCGTTGGCGCCAGCGAAGGCGAGGCCGCACAGGAGCGACGGTGCAAGACCGATCACTTGGTCGCGAAGCGACGAGGCCACGAGGCTCATCTTATCGTCGATCACACGACCGTCCGCGGTCGAAACCACCGACTCGGGCGCGAACCAGCCATGGGTGGCTAGATGGACGTAGCGGTGCTTCGGAGCGAGCGACTCGAAGGCATCACGCGAAGCCTTGCTCCGCGTCAGGACCAACGGCTCAGGGGCTCCGGTGTCCTCGAAAACGTCGAGAAAGTACTCGCCCACCACCTCCGCCTCGCCGCGCGTCCCGGGCAGGCGTCCGAACTTCCACGTGTAGCTCTCGCCCGAGCCGCCGCTCAGAGCGCTGCAACTCGCTCCTCGGGAACCGGCCAGGGGGGAGTCTTGCGGACGAAGGGATTCGGCTTCTCCGTCATAGCGGATTCCCCCCATCGCCAGCACAGAGGGTTCTGATAGAGAGGCCGGGGCGTTCAGGGTCAGGTGCGAGAGCGATTGCAGATGGACGATCTCGAGCCGATCGCCGATCACCCCCACTTCATCGGGCAGGGCCGAGAGCGGGATCAGGTGCAAGGCCTGGGCTGCCGCAATCCAGATCCGATCCGAGGACCCGAGCGCGTCCCGAACGGGGTCGAAGATCAATTGGCGCACTCGGCGACCCTTGGCCTGGACCGCGCCCGACAACGGCCTGGACTTCGTCACGCCGCGGGTAGGAGCTCCGATAGCTTTTCGCCAGTCGTTGATGGCCTTTTCGACGGCCTCGACCGACCCGAGCTCGATACGCCCGAAGAACCCGTCCGGACGAAGCACCCAGGCGAGGTAGCTCGGGATGGTCGACGACTCGGAGGTTTCGAGGTCGATCTGCCAACGGTCGTAGCGCCAGTAGGCGATACCCGCCTCACCGGGGGCGAGCCGCTCGGCGATGGCTTTCGCCTCGAGATCCGGCAGGAGCCCTCCGACGTCATTGTCCTCGAGGCGGCCGAGGAGCTTGCGGTGCAGGCGGTCCCGCTCCCGAGCGAGATTCGTGAAGCGGGCGGTGTTCGCTTCTCGGCTCCCGGCAAGCTCGTTCAGCTCGCGGCTCCCCCGGGCGAGCGCCACCTGCATCGCCTGCCCCTCGGCGTCGCCCTGAAGGCTTCGCCCAAGGCGGGCCGCAGTCGCTGTGGCGCCCCGAACCGCCTCGACCATCGAGAAGGCCAACCGCTCGCCCGTCAGGTCCGGCGCGAAGGCGCCGGCGCCCGAACTGATCGAAAGCACTGTGCCGATTACCCCCTCACTCGCGAGCTGTTTTTCCGAGATCGAAGCCAACGATCGGCCCTTTCGACGCGTCGTGATCGCCAGATCGCGAGCGAGCTGTCGGCACACCGCAGCCTCACCCATCACCGCCAGCAGTAGGGCGACATCGCTTCGAGCTCTCTGGAGCTCGGGGTGATCTTCGGGCAAGGTCCGCAAACGGCTCTCCAGCGCCTGCTCCTCCAGCAGCCGAGCGCCTGCGAGATCGCCGAGGGCGGCGAGCGTACTGGCGAGGTTTCCTCGCGCCAATTGAAGATCAAGGTGATCCTCAGGGAGGGTACGGGAGAGGATCTCGAACACCCGCTCTTCCAGCACCCGGGCGCCCTCGAGATCGCCCTGGGCAGAGAGCGATTTGGCGAGGTTCCCTCGAGCCGCCTGGAGACTGGGGTGATCTTCGGGCAATGGAAGCGCTACACCAAAGTTGACCCACCTGCTTGCTGAAAACTGACCCACCCCGAGTCCCCCGTTCCGGGAGACTGCTGTTTGAACAAGACGGCGGTCACCCGGTGGGATGGATGATCGTGGTGGATCAAGTCAGAGATTGTAAACGACTCTCAGCGAGGGGTCTTGGAGCTCGAGCGATCGCCAAGGAGCTGGGGATCTCTCGCAACACGGTCCGAGCGCATTTGCGTGGCGAGCGCGTGGCCGGTGAGTACCGGATGGAGAAGCGTCGGGCTCAGCCGGTTCGGGACCAGATCCGTGACTGGGTACGGCAACGGCTCGAAGAGGAGATCGCCGTGAGGACGCCCCGAAAGCAGCGGCTCACGGCAGCCCGAATTCATCGCTTGTTGCTCCAGGATGGTCAGTCGGCTTCGTCAGCGGTGGTTCGGGGGCTGG
>JAJDCO010000101.1 GCA_029260795.1 Planctomycetota bacterium | reverse complement strand
TTGCCTTCGAAGAGCGTGGGTGAGAGAGCGGTGCGCGAGAAGCCCTCCCGCTCGACTGAATCCCAGCTTTGCAACACGAGACGGTGTTTTCTGGGGAGCGGAGCGTCGTGACCGAACGGGCTCTCTTGTTGCACTAAAATGCAGTAAATATCATATGATCACCAAGTCGGCCCGAACAGCCTTCCGTTCGTCGGGGTGGCGGCTAGCCAACAGGCCTCCTCCCCTGACAAGGCTGGCCAAGACTGCCCCGACAGGCCTCGGTTTTTTCAACCTTGGGCTTCAGCCGGGATCGTTACGTGGTCGTCCGGTTGTCTCTGTTCCTTCGGACCGCCGGCTTCAGCCGGGAGTCCGAAGAGTCGCGATCGCCTGCTCACGCTCTGCGGTTGGATGGTGCTCGCCGTTATCGCTCGCGGGCGGAGGCGAAGGGCGGCCCGTCAATCACTTGCGCATTGGCACGAAGCGGCGGAGCTGCTGGCAAATCGCGTCCCACACTTGATGCAGGATCTCGCCGAGCGCGGCACGCTCGGCGTCGCGAGGATACCGAACGATCAGAAGTCCGGCCGGGAAGGCCGCCAGGAGCCCGGCTCGGATGATCCACGCCCACACGCCGGTCTGCACCGGCAGGTACCAGCCGACCAACCCCAGGACCAACGCCCAGCTCGCCGCGATCACGACCCGGCGCCACTCGTAGTCCACGGGGAAGCGGCGCCGAATGAGCAAGAAGCACGCGACCGCCAGGATCGCGAAGGTCACGGTCGTCGTCCAGGCGGCTCCGACGAAGCCATAGCGCGGGATGACCAGGGCGTTCAGGCCAATGTTGACGCCGGCCGTGGCGCCGCAAAGCCAAGGCAAGAGCTTCGTCGACTTCTGCACGTAGAAGCCCGTCTGGATCATCTGGTAGCTCGCCCAGAACAAGTACCCGATCGCGACGGCCGGCACGACCTGATAGGCGATGTGGTACTCGGGCCGCGTCGCGAAGATCCGAATGATCTCGCGAGCGAAGAGGCAGACTCCGAGCGTGCCCGCATCGAGGATGAGCATGAAGTGGGTGAAGGCCCGACCGCAGAGCTTCCGTTGTCGACCTTCGTCCCGGAGTGAGAACACGAAGGGGTACCAGATCAGCATGAAGGGGCCGAGCAGGAGGTAGTTACTGAGCTGGCCAAATTGATATCCCAAGCCATAGAGACCGACGGCCCCTTCACCCGCCATGTGCTCGAGCATGAATCGATCCGCCGAATGCAGCATGAACTGACCGAGACCGGTGAAGATCAGCGGCAGCGTGAAGATCCACAGCTTCTTGAGCAGCACCGGATCGATCCGGGCGCCGAGCTTTCCCAGAAGCCACACCGACATGATCGTGGCCGTCAACGACTCGCCGATCAGGACGCTGTAGAAGAGGGCCTCGAGGCCCATGTCGAACTTCACGAGGAAGAGGATCTTCAGGCCGATCTCGAGCAGGAGCTTGGCGAGAGTGATGGCGCCGAAGATCAGTGACTTCTCATTGGCTTGGAGATACTTGAAGCCGATCTGCCCGATGATCTGGAAGAAGAAGATCAGGTAGAGGACGCGCAGCAGCGAATGGTACTCGGGCGCGCGCTCGGGCTTGAGGACGAGTGAAGCGATCTCGGGAGTCGCGAACCAGAGTGCGGCCACCAGCGCTCCGGCCACGGCCGCGATCGAGAGCAGCGCCGTGCTCACCACCGCCGAGCGGCGGCGTTCGTCCTCGTACTCGAAGTAGTACCGGACCATCGCGTTGACGACGTTGACGCCGGCGATCTGAGCCAGGATCGCCAGAGTGGGCCCGAACAGCTCCTTGACGCCATACTGGTCCAGGGGCAGGTAGAACGTGACCAACGGTGTGAGGAGTAACGCGACGCCTCGGTTCAAATACGTCCCGCCTGCATAGATGAGCGAATGCAGGGAGAGACGCTTGAAGGCGTCCTTGAGCATGCGTCGGTCCTCGAGTGTGCGGAGATCGTCCGGCCGGGGTCAGGCTATCCAGGTTAAAGGTGGAGAATGGCCCGAACATAACGCCCCGGGTGGGGCTGCCTGATACTTGTCGGCCCGGGGTCAGGCTGGCCTCGAAGGGAATCTCGCCTGGGGCGAGTGCGGAGGCAAGCTCCCTTTCGATCTCGCTCGTCCGCCGGGCGCTGTCTCGAAATGAGACGCGACCGCTGTCCAAGCTCAGTCGCGAGCCGCCGAAGACGCTTCCTTCCCGGAGGCCACCTTGACCGGATGGGGCACGATGAAGTCGCCGATCGCCAGATAGTCGAGCTCGGCCTGGAGGAAGGCTCGAATGGCGTCCTCGGGCGTGCAGACGATCGGCTCCTCGTGCATGTTGAAGCTCGTGTTGATGACCGAAGGGACGCCGGTCCGCTTCTCGAACTCCTCGAGCACACGATGAAAGGACGGCTGCGTCTCGGCATCCACGAGCTGTGGCCGAGCGGTACCGTCGACGTGCACGGCGGCGGGCGAATGCTCCTTCATCCACGGCGTGCAGTCACAGGTGATCGTCATGAAGCGCGCGGTCGAGGCGCCGCCCTCGAGGTTCTCGTAGCAACGATCCATCGCCGAGCGCAGCGTGGCGGGAGCGAAAGGCATGAACTCGGTGCGATCGAGTTTCTTGTTGAGCCAGTCGTTCACCTTCGGGTCGGCCGTGTGGTAGAGCACCGATCGGTTCCCGAGCGCGCGCGGTCCGTACTCCATGCGTCCGTGAAAGCGGGCCACGATCTGTCCCTCGGCCAGCAGGACGGCGGTAGCCGTCTCGACGTCCGCTTCTTCCTGATACGCGAGATCGTGCGATTCGAGGGCGCGTCGGATCTCGTCCGAGGAGTACTCCGGACCGAGCAGGGCGCTCTCCATCGGCTGGATGGGGCGACCCACACTCTCCAGGTACGCCATCGCGGCACCGGTTCCGGTGCCGGCATCGCTCATGGCCGGATGAACGAACACGCGCTCGACGCCCGGCACCTCCAGGATGCGCTGATTCAGCTTCACGTTGGCGGTCACGCCGCCGGCGAGGCAGATGGCGTCGATGTCGTACCGCTCGACGTAGTGTTGAACGAAGCGCGCGACCACCTGCTCGAGCACGGTCTGATAGGCGGCCGCCACCGCCTCGCGTGGAGACTCCTTGGCGAGGCGCCGCGAGAAGAAGCGGTCCATGCCCGACAGGTAGCGGTAGTCGCCGTCCGTCTCACGGAACTTCGCGCGTACGCGCTCGCCGAGGACGCGGGGGTCTCCGAAGGCCGCCAGACCGACGATCTTCCCCTCGTGCCGGCTGGCACGAAAGCCGAGGGCCGACGTCACCTGGGAGTAGAACAGCCCCAGTGAGTGCGGATACTTGAAGCCGTGCAAACGTCGGATGCCGTCGGGCCCGGCGAGGCTGACGCTCCCGGCCAGGGCGCTGCCGTACCAATCGAGCGTGAAGACCAGCGCTCGCTCGCATCCGGAGCCGTAGAACGCGGAGGCGGCGTGTGCGTGATGATGCTCGAAGCGGCTGAGGCGGTCCGTCCAGCCGAGCTCCTTCAGGCCACTCCTCAGCTCGCCATGGAATCGCCGGTGCATGCCGATCGACTTGGCGAGCCACAGGCCGAACTCGGCAGAGTGGGTGAGCTTTCCGAACAGATCACCGCGTTCGAGGAAGTTGCGCGGAACGTTCCCGAGGAATGCGCGAGTCATGTACATCGACTCGCGGGACCAGGAGAAGAACGGGTAGGCGACGCGCTCGACGTCGCGAGCTTCGACGCCCGCGATCTTCAAGACGCTCTCGATGGCACGTCGGGGGAAGCCGGCGTGCATCTTGGTCCGTGAGAACCGCTCTTCTTGTGCGGCGGCGACGAACTGCCCGTCGACCAGAATCGACGCGGCGGCGTCGTTGTCGAGGGCGGAGATGCCGAGAACGATCATGAGGCCTCGAGATCGGTCAGAGTCGGGCGGGAGTGCGAACGAGTCGGGGACAGCGGGTAGACCTCGAGTGCATGGAGGAGTGCGGCGCGACTTGGACGACGACCGCAGCGCTGAGACATCGACGCGTGCTTCCGGTTCCGGCTCGTTGTTGGTTAGCTTTGCAGAGATACAGAGTTACGACGTGAGCGTCAAGGATGACGTCGCGATCGATCCGCACCGCTTCGGCCGCAGCCTCAAGCGTGCTTGGTGATCGCCGGCTCCGAAGCCTCGGACTCCATCGGAGCGCGCGCCTCGAAGTCGTCGCGGAACTGGCGCAGCGTCGCTCCTCGGGCGAGGCCGCTGCCGACCACCGCTTCGAGGTAGGCCTCGAGCTTGGCGAAGAAGCGGCGCGACGCCTCCTCGTCCGGGCAGTTCGGATTGGCGCCCGGATAGACGTCGCTCGAATGGAACATCATGTTCAGGACGGGCTGCCCACGGTCGACCATTCGCCGCGAGATGTCGATCATCTCCTCGGCCGTCCAAATCCACGGTCGCAGGCCTACGAGCTTCAAGAGGCTCAGGCGGTGGAGGATGCCGCGCATGTGGAAGAAGCGCGGGACGCGATAGTAGATTCGCTGCAACGTCCTTGGGAGCGGCGTCGTCATCCCGGCCGTGACCGGAACCTCGAGGATCGGCGAAGAGCCGGGGCGGATCACGTCGTCGGCATCGGGATAGTAGGGGGCCGCCGGGGCATGAAAGAAGCCTGGGCCATCCTCTTCGATCCAGCACTTGAGCGGCGTCACGCTGGTGTCGATCTCGTAGCCTTCCTCCTCGAGCAGGCGGAGGCTGGATCCGTCGAAGCCGAAGCGTCCGGCGCGGTACGAGATGGGACGCTCACCGAGCTCCTGGGTGATCGCTTCGGTGAGCGATCGCAGCTTGTCGCGCTGCCGAACGAGTGGCAGACGATGGGGATGGAGGTTTTCGAGACGCTCGGAGTCCTCGAGGGGGGGCGTCGTCCAGGGGTGCAGGTGAGCACCGACCTCACACGCCTCGCGCTCGTGGTGGTCGCGAAGCCACCGCATCGAGTCGGCCACACGAGTCACCGGGTACGTGATCAGGTAGGTCGGCGGTACCTTGTAGCGCTCGAACAGCTCTTGCAGCTTGGGCAGGAACTCCAGATTCCTCAGGCTGACCTGCCGCTGTGGACGCCAGCCCGGCATGTCCGCTTCGGTGTCGATCGTGATGATCAATCGGGCGGCCATGAGTACTCGATCGCTCGTCGCTTCGTTGAAACTCGGCTCCGGCCACGGGGGCGTCGCTCGCAGTGTCGGGAGCGCAGCCGAAGGGGCGGAGTACGCTTCCAGGGGGCGGCCTCGCACGGGGGGACGGCATTCCCTTCTTCCATGATCGGAGTCCGACCGCTGGAATTCTAACCGACCGACGGCGATTTGCTATTCGGTTTCGACTGTGCTGGCGAATCCGGTGAAAACGCCGATCGTCCCGGCCACGGGGGTTTTGGGGAGTGTGACGGCACTCAGGCGCGGAGGCGTCGCGCTCGAGTCCGCGCGTCTCCGAGCGTCCGCTCCAGCCGTTGGAGTGCCGCGGGCTCTTTCTCCGAGCTCAACCGAGTCGGCAGGCTCGCCCAGTCGCTGAGCGTCTTGTCCCAAAAGGTCACATCGCCTTCGAGCTCCGTGACACGACGGCGAGCCTTCACGCGGGCAACGTAGCCGAATCGAAACACCAGGTAGCTGACAGCAGCGAGCCCGATGGCTGGCATGCCGAACGGATCCAGGGCCGGAACGAGGCTCCCGGACAAGGCGACCGCGACGCAAAGGGCGAACAGTCCGAGTGCCAACCGGCCCCTGGCCCTCAGTCGATCCGCCCGCTCGGCCGTCTCTTGGCGCTCGGACTCCGCCGCCACTCGAACGGTGCCTCCGGCATCCGCGAGGCGTCGGAGCAGCTCGCCGGGAGGCAAGGTGCTCAGAGTCGCCGGATCGACATCGAGCGCCGCATGATCGCGTTGCATCTCCTCGAGATGCTCCCGAATCCGTTCGCGAAGGTCTTGGGAAGAGGCCGACAAGGCTCGTCTCCATGAGGAAGAAAGAGAAACGGGATCAAGCGGACACGCTCTTCAATACAGCCTCGAACGCGGCCCGAGCGAGACGGCGATGATACGCCAGCTCCTCGCCCATGGTCTGGGCCGCGGAGGAATGTCGGGTCGCGACGTAGCCGAGGCGGCGCGCGAGCATCTCCCGCTCCCGTGCTTCGTCGGGCAGACGGCTGAGGCTGAGGTTGTAGACGATCTGGAGGCGGTTCTCGAGCTTGCGCAGGAAGCCATAGGCCGCCAGCAGGGCTTCGTGTTGACGAGGTGCCAGGAAGCCGAGCTGTCGAGCGATGCGCAAGCCGGCCAGCGTGTTTCGGCGCAGGATCCGAGGGTCGGTGCTCGCGTGACGCAGCTGGAGAGTTTGCACCGCGAACTCCACATCGAGCACGCCCCCTTCGCCTCGCTTGAGGTCCTCGGGTCCACTCTGCTCCGCGATGCGAGCTCGCATCGACTCGATCTCGGCCGCGTGTTCGGGACGCCATTCGAACGACGTCAAGACCTCGAAGCAGAAGGACTCGACCTGCAGCGCCAGCTCGCGATCTCCCGTGATGACGCGCGCTCGGGTGAGTGCTTGGACCTCCCACAAGGCGGCTCGCCCTTCCAGGAAGTAGCGTCGCAGCGAGGCCAGGCTCGGCACCAGATCACCGCGCCGTCCTTCGGGGCGCAGGTCGAGGTCCACGTCGTACAAACGCGCGGCTTCGCCGCCTCGCAGGCGTCGAATGATCTTCTGGGCGCGCGCCGTGGCGCTGTCTCCTTCGCCCACGAACATCAGATCGAGATCGCTGGCGTAGTTGATCTCGCTGCCACCGAGCTTGCCGTAAGCCACCACCACCAGTGGCGCTTCGCGTTGGCTCTCGGTCTGGGCGTACACGCACTGAACGATGCAATCGGCCAGCGCGGACAGATCGCCGAGAGTTTGGGCCGTGTTCGCATTGGCCTGGATGTCCCGCACGCCGATGCGTAGCAGCTCGAGCGCGCGCAGATCCGCCAACGCCGCATCGGGAGACTCGCCAGCGATCAACCGCTGCTCCAAGGCGTCTCGCCGCGCCTCCCAGCCCGGGTCCTCGGTGGCGAGGGCATCCATGAGTGGGTCGAGCAGCTCGGGACGCGCGGAGAGCAGCTCGGACAGGAACTGGCTGTGCGCCGAGAGATCGATCAACACCTGCCGAATCGCTGGCTTCTCGATCAGGAGCTGGAAGAGGACATCCTTGGATCCATAGCGGGCGACGAAGCGCTCGAGGTTGTTGAGCGAGCGGTCGGGATCCGGTGCGCGGGCTGCGGCTTCGAGGAGGTGGGGCAACAGCGTCGAGAGGAGATCGAGCGTGCGCGGTGACGTCTTCAAGAAGCGCGAGGCCGGTCGCAGCAAGGCGAGCAGGTTGCTCGCCGCCGAGGAGGCATTCTGGAAGCCGAAAGGCGTGAGAGACTGTGCGAGCTGTTCGAGGTCGGGCTGCGGTCGGCGGAGCTGATCGACGACGGCGGCTGCGGGGCCATCCGCCGTGAGGCGATCCTGGTAGACCTGATCGAACACGCGGCGTACCGCGTTGCGATGGGCGTCGAGGTCCTGCTCGAGGCTTCCCCGGCTCTGCTCGGCATCGCCGGTGTACCCGAGGCGCCGCGCGAGAGCCACTCGCTCCTCGGGCAGCCGCGGCAGACGATGTGTCTGGAGGTCGTGCAAGAGCTGGAGTCGATGCTCCACCTGACGGAGGAAGAGGTAGGCCGTTCGCAGCGTGCGATGCTCAGAGCTCGTGAGAATGCCGGCACCGCGAAGTCGATCGAGCGCCTCGAGCGTCGCGGGATGGCGCAGATGAGGGTCGTCTCTGCCGTGCAGGAGCTGAAGCAGCTGGACGATCGCCTCGATGTCGCGGATGCCACCCGGTCCCGATTTCACCTCGTCTTCGCCCTCGCCCACGCCGAGAGCTTGACGCTCGCTCGTCGCTTTGAGCTCCTTGAGATGGTTGATGTGGTCGACCGTCAGCAGACTGCCGTAGATGAACGGCGCCACCTTGCGGAGGAAACGACCTCCCAGGCGCAGATCTCCCGCGACCGGTCTCGCCTTGATGAGCGCTTGCCGCTCCCAAGGTCGGCCGAGCGTTTGGTAGTACTCGAGCGTCGCACGCAGAGTCCGGGCGATCGTGCCCGTGCCGCCTTCGGGGCGGAGTCGGAGGTCGACTCGATAGGCGCTGCCCCAGTCCGTGGCGCGGGACATCGACTGAACCAGCCGCTCGGAGAGGCGATGGAAGTAGTCCTGTCGTCGCAACGCGCCGCCCGGGCCCTCGTCGCGGTACAGCAGGATGAGGTCGATGTCGCTGCTGTAGTTGAGCTCTTGCCCGCCGAGCTTGCCCATGCCGAGGACGCAGAGCTCATCCCAGCCGCCGGACAGATCATCGAAGCGTCCGGACCGCTCGAGATCGCGGCCCGCGACCTCGAGCGCCACCTGAATCACCGAGTCCGCCAAGTCCGAGATCTCGCCGATCAGGTCGGCGACCGAGGCCTCCGCGACCAGATCGTGGTATCCGATACGCAACGACTCGCGGGCCTTGAAGCGACGCAGCACGTCCCAGCGTTCATCGGTGTCCCGCGCGGCGTCGATCTCTTGACGGAGCTCCTCGATGAGCGTTTGACGACCCTTGCGCAGTGGTCGTGAGACGACCCAGCCCAGCAAAGCGGGCTGCCGGACGAGGAGATCGGCAAAGGGCTGGCTCGCGCCGCCGAGGACGGCCGCCGCGTTGCGGAGCCGAGGTGAGCGCAGGAGAACGGCTGAGAAGTCGATCGGAGTCGGATGGCGCGCGATCAGGCGCTCGACGTTGTTGAGCGCCATGTCCGGGTCTCCCGACTTGCCACATTCGCCCAGCAGCTGCGCGGCCAGCTCGGCGCCATGATGCGAGGCGAGATCGCGCACGTCGCGCACGACACGCTCGAGGTTGCGGTATCCCAGGTGCGAGAGGCCGTCCTGGCACACGGCCAGCTCGGCGCGATCGGCGAGGATGGTCGCGACCAGTGAGCGGGGTGAGCCGATCATCGCTCGGGATCCGATGCGGCGATCACGCGCAACGCGGCGGCGTGAGCGGACTCGATCGTGAGCTCGGTGACACAGATCGGCTCTCGGCAGCGCCGCAGCTTGCAGGGTCGACACAGCACGCTTTCGTCCGAGACGACCTCGAAGACGCCTCCATGGGGCCCGTAGACGCGAGCGTCCTTCGGACCGAAGAGCGCGACGCGCGGCGTGCCGAGGAACCCGGCCAGATGGAGCGGCCCCGTGTCACCGGCAACGAGCAGGCGTGCCTGACCCAGGAAGGCCGCAAAACCCAGAAGGGACAGCGATCGATCGAAGGTGTGTGCGGCTCGCATGGCGGCCGTGATCTCCTGCGCCTCCGCTTCCTCGCCCGGACCCCAAGACACGACGACCTCGAGGCCGGTCTCGTCGCGGATCCGGTCACCGAGCCGGACGAATCGCTCGGTCGGCCACCGTTTGAAGGCTCCGAAGGGGCTCGTGAAGGGATGGAGGACGACGAAGCGCCTCTCGGTGAGGCCGAGGCGCTCGCGTTGGGCATGCGCTTCCGCCGTGTGCTCGGGTCGGATCGGGAGCTGGCCGCGCGCGCCTTCGGTGGCGACGCCGAGCGCTTCGAGGACGCGCAACGGCCGATCGACGCGGTGGGGGCGGGTCGGATCGGGCGGCACCTGCTCATCGAGGATCCAGTGCGCCAGATCGTGAGTGAAGGTCGCGTCATAGCCGACGCGTCGCCGCGTTCTCGGACCGAGCAAGAGCTGGACGATGCTCTTGAGGTTGGCCTGGAGATCGAGCACGACGTCGTATCTCTCCTGCCGACGCAGCTCGAGGAGATGGCTTCCTCCGGTCGCGAGGAGCCGATGCCATCGCCAGGGGCGACGCCAGTGACCGCTGAGCTCGCGGCGCGGGTACACGAAGACGCGGTCGAGCTGAGGGTGACCGACGAGCAGCCCGGCGGTGCGATCCTCGCAGAGCCAGTCGATCTGCGCGTCCGGAAAAGCGCGCCGCAAGGCGTCGAGCGCGGGCAGGGTGAACAAGATGTCCCCCAACGCGCTGAAGCGCACGATCAGGATGCGAGCCATTGCGGGCGATGGCTTCACGCTTGCATTGCGCGGATTGGCCCGCTTGAATGAGCGCGATTTCGGGGAGCCGGTCGATTCCGACCGGACGGAGTTCGGCATGATCGGTCCCGCGAGGCTGCCTGGGGGCCGACGGCTCGGTCGACCTCGTTCGGTGGGCCGTGGATTATCGGCCCGGTGTCGGGGCTTTGCAATCCCGACTGAGTTGGGAGGCGGTGATCGAGACACCTGCACCCAGGGAGATGCCATCGACCGGAGCGTCGCCGCGCGAGGGCGGATCGCTCGCAAGCGAGTTCTGGATGTTGCGGCGTGGAGCGCTGCGACTCTGGCTGCGGCGAACGGACGCGGACGCTCTGCGTCCGGCGGATCTGTGGTCGATCGAGCACCATTTCCAAGATCCCACCGCCGGATTCCGAGGTCGAGGGCTGACGGCGGTCGTCGCCCTCGAGGACGGTCGACGCATCGTCGTTCGGCCGTACCGACACGGTGGCCTTCTGCGCGGCCTGACCGGAGATCGGTACTCCGGACCCGGACGCCTCGAGGCCGAGCTCGATGTGCTCGCCAAGCTGGAGCACGCGGGCCTTGCCGTTCCGCACGGTGTCGGAGGCCGAGCTCGTCGACGAGGACCCGGGATGTGGCAGCTTCATTTGTTCACCTGGTTGATCCCGAACGCTCGGGACCTCCGGGAGATCCTGCTCGATCAGGAGACACGCCACCAACGCCACGAGTCGAGGTGGCGACGAACGGTTCAAGCATTGGGTGAGGTCGTGCGCGGAGTCCACGAACAAGACGTGCACCATACCGATCTGCACGTGAAGAACCTCATGGTCGACGCGGACGGCCGCCCGTGGGTGATCGACTTCGACAAGGCGCAGCTCGGTCTTCTCGAGGCGCAACGCTTCACGAGCCTGGCCAAGCTCTACCGATCAGGCACCAAGCTTCCGCCGGGAGCCCGTCCCTCGCGGACCGAGCTCGCCCGTTTTGCGCGCGGCTACTTCGGCGCCGATTGGCGAGCCGGTTGGCGATCGGTGCAGAAGCGTTACCAGCGTGGGCTCCCAATGCATCGGATCGGCTGGTGGATCGATCGCCTGTATCGGCGCTGAGAGCTGCTCTTTCCCTCACCGGGGCCAATGCTCGACGGACGCGATGAAGCGCTGACGGGCTTCCGGCGAAGGAAGCCGAGCCGCACGAGCCTGAAGAAGGCGCTCGCCTCGTCGTCTCCACTGGTCCGCCGACACCGGGTCGCCCTTCGCTGTCAGTGCCTGAGCGATGATTCGATAGAAGATGGGTCGCTCTTGGATCTCCTCGGAATGTCGCTTCAGAAGCGCGATGAGCTCTCGAGCGCACTCGGCCGCCTCGGCGTGGCGTCCGGCCTCGAGGAGCAAGTGAGTGTGGGTTGCTCGGCTCTGGATGCGCACCGGCGGAATGCCCGTGTCATCGGCTTGGCGCATCGCTTGCCGCGAGAAGCTGAGGGCTCTCTCGAGATCCTTCTCGGGAAACCGGTCGTCACCGAGTAGCCGCGCCAAGAAGATCAGTGCTCGTACGAGCTGCCGTCGATCGTCCTGCCGCGAGAGGATGTCGATGGCGTCCTCGAGGAGGGGGCGCACGTTCTCGAACTTGCCATGGCGGCGTCGGATCTCGGCGTCCAGCGCGGCCGACATCGCTTCCGTTCGCCGATCACCCACAGCGATCGAGAGCTGTCGCGCGCGTTCAAGATCCTCCCGGGCTCGCTCGTCCTCGCCGGTGGACGCGAAGAGCCGCGCCCGATGGAACAGTGCCTCGGCCTCTCCGGCCTCGTCACCGGCGCGCCCGAATCGCCGCACGGCTCGGTTGAAATGGTCACGCGCGACTCCCGGGTCGCCCTTGTGGTCGTAGTAGCGCCCCAGGGCATCGAGGCACTGCGCCTCGCCTCTCAGGTCCTCTCGCTCTTGCCAGGCCGCCAGCGCGCTCTCGAAGTGGCGTCGGCCAGTTTCGTAATCGCCGAGGTAGCTGTGGTTGATCCCCAGCAGGTAGACGGTGCTCGCCTCGGCGGACGGGTCGGCGACCTCGCGAGCGTAGGAGAGCGCTCGCTCGAGGTAGCTGTTCGCGGCCAGGTAGGCACCGGTCAAGATGGCGAAGCGCGCCAGGCGTCGGTAGACGGCCGAGAGAGCGCGGCGATCTTGCAGTCTCTGGGCGAGGCGAGCGGCTCGGCGCAGATTGTCGGCTTGGCCGCTGCGCTCTCCGAGGATCTCGGTCAGATCGGCACGCAAGAACATCAGATCGAGGGCGGCGCGCTGGAGGTGGGGACCCTCAGGCTCCGCCCCCAGCCGCTCGAGGGCACGGTCGACGAGCCGCAAGGCATCGAGAGGGGCGTGGGTCCGCTGAAGGTAGCGGGCGCCGTTGATCGCCTCTCGAATCGTCTCATCGATGAGGTCGCCTTCCAGCCCATGACGACCGATCAGCAAGCTCACGATGCCCGGTCGAGAAGATGCCGGCTGCCGATTCAGGTAGTACTGGGCCAATCGGCGATGGAGATCTCTTCGGCGGGCGGGGCCGAGGCTCCGATAGAGCAGGTCGCGCACGGGGCCGCGATCGAATCGAAAGCCGTTGCGCCGCGACCGCACCAGCCGGCGCTGGTCGAGGTGGGTGAGCGCCTCTTGGATCTCGGCCGAGGACTTGTCGAGGACGATCGCAACCCCTTCGAGCTCGAACTCGACGCCCTGCACCGAAGCGGCCGCGAGCACTTCGGCAAGCTCGCGAGGCAGCTTGGTGATCTGGCGAACGAGAAGACCCGTGACCGTCGGCGGAATGATGAGATGCTCCGGGTCCTGGAGGACGACCCAGCGCCCATCGGTCTCTCGAGCCACGATGCCTTCATCCTCGAAGACATCGAGGAGCCGAACGACGAAGTCCGGGTTGCCCGAGGTGCGATCACTCACCGACTGGACCAGCCGGCGCGCGACCTCGCGCGAGTGGTATCGGCTCGCCAGCAGCGACTCGAGACCGGCCTCGTCCAGGCGTGGGATCCCGATCACGCGGGCGCCGCGGCGGACGAGCACGTCGACCGGCACCAGCTGCTCGGGCTCGATCGCGTCGTCCCGGGCGGCCGCGAGCAACAGCAAAGGTGCCTCGCCGACTCGCTGGACCAAGCGATCGAGCGCACGCAGCGACGGACGATCGATCCACTCCAAGTTGTCGATGATCAAGATCAGCGGGATCTCATGGGCGATGGCCAGGAGCGCCTCGGTCAGCACGTGACCGACAGCCTCCTCACCGATCTCGGCACCCGACTCGTCATCCTCGCTCGAGGTCACGCCGAAGAGGATCTCGGCCACGGCCTGGAGACCCGCCTGCGGGCCCGGAAGCAAGCCGGCGACGTGGCGAGCCCATTGATCGGCTCGTCTCCGATTTGACGCGACGCTGAGGGAGTAATACGTCTCGAAGACGCGACGCAGGGGCTCATAGGGTCGGGTGGTGGACTCCTCCTGGCAGCGGGCATAGAGCACGAATGCCGGCTCAGGATCGCGACCGAGATCGGAGACGAACCGATCGAGTAGGCGAGTCTTGCCGACTCCGGCTTCGCCCCGCAAGACGCCGACGCTTCCCTTCCCTTCGCGACCATGTCGCAGGAGGTCTCGAAGCTCGGCCAGTTCGGCGTCCCGGCTGACGAAGGGAGTGTCGCGCGCGACGTGAATGCGGTCCCGTGCGGCTCGACGAAGGTGCTGGGATCGGGGGCGTGGATCATCGAGGGCCCGAAACCAGTCCGAGGCCTCGCGGTGGTCGAGGATGTCGGCGACCTCGATCGCCGAAGCCGGCCGCAGCGCCGGATCGCGCTCGAGGAGTGCTGCGACGAGTCGATCGAAAAACACCGAGAGTGTCGTGCATCGAGTCGATGGGAGAGGTGCCGCCTCTTGAAGCTGACGCTGGACCCACGCACCCGGCGTGTCCTCGCCGCTGAAGGGATGCTCGCCGGTCGCGAGCTCGTAGAGAACTACGCCGAGTGAGTAGAGGTCGGAGCGCGGGCTCGCCTCTCCCTTGTCGAACTGCTCGGGTGCGGCATACCCGAGGCTTCCGACGAGCCCGGTCGCAGGCGATCCAGCAAATCCGGGCGAACCGGGCTCCCCGGAGGCGCCCGCCAGTCCGAGGTCTGCAAGCTTGATCTGGCCGCGCGGCGTCACGAGAACGTTCTCGGGCTTCACGTCGCGGTGCACGACACCCGAGGCATGCAGCTCGGCGAGGGCGCGAGAGAGCTGCTCTCCGATTCGAACGACGCGGTCTTCTGGAAGTGCACCGACGCGCTCGAGATGCTCGCGCAGGGTTTCGCCGTCGACGTACTCGAGGACCAAGTAGAGTCGCTCGGTGTCGTCGGGACGCACGGCCCCGGCGCTGAGGAGCTGGACCAGCCCGGGTCCACTGACTCGGGCCATGAGCCGTCCTTCCTCCTCGAAGCGACGCCGAGCGCGGGGATCGCGGGAGGCCTCCGGAGAGAGCACTTTGACGGCGACCGCGTCCCCGGCCTTCAGCCCGGAGTGATCCCGAGTGACGCGGCCCAGGTAGGTCGTGCCGAATCGACCCCGCCCGACGGGGCGGACGAGCTCGATGTCGGGTATGGCAGGCGGCTCAGCGGTCACGGGTTCCGACTTCGACCAACGCAGGAGAATGAGGCGGCGGCCGGCTCGCTTCCACTACGAGTCGTTGCCGGAGGGTCCCTCGGCCGGGCGTCTCCGCCGCAGCATGCCCCACTAAAAAGGAGCGTCGGGCCGGTTGCAACTGGAGAACCCGAGACGAAGCGGCAAGGGACTGAGAACAGATCGGGTACTTTTCAGGCCACAGCCTGATGGAAAGACCCTGGCTGGGCGATAGGAGGGCGCTTCAGTCGACGAGGGAGCGCGCGAGTGGTCTTGGTCTCGAGGAGCCCGGCCCTGGATCTGGCTTCCCCGCATTCTGGGCGAGCGGGAGATCGAGGATCGCGAAGAATCCACCGGAGGCCGCAATCTTCAGCGAGCCAGCTCGCCCAGAGGACCGCGCAGCACGGCATCATCATTTTGGCAGGTCGCTGCTCACTCTACAGGGGTGAGCTCGCTGAATGTCTAGTAGGGCGCTTCTGAAATGCTGTATCAATGAGCGCCTGGCAGGTCGATTCCGTGTTTCCAGCGATGGATCACGGGCTCTCGGTTGACCTGCTGAATGTAGAGCAGGATGCGCCTCCTGAGCTCGTCCTTCGAAGAGA
>JAJDCO010000011.1 GCA_029260795.1 Planctomycetota bacterium | reverse complement strand
TCAGCATCACGCCGACCCATGCCTTCGTCATCCAGTAAGGGGCGGCAGTCCGCACGCGCCCGCGGTCGGCAGCGACGACCTCCGCCGCTGGGTCGGTCCGGCGTTGGGCAACTGTGCCTGCCAGAACAAGCTGGACGTCATCGTGGGCAAGGCTCAGACCTTCGCGATCTACTCCATCGACCGTACGAACAAGACAGTGAATCTGTCGACGCCTCGCTTTCAAAGCGAGGGGCTCGGATCCGGCTTGGGTGCCTTCAACTCGATCGCCGTGCTCCGCAACCAGGTCGACCCGGACAATGCCCAGAAGCGCGTGGATTACGTCTTCATTGGCAGCGACGCCTACGTCTACGCCTTCAAGACACCCCCGTACGCCACCTTGGGACATTGAGGAGATCCGACCGATGAAGCTCCTTATTCTGATCGCCTCGATGCTCGCTCCTCTGTCCTTCGCCGACGCCGACGACTTCTAGGTCGATGCCGTCCTGGGCTGCGACACGACGGGTGACGGCAGCAGTGAGAGTCCGTGGCGGACGATCACGTTTGCCTTTTCACAGATCACCGGCGTGGATAACGTCCTCAACGTGCGACCCGGCACGTATGACAGCGCACTCGGAGAGTCTTTCCCCTTGACGCTCCCAACCGGACTCACTCTGCTGTCCACGGACGGCCCGGAACAGACCTTTCTTATCGGCGACGGAACTTCAGACGTCGTCGCGATTCAGAACACCGTCGTACTCTCAGAGACACGAGTCGAAGGTTTCACGATCACGGGTGGCCGAGACGGAGTGGCCTTGCACGACACCTCAGGCAACTACATCGTGTTTCTCGTTAGCAACACGATCACCGCAAATGCGCGAGCCGGTGTCTACACCGGGACTCGCGTCGGCGGAGAGAATGGGCGGTTGTTCAAGAATCACATATCTGGCAACGACTTAGGCTTCTATGAGCGCGGGACGTCAGGGTCTCTGAGTTGGTCCTTCATAGGGAATACAATTGTCGAGAATCGGGGAGACGGTGTCCGCCTGAGATGTTTTTATGGCGGTGGAAGTATGAGATCCGAACGAGACCTGATCAGTTCCAACGGAGGCATTGGCTGGAGCCAGCGCGTCGAGCCCGAAATCCGATTTGGCTTCCAAACCACCCTCACGAACACAACAATCAGCGGAAATGCGGGCGGTGGTTTGTATACGTTCGCCAACTACGCCTGCTACTACCTCCCCTACTTCGGATACCGATGCGTCGATCCTCTGGCCACTATCGCCGCCGAAAGCTCTACCATCGGCGGCAACGGTGGTTTCGGAGGTACGATGAGGGCCGGGACCAGCGCAACGTGCTTTGGCAGCATGTTTCGAAGCATCGCGTGGGGTAACTCCCCGATCGACAACAACAACTTTCGCCCGTACTTCTCAGACATCGGCACCGGCGTGAATACGGGGAACGGTGTCATCTCTGTCGATCCGCGCTTCGTGAGCCTTGCGAAGCAAGATCTGCGCCTTCGATTCGATTCGCCGTGCGTTGACGCGGCAAACACCGGCACCGGGGCTCGGGACGTCGAAGGCGAGCCTCGAAACGAGGACGGGAACAGTGACGGAGTCTTCCTCGATGACTTCGGCTCGGACGAGTTCCATACGCTCATCTTTCCGGGTACGACGCCACTGGCCGGGCAGCCCTTCTGGTTCGAGGCCCAGGCGCCGCCCGCCGAGGACGGCAACCTCGTCACCGTCGTGCTCTCGCTCGACGACGGGAGCGACTCGGGCGGTATCCTCGTGCCCGGCAGTGGGGGCCGACTCCTCGACCTCGAGGCCGACGCCCTGTTCAGCTTCGGCTTGTCGATCCTGCCCTTCCTCCAGACGACGCTCCAGAGCCAGGTGGGCCGGACACCCGCCTGCAGCCTCCCCGCCGGCGGCTTCGGCGCCCCCATCCACTACGCCGCCGTCACGCTCGATGTCGTGGCCGGCCAGTTCATCAGCATCACACCAACGCATTCCTTCGTGATCCAGTAGCTGCGAAGACACGGCGCCGCGGACGACATTCTTCGTGTGTCCACTATCGTCGGAGGCCAGGCTTCAACCATCGACCTGCCGCATCTCGGGTGATACTCTCGACGAGGTGTTCGCCGTCGGTGCGATCTACACGGATTCGACCGATTCTGACGAGCGAGACAGCCACCTCATGATCTTCGAGAGCGACTCCCAAAGCGATGGGCAAGCGGTGTTGACCCGAATCTTCAACGGTGATCTCGGCGAGTCTGGCTGCACGGGACTCTGGGTCGGTCCGGCGTTGGGCAACTGCGCCTGTCAGAACAAGCTGGACGTCATCGTGGGCAAGGCTCAGACCTTCGCGATCTACTCCATCGACCGAACCAACAAGACGGTGAATCTCTCGACGCCTCGCTTTCAAAGCGAGGGGCTCGGATCCGGCCTGGGAGCCTTCAACTCGATCGCCGTGCTCCGCAACCAGGTCGACCCGGACAATGCCCAGAAGCGCGTGGATTACGTCTTCATAGGCAGCGACGCCTACGTCTACGCCTTCAAAACACCCCCGTACGCCACCTTGGGACATTGAGGAGAACCGCCAGATGAAGCTCCTTATCTTGCTTGCGTCGATTCTCGTCCCGCTCCCCTTCGCCGACGCCGACGACTTCTACGTCGACGCTGTCCAGGGCAGCGACACCACAGGCAATGGCAGCAGTGACAAGCCATGGCGGACGATCACCTTCGCGCTCTCACAGTCTACGAATGAAGATGACGTCGTTCATGTTCGACCCGGAACTTACGATCCGCATCACGGTGAGGCGTTTCCCTTGCGGCCGTCATCGGGTGTCGACCTCGTCTCGACCCAAGGAGCAGAGCAGACCTTCTTGGTTGGCGACGGATCAAGTCCCGTCATATTGATCGACAGCACGGTCGATTTCGCCGAGAGTCACGTGACGGGATTCACTGTCGCCGGTGGATCTGATGGAATCGCCTTGCATAGCCAAGTGCGTAACTACACGGTCTTTCTGACGAACAACACGATCAGCGGCAACCTGCGCGCCGGCGTCTACACGGGGACTCGACTCGAGTCGGAGAACGGCCGACTGTTCTACAACGAGATCTCGGGCAATCGGCTCGGCTTCTACAACTCTGGAAGATCGGGTGGTGCGGTCTGGGGCATCGTCGGGAACAGGATCCTCGGAAATCTGGAGGATGGCGTTCGCATTGCAGGGCCATTTGCAGGCGGAACCTTCAATGCCGAAAGGAATCTGATAGCAAACAACGGCGGGATAGGGTGGACGCAGCGGATCCCTCCGGATATCATCACTTCGATTCAGTCCACCCTCACCAACACGACGATCAGCGGGAACGCCGGCGGCGGTTTGTATACGTTCGCCAACTACGCCTGCTACTACCTCCCCTACTTCGGGTACCGTTGCGTCGATCCAACGGCCACCATCGCCGCGGTAAACTCTACCATCGGCGACAACGGTGGTTTTGGAGGTACGATGAGGGCCGGGACCAGCGCAACGTGCTTTGGTAGCATGTTTCGAAGTATCGCTTGGGGTAACTCCCCGATCGACAACAATAACTTTCGCCCTTACTTCTCTGACATCGGCACGGGCGTAAACACGGGAAGTGGTGTCATCTCTGTCGATCCGCGCTTCGTGAGCCTTGCGAAGCAGGATCTGCGCCTTCGATTCGATTCGCCGTGCGTTGACGCGGTAAACACCGGCACCGGGGCTCGGGACGTCGAAGGTGAGCCTCGAAACGAGGACGGGAACAGTGACGGAGTCTTGCTCGATGATTTCGGCTCGGATGAGTTTCACACGCTCGTCTTTCCCGGCACGCCACCAATGGCCGGGCAACCCTTCTGGTTCGAGGCCCAGGCGCCGCCCGCCGAGGACGGCAACCTCGTCACCGTCGTGCTCTCGCTCGACGACGGGAGCGACTCGGGCGGCATCCTCGTGCCTGGCAGCGGCGGGCGGCGCCTCGACCTCGAGGCCGACGCCCTGTTCAGCTTCGGCTTGTCGATCCTGCCCTTCCTCCAGACGACGCTCCAGAGCCAGGTGGGACTGACACCCGCCTGCAACCTCCCCGCCGGCGGCTTCGGCGCCCCCATCCACTACGCCGCCGTGACACTGGACGTCGCCGGAGGCCAGTTCGTCAGCATCACGCCGACCCATGCCTTCGTCATCCAGTAAGGGGCGGCAGTCCGCACGCGCCCGCGGTCGGCAGCGACGACCTCCGCCGCTGGGTCGGTCCGGCGTTGGGCAACTGTGCCTGCCAGAACAAGCTGGACGTCAT
>JAJDCO010000002.1 GCA_029260795.1 Planctomycetota bacterium | reverse complement strand
AGCTGGGATTCAGTCGAGCGGGAGGGCTTCTCGCGCACCGCTCTCTCACCCACGCTCTTCGAAGGCAAATCGCCCCGCCGACAGGCCACGAGGATTAAGTGGCGCGACCTGTCGAACTCCGTTCGGGTCTCTGTACCCCATACCGGAGGGCGGACTTCAGTCCGCTGGATACGCCCTCGGCGATCACGACGGCTTCGCAAGGGCGAACGACCTCCCACCCGAATGAATTCGGGCCTCCGAGAGTCGGGCCTCCGAGGGGACGGTCTGGAGCATTTCGTTTTGCAAAGCTGGGCTGAAGCCTGGCCTCCGAGGAAGGTTCAACGCTCTCCGCTCAGTCTCCCAGGTGCTGCCGGAGCCAGGCGCGCGCCATGCTCCAGTCGTTGCGAACGGTCCGCGCCGAGATCTCGAGGGCAGCCGCGATCGCTGGCTCGGTCCAGCCGCCGAAGAACTTCAGCTCGACGACCCGCGCCGCCCGCTCGTCGACGTCGCCGAGCTTCGTGAGGGCTTCGTCCAACGCCTCGAGGTCGAGCGCCTGCGGGGCGCCCGAGAGATCGCTCAAGGTGACGCGATCCCAGCCCGCTCCTCGCTTCGCGGCCCGTCGACTGCGGAGATGGTCGATGAGAATCTGACGCATCGCCGTCGCCGCCACGGCCCGAAAATGCGTCTGATCGTTGAAGTCGTCGGCGGAATGATCGACCAGACGCAAGAACGCCTCGTGCACCAGCGCCGTCAGCTGCGAACGAGAAAAGATGGGGTGATCGGAGCGCATCCGCGCAGCGAAGCCCACGATCATCGGAGTGCGTCCGCGCAGCGAAGCCCACGATGATCGGAGTGCGTCCGCGCAGCGAAGCCCACGATGATCGGAGTGCGTCCGCGCAGCGAAGCCCACGATGATCGGAGTGCGTCCGCGCAGCGAAGCCCACGAGCGGTCTCCGAACGGAATGCGTCATTCGAGGCGAAGCGGAGCTGACGCCCGGCGAGCGCCTCGACACCCGACGACCACCCAATCCGCTCCGAGGACGCCGAGACCAGGCCTCACCTCACGTCCCTTACTCGATCTTCTTCAAGGGCATGACGGCGCCGCCTTGCTTCAGCACGACTCGATGAATCTCGCCCTCCTCGTTCTTCTCGAAGGTGAGCGTGGCCTCGACGACTCGGAAGAAGAACTCGAGCGGTGCGCTGGGGAAGACCCCGAAGCGGTCTTGCCCGGTGAGCTGGGCGAAGAGCTCGTTCCCGTCTCGAGTGACGGTGAGGATGACACCCGGCTGGAGCTCGTACTTGCCGATCAAGGGCTCGAGGTCACTCGCTTCGAGCTCGATCACCGGACGCTCCTTGGGGGCAACGTAGTCTTCGCCGCGCAATAGCTGGATCGCCGCCTGGGCGATCTTGCTCATGTTGCCCGAGTTCGACGCGACGTACACGCCCACGCGGGCATCGAGGTCGCCGAGCATCTGCGTCGCGAAGCCCAAGACACCGCCGCCGTGCGATATCAACCGCTGTCCCGGGCCGCCGGAGACACCCCAGCCTAACCCGTAGCCTTGAAACTGCACCCGATGCGCCTCGCGCGTCGACTCGGCCGAGATCAGGCGCTGGCCCTGCCACTCGCCTTCTTGCAGATGAGCGCCGAGGAAGCGCGCCATGTCCGAGGCCGTCAGGTAGATGTCGCCGGCCGGGTAGACATCGTAGCGGGTCCGCGAGACGGGTTGTGGCTTCGAGCCCGGGCCGACCACATAGGGGAGCGCCAGGTACCCGAGCATCGCGGGCGTGGGGCTCACCGGGCCGGGTGTCTCGATGCCGAGCGGCTTCAGGACGTGCTCTCGGATGTACTCTTCATAGGGTTGCCCGGAGATGCGCTCGACGAGCAGCCCGGCCAGGCCGTAGGCGTAGTTGTTGTACTCCCACTTCTCCATCGGTGGGCGCACCGACTTCAGCTTCACCGTCAGCTCTTCGAGCGAGTCGGGCAGCGTTCGGCTCCAAACGTCGACCGTGTTCGCTCCGGCCTGGAGTCCGGAGCCATGACAGAGGATGTGGCGGAACGTGACCGGCGAGTCAGCAAGATCCTGGACCTTCGAGTCACCGAGGTAATCGTTGATGGCGTCATCGAGCGCGAACTTGCCCTGCTCGGCCAGCTGCAGCAGCGCGGTCGCGGTCGCGGCCTTGAAGGTGGAGCCGACGACGTAGATGGTCTCGGGAGTCGCAGGCACCTGCATCGCGACGTTCATGTATCCGAAGGCCGCCTCCCAGACGATCTTGCCATCGCGCACCAGCGCGATCGAAACCGACGCCACGCCGCGATCGAGCTGCTTCTGGATCTCCTCCTCGAGGACGCGCTTCGTCTTCTCGAGGTCGAACGTGCCTTCTTGGGCGAGGGCTTGGGGAACGAGCAGGCTGAAGATCAGGAAGAGTGAGGCGACGACGCTTCTTCTCATGGGGGGCATCCTGGAGTGTGGCGGTTCGGTGAGTGATGACTTGGTGGCCAGGGCTCAATACATGCTTTCCGGAAGCACGTTTCGAGAAAGAACGTCGCTTTCTGACTCAGCCTGCGACCGCCGAGCCCATGATGGACCGCTGAGTCGGACCCCATCCCCTGGACCGCCCTGCAGGAAGTGAGCCTCATCGACAATCTCGGACCTCCGGCTTCGGCCGGGATCGTGACGCTTGCGGCCTGACGTGCTCATGACCATCAAATGATGTTGCTTTTGTACTCGTCTTCCTGTACCGCCGGCTTCAGCCGGGATCGTGACGCTTGCGGCCTGACGTGAGATCTCCGCACGCTCGATCTCCGACGATGGGGAGAGGAGCGATCGAGAGGTCGCCCGGAGAGGCCACGTGGAGTCGTCTACGTAACGTGCCGGCTGAAAGCCGGTGGTCCAAGAACCCCGTTGGCGAAGTCGCATGAGGGACATCGTCCCAGGAGGCTGTCGCCTTCCGTGAAGCCGGGTCTCCGACTCGCCGCGCTCGATTCAATTCGACTCGAACTCCACGTGTGTTCCGTTAGCCATCTCTACGCGCGCCGCGAGCTCACCGGATGCACGGAGATCACCACCGCGCAGGGCCGCGTCGCCATCTCCACGCAAGAGCACCGTCACTGAGCGGCCGTGGCTCGAGCTGCTCAGAAGGTAGCCGCCGGCGACCTCCTGGATCCTCGAGAGAGGCGGCACCGCCACGATGGACTCGGGGTCGCCCTCTCCCGGGCGCCTCCAAGGCCGGATGATCGTGATGAAGGTGTGTCTCGTGAGCGGCTCTACGGACTCGGCCGTGAGGTGGAACTGGGTAAGCTTCACCCGCTCCCGCGGCGGTGGATCGCACGTGTCCGTCTGCGTGATGCTCACACTCGGCACCAAATGCTCGACGCGACACGCCGCTCGTCCTTGCTCGAGAATCGCGACCGGGCCATCGACCTCGAAGGGCGCGAGAGCGTGAAGGTTCCACTGCACCTTCGCGGGATCCTTCGCGCGCACGCGGTCGTGCACCACGATCAGGTCCGGCTTGATGAACAGGATGCCGCGATCGAACTGCTGGACGTCTCCGGGATACGCCTGCGCCGCGCTTCCGCGTACGTAGTCGATCGTGTCGGACGTGTGGAACTCCGTGATGCGTCCGCGCGCCGATGACGAGTGCGGCTTCTGGCTGATGCCGCCGACCGTCAGGCAGTTGGTCGACTTCGTGTCCCACATCCAGTTGCGATGATGATCCGAGCCGTACATGTCGCGCTGGCCGCTTCGGATCAGGAGACGCTCGCCGTACGCCGTCAGCAAGAACGAGTTGTTCGCGTCGTAGCCGTGGCTTTGGGTGCCGAACGGGCTCGACTTGAAGCGGATGCCGACGTTCTCGGTGCCGTCGAGGAGCGTCGAGTTGAGCGCGGCCATTCCGGTTCCTGCGAAGAGGCGAGACGTCGGGCGATCGATTGGAGGCGACGCCTCGACGTCGGGGCGAGCCGATCGCAGGAAGCCGATGAAGCCGCCGACGGACTGAGGACCGCCGGCGCGCTCGACGTACCAGCGCCAAGCCGGGTTCCGCGCTTGGGTCGCGAGCGTCGTCATGAAGGGCCGCAGGCGATTCGCGTCGGTGCGCTGGGCGAGGTCACCGAAGCCGCCGCCGACGGAGCCCGGTGGCACGACGTGCAGCGCAAAGTCGCCGCAGCTCGAGAAGAAGGGCAGCCGGTAGGCGTCGATGTCCACGGCCGTCTTCATGACGTCGGCCCACCAGGTGAAGCGCGACAGGTACGACTGCCAGTAGGCCATGCCCTCGTGCCAACCACCGTCGGCATCAGACCAGACGGGATAGACGTTGGCGAACACGTTGACCGCGAACCAAAGCCACTCGTCCGCTTCCGGGATCTCGCCCTGAAACGCGATCGCGACCTCGCCCAGGAAGTGCCAGGCGCGATTCGAGTGGCTCGAGTAGGGCTGCCAGAGGTGCCTCGGGTGGAGATGCTCATACATCTCGCGCCCGCGGATGCGCAGGACGCCGCGACAAGTCGTGCGTTCTTCCTCGCTCAAGAGGTCGTGGAGGAAGGTGTAGGTGCGGCTGAAGTGGTAGGCGTAGGGCATGCCCGCTTCGTCGTTGTAGCGGTAGCCCGTCGCACCCTTCGGGTCCCAGGTCGCCGCGGCCAGAAGGAGCTCGCGTGCCTTCGCCCCAAAGCGCTCGTCGCCCTCGAGCCAGTAAGCGAACGCCAGCTGGGAAGCGCTCTCGAGCGTGGCGATCGTGAGCTTCCGATTGCCCCACCAGATCGCGCGCCACTCCTCGCTCTTGTAGACGGTGCCCTTCGGATACTTGGGCGGCTCGCTGGCATCGGGAGGGCTCTCGAGCAGCTCTTCGCAGTGCGCGAGGAGCGCCTCGTAGTCGGCATTGCCTTCGCGCAGAGATCGCAGCGCGTCGAGCTGCTCGGGGCGGACGAAGAGGCGCGGGTGAGCGTCGGGAACGCGGGCGAGGATCTCGTCGCGGGACGGCATCGGAAACTCGGCGGCGTCGGCGGGGACGATGAACGTGCGCACACGGCTCCACTCCGAGACCTCGTCCTCCTCGCTTTGGAACCGAAAGCGCCAGTGCCAATCACCCGGTGGCAAGGCGTGAGTCGGGCAGTGGACGCTGAGGGTGATCGCGTTGTCGGAGTAGGCGACTTTCTCGAAACCTGCGTCCCGCGCAATCTGCAGCTCATAGGAGCGCGCGCCCTTCTGCGGCCGCCACGAGAACGCGGGCGGTGTCCTGCGAACGGTGGACTCGTGTGCCGGACGGAATCCCCACTCGCCCGCCTTCGCAGGTCGCTCGTCGATGGGCTGGGCGAAGGTCGAGGCCAAAGAGACCAGCACGAACGAGGCAGCGCCTCGGATCATCCGATGGAACACTCTCACCTCCCAACTTGGAGTCGGCGATTCGCCCGGCCCGACGAGGCCCGGCAGCCATCACCGTACCCGCGAGACCCCGTCGGTCCCAACCGTCTTTGATGACCATGCCGTTTTCCCAGGGCACCGTCGGTTTCCCGGGGCTCACGCCCCGGGCTTGGGTCTGTCGCCCCTCGTGCCTCGGGGCTCGCAGTCAGGCATCCCGCCGGCGGTCGAGCTGCTTCACTCTCCGAACTCCAGCCAGCCGAAGCGGTCGGGGGCGTGGAAGGTTTCGCGGAGGGCGGGGCTCCAGGCGAGGGAGGCGCCGTTGGCTCGGTCACAGCGGTAGAGGTTGAGCTTCCAGCGGGCACCCGGCTTCGGCTTACCACCGAACGCGCTCCAGGGGATCTGCACGACGGCCCACCAGACCTTCGCCTTCCCATCGACCACGATCCGGCTCTCGGCGCCGCTGCTCCAGGCGAAGTCCTTCTTGGGGAGATTGACGAGGACGTCCAGCTTCTCATTGGTCGGGGCCACTTCGACCTCGACGTAGCGGCTCGGCATCTCGAGATCCGGCGCAATGAACGCCTCGATCACGTCGCGGTCCCAGAGCCCCATTCGCTCGCTGTCGTCCAGCGGCGTCTCGAAGACCGTCAGCTCGGTGAAGGGGCAGCGGTATCGCAATGTCAGGTGCGTCTCGCTCCAGACGATCCGCACTTCCGTCTCGAGCTCGGGCCGCACCTCGCCGGTCAACGACTGCTGATCGATCCGCAACGCGGGCGCGCTGCTCCAACTCGTGGCATCCGGATCGAGTCCCACCTCCTTGGTGATCTTCTTCCCAATGGCCACGGGCGTCGGTATCGATCGCGCCAGCAGCTTCCGCGCGTTGTCGAAGTAGACCTTGCGCAGCACGGCGTCCGGCAGCTCGATCGCATCGATGGTCCAGTCGCCTTGGATCGGCGTCATGTGAGCGAAGTCGCGGTCACTCGTCTCGAGGAATCGCCAATGCTTGAGATAGAAGTCGATCGCTTCGACATCCGTCGGTCCGGGCCCATCGCCACCCGAGCCGAGGATCAGGCGGTCGTAGACCATGAAGTCGGTCGCGAAGAGAATACGATTCTGATGCTTCGTGAAGACCTCGCGAACGAGGTCCGGCGCCTGACGCCCGAGCTCGGGCACGCGCGCGGCGAGGTCGACCATCATGTTCGGGTACTGATCGAGCCAGCGTCCGACTTGGACGACGTCCTCGGGGTTGTTGGCGAAGTGCACGCAGACGAAGGTCGTCTTCGGATGCTTCGCGATCACCCGGTTGCGCGCGGCCAGCAACGCCTCGCGCGGCGGATACCGCTTGGGGTCGCCGAACCACCAGTCCTTGTGATCCTTCAGCTCGATCCAGCGCTCGTTGCTCTCGTCGAAGGGCGCCCAGAACGCCTTGGGGTCGGCGACGTGGATCGAGACCGGCATCCCGAGCTCGCCGCACTTGCGCCAAACCGGGTCCAGCTTCGGATCGTCGATCGCGATCAGCTGGCCGCTGCCGTCCTTGAGATACAGCCCGAGCCGCTTGTACTCCTTGAGCCCGGCCGCGCCCTGCCGGAACCCGGCCTCGATCTGCGCTGCGGCGCGCTCGCCGAAGTCCTCGTCGTCGAATCCACGGTAGTCGAGGTTCATGTACTGCAGGAACCGACCCGGCGCGACCGACTTGAACAGCGCCAGATTGCGCTCGAGCGCCGAAGGCTCGTCGCCATTCTTCAGCGTCGTGCCGCCACTCAAGTTCACGCCGAGACCGATACCGACGACATTCATGATCCCGAGCGCGCGCTCGATGTGATCGCGTCGCGCGTTGACATGCTGATGCAGGTCGATCAGCCGATGCTCCAGACGCCAGCCGTCGGCCTTTCGAATCTCGGGAGGATCCAAGTAGGCACTCGGCTCCTGCGCGTGCCCTGAGGCTGCGAAGATCGTCGCCGCGAGCGCGATTCGCCAACACCACATGCTCTCACTCCTCCTGATGTCCACGGTTCAGAACAGAAGGTACAGGGCCACCTGGATGGCCGCCAGCGGAAGGACCCAAAGCCGCAGGTCTCGCCAGCGACGACGATCGGGCGCACCTTCGAGCACGGAGTCGATCGGACGCGTCAGGGCCCAGATTGCCAGTGCGATCCAAGCCAGGGCATGCAGCAGTCCGGGAACCGGGGCCCGGAGCCCGTCGAGCCACTCGAAGTTCATGAGCGCGTCTCCTCCTTAGGGCGACGAGCCTCCCCGAGCCAAGTGCCCATCACCAGTAGAGCGGCCGAGACCACGAACGACCACCAAGCGATGTTGAGCCAGTGGATCGACTCGGCGCGCGCGTGGAGGATCGCGGCGGTCGCGATGCCGCCGACCAAGCAGAGCAATCCGGCTCGGGGACCGCCCCGACGCAGGAACACGGCACCGAGAATGAGAGCCAGCGTCGGCCCTTGGAAGTAGCTGAGGTAGCTCTGGAACGCCTCGTACAGTGTCGCGAAGCTCGCCACGACCGGCACCATCGCGACGCCGAACGCGATCAGGACGAGCGACGTCAGGCGACCGACGCGCAGGTAATGGCGTTCTTCACGGCCGCGAACCCACAGCTCGCGATACAGGTCCCGGGTGAAGAGCGTCGCAGCCGAGTTCGTGTAGGAATCCACGCTCGACATCAACGCGGCGAGGAAGGCGGCATACAGGATGCCTCGCAGACCGACGGGTAGGAAGCGCTTCACCAGCTCACCGTAGACGCCGTTCGGGTTCTCGGCTCCGATCTCCGGAAGCAAGACGACCGCCAACAGCCCCGGAAGCACGAAGGCAATGGGCACGATCGTCTTCAGCGCGGCCCCGAAGATCATCGAGGCCCGCGCGTGCCACGCATCACGCGCACCGAGCGTCCGTTGCACGATCGCTTGATTGCCGAGCCAGTACGCGGGCGAAAGCACGAGCCCCAGCCCGAGGAGAACGCCCGACCACGGGTATCCGCTCTCTTGGCCATCCGCGCCGACGCGCGGCGGCAGTAGCTCGAGATGCTCCTGCTTCGAAGCACCCGCGGCATCGAGAGCCTGCGTGAGGCCTTCCCAGCCACCGACCTCTTGGTACCCGACCACTGCCAGAACGAGCCCGCCCACGAAGAGCACGATGCACTGAATGACGTCGGTGATCACGACGGCACCGAGGCCACCCCCCACCGTGTAGACCGCGACCACGATCGCCGTCAGCACGATCGAGAACCAGGCGTCCCAACCGAGCACGGTCTCCATCATGGCGGCCGAAGCCTGGAAGAACACGCCGAGCGCGGCGCCCATGAAGACGACCGACACTACGGCCAGCAAAGCGCGAACGCCACCTCCGTACTGGCGACCCAGAAACTCGGGGATCGAGTAGACGCCGGTGCGCCAGTAGAGGGGAATGAACAGCAAGCCGCCGACGATCATGGCCGGCACGCAGCCGATCCACTCGAAGTTGGCTTGGGAGATGCCATGCTCGAAGGCGCCCGCCGTGCCGCCGACCATCTCGAGCGCCCCGATGTCCGAGACGACCAGCGACATGCCGATCGCCCAGAAGGGCAGCCGCCGACCGGCCAGAAAGAACTGCTCCGAATCGTGCACGCGCCGAGCGAGCCACAGTCCGAGCCCGAGCGTGGCGAGCAGGTAGAGAGCGACGACGACGGTATCGATCGGATGCACGGAAAGTCCCCACCGGCTGGTTCGGGCGCGGGGCGACGCGCCGGCGCCCATCATGCCATTGTTGGTGCTCGGGTCTCCAGGTGGCGGTTTTTGGGGTCGGGAAGCGTGACCGACCCGCTCGGGACGCGTCTGTTGTCTGGGGACGCTGAAAACCTCATGGAGAAAAGACGATGAAACCAAAGTATCCCGAGGAGCCTCGAGACTCCGCACCGGCGGTCCACCGCAATGGCCAAGACACACCCGAGAGCCCGTCACTCAGCGACGACTTCTTGCCTCCGTGGGATCAGATTCCCGACCGCACTCTGTACGAGCGGATGGCCGCCGACGGCGTCGAGCTGCCGCTGGCCGTCGAGCTCGAGGACGCGGCAGTCGCCCGGAAGCTCCAAGAGATCATCGCGTGGCTGGCCGAGCACAACACGTACTTGGAGTGCACCGACCACCTCTCGGATCGCGAGCTCTACGTCGTGCTCGTCGAGGAGACCTTTCACGAGCTCATGAAGGACCTCGAGAGCGTCCTGCCCCGGGAGGAGGCCGCGAAGTGGATTCATCACCTCGACATCCTCGGCTCCGGGAGCGACGAGGACACCGTTCTCTACTTCAGGTTCTACGCCAACGATCGGGAGCGACGAGACTGGCAGGAGCTCGATCCCGACTACGAGATGCCGCCGCGGGAGAAGCCGCCCTACGACCGCGATCGCCATCTCCCGCAACCGAAGCTTCCGGCTCGCCGGTAAGGCTTTCGCTCCGGGGCGCCGACGGTGAGGCGCCCCGAAGCGAACGATCGCGTCCGGACAACTTCGGGAGCTCGCGTCGTGGCCAGAAGGACGATCCCGTCGAGCCTCTCGGGGAGGAAGGCGAGATCCAGGCGGGCCCTTTCTTCAGATTCCGGTCACATTCGGAGCCGCGATCTCTCTTCCCCAGTCGAACGGTCACTCTCGCCCTCTTCGACCCGGAGCTCGTCATGAAGTCGATTCAGCCTGTTGCATTCATTCGGTCCGCGGCACTCCTGGCCGCCTTCCTTCTCTTGCCCGCGCTGGCTGAGGCCGGCATCGGTATCCGCTCGGTCACGCTCGTCGGGATCACCACCAACCGCATCCCGTGTGGCGGCTCGGCCACCGTCACGGTCGACGTGGCGTATCGGCTCACCGCCGGCAGCACCGGAGGCTCCCGCACGGTCCAGCTCTGGGAGTCCGACTACTTTGGCGACGACCTCCTCGCCGACACCACGATGACGGTGCTCGCCACCGATCCTCAGAAGGGGACGAAGCGAGTCACGATGACGCTCAGCTGCTCGGCACCGGACCAGAACTGCAAGTGCGAGCTGTCGGGCAACAAGGGCAAGGACGACGAGTTCGGTGCCCACACCATCTACGCCTACTGCAGCAACTCGAAGTCGGCCTCGATCACCGTCTACTGCGTCAAGCCGGGCGGCGCGATCGCCATGTCCGAAGAGCAGCCGTTCATTCCGGGCGAAGGGCGCATCGTTCCGGCGGCCTACGTTCAGGACCAACCGGTCGCGACCTTCTCCGTGGCGTTCAGCTACGATCCGACCTGGCTGACCTTGGTGAACGCGGACTTCAGTCCCGAGGTGATCAACACCTTTCAGCAGGTCCAGATCGACACCTCGACGCCCGGGCTGGTCGGATTCTTCGGCACCAACCCCTTCGACGTCGTGGTCGACCCCTTCCTCTTCCTGATGGACTTTCAGGTCGATCCGAATGCTCCGCTGTTCCACCTCGAGCCGCTGCTCCAGACGGGTGGCTCGTTCTTCCTCGACCAGGGCGGGAACCCGGTCGACGTCGCACACGCCGAGATGACGCTGCCGATCTTGCCGTTCGACAACCTGCCGCCCTTCATCGATCCGCTCCTGCTCGTCCTCGACGTGCCCAATGACCAGGTCATCGGCCTGCCCGGCGCGGTGAACGACCTCCTGCTGCTCGCTCCGGATCCGGTGCTGGTCGGTGCGGGTCTGATCTTCCCGGGCGATCCCGAGCCGGCGTTCTTCGGTCCCGCTCCGGTGCAGCCGGACGGCAGCTTCCTGATCCCGAACGCCGGACTCGATGGCACCGAGCTGACCGCGCAGATCGTGGCCGAGGACCTCATCGGATTCATCGGCTCGACCTTCACCTCGCCCGAGGTGGACTTCCTCGGCATCCCGCAGCATCCCCAGCCGGCGCAGTTCATCATCTACGACCCGTTCGGATTCGACGGGCTTTTCGGCCAGGTGCTGCTGTCCTGCACCGGCAATGCGCCCGGCTTTCCGCTGCCGAACGATGGGCGACTCGTGCCCCTCGTCTTTGACAGCTGCACGAGCCTCGGGCTCAACTTCGGCCCACTGCTCCAGGCGCCGCTCGATCCCCTCGGCATCGGCACGACGCCGTTGATCCCGTTCCCGCCCGCGCCGCAGGGCCTCGAGCTGCACGTGGCGGCCGTGGTCATCGACCCGAACAGCAGCAGCTTCGGCACGATCACCAATCCGAGCAAGTTCACCACTCAGTGAGATCGAATCGGGGAACCGCATCGAGAGTGTCCGCCGCCCCGAGTCGCAACCGCGACTCGGGGCGGTTTCTGTTCTCGAGGAGACCCGGGGCGGGAATCGGAGTGGAGGACGATCCTCAGAGACCTTCTTCGATCATCTTGGTGATCGTCATGGTCTTCGTGGCCGGATCGTACGTACCCTCCCAGAGCTGTGCCTTCGGACCACCCATGGCGAGGCCTTGAAGCAGGTTTCCGGTCATGGCGAACTTCCCGTCGGGCGTCTGGTGAATGGAGCTGTACCAGGAGCTGCAGCTCGGAAGCATCACCAGCAAGGCGAGGATCCACGCGCCGCGCAATCGTTTCAGGCGTTGCATCAGTCGACCTCCATGACAGTCACTTCGACAAACTCGTCATTCTCGACGACCCAGATCTTGGCGGACGAGCCGAAGAAGCCGTCGCGCGCTCCCACGACGAGATGCTGCCCCATTCGCGAGCGTGACGGAGTCGTGGAAGTACGACGCGCAGCCACCGAAGGTGAGGGCCGAGCTGATCCAGGCGACGGCCAGCGTGACGCGTCGGACTCGAGACGGTCTCGCTCTCATGCAGTTCTCCTTCTCCCTTTCGATCGATCTTGGACGCGGCGCCGACGCCTCCGCCGAGTCGCTTTCGTATCGAGACCTCTACTTCGCGTAAGCGACCTTGCCCAGCTTGGCCCCGGCATCATGAGTGCTCTTCTTCATCCAGTTCGCCTTGCTGCGGCAGGCAGCCCAGTGGATCTCGCTCGCCGCCAGGATTCGGGAATCCTTGAACAGGACCGAGAGTGGAACCGACTGGCCGGCGTGGCTGACCGTGATCCAATCGTACTTCGCGTTCCTCGCCGTACCGTTCAGCGTCAGGTTGCTCGGGTAGGTCAGAAGGTAGTTGTAGACGAGATCGCCACCCTTGAACGTCTCGTAGGGTGCGGGCGGCGTCCCGCCATCGAAGCCCTCGACAGCCATGCCGACCGAGTTGCTCAGTCCGACGCCATGCGCGACGTAGAAGTAAAGCGTCTTGCCATGGGGTACGACGACCTTCGCATCACCATCGCGATAGCTACCGTGTCCACTGATCACGACTCGTCGACCCATCCTTCGATCGAAGTTCGCGGCGAGATCCTTCACGCTCATGGTCCGTCTCCTTTGTTGGATGGAGTGCGAGGATGAGCTCGCACGAGAACCCCTGGAGCCCACAATCCGGGCTGGCCCGGACCCAGTGCTGCACTGGCCGATGGGTTTCTGTCAAGTCTCGCCTCGGCAGAGCCTCCACTCCGATCTCCGAGAGCGCTCTGAACTCACTCTCACGCCCTTGCTTCGCCCCGATCGTCAGCGGTGTGAGCCGTCGGAATCTCCAGCCGCGAGCAGCTCGTCCAGCTCTCGGAGCATCGCTTGCATGAGCAGGTCGGGGGCATCCCCCTCCTCGCTGAGCGCCGCGCGCCCACGCGACGCCTCGGAACGAGCCGCCTCGAGATCTCCGACCGCCGCTTGCGCCGTCGCCAAGTGGAGTCGCTCGTAGGCGGTCGCGAGCTCACCCAGGTCTTCGACCTGACTCTTCAGAGAAGCCACCGCTGCGCGCGCATCGCTCGTCGCGTCGGTCGCCTGAAAGATGCGAGCTGCCCAGGTGAGGTCTTGGGAGCGCGGCCCGAACACCTCTTGAAGATCGAGGCAGCTCCGAATCACCGGGCTCGCCTCTTCTGGCCTGCCGAGTCGGAACATCAAGGCCGCCTGCAGCCCCAGCCCCTCGGCCGAGAGACCCTCGATCTCCAGCCCCGCCTCACAGCCCTCGAGTGCCCATTCATAGACCTCGTCGCTCAACCCCCGAGTGCCCATGATCCACTCGCCCAGCTGGCTCTCGAGAGTCTCGATCCGACGAGAGATCCAAGGCAAGGGAGCGGCGGCACGACTTCCGGCCCGAGGCAGCTCGAAGCCGTCCCGCAATCGACGTGCGATCCCGACGGCGTCGGTCCAGCTCCCGGATCGCACGGCCAGGCCGGCATCGAGCTCGAGCGCTCTCAACAGCTCGACCCGCCAACCCTCATCGGACAGGATCGGGGTGCCAGCCTCCAGGGCCGCTCGCGCAGGCGCGAGCGCCTCGCGAGCCTTCGCCAAGTCGCCGTGAAGCTCGAGTGACCGAGCGAGGTCGAGACGAGCTCGCAGCTGAGTCGCCCGATCGCGAGCACGCGGCGGCCGATCCTTGAAGGACGCCTCCAAAACCTCGACCGCCTCGCTGCAGAGCTTCACGGCGGCAGCCGTGTCACCGGTCGCGCGGCGCAAGGAGGCGAGGTTGGCGGCGGAGGCGGCCGCTGTTCGTCCCGACGCCCAATCCGTCGGTGCGTTCTCGTGGAGCTCGCTCGCCACGCGGTGGGACTGAACGAGTAGGGCGATCGCCTCGTCGATGCGTCCGAGGTCGAGCAGCACCAACCCCAAGTTGTTCCGCACGCGCGCCAGCTCGCCTCGATAGAACGGCACCGACGGAAACCGACCGGAGAGGCCTTCGGCCACGCTTTGGGCCCGTCCCAGGTGAGACTCGGCCTCAGCCAGCGTGTTCTCGTTCTCGCCCCCCCCTCGCACGAGATGGCTCATCCGCACGACCGGAAGAAGCTCGCGGTCCCGCATCATCGCGACTCCGCTCTCGCCCTCCTCATCATAGGATCGTCCGGCTTGACTCCCGGCCCAGGCCAAGAGCCCGAGGTTCTCGTGGACGGTCGCGAGCCGCTCCTCGAGCTCGACATCGCCGCCGGCCGGGATCAGTCGCTCGAGCCGCTCTCGCGCCCGCTCCAGCTGATCGCGCGAAGGCTCCGCCTCGCCGACCTCGAGAAGCAGCACCCCGTACTGAGCCTCGATCGCGGCGACCGTGCTGGCGACGTCCTCGGTCGTCAGGGGTGCATCCGCATCCAGGAGTGCGAGGGCCTCTTCGTATCGCTCGCGCGCTGGTTGCACTCTGCCTTGCTCGGCATCGACGGTCGCCAAGTTGGCCAGGATGGCCTGGGTGTCGCGGCGACGAGCCATGCTGGTCGGATCGGCACGCAGCAAGCCTCTTCGAAGCTCGAGCGCCAGACCATAGGCCTCCTCGGCCTCCGACCACTTCCCCTGCTCCCAGAGCAGCTTTCCCAGACCGACCCAGCCGTCGCCCTGAATCATGCGTCCGGCCGAATCGTCAGCGGCCAGGGCCAACGCTTCCCGGTAGCAATCCTCGGCCTCTTGAATCTGACTCAGGCTCGCCAACACCTGCGCCAGGCTGACGAGGGAGCGCGTCACGTCCGCGCGGGCGGCTGGATCGTCACGGCGTAGATCGAGGAACTGGCGATGGAATCGCAGCGCATCATCGAGGATCTCGCGCTGGATCTTGCGCATGCCGGGCACGTGAGCCAGGCGATCGCGGCCCACGCGAGCCAACATGCTCTCGACGGCATCCCGTGCCAATTGGAAGTTCTCCTCGGCATGCATCAGAGCCGTCTGCTCGGCGCGCCGGAGCTTCTGCAGGCGTTGGGAGTGGGCACGCTCGACCAGCCAGAATCCCGTCGGCGCTCCGAGCACGAGCAAGGCTGTCAGTCCGATCGCTGTCGCGACGGCGCGGTGTCGCCGCGCCAAGCGCCACAATCGGGAGACCGGTCCGATCGGTCGCGCCTGAATGGGTCGAAACTCGAGAAAGCCTCGGAGATCGTCGGCGAGCGCGCGAGCACTGGCGTAACGACGATCACGGTCCTTCTCCATGGCCGTGAGGCAGATGGTCTCGAGATCCCTCGGGATGGCGGAGTTCTTCTCGTGAGGTGAGCGAGGCTCGGCGGCGAGCACCTGCTTGAGCACCTGCGGTGTCGTCTCGCCACGGAACGGCACCTCCAGCGTCAGCGCCTCATAGAGCGTGACTCCGAGCGAGTAGACATCGGTGCGCTCGTCGATGCCCGACGGGCGGGCCGCGATCTGCTCGGGTGAGAGGTAGGATGGAGTTCCAGCCAGGTCCCCGGTCTGAGTGAGCTGAGTCTCGGACGCCAGCCGCGCCAAGCCGAAATCGAAGAGCTGGGCGTGCCCGTCTCGACGCATGAGGATGTTCGAGGGCTTGACGTCGCGATGGATCACCGACTGCTGATGGGCATGCGCCAGCGCTTCGGCGATCTGCAGGAGGCAGCGTGCCACGGCTTCCACGTAGCTCCCACCGAACGCGGCCCTGCCGGCCGCTCGCCCCTCCTCGAACGCCAAGGTGTCGTCCTCGAGCTCATCGGCTCGCCTCGTCTGCGGCAGAGTTGCCAGGAGATCGGCACCCGTGAGCTGCTCGGGGGCGAGGTCACGGTCCCGCAGGGCATGAATCATCTCGGCGAGGGTAAGGCCTTCGACGTACTCCATGGTGAAGAATGAGTGGCCGCCCTCCTTGCCGACCTCGTAGATCGGCACGATGCCCGGGTGATTCAAATGGGCAATCGCGCGCTGCTCGCGCTCGAATCGCTCGACGGCGGCTTCGGAGCCGCTGAACCGCGACATCAACGTCTTGAGGGCGACTTGACGATCGAGGCGATCGTCTCGAGCCAGATACACGACGCCCATCCCACCTCGTCCGAGCTCACCCAGGATCTGGTACTGGCCGATCTGACGGACCTCGGGCTCACGCGCTTCGCGCACCCAGGCCGGCGGACTCTTCGGAGCCTCGTCGACGGACTCCCGGGAGTTCAGCCAAACGGTGACGTGCTCCCGCAGCTCGGCTGCGCGCTCGGGATTCTCTTGGCACATCGATTCGAGAACGCGCGTCTCGTCGGTCTGCTCTCGGCGTCGGTACTCCTCGACGAGCTCGTCGAGGGACTCCTCATCTCGAGGGTGGCCATTCTCAGTCATGGATCGGGAAGCCTCGGCGCAGCTGGGATGCAAGGACTCTCTCTCTTCTCGCCCCAGATCTTCGCAGACGCGGGGCGGTGTGAAAACTTCCGAGCGGTCGGCAGAGACTCCTCTCCCCGAGGAACCTCCAGTACATGGGCACGCGAGCGGAGGCCAAACTGTGTCGAGATTCTTCACAACGCCCCCGAGTGGCAGGCCGGATCACTGCCTCCGGCCGATCGACTCGGGTGGGCTCCACGGCCCGGCCATCGGCCCTCTTGGCCTGGGAAGCGCACTTGCCCCCGAACCGGACCCGCGTCAAGCTGGAGCGAAAGCCTTGGAAGAAGCCCGAATCCCGGATCACGAAAGGTCCCCCATGAAGCGCTGCGCGGTCACGTTGGTCTTGATGTTCGCGTTCGGTCTCGGGCTCGCCGACGAGGCCTGTGCCCAATGGTCGACGGGCGTCGGCGGTCGCTCGAGCCGTGACGGTCGCTCGATATCGATCGGTCCTTCGGCACCGACGATCCGCTGGCAAGGCAGCCTGAGTGGCATCGTCGCCCAGCAGGCCGTCATCGAAGACGACCTGGTCGTGACCAATCGCATCGGCTCGTTCACGATCCCGACCGGCACCTGGATCGTCGCGCACGAGCTGTCGACCGGCGTCATCCGTTGGCAGACGCAGCTGCCCTTCAACTTTCCCGATTCCTGGCGAAGCCGTGTCACGGCCATCCGCGACGGCCAGGTCTATGCCACGCGCTCGGGCAATACGAATGCGGACTATCTCTACGCACTCAGCCCGATCGATGGCACGCAGATCTGGCAAAGCCAAGACCTGATCAACGAGACCACGACCGAGAGCTGCGCCTTCGCGCCCAATGGCGACATCATCACGACCGGCCCAACCGGGCTCCTTCGCATTCGTCGCTCCGATGGCACCACGGCTTGGAATGCCTCGCGAAGCTGTCCGACCTCCGGTGGATGCGATGCGTCCGTCTTCGGGGGCAAGGTCTTCATCTGGGAAGCCGGCGGCTCGGGCCCGGTCGTGACCGCTTTCGATCTCGCGACCGGCGCTCGCCTCTACTCCAGCCCGGGCGTCATCGGCGGCATCGTGCAGCAGGTCGGCCTGATGGTCGGTCCCGACGGGACAGTCTATGCGCCTCGTACTCAGAACAACCCGACGACGGACTATCTGGTGGCGCTGCAGGACACCGGCACCTCGTTGGTCGAGAAGTGGCGCTACCCGATCGGCTACCCGCCCTTCGCTTCGCACGCTGTCGGGCCGGATGGTAGCGTCTACACCTATTCGCGCAACGTCGAGATCGTGCGGTTGGATCCCGCTACCGGTACGGTCGTGAACACCTCCTCGGTGATCGTCACCGACTTCCTGCAACCGCGCATCGCCGTCGACGCCGCCGGAACGATATTCTTCACCAACGGCGGCTTTTCTCAGGGCCGCGTGTACTCGTTCGACGCGGATCTGACACTGCGCTGGTCGCAGGCGATGACGAACGTCAACGTCGGCGGGCCGGCCCTCTCCGAAGACGGCACGCTCGTGGTCTGCGGAATCGGCACGGACATGCGGGCCTATCAGGACTCGTGCAACGGCAGCGTCAGTGAGTACGGCATCGGCACGCCCGGCTCCGGCAGCTTTGAGCCGAGGATGATCGTCAGCGGCTGTCCGACACCGGGCGGTAAGCTGGCCGTCTCGATCGTCGAAGGCCTGGGTGGCGCCGCCGCCACCTTCGCCCTCGGCTTCGGCCAAGGCACGACGAACGTCACGCCCAACTGCACCGTCCAGATCCTGCCCCTCTCACCGATCTTGATTTCCTTGCCCCTGAGCAGCGGAGGCCCCGGTGAAGGCGAGCGCACGCTGGTGCTGAACCTCCCAGGTACGTTGCCGAGTGTCACCGTCTACGTGCAAGGCTTCGTGCTGGACGCCGGCGAGACATACGGACTGTCCGCGACGAAGCCCGTGGCCGTGCAGGTGCAGTGAGGGGAGAGGCGGGAGCATCGAGCGGCCGACCCAGCTCGGAGTCCCACGCACCGCGTTGACGTCCAGGTCCAGCACCGCATAGGCTGATCCGCCCGGGAACCTCACGCTCGAGGTCCACGAACGTGTCCTTGGAAAGAACCAACGCCATGACGATTCGGAAGCTCGGCCTCGTCCTGCTCGTGCTGCTCACTCTGGTGACGGTCGCTCACGCTCAGCTCGAGCCGACTCGGATCGACAGTGGGCTTGTGCGGGGTGTGCCCTTGGGAGACGGCCTCGTCGTGTATCGTGGCATTCCCTACGCCGCTCCGCCGGTCGGTGCGCTGCGGTGGCGGCCGCCGCAGCCGGCGACGGCTTGGGACGGAGTACGCAATGCGACGGAGTTCGGCGCCGCCTGCCCGCAGTCGGCCCTGATCGCGCTCATGAGTCGCGAGCCGATGCCGCCCACCGATGAGGACTGCCTCTTCCTGAACGTGTGGACGGCTGCCCCGAAAGCCGACGCCGGCCTGCCGGTGCTGGTTTGGATCCACGGCGGCGGACTCATCGGCGGCTGGAGCCATCAGAGGGTCTACGACGGAGCAGCCCTCGCCGGGCAAGGCGTCGTCGTGGTGTCGCTGAACTATCGCCTGGGACCGCTCGGGTTCTTCTCACACCCGGCCCTCTCGGCCGAGTCGAAGACGGGTGCTTCCGGAAACTATGGCCTGCTCGATCAGATCGCGGCGTTGCATTGGGTACAGCGCAACATCGCCGCGTTCGGTGGAGACCCGAAGCAGGTGACGATCTTCGGCGAGTCGGCCGGCGGCACGAGCGTGGTCACGCTGTGTGCCTCACCGCGGGCGCGCGGTCTGTTTCGCGGCGCGATCGCGCAGAGCGCCTGGTTCAGCGAGTCGAACTTCTCCGAGCTCCGACGCGATGCGACGAAGAATCCGAGCGCCGAGCGGCGCGGCCTCGAGATGGCCAAGATCCTCCTCGACGAGCCGGGCGATGAGCCACTGGCGGTGTTGCGCGCCTTGCCGGCCGAGCTGTGGAAGACGCTCGGTCAGCAGTATCAGCCGACGATCGCGATCGACGGAAACCTCCTCGAGCATTCGGCCGAGGAGACCTTTCGCCGCGGCGAGCAGAACGACGTGCCGTTGATCATCGGTACCAACGCCGATGAGGGCACGGCCTTCAACAGCGTCTTCCCCTTTCGAACAGTCGACGCTTACCGAGAGGGGATCTCCGAGTTCTTCGGGCCGTTCGCGGGCCAGATCCTCGAGCTGTACTCGGTCGAGTCCGACGAGCAGGTAGCCGACCGGCTGAACCACCTGATCACCGATAGCTGGTTTCTGCGCGGCACCCGCGCCGTCCTCCGCGGCATGGCAGGAGTCGAGTCTCCGACCTGGCAGTATGAGTTCACCCGGATCAGCCCCATCATGCCGGCGCTCGGTGCCCATCACGCCGCCGAGCTCGGCCACGTATTCGGCCAGCTGCCGGCCGGCGTGTCCCCGGTCGACCAGGAGCTGGCGCGCACGATGCAAGGATACTGGCTACAGTTCGCGCGCACGGGTGATCCCAACCGCGAAGGCTTGCCCACTTGGCCGCCCTTCGAGCCCGAGTCCGAGCTCCATCTCGTGCTCGACGAGAAGATCCGAGTGGCCCCCGCGCAGCGGGCCGAGACGTGTGACCTTCTGGATCGCATTCACTCGGCCTGGAATGCCGGTCCGACGAGCGACCGCTGAGCGCCGTATCCCTCGCAAGCCCGGGGTTCAGTCGGGCGGGAGGGCTTCTCGCGCACCGCTCTCTCACCTACGCTCTTCGAAGGCAGATCGCCCCGCCGACAGGCCACGAGGATTAGTTGCGCGACCTGCCGAACTCCGTTCGGGTCTCTGTACCCCATACCGGAGGGCGGACTTCAGTCCGCTGGATACGCCCTCGGCCATCACAACGGTTTCGCAAGGGCGAACGACCTCCCACCCGAATGAATTCGGGCCTCCGAGGGGAATCGAGAAGCGTCGACCATTCAGTGTCAGCTGATCAGGGAGCAGCTCCTGGGCGACCGTCGGCTCGATGAGGAGAAGCAGCAGCAGAAGTCGGGAGGTGACCATTCATTCGCCTCCGAGCGGAAGAGTGGGCCAAGGATGGTGAGCGCCCTCGATCGTCGCAGATCGGTCTGGCCCCTGTGAGCAGAGACGTGAACGGAGTCCGTCACGACGCGTGCTCCCTGTCATCGCGCAACGCCCGGCCGCACGGCCTTGGCACGACAAGCATCAGAGAGCGGTCCCCGCGCCGGTGTGCGGCGGCTACTCGTCCTTCGTCGCGGAAGCCGCGAATCCGAGCTCGGTGAGCCGGGAGTCGACCCACAGTCGCTTGGCGCGCTCGTCGAGAACGACCGCGCCCTCGATCTCCAGGCGATCGATGCGGACGCCGTTCTCGGTCTGGAACCAGAGAATCACATGGCCTTGCTTGGTCGGACCGCACTGGACCTGCCGCCAGTTCGTATCGACAGTGACCTTGGCGGTCTGAGCGCCGTCGTGCTCGAGCTCGATCGAGTAGGACTTCTCGGCGAGCAGCTTGGCCTCTTGGAAGAGCCGTCTCTTTCGAACGCCATTTTGGCGGTCGAGCGAGTAGAGGCGATTCACGTTCTCGAATCCGACATGGCTCTCCCGCTCATCGGCGCAGATTCCGACGATGAGCACGGGATTCGGATCCTGGGGGGCCGACTTGTAGGTGACGCGATACCGGACCTTCATGGGAGCCCGAAACCGAAGCACTTGGCGAATGCAGCTGGCGCCCTGCAGCTCGAGAGCCCCGTTCTTCAATTCGAAGCGGGTCGGAAGCTCCCGCGCCTTGCCACGGAGCCGCCCGCGATCGAACTCGAGGTAGTCCTTGTCCTCGATGAAGTCCTCGAGCTCCTTCGCATCCTCGAAGTCGTAGACGAGCCTCGGTGTCCCCGCGTCCGTCTTCTCGATCTTGGCGTGCAGACCGAGTGTCTCCAACGAGCTCGGATCGAAGGACCGTGCCACGATGCCCGCCGCGTGCTCACGGAGCGAAACGAGTCGACTCTGCACCATGGGCAGGTCACGCTGCGACGTCAGTGAGCGCAGAAGATCCAACGCGACCGCGGGATCCGACTCGCTTCCGAGATCGTTGAGGATCTGTGCCGCCCGACCGATTCCCGCCAGCTTCGCGTAGTCGCCGGCATCGGCCATCAACGCGCGATCGGGCTCTTCCTCATCACTGAGGTACCGCTCGAAGCTCGAGTCTCCCGTCAGCAGACGGAGGTATCCGGCGATCCACTCGTGATCCCCCGATATCGCCCGCCGCCCCTGGATCGCGATCAGCGCTTCGGGACCGATGGCCGTCACGGGCACTGCCCAGCTCCGTACCTTGTCCTTCAGCTCGACCTGCCCATCGGCAAAGGCCGTGACTCGGCTGATCTCGGCGCCTTCGGCGAGGCGAACGGCCTTGCCCACCTTGCTCTCCAACAGCTCGACGCGATAGCTCGCGAGTGCCTGGATGCGATCCGCCTCGCGGGCGAGGCGAGGGTCGGCGTGAGGCACTTGCTTCAGGCGCTGGGTCGCCTCTTCGAGCCGACCGGCGCGCACGAGCTGGATGGCCCAGGCGAGGACGGTCTCGGTCTCCTTCGGCTCGAACGAGAAGCTCGAACGCGCGGCGGAGGCTTCCTTCTTCTGGGCGATCGCGAGCGAGGGCACGAGCCAGGCCAACGCCAGCATGATGAGAGTCGCCCGACTCCGGGGCCGTTGGTTCATCACGGTGCACCTCTCTCTTCGTTCAGGAGAAAGCCATGAGAGTCCGTCTGGCATTGGCAGCGGATCGGCTTCGTCCAGGGGGAACGACCGCGTCGGGGGATGGGAGCTGGGGGAGTCTCTTCCTGGGATCGCGTCTTGGACGCAAGAGAGACAGTAGGCACCGCGCTGGCCGAAGTCAATCGCCCGCCGCCAGGGTGCGTTCGGATGGCAGACCCATGAAAGCAAGCGCGACGAAACCGAAGGAGTCTCCCCGCGCTGGCTGACACCGGAGGTCGCCCGGTGCACGAGGCTCTCCCTCTCGTGCGCCGGCCCGCCCGCTCTCGCTCTCTGTCCCTGGTCTCTCGGAAGAAGAACGGCCCCAGAGGCGGTGTCCGTCTCTGAGGCCGCTTCATCGTCGAAGGGAGGTCTTATTTCAGCCGGATGGCGACGTGGATCTCGTTGGTGCCCTTGATCCCGCCCTTGCGACCGGAGACCGTTTGGAGCTCCCACTCGATCAGGCGATCGGCGCCACGCTGGTCGGCCAAAGCCTTGTCGACCGCAACTTGGACAGCCAGGTTGAGATCGCCCTTGTCGGAGATGCCTTCGTACACGACGGCGGTCGAATTCTTCTTGGCCTTGATCAGGCTCGGCTTGGCGTCCTGCGCCTCACTGACGGCCCAACCGATCGCGAACAGGAAGCACAGGGCAATCAAACTGGTCTTAATGGTCATGCAACTCTCCTTGCCTTGGAACCCCGAGGCCAGCCCTCGTTGCTCGTTGCCTCGGCGAGCTCGCCTCTGATGATGGGAACGGGAACGAGGCGAGCGACGTACCGAGTTTCCCAGCGATTCGACCAGCCCGAAGCGACCGGCCGCCGTGCAGGCCGGTGCAGGAAGTCCGCGACCACCTTCTCGATGGACTTCTTGCCGATGCGACTGTGGGCTGCGATCGTGCGACGAAGCTCGCGATCGACCTCGGCCCGGCCGGACGGCATAGTGAGCGCTGCACACCTCACGCAGTGTCACGAGGAGCTTCGATGTCCGCCGATTCTGCCATCCCCGTTGCGTTCGGGCGCGGTTCCGTCTCGATCCGTGCCGATCGCGAGCGCGCCGACTGGACGCTGATCCGTCCGCGCTTCGAAGCCGCCCTGCCGGACGGCGCGTTGGCATTCCGAGGCGCGGTCCGATCTCCGATTGGCTCGGCGCCCCTCCGTGACATCGTCTCGCCGAGCGACCGCGTGGTGCTCGTCACCTCCGACGTGACGCGCCCCGTGCCCAATCAGCTCTTGATCCCGTGGCTCCTCGAGGAGCTCCCCGTTTCTCCGGAGCAAGTCACGGTGCTGGTCGGCACCGGCACTCATCGCCCGAGCTCGCCTCGAGAGCTCGAGGCCATGTTCGGCGCGGACCTGGTCCGGCGCATTCGTATCTCGAACCATGATGCCTTCGAGGCGGGCCGCAATCAGTCCGTCGGCACGACGGCATCCGGTACGCCAGTGGAGCTCGACCGTGCCTATCTCGAAGCGGATCGTCGAATCGCGATCGGCTTCATCGAGCCTCACTTCTTCGCCGGGTTCTCGGGCGGCCCGAAGGCCGTTGCGCCCGGCCTAGCCAGCTTGGAGACAATCTTCCGGCTGCACAGCTCGCGGCTGATCGCCCATCCCATGAGCACCTGGGGTGAGCGCGAGAGCAATCCGCTGCACGCCGAGATGCGCGCGGCCGTCGATCTCTCCCCGGCCGACTTCTTGATCAACGTGACGCTGAACTCCGAGAAGGCCATCACGGGCTTCTACTGCGGCGATCCCGAGACCGCCCACCAACGCGGATGCACGGACGTCCGCAAGAGCTCGATGGTCCCAGTGGCGCAAGCCTTCGATGTCGTCGTGACCTCGAACAGCGGATACCCGCTCGATCAGAATCTCTACCAGACCGTCAAGGGGATCTCGGCCGCCGCGCGTATCGTGAAGCCCGGCGGCACGATCCTTGTCGCGAGCGAGTGCAGCGACGGCCTGCCGGACCATGGCAACTTCGCCGAGCTCATGCGAAGCGGCGCGACGCCACAGGACGTCTTCGACACGGTCCTGGCTCGAGAGCCGATCCTCGATCAGTGGCAGGCTCAGATCTTGGCCGGCTTGCAACAGAAGGCGCGCATCGCCGTGTTCTCACGCATGCCTCGCGAGCAGATCGAGGCCTGCAAGCTGGAAGCGATCGACGATCTTCAGGCGGCCCTCGATGAGCGGCTGGACGAGATCGGTCCCGAGGCGCGCGTCGCCGTGCTGCCCGACGGCCCGCTGACCATTCCCTGTCTCGAGGGCACGGGCCCAGTGCTGCCGGAAACCGGCGCTTGATCTCGCCGGATGCTTCGTGTGAGAGTCTCTCGCCCGCCCGGACGAGCGGCGGCACCGTGAACGATTGACGAGCTCTCTTTTGCCCGGTCGAGTGCGATGACTCGGATCCCGAAGGTCGGAAACTACCGCCTGGACCTCGAGGCGCTTCGCGTGCTTCGTCACCGCTACGATGCGCGTCGCTGCAGCGAGCGCGGTTGCTGCTGCTCCACCTACGAGGTCGTGATCGGCAAGCGGGAGCTCGACCGGATCACGGGCTGGATCCCTCTCGCGGCGCAGTATCAGCCGGGCCTGATCGAGGACGGCGCGCTCCAGAACCCGTTCGACCAGCTCGAGCGCTCACTCTGGTCGCTCGATACGGACGAAGACGGGACCTGCCGCTTCGCCTATCGGTGGGCCGACGGTCAGACGCGCTGCTCGATTCACAGCGCCGCCCTCGAGCACGGTCACGATCCGTTTCGCACCAAACCTCGCTCCTGCGCCCTGTGGCCGCTCGCCGTCAGCGAGGGTCGGCACCCCGTGCTCTCGGTTGCCGACGACGCATACACGTTTCCCTGCAACATTCGTCGGCGCCGGCGCGACCCGGTCTTGGATCCGACGGTAGTCGAGGTCGTGGAGCAGGCCTTCGGAAAGAAGTTCGCCGCCGATGTCGTCGAGGCTTGCGAAGCGGCAAAGGGCTGAGAAGGGAAGGAGGCGGCCCGGGAGAAGCGAAAGCGCTTGGCGTCCAGCCAAGGCGTTCCGCTCCGTGCAACGCTGAGCAGTCGGAGAGCAACGCGCCTCCCGGGCGCGGTCCGGCGGCGCGAAGCATCGGCATCGCACGAGTGTCAGCCGTCGAGAGCGTTCGTCACCACGAGGGTCTCGCCTTCAGTCGTCGACTCGTAGGTTACGCTCTGAACGACCTCACCATCGGCCGTGATCAGCTCGATCGTGTCACCGCCGTTGTTCATGGCCATCGCCTGCCCTGCACGCAGGATGAGGCGCTCCTCGTCGGCGGCAAGCGTCCCCGACAGTACCCAGACCTTGCCGGCCAAGTCGCGCACGAGCCAATCGTCTAGGACGATCGAGGTCGTTCCGAAGTTTCGCAGGGTGAGCGCCTCGCCAAGCCGCTCGTCACCGGCCGGATTGGCCAGCAATGAGATGATGCGCACGTCGAGCTCGGGTTGGCCGGCCGGTCCGCCCATCCAGATGGGAGCGGTCCAAGCGCGATCCGAGTCCCCGTGCTCGCTGACTTGCGTCACGCGAAAGAGGAAGTACTGCCCCTCCTGCGCGAAGCTGAGGCCCTCGAGCGGAAAAGGTGCCAGCGCGTTCCCCTCCCAAGAGTAGCTCTCCACGACCTCGGCCGGCTCGCCACCGATGGCGGTGTCCGAGAGCACGTCGATCACGTAGGTGCGCTCGGGCTCGTCGCGATCGTGGATCCAGAAGTGGACGTCGAGCTCGGCGCCGACGTTCGGTAGGTCGAGGAGGATGTCTCCGCAGAGATGATCGTCGATCCAAGCCGAGATCTCGAGATTGGCATCCTCGCTCGCATACACGTGCCGATTCCTCAGCGCGTCGAGCAGCGCCGATCGAGTGAGCTCGTTCGTGACCACTCCCGTGCGCGCTGCGGTCGAGCTGCCCCAGGTGAAGTAGTGATTGTCCTGGTTCGCGGTCGGGGCGAGATGGAAGCCGCGATTCAGGTAGTCGAGGTAGTCCTTCTCGCGAACATGGGCCGGCTGCTGACCGGGCACGGTCGTCATGGCGGGACCATTGATCACCTCGATGAGCTGGACGCGCTCGTCCATCTCCTCGACCCAGGAGTCTTGGTTCGCGAAGTCGTCGATGCCGTACTCCTTCGCGGCCGGAGAGCTCGACGACCAAGGATGGTTGAACTGAAGGATCGCGGGCTGCCCTTGAGAGTCCGGGCGCGCTCCGAGCCAGACCACGAGATCATCGAACTCGCCGTTGGGCACGTCGATGACCTCGCCGATCTCGAACACGTTGAGATGGTTGCCGGCCGAGATGGTCGAGAACTCCTGCCCATAGAGTGCGATGAACTCGCCGTCCTCGGAGAGGCGCAGGGCGGCCGGTATCAGGGCCTGGGCCGCCGGGCCGACATAGAGTGTCGGATCGAGACCGATGAGCAAGCCATCGCGACGATCCCCCGCCCCCCATTCCGCGCGGGCATGGTTGTGCTCGGTAATGGCGAGGAAGTCCAGGCCGGCTACGTCCCGGGCGTGTCGATAGGCCTGCTCCGGTGTACCCGAGCCGTCGCTATAGCTGGTATGGCTGTGCAGGTTGCCGAAGAAGATCGTCGGCGGTTGCGGCGGCGCGGCGGCCAGCGGCGGCGACGTCGCGTCGGCGGCGGATCGTGCGAGGACGGGCTCGAGTAGCGCGGCCAATCGAACGCCGGCCGCGATCAACCGCTCCTCGACACGATGGATGTTGCGCGCGTAGTAGTCTTCGAGCAACTGGCCATCGAACTCCGGAAGCTCGACATAGACGTCCCGAGTGATGGCGAGCGACTCGTTGGCCCACTCGACGGGATCGGTCTGAGCGCTGAGCGCCGCGACGCGGGCGGGCGTGAGCCTCCCGGCGAGGTCGGCCTCGATCTCTCGCCAATCCGAGCCGCGCCGCGTGATCAATCCGGAGTCCCAAGCCGCGTGCAGGCTGCGGGCCGTTCCGAAGCACTCGACCTCGACGTCATTCCCGCCCCGATCATCGGCGAATGAAACGTGGAGCGGTTGGTGGACGTCGCCGACATAGTGGACGAGGTATCTCAGCGCTTCGGATCGTTCCAGCTTGGGCAAGCTTTCATCGGCGAGAACGGCCGCATAACGGCGAATCGCATCGACGACATTCCGGCCGTCTGCGGCATCGCGAGTCATGTCGACGGAACGAGCCGTGCGTGGAACGTTGAGGTAGTGATCGGGTCCCTGATTCCTCGTCTGCTTGACGCCATCGGCCCAGGAAGCGACCAATCCAAGACTCGCCCCATCGAGCAGCTCATCGACACGGGCCAGGGTCGGGCCCGTGAGCAGACGCTCCGCGAGACTGCCGACAATGCGATGGCCGACAATTCCCCAGGTCGAGGTCAAAGCCGGCTCGGGCCCGCGACTTCCGGCGGAGCCCCGTGACCCGACGGCAAAGAGGACCCCCAAAACCGCCACCGTCACGAGCCCGCCCCGAACCACTGTCGAACGCGCTGAAATCGCCATCCTGTCGACCCTCCGGACCACGTGTGCTGATCGTGCCGAACGTCAACAGGAGGCTCGCAGAAGAGCTGCGATTTGTTCCATGAGAAACTGGGGACGATGTTCGGTCGTGGCTCAGCCTCGTGCCCAAAAGTCGAGACGCGGACAACAGCGGCGGCTCCACCGCGCTCGCTCGGCCCTCGATGTCGGTCGTGGCTCCGTGTCTCGAGAGCCGAGTGTCCCGGCAGCGCCGTCGAGAAAATCGACCTCGAGAGCCGGCAGCTGTTCGCGTCTCCGTGACGACCGATCGAACGAACGGCGCCTACGCCCCTGCTTCCTTAGCGTCCCGTCAGTACCCAGCCGGCCCAGTCGCGCAGCGTGTACTTGGGATCGCCGAGCTCGTCCTTGGCCTTGCGCAGCTTCTGCTTCGCTTCCCAGAGCGCCTGTGCCTTCGGCTTCTTCTGCACCCAGATCCGGCGATAGAAGTCGGCCATGAGCTCGCGCGTCGCCTGATCGGGGACCTTCCAGAGCGACGTGATCGACGCTCGCGCGCCCGCCGCGTACAGCGCCTGCTGCAACGACGCGATCCCTTGTCCCGCCCGCCGCTCGCCGACATTCGTGTCGCAGGCCGACAACACCGCGAGCTCGCAGTGCGACAAGTCGAGCGTTGCTAGCTCCTCGGCCGTCATCACGCCGGCGAGCCGGCCGAAAGCGTCCGGCTCACTGTTGGCGCCGGCGAAGGCGAGGCCGCAGAGCACCATGGGCGCGAAGCCGCGGACTCGGTCTTGGGTGGTTTGGCGAGTGCCGAAGCCGAGCTGCTCGTCGATCGGCCTTTCGTCGCGGATCGAGGGCACCGAGTCGGGCGCGAAGTAGCCGTGGGTCGCGATGTGCAAGAAACGCGCCTTGGGGCCGAGCGCTTCGAGCGCTTTGCGGGAGGCGTTGCTCTCCTTGAGGACCTGTGCCCACTTTCCTTGGAACACCTTGGCAAAGTACTTGGCCACCGCGTCCACCTCGCTCTCGGTCGCCGGCAGCTCCGTGAAGCTCGTCTCCCAGCTCCGCACAATGTCTTTCGGGGCGCCGCGGGTGATCACTGCGCCCGGCTCTCGGACCAGCTCCGCGGCGTCCGATTCCTCACTCGCCGTCCACGTCGCGGGCAGGTCGTACTCGATGCCCCCGAGCGCCAGGAGCGACGGCTCACTCGTGAGATCCTCCTCGCGCACCGTCAGCTCCTTGAGCGACGTGCGCACCTCGATCGACAGCGTGTCCCCGACGATACCTTCGCCCAGCGGCAATGCATCCAAGGGCACGAGGTGCAGCACACCGTCCAAGGCAACGATCACGCGCTTTGCGTCCCCGAACGATTCCCGGATCGGATCCCACACGAGGGCTCGAAGCTCCTCGCCGCGAGCTCGCACGGGATCCTCGGGATCCTCTCGCGATATTCCACGCTCCGTCGGTGCCGCGATCGCGCGTCGCCACGCCTTGACCGCCTGCTCGATGTCTTTGGCTGCTCCCAGCTCGACGCGCGCGAGCGGCTTTCCGGGGCGAACGACATAAGCGAGGACGCTCGGGACACACGGCAGGAATGTGGGTGTCGCTTCATCCAGCTCCCACGGGTCGTAGCGCCAGAAACCGACCGCCGCGTCGCCCGGCGCCAGCGCCGTCGCAATCGCCGACGCCTCCGGCTTGAAGAGTCGGCCTTTCTTCTCGAGCTGATGGGTGAGCACTGCCCGAAGCTGCTTCTGCAAAAGCTCTTTCTCTCGTACGGCCGTGAAGAGCCCCTCGCTGCGCTCGCTCCGAGACAGTCGAGTCACCTCCGCGCTCGCCTGCTCGAGCCGCGATCGCAGCTCAGCGGTCTTCTCGTCGCCGATCTCGGCCTCGGCCCGCAGCAGTCGACGGCCACACGCCGCTGCGACCCGCGCCGTCTCCACGAGAGCAAAGGCCTCGGCGTCCGCCGAAGGCAATGCGGCAAGCCCGGAGAAGGAGAGGACCGTGTCGATCTCCCGATCGAAGCCGGAAGCCATCGCCTCGATCTCGCGCGGGGAGAGAGTCTCTTGGAAACTCTCGAGCGCTCCTCTCGTACCGCGGGCGATACTCTGCGTCAACTCCGCCGCCCGCTCGACCTCGCCCAGCCGGACCAGCGTCAATGTCAGGTTCGAGCGCGATGTCTGAAGATCGTGATGATCATCCGGCAAAGTCTGCGAGCGCACCGAAAGCACCTTCTCTTGGACCGAGCGCGCACGGGTGAGGTCGCCCAGGGCAAAGAGCGTCAGAGCCAGATTCGAGCGCGAGAGCTGAAGATCGGGGTGATCGTCCGGCAAAGTCTGCGAGCGTACCAAGAGCACGTTCTCTTGGACCGAGCGCGCACGGGCGAGATCGCCCAGGGCATAGAGCGTCAACGCCAAGTTCGAGCGCGAGGACTGAAGATCGGGGTGGTCGTCCGGCAACGTCTTCGATTCGACCGAGACCACCTTCTCAAAGAGCACGCGCGCGCCGGGGAGATCGCCCAGGGCATAGAGCGTCAACGCCAGATTCGAGCGCGAGGACTGAAGATCGGGATGATCGTCCGGCAACGTCTGCGATTCGACCGAGAGCACCTTCTCATTCAGCGCGCGCGCACCTTGGAGATCGCCCAGCGCAAAGAGCGTCGACGCCAGGTTCGTGCGCGAGGCCTGAAGTTTGGGGTGGTCGTCCGGCCACGTCTTCGACTCGACCGAGAGCACCTTCTCTTCGAGCGCGCGCGCGCCGGGGAGATCGCCCAGGGCCTTGATCGTCGTCGCCAGGTTCGAGCGCGCGGACAGAAGATCGAGGTGATCGCCCGGCAAAGTCTGCGAGCGCACCGAGAGCACCTTCTCTTGGAGCGAGCGCGCACGGGCGAGATCCCCCAGGACATAGAGCGTCCACGCCAGGTTCGAGCGCGCGGACTGAAGATCGGGATGATCGTCCGGCAGATTCTTCGAGCGCACCGAGAGTACCTTCTCTTGGAGCGAGCGCGCACGGGCGAGATCCCCCAGGCTACCGAGCGTCAACGCCAGGTTCGAGCGCGAGACCAGAAGATCGGGATGATCGTCCGGCAGGTTCTTCGAGTGCACCGAGAGCACCTTCTCTTGGAGCGCCCGCGCGCCGGGGAGATCCCCCAGGTCCCTGATCGACAACGCGAAGTTGGTGCGCGAGCTTTGAAGATTTGGATGATCGTCTGGCAGCGTCTGCGAGCGCCGTTCATGGACCTGCGCCCAGGCCGCGTTCGCCGCGTTCAGATCCGACCGATTCCTTGCCTCGAGCCCGAGATCGAAGAGGGCATACTCGATCGCGAGGCTCCGTTGGGCGCCTTCAGTGCTGAGCAGTCGCTCGATGCTGCTCGTGAGCTTCGCTCGTGCCGCTGCGTGCTGCCCTTCGGCGGCAAGGCGCTTCGCTTCGGCGATCGCGACCGGTGCGGTCGTGGCAGCCGCTCGGGTGGCCACGGTCTCGCGGGACTCCGAAACCTGGACGATCGCTTCTCCGGCCGCTGAAGAGCCCTTCGCCGCGACCCGAATACGCAGCTCGCCGCCACCTCGGTGCCCGATGAGCAGGAAGGGGGTCGTGCCGCCGCCCGAGTCGTCGTCTTCGTGGACGGACGAGCGTCTCTTCCCGGTGAGGAGTGCCGCAGCGCCGCTGCTCGACTTGTCTGGGGCTTTCAGCTCCGCTCGAAGCACGAGGTCAAGCTCGTCCGAGCGAGCATAGAGGAACAGCACCGCATCATCGGACTGGATGACGTAGCGGAACGTCTTCGAAGGACCCATGCCCTCGAGGACGGGATCCTCGAGACCCAGGCGGAAAGCGTGCGGTTCACCGTCGCGGAGGGCCTCTTGGATCGGGAGCGCGAGCAGAGTTGCGATCAGCAGCGTGAGCATTCGAGGCCCCGCGGAGTGCGGTGAGGATTCCTGGGACAGAATACGCGAGCTGCCCATCTCTCGATAGAGCAGCCCTTCGTGACGGCCTCGTTCCCAGTGCTTGGCATCCGATGGATCCTGCTGCGGCCCTGACACCCCATGCGCTGCCGCCCGCACGGACCGCTCTCTCGTCGTGGTCGCACGATCGCTTCTCCTCCCGACTTCATCAAACGAGACCTCATGCGCGACGTGACGACTGCCGGTCGCGGCTCGGCTGATTCCAAGTCAAGGAGTGCGCTCGCGATTGCGAGCACACTCCTTTCGCTTCGGCGAACGCTTCGAGTCCAATCTTTGCCTCACTCAATACACGGTCGTTGCGCCGGCGAGACCGCCCGGGTTGAAGTCGGCTTGGATGAGGCCGAGGTCTTCGGTCGCGCCGGTGCTCTCGTCGATGCGGACGACGTGACGGTTGCCTCGGAATCCGTACAGACGAAGATCGCGCGCCCAGGCGAGGCCGTAGACGTCGCCGTCGATCTGCCCCCGCACCGTGACCTGGTAGGTCTGCGGATCGATCGCGAGCAGCTCCCGGCTGGTGGTCGTGACGAGCAGCGAGCCATCATTGCCGAACGCGATGTCGCCGGCCGAGACTCGCCCACCGAGATCACTCACGATGGTCGTCTGCCCGGTGCTCGGATCGATCGTGGCGAGGGCCCGGCTGCCGGATGCCCAGAGCGTCCCGGCGGCGTCGATCTCGAGGCCATTGAAGGGTCCGGCGATCGACAAGTTGACGAGGAACGTCGCCTGCGCCGTCGCCGGATCGATCGTGTACAGGGAGCCGCCGGAGGTGACGCCGTAGATCACCGAGCCATCCCGTGTCGCAGCGATGTCCCACATCACGACTCCCATGTACCCCACCAGCCTCGCCTGGGCCTGGGAGGCGTCGGCGACGAAGAGCGCCCCACCCAGATCGCTTCCGAAGATCCGCGGGGGATCCCCGAGGATCAGCTCGAGACCGTTGCTGAACGCGACACCACTCGCCGCGCCCGCGTCGATCAGCAGCACCTGGATGAAGATCGATTGCCCACAACGCTTCGCATCGCTTGGCAGCGTCAACGAGAAACGGCTCTCGCCCGCCGCCAAGGGTAGGGCGATATCGAAGGCGGCCGCGCTGAAGCGATCGACGTGGATTGTGCCCCCGAACGGGCTCGACTCGGCACCGACTCGGTCACTGAAGAGAATGCAGGCAGCGTTGCCGCCGCTGCCCGGGTTCTGCACGATCAGGTCGATCGTCGCTCCGAGCTCGGGACTGTTGCTGATCGTGACGGTCGGCGTCGTGTCGCCCGGGCCGCCGTTGCGAAAACCGTCGCCGAACTCGATCCAGGTCGCCGCGGCTTGGCACTGTGCCTGAGCCGCCGGCGACCCCAGACTCACGAACAAGAATCCGACCGAGGCGACGGCGAGTGCTAGTCGCTGCGTGAAGCTGCGCATCATGACCTCCTCCGAATGGGAACTCGGGCGGCGTCCGAGCCGCCCGACACCGAGAGGAAGTCCTGACTCAGCCGATCATGCGGAGCTTCTTCATATTTTTTGCTGACCGCAGGGATCGCCCTGTCGGCGCGGGCAAGAGCTGGCTGCGTTGGATCTCTAGCGACTCCCGTGGATCACGAAGGAGAAGGTGGCAGCCCGAAGCTGGTCGCGTTCCTTCCAAGGTTCGATCATCCCGACATAGAGCTGTCCGTCGTCGAAGGCCGCGACCGCGAGGTAAGGGTCCTGGGAATCGAGCGACGTTACGATCGCCGCATTCAGTCCCTCGTCGAGCACCTCTCCCCGGACCGCGATGATGTAGGCACCTTCGCGATTGCGCGAGACCTGGAAGTTCCGTGACCCAGTGAGAACGCGCCCCGCCTCGTCGACCGTCCCCCAGGCGAGAGCCGCCTGCGGCTCGATTCGGTCCACTCGGCTCTGGAGCGAAGAGAGCCGGCGGTCGTGCTGGCTGGATTCGCTTACAACGTTCGCGAGTCCGAGATCGAGATAGTCGAAGTTCGCATTGACGTCTTCGGCGCGGGCGGGGTCCCCAGCCTTGAACCGGTGCATTCCCCCGCGAGCTCCGATCGTCATCGAGGCGAGCGCGCCCACGGACACGCCGAGAAGAGCGCCGATGGCGACGAGAGACTTCAGTGTGTTTCTGTTCATTGTATTGTCCTTTATTGCTTCGAGCCTTACTGCCAAGGCTGATCGTTCCAATCGAACTTGTTCCAAACGGCGCCTTCGCCACCACCACTCTCGGGAGGATCGTCTCCGGTTCCATCCACGGGCGGATCCGCCAATGCCAAGCCGCCTCCACCTCCGCCTCCGCACGCGACGCTCGCGAGCAGAAGGCTGCCGAGCAATGCGACTGCGAGAATGCGACCGAGGAGATCATCGCGACCGTGGAATCTCGTCATGGTGTTCATGCTCGATTCCTTCCATGCGTCTCGACTCGGCGCTGGCCGAGTCTCCTTCGTAGCTGCCTGGGCTACGCTGCCCTGGCTCACTCGAGGAGAGAGCCCTCACTTCGGATCACGGGACATCCGAAGCCGAGGAATCTGCATGGAGGCGCCGCCTGAGCGGTCATTCAGGTCCAGGTCGGGAGTGCGGAGCCAGGCGCACAGCCTCGATCGGCCGGGCCGGCTCAGCTCGCTTGCGCGATCTGTTCACCGCGTTCGCACCGATCTCGAGGCACGGGCCGAGACGGCGTTGATCGGGAGCCCGGCTGCCGGTCGGTCGAGCCGGCTCGGTTGAGTCGAACCGCGGAGCAGGCTTGACTCGACGAGGAACGAATCGCCGGGAGTCAGGCAATCATTCGCTGGCGCGTCACCTCGATGGCTGGCCTGCGGAGTCGTCGGCCTTCGACTCGTGGATGCAGTACAGCTTGTTTGCTCCCCGCAGCAGCAAGCGGTCTCCGGCCAGAGTCGGCGTCGACCAAAAGAGGTCGTCGATCACGTTCCGCCGAACGATCTCAAACTCGCGACCTGCCCGGATGACGAGGGTCTGGCCTTCTTCGTCCAAGAGGAACACCCGATCCCCCGCCGCCCAAAGGGACGCGCTCATGTTGCTCGACTCGGGCAGCCGCTCGCGATACACCTGATCTCCGTCACTGACGTCGTAGCAGGCGAGGATGCCGCCCGAACCGATCACGTAGAGAAGGCCCTGGTGGAGGACGGGCGACGCCATGCCCGGGCCCGAACGATCGTTGTTCCAGACGACTGCTTCGCTCTCTTCTCCGTAGGTGATCTCGCCTTTCGCGCCGCTCTGAATGGCCATGAGCGGTCCTCGACTCAGCGGACCGCTGCTTCCGAGAATGAACCGATCGTCGGTCCAGATCGGTGAAGCGGTGAACGAGCCGGGGTAGCTCCCGAGCTTCCACACGGTCTCGCCGGTCATCGGATCGTAAGCGGTGACGTGACCCGGACCGCCGGCGACGAGGACCGTGCCGTCCTTCGACTCCCAGATGGTCGGGGTGCTCCAAGCCGAGCCCTTGGCTCGCTCGCGCCGCCAGCGCTCCTCACCGGACTTCGCGTCGAACGCCACCATGAAAGACGACTGCTCGTTGTCACTCAGCACGTAGATGAGCCCTGTGCCCACGGCGAGCGAGCTTCCCGTTCCGAAGCCCCCATTCATCGGGTAAGTCCCGACGTCCTGCTTCCAAAGCTCCTCGCCGGCGAGATCCAAAGCCGTCAGCTGGCCGATGGCTCCGAAGTATGCGAAGACTCGCTCGCCATCGCTGGCCGGTGTCTCGGTGGCGTACGTGTTGGACGGGTGAATCGGATACGGGGGCTTGGCGGCCGCGACCCTTCGAGTCCAACGGACCGAGCCCGAGGTGAGGTCGATTCCGAGCAGGAGGAAGTTGACAGGGCTCGAAGGAGGTGCGGCCGCCCGCCCCATCGATGGGGGTAGGAGAACGCTCGCCCGGTATCCCTTGGGCTTGCCGGCCTCGCCCGAGACGGCGGTCGTCACCAGGACGAGGTCTCCAACCACGATCGGCGAGGACCAGCCCCCACCCGGGATGGCCACGCTCCAAGCGTCGTTCTCGTCGGTGCTCCACTCGTCCGGGAAGCTCCGGATGGCAGAGAACCCGTTGCCGTCGCGCCCACGGAATCTCGGGCTGTCGTCGGCCATCGAGCTTCCGACGCCCAGCAAGGCGAGGATCAGGATTGAGAGACTTCGGGACATGCTCAGTCCTCCGTGGTCGCGCAGATGGAGCCCAAGACGTCACTGGCCGGCGGCGGGACGCGGTCCGAGGTCGACGGTTCTAGCATCGCCGCCTCCATCGAGTGAGCGCCTCCCGGTGACGTCCTCATTCAGGGGATGTGCCGCCGCGGAGGTAGGCGACCCAATAGACGCCGGCGACCAGCAGCGTGCCGCCCACGACGTTGCCCGCGGTCACCGCCACCAGGTTGCCGACGGTGCCATTCACGGACACGACACCCGGCTCGGCGAGCGCCATGCCGTAGGGCAAGAAGAACCAATTCGCGATCGAGTGCTCGAAGCCGATCGTCACGAAGGCCGTGATCGGCAGCACGATGGCGAGGATCTTGTCCGTGACCGTGGTCCCTCCCATAGCGAGCCAGACGGCGAGGCAGACGAGGGCGTTGCAGAGGATGCCGCGGAAGAAGGCCTCCACCAGGGGGAGATCCGCTTTGCCGACCGCGATCGCAATGGCCTGGTCTCGGACGACGGATCCTCCCAGCCCGTCGACGCCTGCGAGCAAGACCAGCAGCGCCGTCCCCAAGCAACCGATCACGTTTCCCGTGTAGGCGAGCAGCCAGTTCCGCAGGACCTCGCGAGTGCTGATCGCTCGGCTCGCCCATGCCATCGCGAGGAGGTTGTTGCCCGTGAAGAGCTCGGCGCCCCCGATCACGACCAGCACCAGACCGAGGCAGAAGCTCAGGCCACCCAGCAGTCGCGTGACACCGAATCCCAGGCTCGACTGCGACACCACGAAGGTGAAGAAGAGACCGCCGAGCGAAATGAAGGCGCCAGCGAGAATGGCCAGCACGACGATGGTGACGGCATCGGCGCGCGCCTTGGCGACGCCCATGCTCTCGATCTTCTTCGCGATCTCTCGGGGCTGGAAGGCACCGTTGTAGAAGGACGGCAGCTCCATGGCGTCTCCACTGGCCTCGACACGATCGCCGCCGGGCCTCCGAGGCAGCGGCGACGAGGCCGGAGGGTGACAGAGCTCAACCGATCTTTCAACCGCTCAAGGGGAGGGAGTCGCTCGTCGGAGCCGCCCGAGGCGCGGACATCGAGGCGCACCACCTTGACACTCGCTGCCTGACCGCGATAGCGTGCCGCAGCGCTTGAAACGCTGGCGTGTGATGGGAAGACGATTCGAAGGAGAGAGTCACGTGAACGCACTTCAAAGCACCTCCGCCCTCCTCGTGTTGGCGACTCTCTCGATCGGCTGCTCGAAGAGCAGCTCGTCGGCCGTCGCACCCGCTCCTCCCGCAGCGAACATCGCCGGCGTCTGGGAGACGACGACCGTCTGCGACGAGTCCAACTGCGGAGGCAGTCCGAACGACACGTCCACCGACAAGATCACGGTCATCCAGGAAGGCAGCAAGATCACGGTGCGACTGGACGACGGGCAGCTCCTCGAGGGCTCGATGTCCGGCCTGACAGTAGCCGTCGGCGGCACGGTCAACGAAGGCGGCGCTCAGACGACCTCGAACATCCGGCTCGATATCTCCGAAGACGGAAGGAGCCTGACCGGCACCGACAACTGGACCTCGACCGATGGCACGTCGAGCTGCAGCGGCTCGTGCACGCTGACCGGATCATTGACCGATGACCCGGCCCTCGACGCCACCGGCACCTGGGAGCTCAGCCTCGACTGCAACGAGGATTGCGGCTCGGGCCAGCAGTTCGAGTCGTTCATGGAGACGTGGACGCTCGCGCAATCCGGCGGAGACGTGACGGCCGAGACACAAGAGGACGGGACCCTCGACGGCACGATCGTCGGCTTCACGGTCAAGTTCGTCTTCGCGAGGCAGCAGGGCAACGTGACCGAGACCGCGACCGTCGTACTCCAGATCAATGCCAACAACCAGACCCTGACGGGCACTTGGAACTGGATCACGACCGACGGCTGCACCGGCGCCTGCACGATCACGGGCGAGCGCGTTATCGGGTGAGGAGCGTCCCCGGAGGGCGGACTCACCCTGGCGTTGCAAAACGAAATGCTCCAGACCGTCCCCTCGGAGGCCCGAATTCATTCGGGTGGGAGGTCGTTCGCCCTTCCGAAGCCGTCGTGATCGCCAAGGGCGTATTCAGCGGACTGAAGTCCGCCCTCCGATTTGGCCATCGTTTCAGTCCACTACGCAGTCGGTCTCGCGTGACGATTACCGTCGGTGGCTCTGCCTTCTCGCACGTGCATGGGGTACAGAGACCCGAACGGAGTTCGACTGGTTCGAGCTCGAAGTAGTCGCGCAGCCTGGCTCCGTATTCTCAGTCATTGCGTCACGAACGTGATCGGACTCGTGATCGATCCGAAGCTGGTCGGAGTCGTGAGCAACGCCATTGCTGAGACCGTGATACCGGGACTGACGTTGGGAAAGCTGATCGTCGGCGTCTGCGCCAAGCCAGTGGCGTCCACAGTTCCTTGAAGCAACGAGCCGAAGGCGATGCCGACGTCGGTGCACGAGTCGAGATTGAGGTAGATCCGTCGATAATCGCCCATGGGGAGGAGAAAGCCCGGCTGCGTTCCCGAGCACGATATCAGCACGTTGGCCGTCAGCCCGGCCTCGCCGATCGCGTTGGACACGCGAAACTGGACCGGGTTGCCGACCGCCGGCACGCCGAGCAGCTCGAGAGCGATGCGGTCGCGGAGAAAGATATCGGTCACGCCATTCGTGTCGCCCGGGACCAGATTGGGGGCGTCGCTTCCGAACACGACCGAGCGCCCGTCGCCCGTGACCTGAGGGGGCATGTAGGGAACGGCGCTCGCGCCTTGCATCTGGTCTCCGGCCGAGCTCCGCGAAACCAGTCGCGTCTGAAGCGTCGATCGATCGTGCACGAACACGTCCCAGGTGCCGTTGGTGTCGTTGGGAGTGAGGTTGGCCGCATGGCTCAAGAACGCGATCCAACGTCCGTCGGCCGAGATCGAAGGATAGAAGCTCTCGGCCGCGAGCTCGTTGCCGCTCGAGTCCACGCTCACGCGCGTGGTCGTTCTCGTCTGGAGATCCCGCACGAAGATGTCCGACTTCCCGTTGGTGTCATTCGGCACCAGATTGCTGGCGGCGCTCTCGAACACGGCGAAGTGACCGTCAGAGGAGAGTGCAAAGAAGGGACCCGTCAGGCCGTTGGCCTGAGCACCCGACGAGCTGACGTTGATTCGCCGCGTCGTCGAGAACTGAAGATCTCGCACGAAGATGTCCGGCAGACCGTTGGTGTCGCCCGGGACCAAGTTGGTCGCCAGGCTGAAGAAGGCGACCCGGTTTCCGTTGCCGGACAGCGTGGCCGGCAACGAGTCGCCGTCGGCTTCGAAGTTCGTGAAGTCGGCCACACTGACGCGGGTCGTGATCCCGGAGAATCGATCGTGCAGAAAGATGTCGCGGACCCCGTTCGTGTCGTTCGCCACCAAGTTCGAGGCATCGCTCGCAAACGAGACGAACTGTCCGTCATCCGACAGAGTGGGCACGAAGGAGTTCCCGAAGCCCTCCTCGCCCCCCGACGAGCGACTCACCCGCACGGTGGTGCGCGTTCCCAGATGATGCACAAAGATGTCGAAGGCGCCGTTCAAGTCATTGGGCACGAGATTCGACGCATTCGATTGAAAGGCAACCAGAAGGCCGTTGCCCGAGATCGACGGGAAGTCACTCAAGCCGTTCGCCTCGCCCCCCGAGCCCGAGACGCTGACGCGCGTGGTCGTGCTCCCGGGCTGGTCCCGAAGGAAGATGTCGAACACGCCGTTGTGATCGCTGGGGATGAAAGTCGAGTCACTCGCGAACACCACCCGGCTGCCATCGTCCGACACCGAGTACAAGGTATGGAGTCCGGACAGCTCGCTCTCGAAGGCGTCGACGGAGATCCGCCAGGTCGGTTGAGACCAGGCCGCGCCCACCAGAATCGTCCCGGCCAACCAGCCGATCGACACGACTCGGGTGAGGTGCCTCGAAGCTGAGCGATGACCGAGGGCAGGTCGACTGGACATGGGGGGCCTCCTTCCTTCAACGAGCGCCAGCCCGCCCCCTCCGAGGGAGCCGAGGCGGGCGCGGCTGGGAATGCACCGAAATGACGGTCGTGGGCTCACGGGAAATCCGAGAACAACCCGCGAGCCCCCTGGCCGGACCTCACTTCAGGCGCAGGTGGAAATGGCTCTCGTGGCCTGCGAAGGGCAGGATCACGTCGCGCGCGTAGCGATCGTCATCGAGCTTCACGCTCTGGATGGTCGACCAGAAGTCGTCCGACGCTTGCTTCCGATAGGTGACGTAGATCAGCTCGACGTGCTTGCCGTTCGGGCCGTTGAGCAGCTCGAGCAGATTCACCGCCGTACCGGTGTTGCGGGCGTTGTAGCCGTTGAACCAGGCGTCGATGTCGCGTCCCTCGCGATGCGTGGTGTGCGGGGCGATGTGGCCGCCGTTCATGTTGCTCAGGTCGCCGACCTGGTCGATCTGCGAGATCTTGCCCAGGAGCTTCACCACGCTCGGCTGGCCCCAATCGTCCCCGCCCTCGTGCTCGTTGCGCGGCCCATACCGTCCCGTGCCTCGATAGCGCACGAGGATTCCGAGCGGCCGGGCGAACTCCTGGCTCACGGTCTGTCCGCTCGCCGACTCCGCGCTGACGCGAAGCTGGAGCGTCCCATCCGCGCTGCCATCGACCAAGGCCGCCTGTGCCGAAGGAAGCTCGAAGAGCAGCTGGCTGCTGGCGATCTCGACCTTCTCGTCGTCGCCGAAGGGCTGCAGGAGTGACGCGGCAGCGCTCGACAGGCTCGCCGTGGCCACTACCTTGCCGCCTTGAATGACCTCGAGCTTCGCAGTGGAGAGCTGATCTGTCTTCGCGCCTTCGACCGTGAGCTTGCCGTGGACGCGCGTCTGCCCACCGAAGTACGGATGGCTGCCGGTGCTCAAGTACCGCAGCGGTTGACCGTCGACATCGTGCAGCTCGAAGGCCGTGATGCCGAGCGCCTTCTCCTCGACCCAGTCGACCACGACCGAGGAATCGAACAGGCCGTCGCCGACGTTGGCCACCGTGACATCGACCTGGACGACGTCTCCCGTGGCCGGCACCGCCAGCGACTTCGTCCGCCACGCGGTCGCGCCTTTCGCATCGAAGGCGGCCAGACCGAGCGAGTTCATGCTGTTACTTTCCGAGACCGCCGCCGCGCTGCCCTCCGCCCGAATCGACACACTGAACGTGTCGTTGTACTTGCTTCCGAAGTAGCCGCCCGGCACCTCGCTGGTGATGAATCGATAACGGACCGAGACATTCTTGACGCCGGCCTGTGTTTGGAACGTGCGCGAGATCGTTTGCGGCCCCTCGCCGGCTGTCGTCACCTTCAGATCCCAGTCAGGCGCGAAGCCGGGGTCGCCTTCGTCATGGGGCACGATGTCGACGGGCGCGCTGCCCACGTCCCAGCCTTCGGTCGTGCCGAGGTGCAGGTCGTTGTTGTCGATCAAGCTGGGCGGATCGAAGCTCCACAGCGTCACGGCCACGAAGCCTTGATCGCCGACGGCGCCGGTCGATCCGAAGCGTCCCTGAGAATCCCGGGCCGTCACCAAGAACGTGCGTCCGGGCATGTCGAAGAAGCTCGCGATTCCGTTCGTGGTCGTTCCCTGCAGCACCACGTCGGGGTCATCCACGAGCGTGAGCGTGACCTCAGCTCCGCTCACCGGTGACCCATTCTCACGCTCGACATCGACATCGAGCCGGCGAAAGCCGGCCCAGAAGATCGCGTCGAGCTCGATCGCCCGGCCGTCGGTATCGGGCACGACCAAGGAGACCTCGTTTCGTCCGTCCTCGAACTGATAGGAGGACTCGATTCGCTGCGGAGCGAGGGACGTCACCGAGATCGACTCCCCATTGATCCGGAGCCGCACGCCCTCGGCGTCTCCGCTGAACGACGCTCCCGCCAGGTCGAATGCCATCGAGCCCGACAACGGATTCACGCCGTCCAGACGAGGCCCCGTCACGGTCACCAGTCCACGCGAGCCCTCATGCTCCTCGCCGTCGCCGATCGCTCCGACTCCCCTCGAGCCACCCGAGCTCGGAGCGCAGGCCCAATGTCCCACCAGTACCGCCAGGAAACAGAAGAGTGTCGTCGCTCGCTTCGTCATGGTCGCCTCCATCTCGCCGGCGTCTCGGTTCCGGAGGGCTGATTGCCATCCGCGTCAGGAGGTCAGGCGAGAACAAAGGCTCGATTGGCCGGTGGGCCAACGTTTTTTTCGGGGCGAGCGATGAGGTCACTCACCAGCCGACGAACCGATACATATAGCCATTGATGACCGTGTCGTTCCCGTACGGAGTCGTCACGGTGACATCGACATCGGCGGCGAGTCGACGGATCGTGACCCCGGTGGGAGGCGGCCCGGTGTAGCGAGGGACGACGACCTGCAGCTGGGCGTAGCTGAGCGACGTCACTTGCGCGAGCTGACCGTCGATGCTCACGGTCGTCCCCGGCCAGAAGCTCGAGCCATGGATCGTGATCGTATTGCCGCCTCGACTCGGCCCCCGATCGGGAGTGATGGCATCGATCGCTGGCTTCGTGTACAGGTCGAACAGGTAGGCGGAACCGTTGGGAACGTCCCAAGGAGAACCGATGAGGATCTTCTCGCCGGAGATCGCCACCGCGGTACCGAATCCATCGCTGGGACCGCCGTCCGAAGCCGTCAGTTTCGAGACCTGCTGACCGGAGGTCAGGTCGAACAGGTACACGGCTCCGGCACCGATCCCCAGTTCGCCGTCCAGGGAAGCACCGACGAGCGCCAGGTTACCTTCGACAGCGACACGCTTTCCAAAGGCGCCGGACCCCGTCAGCTTGAAGAGCTCCTGGCCGGTCGTCATGTCAAAGACATAGGCCGTCTCCTCATAGATATCCGTGCCGACGATTCCCAGGTTGCCATCGATCGCCACGGACTCCCCGAATCTATCCTGCTGGCCGGCATCGGAGGCGGTCAACCGGAGGAGCTGCTGACCGGTCGTCACGTCGAACACGTAGGCCGCGCCCGAGTTCGTAGCGTGCTCGTCCTCGTTGCGGGCGCTGATGAGACCCTTCGTGCCACTGAGGGCCACCGAGAAACCGAACCAGTCATGGTCAGCGGAGACGGGCAGTGTGATTCGACGAAGCTCCTGTCCCGTCGCGAGATCGAAGACATACGCGGATCCCGAATTGTATCCCCCCTCGTCATCCATTGCCGCTCCCACGAGAGCGAAGCTCTCACTGATGGCGACCGAGTATCCGAACTGATCCGAAGTGGTCGCGTTCGAGGCCTTGAGCTTGAAAAGCTGTTGACCCGTCGTCGCGTCGAAGAGGTAGGCGGCGCCTTCATCGGTCACTGCGCCCCTCTCGAGGTAGGCCCCGATGATGATCGTGTTTCCGCAGACCCCGACCGAGATCCCGAAAACGCCTGGGTTCGCGCCGGACGCCGTCAACTTGTGGAGCTGCTGCCCGGTCGCAGCGTCGTACACGTAGGCCGCTTCATCTCCGGGCGCTCCCACGACCATCGTGTTGCCGCTGACCGCCACGGCATGGCCGAAGATCGAAAGACTCGAAGACGACGACGTCAGCTTGAGGATCTCGTTGGGCTCCTCCCAGGCGCTCGCCTCGACGCTGATCAACGAGAGCCCGAGCGCGAGCGACAACAGGCGGGGTGCGATTCCGATTCTTCGACACATGACGACGGTCCTTTCTGGAGGTGGATGAAGGCCGCAACGACGCCACTCGCAGACCTCTCGATGACGAGCGATGAGCTCGGATCTCGAAGGCCTCGCGATCGACCCTGCGAAGTGCACCGCTGGAACGAGCGACGTACCCTGGGCCGGCCGGACTCGGCGGCGTCGTAAGCGGAACCGACCGGGAATGCCCTGAACGAGGTTCCCGAAGCTCAAAGGAGGCCAAGAAAGAGTGCCGTGAGCACGCGAGCCCAGGTCGTCTTCCCTACCGAGCGGGCAGAATCTCGAGGAACATCATCAGCTCACCCTGGCACTCTCGTCGCCCCTCGTCCCGATGGGCCAGCAGCTCATCCGAGAAGGGGTCGATCGGCTTCGGAGCGTTCACAAGCTGCTGTTCGAGGCAGCAGGCATGCATCGTGCCGACCCACCAACTTCGATCGAAGTCTCGCGTCTTGTCGATAGCCAGCGTCAGGCGCCCATACTCCCAGGGTTTATTGTCCTTCCATTCCGGGTCGTGGGCCTCGATCAACGTGAATGTGTTCTCACCCTCTCGGAGCCAGTCGAACGGAATCTCGAAGGGAACCCACTGAAGGGTCTCCTTGAGGTACACGAAGCGTCGCGCCGCGTTGAAGGGGATCACCTGGGCCGGGTTGTGGTTCACGTACAGGAGAAACTCGCAGGATTCGGCTCGCTCGGTTCGCTGGATCGTCGTGGGTCGACCCAGAATCCAGAAGAGTGCGATGCCTCCCTCTTCCAAGGGGCTGCTCACGAGGATCGTCTTTTCGGCGATGTCGTCTTCGAAGTCGATCTCGCCTTCTGCGTCGGGCGAATCGTCGTCATCCCGCCACACCCTTCCCCAAGGCCAAGAGCGACCTCGCTGTGCCTCAGCCAAGGCCGCCGGCGGCCAGGGGATCTCGGGGGGGCCCGTCGGTGGCGTCTCGATCACGAGAGCCTGCACGTCCGGGTGACGCGGCCCGAGATGTCGCGACAGCTCTGCCAATGATTCACCCAATGCCACGTACTGCCCGGGCTCCCCATCGCGGATTGCCAGCGTCAATTGAATGCTGCGGAGGTATGGTAGGAGCCAATGGTCCGACGAAACGGTCTCATCAAGGTCGAGAAGCTCGAGCAGCGCCCGGGCTTCCTGACGGATGTCAGGAACAGCGGACCAACAATCGACCGCCGCCGCAACGTACCGGCTCTCCTGAAGCCTCGGCGAAGTCGCTGGTCGAGCGGCGCTGAGGATTCGCTGAGCCTGCGAGAGGTGCCTTCCTTCGATCAGACCGTTGAGCGCAGCCATCTGAACGAGACTGTCGGCGTAGTCGACACCCATCCTCCCAAACAACCGCGCCCGCAGCTCGGCGGCTTGCGTCCAGAGGCCAACTCGCGACTGAGCCTGGGACGGGCGATCGAAGATGCGTCCACCGGAAACGATCTGGCTCATTGCCCACAGATGAGACTGGGACGGGCGATCGAAGATGCGTCCACCGGTAACGAGCCGGCTCATTGCCCACAGAGCTCGCTCATCTTCGAGAGGAAGGTGCTCGAGCATTCGTTGGACACCGCGCCGGATCCAGACCTCGCATTCGGCAAACGCTGGCGTGCGCCAGAGGAGGAGCCCTCGTCGAACGTCCGCCTCGCCCCAAAGGAGGTCGGCATCGTCGATCGACTCACGGCGCGCCAGCTCGACGACACGATCCAAGTCTTCGTGCGCCCCGGTGACTTGGTGCCGCCACGCCCGCAGCTCGGCACGATCCAATCGAAGGCGAGCCTCGAGCGTGCGCTCACTTCGGTCGAAGCCCAGCGCTCCGAGGCCTTCCTCGAGCAGTGCTTCGCAATCCGTCAGCCGCCCTTCCTCCCAAGCGGTGCGCGCTCGTTCTCGCAGAATCTCGTTCGCGAGCAAGACACGGCCTCGCCGAGACGCCATCTGCTGGGCTCGCCAGAGCGTGCGCTCGGAATCTTCGAGCTGACCGGCGCCTCGAAGCGCGATCCCCAGCCGCTTTCGTGCTTCGGGCGCCTCGTCCGCAGGTGCCGCCTCGACCACCCGGCGGCGCCAATCGACGGCCGACTCGAAGTCGTGGACGTCTTCGCAGATCCCAGCGATCGTCTCGGAGAACTCGACGAGATCGCGAGGTTGGCTCTCGAGACTCCGAGCCACTCGCTCGATGTGGGCGCCCTCGAGTGCGCTCCTCAATCCCTCGCGAATGCCGCCGCTCGAGAATCGCGACGCGCTCACGGAGGCGAGAACGCGCTGCACCGACGATGCCAGCTCCCGGCTCGCCTGCTCACTGCGCGCCAGCTGTGCCTCTCGCACGAGAAACCAGGAGCCCAGGAAAACCACGAGCGCCAGGGCTGCCGCGATGACGACTCCCGATCGGTTGCGTCGGAGAAACTTCAGGGTGCGGTACCGGAGCGTCGGAGTGCGGGCCCGAATGGGAAGTCCGTCCCGCTGGCGCCGAAGGTCGTCGGCGAGGTCTCCGACGGATGGGTACCTTCGCTCTGGCTCCCGAGCCAAAGCCATCAAGAGAATGTTGTCGAGATCACCTGCCAGTCGGCGGCGGAGCCGATCGGGTCGCGAGCGTCGCCGCTGGGCGAGCTGCTCGAGTCGCGTCGAATCGACGTCGCTCTGCGCGCGGCGAAACAGCGTGCTGGGGCGAACAGGATCCTCCGTCATGATCGCTCGCATCAACGCCTCGGGTCCACTGCCCGTGCTCTCGTAGGGCACCTGCCCGGTCAAGAGCTCATGGAGAAGCACCCCCAGCGAGTAGACGTCACTCGCCGTCGAGATCGGCTCCCCGAGCAGCTGCTCGGGGCTCGCATAGCGGGGCGTGAATGCGCGCAGCCCGGTCTGCGTGACCGCGTTGCTAGCGTCGTCGTCCGAGAGGATCTTGACGATTCCGAAATCGAGCAGCTTGGGCAGCCCTTCCGGTGTGACCAGGACGTTTCCGGGCTTGATGTCTCGATGAACGATCAGATTGCGGTGCGCGTACTCGACCGCGCTGCAGATTTGCAGGAACAGCTCGACGCGCGCGTCGAGAGTGAGCACCTTCTCGTCCGCATACTCGTCAAGGCGCGACCCTCCGATGTACTCCATCACGAGGTAAGGCTCACCGCTCTCGGTCGATCCCCCATCGATGAGCCGGGCGATGTTCGGATGTTCGAGTCGAGCCAAGGCTTCCCGCTCACGCCGAAAACGCTCGAGGAGATCCTTACCGGGAGCATCTCGACGAATGAGCTTGATCGCCACCTCCTGGTGGAACTCACCGTCGACACGGTGGGCGCGATAGACCGTGCCCATTCCCCCGGAGGCGATCTCGGCATCGATCTCGTAGGACCCGATATGCGCAGGCACGTTCGCGGGCCGGGCTGGCTCGACCGAGGCTTGCTCCTCCGACAGGATCGCTTCGATCGCGTCTCTCTGCTCCACGTGGCCATCCAGCCGGCGATCCTCCGACCCGTGAGCCTCGAGAAGACTCAGCACCTCGGCGACGAGCTCGGAATCGCCGTCGGCCTGCGCGCGCACGAAGGCCTCTCTCGACTCGCGGTCGATCTCCAGCGCCTCGCCGAAGACACGCTCAATCTCTTGCCAGCGACCTGCCTTCATCCGCCTCACCCTCCGATAGCTCACGGATCAGCCAAGCCCGGGCCAGGGTCCACTCCCGCTTGACCGTGGCGGCCGAGACCTCGAGCTGCTCGGCGATCTCCGAGTTGGAGAGTCCTCCGAAATATCGGAGCTCGACCAGTCGACTTTTTCGCGGGTCCATCTCCGCGAGTCGCACGAGGCAGTCGTCCAAAGCGATCAGGTCGATGCCGTCTCTGCCGTCCTCGACGAGATCCCCCTCGTGCAGTGTCACACGGGCCCGGCCCCCACCCCGTTTCAATCGTGCCCGGTCGCGAGCGTGATTGACCAGGATCCGCCGCATGGCGATCGCGGCGAACGCCAAAGTGCGCGACCGGTTCCCTTGGGAGAGCGTGTCACTCGGCGCGAGGCGCAAGTATGCTTCGTGAACCAGCGCCGTCGGCTGCAGCGTGTGCCCTTTTCTCTCCTGAGAGAGGTAGGCCTGCGCGATGCGACGAAGCTCGTCATAGAGCTTCGTATCGAAGGCGTCGCTCTTTCCCACGGAATCGTCCGAGCTCGACGACATCGCTCGCTTTCCTGGCTGCCCTACACTCTCACATTCCGGCTCAAGGCTATCAAAACTCGCGGGCAATCGGGACCGATGGGACCGGAGATTCACCGGGCGCGAATCCCCCTCACTGTGGGCTCGACAGTTGAAGACGATCCCACTAGCGCCCCGAAGCAGCAGCCCGACAGGCCTGCGCCTCGTCGGGGCGATCCGTGGCCGCGTAGACGTTGGCGAGCTCGAGCAAGACGATGCGAAGCAGGTCACGCGATGCAGCGGGATCCGCTTCCAGTGCCTCTCGCAAACCGACCAGAGCCGGCTCCGCGTCGGTGAAATCGCCTCCTCGCACCTGCAGTCTCGCCTTGCGAAAGGTCAGCTCGCGCCGCCGCGCCGGGTCGGCGGCCGCATCCGCCTCCGCCAAGGCCTCGGCCTCGTCGAGGAGCTTCAAGGCCTCGTCGCGTTGCCCGCCCCCCCACAGCATATCGGCCAGGTTTCCTGTGACGTTGACGGTATCGGGATGGCCAGCCCCGATCGTGGCACGCATCACGCGCATCGCCTCGTGATAGAGCGCCGCGGCCTCCTCGCGACTCCCTCGCTCATCGAGCAAGACGGCGAGGTTGTTGATCGACAGCAGCGTGTGCGGATGCGAGTCACTGAGCGTCTTCCGTCGCCGTTCCAGGACCTCCCGATAGAGCGCTTCAGACTCGTCGAGCCGCTCCAACCGCTTGAGCACCGAGGCGCGATTGTTGAGAGACAAGAGCGTATCGGGGTGGTCGTCGCCGAGCGTCCGCCGCTGCACCTCGATGATCGCCCGGAACTCGGCCTCCGCCTCCCCGTAGCGGCGTGCTCGATCGAAAAGACCGGCTAAGTTGTTCCGCACGCGAAGGGTCGACGGGTGCTCTTCTCCCAGCGTACGCAGCCGCACCTCGAGCACGTGGCGATACATCGGCTCCGCCTCCTCGAGCCGACCGAGGACGACGTAGAGGTAGGCGAGGTTGACGGAGACGTTGAGCGTGCCGGCGGCGTCCTCCCCTTCGAGCTCGCTGCGGCGCTCGAGCAGCTCACTCCAAAGCTGCCGGGCCTCCTCGAACCGACCGCGGTAGAACATCCAGGCGGCGAGGTTGTTCACGGCATCGAGCGTATCGCGATGGTCGTTACCGAGGGTGGTGCGCCGGATCTCGAGCACGCGTCGGTGCAGCGGCTCCGCCTCGGAGGTGCGCCCGGAGCGATCGTGATTGACGGCAACCATCGTCATCGCGAGAACGGTGTCGACATGCTCCTCGCCGCGGTGGGCCTGCGTCAGCTCGAGCAGACGATCGAAGTGGGGTGAGGCCAGATCGAAGCGCCCGAGCCCGGCGTAAGCCGTACCCAGGGTGTTTCGCAGAGCGGCCTCCACCAGCGGCTGGTCTGGGAACCGTCCCTCGAGCTTCTCCGCAGCTCGGTCCAACAGGTCCCGAACCGTCAGCTCGCGGTCGCGGGTTTGGTATGGGTCGGACGCCGCGAGTAGGTCCTGATTGAGGAAGTCGTTGACCTCCTGCGTGGTCCGCACCTGCACCTCGGCCTCCGCGCGCGCGGCCTCAGCCTCTTGTCGAGCCGCTTCCGCCGCCTGCCGCGCCTCCTCGGCGGCTCGCTGCTCGCGTCGGGCCGTGTCTCGATCTCGCTGGGCATCCGCCCGCGCTTCCGCTTCGGCCTTCAACGCCCGCTCGGCTCTCAGCCGCTCCGACTTTTCGGACACGGCCGCTGTCGCCGCGATGATCGTCGCCGTCGTCAGGGCGATGAACACGATTCCGAGTGCCGCGACCAAGGCGCGATTGCGGCGCGTGAACTTCTGAAGACGGTACAAGGTGCTCGGCGGACGTGCCTGAATCGGCTCGTGAGAGAGGGTCCTCCTCAGATCGGCTGCCAAGTCACTCGCCGAGGCGTAGCGTCGGCTCGGGTCCTTCTCGAGAGCCTTCCCGACCACGGTGTCCAGATCGCCGCCGAATCGACTCCCGTGAGTTCGCAGCGGCGTCACGTCTTCCTCGCAGACGATGCGCACGGCTTCCGGCAATGCGCAGTTCTCCAAGACATGCGGAGGCTGACCGCTCAGCAGCTCGTAGAGCACCACGCCGAGCGCGTACACGTCGGCGCGGGCGTCGACATCTCGGCCCTGTGCTTGCTCGGGACTCATGTAGCGCACCGTGCCCACGATCTGATCGGGGCGCGTGCGCAGCGAGGTGGCTGCCGAAGAGTCCAGGGCGCGCGCGATTCCGAAGTCGACGACCATCGCCTGCGGTTGCTCGCCACTCAGGTCGACGAGGATGTTCCCCGGTTTCAGATCCCGGTGCACCACGCCTTGATGATGCGCGTGATCGATCGCTTCGCAGATCGGGAGAACGAGCTCGATCTTCTGGCGATCATCGAGCTCGACCTCGCGGACGTACTCGAGGAGTGATGGCCCTTGGACGCGCTCCATCGCAATGAACGGAAGAGCGCCATCGCCTTCTCCATGCACGCCCGCCTCGAAGATACGCGCGATCCCCGGGTGGCGGAGTCGGGCCAGCAGCTTGGCCTCCCGAGCAAAGCGAGAACGCGCTTCTGGCGAGCTGAAGCCCGGCCGGATCACCTTGAGCGCGACGTCACGCCCCGTCCCCTCCTGCTCGGCGAGAAAGACGATCCCCATCCCGCCTTCTCCCAGGCGCGCACGAATGCGATAGCTCCCGATTTGGTCGGGGAGGTCGAAGCGGGCTGGTTCGATCTCGTGGTCCCGCGTGATCGGCGTTTGCTGCCAAGCCGGCGTCTCCAGGAAGCTCTCATCCGAGCTCGCGAGCAGCGACTCGACCTCGACGCGGAGCTCGCGATCGTCTCCGCACTCCTCACTCAGGGCTCGATCACGCTCGGCAGCTGGCACGGCCCGGAAACGCTGATAGAGGCGCTGGACCAGTTCGAATCGCTGGGGATCCACTCTCTCGTCTCTTTCCGGCTCCCGAGGCCGTGGTCAGCCCGGAGCACTCGTCCGGTTCTTTTTCGAGAAGTTCCCGGCCAATCCCCCTCCGATTCTCGCCTGAGTCGTCGGAGCGGACAAGACAGCCGCCCGAAACGCAACCAGGATGAACGAACGGAGCTGTTCCGATGAAATACCGCAAGATCTTCGACCTGACCAACAAGGTGCGCAGCTTTTCGGCGCCGACTGGCGGAACTGTCACTCCCCTCGCCGAAGCCGGCGCCGGCGGCTCGGGCCTACTGGGAACCCTCGCCTCCTGGGCGGCCGCCTTCGTGGTCGTGGGTGGAATCGCCTACGCCGGGATGCACTACTTCGTCGGGGAGGGCGCCGCCGACTCGCCCATCGCCCAGGGTGCCAAGATGCTGGGGCGGGACTTGGGGATCTTGCGAGAGGACGACCAGGCGGCGGCCGAAGGGAAGTCCCATGAGGCGGCCCTCGAAGGCGGAAACAAACGTCACGGCTACTACGCGATCCGCGTCTACATCGGTACGAGCACTCGCCCGGTCCTGTCGGTGCGCTCTCGAGAGTCGGTTGACGATGGCAAGCTGACGGCCAACATGTTTCGACATGGCGGCAACTCGACGAAGACTCCGATTCGCGTCGAGACGATCGACGGTCCGACGGATCAGCAGGCCGCCAGCCGGGCCATCGCCAAGTTGGTCAAGAAGGGGACACTTCGACGGCCACCCCTGGCCGGTGGCAAGCAGGCGATGCTCGGCAGCCAATGGGTAACCGTTGACGACTGGGGCGCGATCGACTTCAGCCAGTTCTGAGCAGGCACCGGAGCGCGTCCGCGTAGCTTCGCCGCAAGCAACGCCCGAATGGACTCGCCATCCGAAAGAGAAGCGGAGCTGACGCCGGACCCCTTCCCGCCGGGCAGCATGCCAGCGATCCCGGTTTGCAGGCACAACGGCCCTTGCACGCTCCGCCGGGCAGGATGCCCGCGCTCCCGGTCTGCGCTTCCGCCGGCCCTCGACACTCGATCGGCTCCCAACTCGACGGGCGCAAGCTTCGCTGCGCTCGCGTGCGCACTCCCGGTGGCCAAGTCTCAGAGCTCTCGCTTGAGCCAAGCCTTCGCGAAGTCCCACTTCTCTTTGACCGTGGTGACTCCGATTCCCAACGCGCGAGCCGTCTGCTCGATGGTGAGCCCACCGAAGAAGCGGAGCTCAACGAGGCGATGCATCGTCTCGTCGAGCTGGCGCAGGCCCTCGAGTGCTTCATCCAAGGCGATCAGGTCCAACTGGTCGTCGGCATCGAGGCCGGCCAGCCCCGTCAACGTCAGCCGCTGCCAATCGCCGCCGCGCTTCGCAGTTTGACGCGCGCGCGCATGATCGATGAGGACTCGTCGGATCGTCCCGGCGGCGGCCGCCAAAAAGTGCTCCTCGTCCTTCCACTCCATACGATCGAGCTGAACGAGCCTCAAGTACGCTTCGTTCACGAGCGCCGTCGGTTGAAGCGTGTGGTCCTTCCGCTCGCCCCGAAGCTGACGCTCGGCCAAGCGATGAAGCTCCTCGTAGAGCTCCTGGCTCCATCCCGGTTGTGAGCTACCTTCGGCCATGGCCGATCCTCACGGAGAGTGTCGAGGCGAATCGCAGCGACCCTTCGAGTATATCGGCAACCAGCGCTCACGGCGAAAGCTGCACTTCGATCGGCGAGTCGTCCCGGCTTCGCTGCGTCTCGCCGGCGCTAGCTTCAACGCGAGACGTCCGGTGTGCGCACGCGAGCGCAGCGAAGCTTGCGCCGGCGATAAACTCTCGAGGCTTTCCGGACGCATTTCTATGAAGAGGCACGTCATCCTAGGCTCCCTCTCCGTGCTCTCCTCCTCCCCCTTCGTGCTCGTCGTGCACTCCGTGGTTCATCCCCTCCTCTTCGACGTGGACTCGAGAAGTGCATTGCGAAAGGATTGCACGCGAGTGATCTTGTCCATCGCCCCGTCACGTGCGGTGGTCTTGTGCACAGGGAGGTTCGGATGTCCGAGTCGCAGAGTGAAGTACGCGTCGAAGTGGCGCAGCAACCCGATCGAGCCGACGTCGAGCGAATCGACCAGGGAATCGAGTCTTACATCCTCGAGCACGGTGGTCTCGACGCAGTGCGCCCGATGTACCTCTTCGCGAGAGAGGCGGGAAGAGCGGCTCTCGGCGGCATCATCGCGCGCTCCTGGGGGACCTGCTGCGAGGTCCAAATCCTGTGGGTCGAGCCGGATCGGCGACGGACGGGACTGGGCCGAGAGCTGATGGCGCGCGCCGAGCGAGAAGCCAAGGCGCGCGGCTGTGAGCTCGTCTACCTCGACACGTTCACATTCCAGGCACCGGACTTCTATCGCCGGCTCGGATACAGCGAGGACCTCGCCATCGCAGGCTTTCCCGGGGGGGTCGTGAAGTACCACTTCTCGAAGCGGCTGACCTGACTCGCGCTCGTGCGGCGAATCGGGCGAGAGGCGATGAATCGAAGCTCGGGAGAAGAGCCATGCGAGTCGTCATTCCCGTGTTTGCCGTCGTCATCCACAGGCGCTGACCCGAGAAAGGTGCAGTCGCCAACACCGTTCGAACGCGCTCGCCTCCCATCGCCTCGCGGACGCGCTCCGCCCTCGCGGATTACGCGACTTTTACTTGAGCCGTGCGCACCGATCTCTACCGTGTGAGGGCACCCGCCCGAGCCGCGCCCCTGAAGAGACGGAGATACGCGCATGACAGCGCTCTTGAAGGCCTGGACCCTCGTGTTGGTCGGAGCCGTGGCGAGCTTTGCCTCGGACGTGCAAGTGACATTGCGCGATGGTGAGGTCGTCGAGGGTCGCGTGTCGGTCTCCCGTTGGAAGATCGAGGCCGACCGCCGAACGACGACACTCCGCGCCGAGGACATCGTCGAGATCGAGCTCGGCTCCCCCGACGTCCTACGAACGAGCGAAGGCGACGAGCTGACGGGTGAAGTCCAACTGAGGACCTTGAGAGTGCGCTTGAAGAAGGGCAGCCGAACGCTGCGTCGCGACGAAATCGCGCGCATCGTCTTCGTGCGCGAAGGTGAAGCGTCGAGCGCCGGTGGATTCACGGGTCGCTGGTCCGGCTCGTTCGGACCGATGAAGCTCGAGCAGCGAGGATCCCGCGTCCAGGGCACTTACGGCTTCGACGACGAGTTCTCGATCGAAGGCGACGTCCAAGGGAAGCGACTCCAGTTCACGTACCGCGAGCCGAGCGCAAGCGGCTCCGGTTGGTTCGAGCTCTGGGAGGACGACGAGACGTTCCAGGGCGAGTTCACGGCGGCCGGATCGTCCGAGCCCCGCGCCTGGGGAGCCTATCGCATCCAACACCGGGCCGCACCGCCGATGCCCGGCCAGCTCACCGAAGGCCAATCGCACAGCGCGCTCAACTACTATCTCCGCGTGCCCAAGAGCTACGACGGGAAGCGCACCTATCCGGCGATCGCGTTCTTCCACGGCTCGAACATGAGCTCGAAGGGCTACGTCGCCACGATGGCGAGCCTCTGGCCGAAGCTGGCAGAGGACTACATCCTGATCGGATTCGACGGCGAGCGGCTCAGCTCCGCTTCGCGGCCCGGGCGGCGAGTGTTCAACGCGACCTACGTCAACTTCAGCGGTCACGAGAAGTGGCACAAGTGGGCCTACCGGCAAACGCCCGCGCTGGCGGCCGAGGCCCTCGACGAGCTGAAGGAGACTCTGCCGATCGAGCACTTCTTCGTCGGTGGGCACTCACAGGGCGGTTTCCTGACCTTCGCGATCGCGATGTTCTACCCCGAGAAGATCGCCGGAGCGTTTCCCATGTCCGGCAACCTGCTCGTCCAGTGCGAGCCCGATGCCTTCACCGACGCCGCCGTGCGGGCCGCTCAACGACGCCTCCCGATCGCCATCGTGCACGGTCAGAAGGACAACGTCGTCGACTTCAGCAGCGGGCAATACTGTCACGAGCGCTTCGTGGATGAGGGCTTCCCGATGCTGAAGCTCTTCGCACCCGAGCGAGTGGGTCACGTGTTCGATCACCTTCCGGTCGAAGCGGCCGTACGCTGGCTAGAACAGATGGCCTCGACCGACGCAAAGTCCTTGGTGCGCTTCGCAGGTCAACAGCTGAAAGCCCGCGAGTACCGGGACGCGATGGCCGCCCTTCATCGCGCCGCATCGGCGAATGGCAATGAGGACGAACGCAAGTCCATCGCGAGTTTGACCACCAAGATCGACGCCGCGGCCCAGCCCCGCGCCGAGGCGCTCGAGAAGACGATGCGCGACGACTCCAGCGGCGATTGGGCCGCCGACTTTTGGGAGTTTCGCAACCAGTTCGCCCTCGTGCCCGCCGCTCAGAGCTGTCTCGAAACCTTCGCTCGCCTGCGGGAGCGTCAAGCCGCGCCCGCGCAGGAGCTCTTCTACGCCGCTCGCCAAGAGAAGGACGATCGAGAGCGAATGGCGAAGTACCGGGAGCTCCTGAAACGCTATCCGGCTTCGAAGTGGGTGCCGCTGGTTCAACGCTGGGTGAAGTAGCGGTCGGGATCACCGCGACGTCCGGCCCGGTCAGTCGCCAACCACCAGCGGCGGAGGGTTCGAGATGTGGTACCAGGGCGAGACGAGTGTCGCGGCCAGGTAGAACGAACGGCCCACGAAGCTCACCGGCAGCGGCGGCAGGTCGAGGGTCGCCGTCGCTTCGCCACACTCATCACGTGACCGAACATCACGGAAGAGATCGAACCCGCTGGAAAAGGTCCAGGAGGTGAGCCTGCGCCTCGTCGGCAATCCTCTCCACGAAGGCCTCGTCGGGTCGAGGACCGGTGATCACTCCGATCTCGAGCGGCCGACCCGGCTTGGCGGTCCGGGTCCATCGACGCCGAGTCACCCATTGGAGCTCACCGCCGCTCAGCTCGCAGTGCTTGAGCTCGAAGTGCATCTGAACCGGCTTCTGGAACTTCGCCGTGAGCCGCACCTCGGCAGGCGAAGCGCCTTGCTCCGACCACTGAGCAACGATCTGGGAGACCGCTTTCGCCGCAGGACGCAGGCCGCTCGCGAGCTTGTCCCGGTCGAGCAACCAGGCCTTCACGTTCTCACGGTCGTTGAGGTCGGCGAGGGCCGCACCGCTGATCGCCTCTGGCTCAGGCGCGGCTCCGCCGAGAACCAGCGGCGTGACGCGAATCTCGTCGATCTCCCAGTTCGCCAGCTCGGTCTTGGGCGTGGATCGACAGATCCAGCGACACGCAACGAGTGGGCGGGAATCTTCGAGCTGAGAGAGATCCTCCCACCGCCGCTTGGCCCAGCGCAGCCACTCGAGTGCCCGCGTCCGACCCCAGCCGTACCCACTCCAGAACGAAACGAGCAGACCACCTCCCAAGCCGATGAGCCACCCCGTCGGCGAGGTGGACGTCTCAGGTGCTTCGAGTCGTATCCCGAGGACTTGTCGCAGCGGTCCCGTGCTCGGATCGGCCGGCTGCAGCTCGAGCTGCACCGCACTCTCGCCGACTTCCGCGGGCACGTCGACGCTAACGACGATCTGCCCCGCATTGCTCTCTCTCAGCCAGGTCGCGCGAAATCCGGGTCGAGGTGAGACCACTCGAACACCCTCGAAGCTCGACAGCGATGTGCCGCTCATCACGACCCGCTGATCGCGGACACCGGCCTGGAGGACGAGTGGCTGGACCGACTGGATGTGCGGCGTCTCCGGTGGTTCGGCTCGTACCCACAACGTCCGATGCAACGCGGGCTCGCTCGCGACGATCGGCGCGAACTCCAGCCGGACGACACGATCGCCGAGGCCGCTCGCCACGTCGAGGCTCAGCTCGAGCCGGTCTGCCCGGTGCTCGCGAATCAAGACGACGACACCTGTCGCCGGGGAGAGCACCGTGACGGACGCCAGTTGGCCCAAGTCGGAGCCCTGAACCAGAACCGACTGGCCGGCCACACCCGGTCGGAGCACGGGCGGGTCCAACGCGTCGATCCTCGCCGGTGGCGGCAACACGGGTGGCTCGGGCACCGCCGGAGGCGGCACGATGCGAAAAGCGTCGATCTGGTTCAGCTGCGATCCGTCGCTTCGCTTCGCGGTCAGGGTGCGGGTCCCGGTCGCCTCGGCCGCCACGTCGATAACGATCTGCAACACATTGCGACTTCGCACGACTGGCTCGCCCACTACGTTGACGCCATCCCCGCGAAAGCCGACGCGCACGTCGTCATCGAAACCCTCGCCGATCGCATACACGAGGCTCCGCTTACCCGCCGTGACCTGCTGGGGCACGACATCGACGAGACTCAGCTCGAGCGAGCGAATGCGAACGCGGTCGATCTCCGCAACGCCGTCCTGGAGACTCGCGAGCTCGATCGCCCCTCGACCGTGCGGTCCACGCGCTTGCGCCCGCTGGCCGTCGACCACCACGGTATGAAGGTTGCCGGCGACGCGGAGCACGAGACGTCGATCTCGATGCCAATCGATCGAGATCGAATCAGAGGTGTTGCTTCCGACCCGGACGCGGACGTTGTGCCCCTGACCTTGCTCGATCGGTCGGGAGATCTCCACGCGGCATCGAGTGCCGTATCGGATTTCGAAGGATCCCCGCACGATCTTCGCATCCATCTCGAGCACGAACGATTCCCACTCTCCCGGCGCCCGGGCCGGCGTCCTCCCACCCAGATAGAGGCGGCCGTTGTCGACCCCGTGCCGCTGTGGATCGAGCACCCAATCCGACGGTCTCGCATCGAAGCCTTCGTTCACCGGAGCTTGCGCATGCGCATCGAGGCCGGCGAGGCAAACGCCGATGACGAGAGAGACCAGGATGCGAGTCGGGACCATGTCGAGAGCTCCTCCTCTGCGCCGTCGATGCGGGTTCGAGCGTCCCTGCGCCCGCCCCCCCCGGTCAACGCCGTCACCCGGAGCGCACCGCCATTTTAGTTGCCGAATGGCGCGCGCTTGTCACGCCCGGCTGCAGACCCCTTACAAGACCACGTCGAAGACGACGTTCGACGTCGCCAGACCGAGCGTCGCATCGAGGGTGATCGCTTGCACCCAAACGGGGAGCGCGATCGGTGTGACCGGCGGCACCGTGAACGTCCAAGTCGCGATGCCCTGGGGATCGGCAGGGAGGCTGAAGACGACCCAGGGAGCCAGGATGTCGAGGCACTTGCCTTGGAAGCAAGGCCCCGGGCCGGCCCCGGTCAGCGAAAGCAACCAGTGCACGGACTGCGCGGGTTGAGCTCCCTGGACGACCGCCGTGCTCGACTGCCCTTTGAGCAGCGGATCCTGTGAGTACGCCAGCACGGCATCGTTGGCGGCAAGATCGACGGAGGAGAAGGAGTCGATGCGTCCCCAACCCCACTCGTCGTCTTCGCCCACCGGCCCCAGGTCTTTGCAGCCTTCGAACAGGTACTGCTCTACTTGGTCGGCACTCAGCCACGGCTTGACCGACCAGATCAATGCCGCGAGACCGGCCGCGATCGGAGACGCCGCACTAGTACCGCTGCCGAACGCGATGCCGTGATTGATACCCGTCGACAGGATCTGATTGCCGGGCGCGAAGACGTCGACGGCCTTGCCATAGGAGGACCAGCTCGGACGCCCGTCGAGCTTGTTGGTCGCGCCGACGATCGTCACGTTCGGCCAGTCGAAGCCCGAGTGATCGGTGCCCGAGTTGTCGGCCGCATAGAACAGCAGCCCGCCGAGGCTCCGGATCACCGCGCCGGTCGTCTCGACCGAAGCGCTGGCGACGCCGGTCTGGCTGATGTTGACGACCTGTGCACCATTCCTCGCCGCCCAACGAGCGCCCGCCAAGAGATCCGAGAGCACACCGCAACCACACGGATCGTTGCTGTAGCGAACGGGCATGATGCGGAAGCTCCAGCCCACGCCGACGACGGCCGTGCCGTTGTTGCCGATCGCGGCCGCACAGCCGGCCACGAAGGTACCGTGCCCATTGAGATCGTCGACCTGGCCCCCTTGGCTCTCCGGCAACCGGTCCTTCGAGTTGTATCCGGGCACGAGCGCGGCGGCGAGGTCGGGGTGGCTCTTCTCGACCCCGGAGTCGACGATGGCGATCGTGAACGAGGCCAGGCCCGTGGTGAGGTCCCAGGCCGCGGGCGAACGCATCTTCGGATGATGCCACAGACGGAAGTACTCGGGATCGTTCGGCACGGTGTCGGTCGGGAACACCAGCCAGTCCGGCTCGACGTACTGGTAGTCGCCGGTCGCGAGCAGCTTCGCCGCCAATGAGCTTTCGTTCTCGCCTGCCGGCACGCGCACGAGATACTCGTCGGTCTCGGCGATGACCTCGGGGTCGAAAACGTTGAGGCGCTCGGCAGCGCGCTGCCGGTGCGACTTCGCCGCCGCACCTTCTCCGCGCTCCGTCCACGCCTCGACAGTCCAACGCCGCACGACGAGCGCTCCGGAGAGCTCGCGCACTCCCGGCTGCTCGATGAAGGTCCCGGCTTCCTGTGCAGCAGCGGCCTTCGAAAGGCCGAGGAACGAGAAAGACATCGTCGTCAGAATCGCCGCACTGAGCAGCCGAGCCCTCGAGTCAATCATGATTCACCTTCGTTCATGCCAACGGTGCCGGAGCGCGGCCCCCGATCCAGGCCCCATCATTTCACTTTTGGCGCGGCGCGAGAACCATGGATCCGAACACCGCTTCGACGGCTCTCCACTTCGTCATCCGATCTTGACTCTCCGGGTAGATCTCGTGACCCGTTTCTCCGTGCCCTCGGTGGCTTGTTTCTTTGCCCCGGAGGCCGGGCGCACGACGCGTCGCGGAACCACGAGCCGAATGTTGTCTAGCTCTTGCAGCCAACCTCAATCCACTTCTGGCAGGCCCTTGGGGCGAGCGCCCTGAAGCGGATCGGAAGGAACTGACTCAGGAGATCATTGATGCTGAGAGTCGAGCGGGATGTCGTGGCCCGCCGAGATGTCGCTCTTGGCGGGATCGACCACCCACGCTCCGTTCTGTCGCGTCACGTAGAGATGGCTCTCCCAGTTGAAGCCCGGCAGACAGTCTCTCCTCTTGGGCGAGATTCGAACCCATTCGATGAAGTGGGCCCGATACTCGCGCACGTCCCCGTTCATGTCCGTGTCAGAGCTCCCCGGTCCGGGAGTGTCGAGCGAGTAGATATTGCCGGCCGCCGACGGCTTGCGGTCCTCGTCGGTGTTGGTCTCGTCATCCTTGGTTCCGGGCGCTTTCGTGTCGCCAGGTACTCCGTTCTTGTACGACTTCCGATGAAGGGTCCGCTTGATGTCGAACTTGCAATCGCAGCCATCCTTGGGCTCGAGAGCGAACCGGATCTCCATGGTGTTGTGCTTGCTCTTCGGGCCGAAGGGATTCGTGCCGACGCCGAGGTTGGGGTCACTGCGAAGGAATCTCTGCTTCAACGCGGACATGTTGTCAGGCGAGAAGGTGCCCGTGTTGCGAAACTCGGGCGTGATCTTGACGACTCGGATCCGCTTCTCGAACGTGATTCCTCCTACCGTCAGGTTGAAGCAACCAGGCGTTTGATTGGCCTTGATCGGAAAAGTGTGCGTGTCCTTCTTGCAGGGAATCGTCCTCATGCGCGTTCCGTCCTCGAAGGTCGGGCCGTTGCCCTCGATCCTCACCTCGATCGGCGAGTTGTCGGGGTTCTTGGCAGTGATCGTGACGATCAGCTTGCCATCGTCGTCTCCGACACACAGGCATTGAGTTTTGACCTCTGCGGTGAACTGGCAGGCGGTTCTCGGCCCCTCGTCGGAGACGTTGCCCATGACGATCTGGGCGAGCGGCGTCGGTACGATCGTCGAGAGACCGGTGCGGATCGAGGTGTGGACGATCTGCGCATCGGACGGCTGGATCGCGTCGTTCGAGCCCACGACATAGGCCACCGTCGGATCGGTGGCGTGCACGTAGCGGAGGCTGCCGTCGGCGACCTCACCCGAAAAAACCCGCACCGGAGCCGGCGCCGAGCTCGGCAGATTCATCGACCAGAGGGTCGAGGACCCGCTCGCCCCGGTCGTCCAACAAACCTGTCCGCCGTCGGAGCGAAACTCGACGCCGTCGACCGAGGTCCCGGACGGCCAGGTCTGGATGGAAGACGAGCCCGCCAACGGATCGAGCCGATCGAAGGAACCGAGCACGACGGTGCCGCCGGCCAATCGAAGCTCGAACAGGGTCGGCTCGCGGACGACGTCTAGGTGGCGGCGGTCCCGGGCCCAGGACATCCAGCGAATGAAGGAGTAGGACGGGAGCGCCGAGGGCGTGAACTCGTTGCCCGTCAGGCTCACCGGAATCAGATCGACCAGCTCGACGGCAACGAGATCCCAGATGCCGCCGGAGGAGCCGCGCTGGAAGATGTACGCCTCGTCACTATTCGGTCCGGCATGCAGAGGCCGGATGTTTCCAGTGGTCGTGAACGGCGGAGCGCTCTGACCGCTCGTCTGCGTGATGTTCTCCGCCGCCTGCACCTCGCCTTTGTGGCTGTCGAGCTCGAGGTGGTAGAGATCCATCTGGAAGGAGGAGCTGCCGGCGAAGACGAGTAGGCCGAAGCCCGAGTCGAAGCTCGGCATGGCGAAGGACTGCAGCGACGATCCGAAGACTGTGTCGTGTGAGAGCTCAGCCCCGATGAGCTGGCCCGCGTCCGTTCCGTCCGTCGACGCCACGTACAGCTCGCCCAGAGACACGAACGCGATCTGGGATCCGTCTCGGGAGAGCGCCGCGGTGGCATACGTGCCCCCGCTGAGGGACGTCACGCTCTGACCGGCCGGGAAGAGGGTGATGTTCGTCGCGGCCTGCGTCTCGTCATCGAAGACGTAGAGGTCGGTCGTTCCCTCGGCCACGACTCCCGCAATCCAGGCCAGTCGCCCTTCGGCTTGCAGCACGAATCCGTCATTGAAGAAAGACGGTGGGCTGCCCGAGGCCAGCGGGGGAAGGGCGAGCGCGACGGCGGGCGCACTCCCATCGGTCGGCGCGATGTAGTAGGCGTCCGAGCCGCCTTGATCGAGGTCTTGGCCCCGGAAGAAGAGCGTCTCGCCGACGATGTACAGCGGTCCCTGAAGAAGCACTCGGCCGGCCGGCGAGACCTCCACGGCCCTCGCCGTGCCCTGAAGGGGCAAGCCATCGGTCGCGGCCAGCCAGATCGGCGTCCCGTTCGCACCGGTGGACGCGGAGAGTGCGACGCGGGATCCGTCCTCGGAGACGGCAATCTGATTCCCGAACGAGCCGCCATTCCCCAGCGCCGGTGAGAGCAGCGGAATGAAGCCCGCGCCGTCCGCCAACGCGACGAAGACACCGCCTTGGCCGGCCGTGTTGTCGAAGAAGCTGTAGAGGCGTCCGACTTCGCCGAGCTCCACCGAGGGAGCGAAGGAGTAGTTCCAGAGATCTTCCTGCGGCCTCTCACCCGTCTGATCGTCGATGAACGGTCCGGGCAGGCTGGATGGGTGGATCTGGAACGCGCTCAGGCTCATCGAAGACGGGAGATCCCCCTCGATGTGAGAGCCGCCCGGGTCGTGATACTCGGCCTGCAAGGCGCTGGGCGCTCCGATCAGGACCGAGAGGCTGCCCGTGGCGTGATCCGCTTCACCGAGTGTGACGCGCAGCCCTGGCGAGGTCGAGAACCCCGACGCCTCGATGACGCCGAGCTGGGCGTAAAAGGAGGCTCCGAGAAACTGCGGCAGATTCGGAAGCGGGAACGACAGCTCGGCATCCTGAGGACTCGTGCGGACCATCGGGAAGAAGAAGATCGGGCTCGGCCCGACGAGCAGCCGGCAGCCGCTTCCTCCGATCGGCAGGTCGGCTGGGAAGACCGAGACCAGCAAGCTGACCATGGCCGCCGGTGGCAGAGCCGTCGCCGAGACGCCAAAGGCCGGGTTGCCGATGAACGGCTGTGAGCTCGGCCTGAGAATCGGGCGAGCTCCCTCGCTGGTGGGACAACCGCCCCCGTAGAGCGACCACAGATCTTGCGTCCTACCCACCGGAGTGAGCAGCGGGACGAGTAGGACGCCGGCGAGAGCTGAGGCCGCGAATCTTGAACGAACGGGACGGCTCATGTCTTCTTTCCCCGAGCATGCAGGTCCGTGCGTCGTGAAGCCTCCCTGGGCTTCGAGCCTATCAAACGGTCGGCGGGCAAGTAAGGGAAGCGAGCGAGGAAACCGCGCTGCGCGGGGTTGCCCACAGAACGTTCAGACCTGGGCTATCGATCACGACGCGCGTGGGGTCACGAGCCGAAAGTTGTGAGCTCCCGTAGCCGACCTTCTGCTGGCCAGGCCCTTGGGGCGTGCGCCTTGAAGCGGCTCGGAGATCATCCTGTTCCCGGCACGATTGTCTCACTCCGCGTCACCGCACGATCGATGACGGACAGCGCCATGCGGTCCTTCATGCTGCCGGTCGGGTTGTGGCTCTTCGACCTTGACGCAGACACGCGCGCATCCCCGGGGAACGACACGCTTCAGCTCGACAAAGGGCGTCTTTCCCACGGATTCGAGGACGCTCGGGCTTCGGTCCATGATCTTTCACTCCGAGGGCTTCGGATCGCGAGCACGACTCGCAGGCGTCGCCTGCTGAGACGTCCTCAGTTGCTGCGGGCTGCCCGCCGCCACATCAGGACGGTCAGCCAAAACGAGAAGGCGAGAATCACGAACTCGCAATCCGGACGCAGCGCTTCGATTCTCGCGCGGCGAGTAAAGGCGTGAACCTTGTCGATGGCCGCGACCGGGTCGCCCAGACGCTCGAGAAGAAAGCTCCGACTGAACATCGATACGGGTCTGAGCAACAGCTCCGGCTCGACGCCCGGGCGAACCTCGAAGCTTCGGGTCAACGCGCTGGCCTTCTGCGCGGTCGCGATTCCCTCTCCTCCTTCCACCAGGGTCCAGTGCCCGCTGAGTAGGCCATCCTTGCGCACGTCGAAGGGAGTCGCGTCCGCGGTGACCGTGCCTTGCTCCCCTGCCCAATTGAACTCGAGGTCGGCATGATGGCCGTCGCCGTCGAGATTGAAGTCCCAGCTGCAAACACTCTTGGGCATGCACTGGATCATGGGGTCTCCTCGTTCCAAGCTTCCTCATCGATGCGAGTCGCGTAGGCGTGCGATGCGGTCGGAGCCTCCGCCGCGACCGAGGCCGGCGAAGGCCCGATTCTTGTAGCGGAAAGGATACCGCCCTCACGCCCGTCGCTCAATCCAGGGCGAAGAGCCGAAGGGTGTCGCTTCCTTTCCGATCGATTTAGCTGAACCTCGGTCTGCGCTCGAGTGAGCGACAAGCCCGGGGCCGGAAAGAGACACTCTGGGTTTCGTGCTTGATCGGCGTCGTTCGAAAACAAGGATGGGGGCCGCGACCTACACAGTTCGGGTCGATTCGACAGGCCGGCAGCGGAGACGGAAGACATCTTGTCCACGACGATTCGATTCGGATCCGATGGCACGCGCGTCCAGCAGCCGCGTTTCAGAGGGAGTCTCTTCCGACACGTGATCACCGGCCTCTTGTTGGCAGGTCTCGCTCCCGGAGCATCCGGGATCGCACAACAGAACGCGGTGGCCGTACCTGGCTTGGCCGGGAAGCACGCTCTCGGCGCAGAAGACGTCGGCGAGCTGCTGCTCGGTGAGCTGATGTGCCACGCCTGTCACGCCGGGCTCGCGACGCGAGAGACCTCGCGGCAGCAGGGCCCCGACCTGACCGACGTCGGTGCACGCATCGCACCCGAGTACCTCGTGCGTTACATCGCCGATCCGGCCGGCACGCATCGAGGCACGAAGATGCCATCGGTGCTGCACGCGGAGCCCGCGGCGCGACGACAAGAGATCGCAACAGCCATCGCCGCCTTTCTCATCGATCGCTCGCCGCACCGCTTCGCTACCGAGGCCATTGCGGCGGAAGAGGCCGCGGCCGGCGAAACGCTCTTCCACGAAGTCGGCTGCATCGTCTGTCACTCGCCGCGCCGGCCCGCGCTTCCCGAAGGCAAGATGCCATCCCCGAATCGCGGGCAGGTCGACCTCTCCGTCATGCGGCAGAAGTACTCGCTCGAATCCTTGAGCGACTTTCTCTACCTCCCGAGCCGCATCCGGCCGTCGGGTCGCATGCCCGACCTCGGTCTCAGCAAGGCCGAGGCACGCGCATTGGCGAGCGCGTTGATCGGGGTGGGACCGGATCGAGGCTCCGCCGCGACACCCTCGACCGAGCGCGTCGACGAGGGGCGCCGCTACTTCGTCGCGTATCGCTGCTCCTCCTGTCACGCTCTCGACAACGTGGAGTCGGAGCGCCCTCGGATCGTGATCTCGACATCGACGGGCGGCTGCCTGTCGGCATCGGCGAGCGACTCACCGCGCTACGCTCTGGACGACGCGCAGCGTGACGCGCTCGCCCAGTCGATCGCCGCGCCGGAGCGCACCGTCTCCGACGAGCAGCAGATCGACTGGACGCTGACGGCATTCAACTGCTTCGGCTGCCATGAGCGCGGCCAATCGGGCGGCGTCTCGCCGGAGCTCGATCCCTACTTCACGACCAGTGAGCCCGAGCTCGGGGACGAGGCGCGCTTGCCACCTCCGCTGACGGGCGTCGGCGCCAAGCTGCGCGGCGACTGGCTGCGCGAGGTCGTGTTCGGCTCCGGCAGCGTCCGTCATTACATGCACACCCGCATGCCACGCTTCGAGGAGGCGGCCTTGGGCTCACTGCCCGAGCGACTCGGTCGTGTCGACGACATCGAGGACTTCCCGATGCCGATTCCGGAAGGGAAGGAAGCGAATCGCCTAAGGGACGGGGGCCGTGAGCTACTGGGGAAGCCCGGCCTCTCCTGTATCTCGTGCCACGACTTCAACGGAAAGCCCTCCGCCGGATTCGCGGGCATCGATCTTGTCGACACGGCCGAACGACTCGAGCCGACCTGGTTCGCGCGCTTTCTGCTGAAGCCGCAATCGTTCCGACGCGGCACCGTGATGCCCGAGTATTGGCCGGGAGGCGTTGCCGTGCAGCCCGACATCCTGGAGGGCGAGACCGAGGCGCAGATCCAGGCGCTTTGGAATTACTTGGCTCAAGGCCGCACCGCCCGCGATCCGGTCGGAATACGCGGCGAGCCATCGGTCCTGACCGTGACCGATACGGTGAGCACCTATCGCGGGCGCAGTCGCATCGCGGGATTCCGCGGCATCGCCGTCGGTCATCCTGGGGGCGTGAACTTTGCCTTCGATGCTCAGAACGGCAGCCTGGCCGCGATCTGGCTGGGCGAGTTCGTGTCGGTGAACTGGTCGAGCCAGGGCGCCGGAGACTTCAACCCTCGCTCGCGACCGATCGAGCTGGCGCGCGACGTCGCCTTCGTGCGACTCGAGAGCCCGGACGCACCGTGGCCACTGCGGCCGCAGACGAGCAAGGAGAAGCCGGTCAATCCCGATCCGATCTACCCCCGCCAACACGGCTATCGCTTCGAAGGCTACGCGTTCGGCGAGGGCAACGTGCCGACACTTCGGTACCGGAGCGGCGCCGTTCGCATCGAGGACCGCTGCGAGGCGGACCCGAGCTCCGACCCGCCGCGGTTGATCCGGCACCTGCGCTTCGTGTCGCCCGAAGCCGACGCGCTCACCTTTCGTCTGCTGGCGGGTGCGATCGAAGCCCGCTCGAAGAGCGTGTCCGAGGTCTCAGGCCTGCGCCTGAGGGTCCCGGACGTCCCGACTCGGCTGCGTCGGTCGAGTGAATCGGAAGCCGAGCTGTTGCTCGAGCTGGCACTTCCCGCCGGAGAGCTCCTGCTGAGGATCGACTATGAAATCCTGCGCTGACCTCGTACTGCGCTGCACGCTCGGAGCGTTGCTTCTCTCGGCGACCGCGGCGACACAAGACCTCGGGAGCCGATGGGGCACAGCGGAGCGCGAGCGGGAGTATTACCGCGTCGTGAAGCTGCCGACTCCCGAAGGCGCCGTCATCGAAGCGGGAGCCTTCGAGGTGCTACCCGATGGCCGGATCGCAGTCGGCACGCGGCGCGGCGATATCTATCTCCTGAGCGGGGTCGATGAGGCGAAGCCGGACCCGAGCTACGACCTCTTCGCGAGCGGCCTGGACGAGATCTTTGGCATCGCCCACCGCGACGGTGCGTTGTACGTCACGCAAAGCTGTGAGCTGACGCGCATCACCGATCAAGACGGGGACGGGCGGGCCGACCGCTTCAAGACGATCTCGGATGCTTGGGGATACGAGAACTATCACGAGTACGCGTTCGGCTCGAAGTTCGATCCAGCCGGCAACCTATACGTGGCGCTCGGTCTCTCGGAGTCGTACCACTCGCGCGCGCTGTTTCGCGGCTGGGTCCTGCAAGTCACGCCCGAGGGCGAGACGATCCCCTATGCGAGCGGCCTGCGAAGCCCAGCCGGCATCGGCCCCAACGAGCACGGCAGCCTGTTTTGCATCGAGAGCCAGGGTCCGTGGAACTCGTCGTGTAGCCTCAAGGCCGTCCGGCGCGGCGGATTCCTCGGCCATCCGGTCAGCTTCAACTGGTACCGGTTCGCGCCGTCGATGGGCGCGGCGCCGCAACAGCCCGAGTCCGGCTCGCGCGTGCTTCGCGAGGTCGAGCGCATCCCCGAGCTCGTGCCCTACGCGGTCATCTTCCCCTACATCCGCATGGGCCGCTCGATCTCGGGCTTCACAGTCGATCGCACGGGCGGTTCGTTCGGTCCTTTCGAGAACCAGATGTTCCTCGGCGACTTCACGCTGTCTCTGATCATGCGAGCCACGACCGAGCAGGTGAAGGGCGTCTGGCAAGGAGCCTGCTACCCGTTCCGCGAAGGCCTGTCGACCGGCATCCTGAACGTTGCCTTCACGCCGGGCGGCAACCTCGTGTGCGGGGGCACCAACCGCGGCTGGCCGGTCCGCGGTCGCTTGCCCTTCGCCTTGGAGCGCCTGGAGTGGACGGGCGAGATGCCCTTCGAGATCCTGCGGGTGTCGATCCGCCAGGACGGCTTCGACGTCGAATTCACTCAACCGGTCGACGCCAAGACGGGCCGCGATCTGAACTCCTACCGACTCGGGACGTTCACGCACATCTATCACGCCGGCTACGGCGGTCCCGAGGTCGACCAGACGATTCCCGAGGTGAAAGCCGTTCGATTGTCGGCGGATCGTCGAACGGCGACGATCGTCCTCGACGAGCTCATCCGCGGCCACGTCTACGAGCTCGACCTCGGTGCGCTGCGCTCGAAGGGCGGCGGCCCGCTTCTCCATCAGCACGCGTACTACACGGTCAACGAGATCCCCGATTGACAAGCAGAGCCGCGCACGGTCGGCCGTCCAGCATCGACGGAAGAGCGAACGATGCGGGGCGACAAGAACGCAGCCGAGCAACTCAACACGCAGTCAGCGGGCCGCACCCAGCAACACGCACCGCGACTGGAGCTCCTCGATGTCTCTCCGAATCACCCTCGCCAGCGCCTGCCTCCTCCTCACGACGAGCGCGACCGCGCAAGAGACCTCCGTCCGCCCGCACCCCGTGCCGGCCGCCCCGCTCTGGCTCGCTTACTCGGCGGCACCTGGTCCCGGTGACGGCAACCACATCGTGCTGGTCGCGGCCGATCAGGAGTACCGCAGTGAGCAATCGCTCCCGATGCTGGCCCGAATCCTCTCCGCCTCGCACGGCTTTCACTGCACGGTGCTCTTCAGCGTGAACGAGGACGGTCAGGTCGATCCGACTCGCAAGATCCGCTGGCAGGACGAGACCGTCACCCATCGCGTGCCCGGCCTCGCTCACCTCGAGAAAGCAGACCTCGTGATCTGGTTCAGCCGCCTGATCACTCTGCCTGAGGAATCGATGGCCCACGTCTATCGATACCTCGACGCCGGCAAGCCGCTGATCGGCATCCGCACGGCGAACCATGGCTTCATCGGCTTCGACTACGAGCTCGACGGACGCCGCATCGACTTCGGCAACGACGTTCTCGGTGGTGCGTTCCGGAACCATTACGGCCGCTGGCATCAGGACTCGACGCGCGCCAGCGTCGTGCCTGAGCATTCGGGGCACCCCGTACTCCGGGGCGTCACCGACGTGTGGGGTCCGTCCGACGTGTATCGCACGTACCCCGAAGGCAAGTCGCTCCCCGAAGACTGCACGCCGCTGCTGATGGGGCAACCCCTCACCGGCCGCCAACCGACCGATCCCCCCAACGAGAAGCTCATCCCGCTACCGGTCGCCTGGGTGAAGCCGTGGACTGGCCGCGCCGGCCAGACCGCGCGCGTCTTCCACACCACGATGGGCAGCGCGAAGGACTTCGAGAGTGCGGGCCTGCGGCGCCTCGTCATCAACGCGGCCTATTGGTGTCTGGCGATGGAGGACCGCATCCGCCCCGACGCGAGCGTCGAGATCGTCGGCCCGTACGAGCCGCTCCCGAGCGGCTTCAACTACGAGGAGCTCGGCGTGCGGCCGCGGACGGTGGAGTCGTATCGGTAGGCAGACTCGAATCGGAAGGCGGACTTCAGTCCGCGGGACGGTCGAACTGGCCGGCTCAAGTCGGAAGAGTGGGCGGGGGCGAGTGCCGCGCGCTTCGAGGACCTTCCGACTACGACTGGCGCGCGATCGTGCTGACGAACGAATCCCGACGCGCGTCGTGCCAACCCGGTCTTCAACGAGCTCGGTTGACGATCGTGCGGACGGGCGACCCATCAACAGGCTGAAATGAAGCCTGGCCTCCGAAGCGTGGCGCGCGATCGCGCTGCCACCGTCCGAAAAAGCCCGTGAGCGAAGAGAAGCACCTCGAAGAAATCGCGCCCCCCTGGGCGCGACCGCGAAAAATGATACGCTCGATGAACCGCCTGCCCGCATACCCGTCTTTGAGCTGCGGAGGCAACGATGAACAGTGGCGCACTCGAGCGGTCCTTCAGCCGACTTCTCTCGAACGGGCTTGGAACGACCCTCATCGTCGCTCTCGCGTCGACGACCTGGATCACATCGGCCGCCGGGCAAGTCGATGAGGGAGACAGACTCCTTCGCGATCTGCGGCGCGCGGAGTCACGCGGCCTCGCGGCGCTCGGCCTCGCCGAGACCGACGCGCTCGTCGTGCCCGACCTACTGGACCTCCTCAACGAGACCGGCGAGACTCGGCTGGCCGACCTGATCCAATGGATCCTCGCCAAGAAGGTCTCCAACGGAACGGCTTCGCTCGAGGCGCTCACGGTGGGCTTCGATGTCCTCGTCGATCCCGGAGACCGCGTGCGACTGGGATTCGCGCTGCTGCTCGGCTTGCCTGGCCGACTCGACCTCGTCGCGCCCGCCTTCGTGGCCTGTACCCGCGGAGTGACCGGGTACACCCATTACAACCAGGTGATGAAGCCGTTCTTGGCGCATGCGGGTGCCGCGGCCGTTCCGTACCTGGTCGCCGAGCTCGATCATCCTGACCCCTGGATCCGCGACCAAGCGGTCGACGCGATCGGCCTGCTGCGCGGTCAAGGACTCGAGGCCCTGAAGGCTCTCGATGCAAAGCGCGAGACCTTGAACCCCTTCTCCCTCGGGTTCGCCTTGTGGCGAATCGGCTCCAACAGCAAGAGATTCATCACCCCGGAGCTTGCCGAGGCTAAAGCGAGGCTCAGGTCCGAGGCTCGGGTGCTCGTCGAAGCGGCGCAGCACGAAACGGTCTCCCCGGAAGACTTGCGCCCGTTCTTCGACGATCCCGGACGGATGAGGGCCCTGAGCCGTGTGCTGTCCGAGCAGCCGGCGCCCCGCCTGATCGAGCCCTGGGTGGCGGCCCTTCCCGATCTCGAGTTGCTGCCAGCGCGTCGGGCGATCTTGACGCTCTTCTCGCTCGGCGACGATGCCCGGGCGCTCGAGCTGCTCGGGCGCATCTCGATTCCCGAGGGTGTGCTCCGGCCATTGAGCTACTGCGACGACACCGCGCTGGTGCAAGCCCTCGAGCACCCGTCGCTGCGCCTGCGGCTGGGCGCCCTCGAAGAGCTCCAGCGTTCCTCTCGGGTGGAGCCGCGAGCGCTGAACCAGGTAGCACTGTGGGATCCGGATCCCCTCGTCCGGCAAGTCGCAACCCGGCGGCTGTCGAGTCGGACCGATGAGCACTCCGCGATCCGTCGCCTCGCCCAGTCCGACCCGACAACCTGGCTCGAAGCGACCCGGGCCCTCCAATCGGGACGCGAGACGGCGCTCATGTGGCTGCTCGATGCGGCGATCGAGTCTCCGGACCGACGGATCCGCGGGTTCCTGTCCCCGACGCTTCCCGAACCCGAGTCGGAGGTCCTCGTCTCCCTCCTCGCCGAGCGCTTCCTCACCAAGAACACCTTCTGGCAAGAGCTCGAGCTCACGAAAGAGCTCGGTCCGACAGCTCGTCCACTGACCGCCGCGCTCTTCGACCATGTCCAGGGCGTCCGGGCTCGCCTTCGAAAGAGCGAGCTTCGACTCGAGGACCCCGAAGCGATCCGCGATGGAGCTCTCGTCCGAATCCTGGAGGTGCTCCGAGTCGTGCAGCCGAGGGCAGCGCTCATTGCACCCGCGTTGCCGTCGCTGCTGGAACACGATGACGCGAAAGTGCGGAAGGTCACGGCGACGCTGACTGGGGAGCTTCAGATTCGAGATCGAGTCCTCATCGAAGCACTGAAGGCGCGCACGCGGGATCGAGACGAGGAGGTGCGCCGCGCGGCCAGCGACGCATTCACTGCCCTCACGTTTCCGGCCGAGGTCGAAAAGATCGCGGCGATCGTGCGGGTCCTGTTGCGAGAGCCGCCGCACGTTGGTTGGCCGTTCGTGGAGAACGCCCCCACCGCGTCGTGGGAGGAACCCGCGCCCTCGATCCGCGATCAGCTTCGGGGCTACGGCGAAGCGGCCGTCCAGCAGCTGGTGCAAGTCGTGCGCTCGAACGTGGACGCAGACGACCGCGAGCAGGCGGCCTGGGCCGTCGGCTGGCTCCAGTCCGCGTCACCGCCCGCGATCGCGGCCGCTGCCGATCTGCTGGATTCGGATGCGCCGGACCTGGTGGCCGCCGGAGCCTGGATGGCGGGTCGCATGGGCGAGCGGGGCGCACCGTTGGTCGAGAGGCTCATCGAGACGCTGTCGAAGGAGAGAGTCCCGAGCCAGTTCGGGGGTCCGCATGAGATTCGTTGGTACACGATGCCCCAGCACACCGACGAAGACGACCCACCGTTCGCGAGTCAGGTCGCGAGCTGGGCGTTGCGTCGGATCGGGCCGCCGGCCGTGGAACCGCTGGTCGGAGTCCTCCGCGACGGCAAATCGAAGATGAAGATACTGGCGCTGCTCGCGCTGGAGCGGATCGCACCGCGGAGCGTGGAGGCCGACGCGGCGGTCGCGCGCTTGCTCAACGACTCGCAATCCAACGTCCGCGCCGCGGCGGCGCAAGCCTATGCAGCCGTCGCGGTCGATCCTTTGTTGGGTGGCAGGCTGCTGCACGGTATCGTGATGAGCCGGCGCGCTTGTCTGCACGAGGGAGTCTGCTCGGGAAAGAGCCGGGGCTCCTTTTTGGATGCTCCGGACTGGGACGATCCCCGACAGAACCTCTGTCTGGTCTGTTCGGAATCCGCCGAATCTCTGCATGCCTTGGCGGTGCGCGATTCCCGTGTGACTCCGCTCCTGATCGACCTGCTCGCCTTCGAGCCTCAGTGGTTTCCGAGGTTCGGGAAATGCGTCATCAACGTGTGTGCACCGCGATACTACTCGACGCCCTCCGGGCTGCTCCGGCAGCTCGCGGAGGAGGCGCGACCGGCCCTCGAGGAAGCGCTCGGTCACGAGAACAAACGGGTTCGCGAATGGGCGAAGACTCTTCTTCACCGCTGAGGGCAAGGAACGCGACATGACTGGCCGCCTCTCACTCGTCCTCGTCTCCCTTCTCCTGATTCTCGGCAGCGGGACGAGCCGGGCTCAATCTTCCAAGCCCCTTCGGAAACCGAGCTCGGCGACGACTTCGGGCCCGGTCGCGGTCCTATCCGGCCAACAGCTCCGGATCGGTGAGCGCCCGTTCGTGATTCGCGGCGTCGGTTACTCACCGGTGCCCATCGGGGTCGATCCCACCGTCACGTTGCCCTACGGCGACTACTTCACCTTCGATCAGCGTGCGATCTACTTGCGCGACCTGCCACTGCTGAGGGCGTTGGGCGCCAACACGGTGCGATTGTGGGGTTGGAACAACACCGCTGATCACACTCACTTCCTGGACGCCGCGTACAACGGCGGCGTCGACCCCATCTTCGTCATCGCCTCGTTCTGGATCGATCCGAACGCCAACCTCGCCGATAGCAACATCCGACAGCAGCTCCGCCAAAACTTCCGCGCCATGGTGCGAGCGCACAAGAGCCACCCGGGCATCTTGATGTGGTGCGTCGGCAACGAGCTGAACCTCTCGCACGCCGGACAGCTTCCGGAGCTGTTCTCCCTGCTCGACGAGCTGGCACTGGAAGCGCATCTCGAAGAAGGCCCTCGGCACCGACTCGTCACGACTGCCCTGGCCGACCTCCAACTGGCATCGACCATCGCTTCCTACGAATCCCAAGTACCTCACCTCGATGCGTGGGGTGCGAACGTCTATCGCGGCGCCTCATTCGGCTCGCTCTTCCGTGACGTCGAGCAGGCCTCCGCCAAGCCGCTGGTGATCCTCGAGTACGGCATCGACGCCTACGACAGCGGCCAATGCGGCGAGTACGAGCTGACAGGCTCTCAGATCCCGCGGCAGGCCGACTTTGCGGAAAGCCTCTGGCGAGAGATTCGCTCACGCGCGACAGCTCCGCGTCGGCGCGGTGGCTGCCTCGGCGGTACGATCATGGCGTGGATGGACGAACGTTGGAAAGGCCAGTTCGGCCAAAGCCCCGGCTGCTCTGCCAGCTGCCCAGATCCGAGTGCCCACCTCCAAGGGCCATGCGGATACACCAACGGTGCCCACCCCGACGGCTTCTCGAATGAAGAATGGTGGGGCCTGATGCGAACGACACCGGGCTCGCCGGACAACGTGCAACCAAGGGCGGCGTACTTCCGGCTGCAGTCGATCTGGCAGTGAGCCTCGACGGATCGGGCGCCTCTCGCGGCGAGGACTGGCGCCGAAACGGGACTCCAGCCGACTCGTCCTCGAGAGATCTTGGCGGGCATCGCCACTCGCCGTCGTTCGTAGCGGTTGCGGTGGGGCGAGTCTAGCTTCGTCGCCGGCATCGAGGTGTGTTGGCGAGCACGAGCGCGCTCGGCCGTCGAGTGCTGGGACGTGCTCGGCCGACCATTGCGTTGGGCCTTCGACGGTCCGCAGCTGCTCCGAGCCGGGCGATCCCGTCCCCGAGCCGGCGACCTTGGTGCTGGTCGGCGCGGGCATCGTCACCCTGGTGGCTCGCCGCCGACGCCGCCGAAACACCGTGGATCAGTGATCGAGCGAGCGCCTGCTCGAAGCACTCGTTGACTTCGGGATGGCGGTGCTCGAAGCCGGAGCGGAGCGGTCGCAGAATGGACGCCGCGGACTCGCACGGGCCAAGCGCTCGACGCTCGCCCTGCCGACACCTTGAGAAAAGCGGCCGCCGTCCGCGACGGCCGCCGTCCGCGGCTCGACTCGTTCGGCACCGCGCACGAAAAAAGGCGAGCCCGGCGGTGTCGCCGAGCTCGCCTCGAGACTCGCAGTGGCAACCTCGACGGCTACTCGAGGATTCCGATCGTCGCGATGGAGAAGGGTTCAGTTCCGGCGGCGATCGCTGCTCCGACCTCGACCAGGGCTCCTGTAGAGGGGTCGATCCGGAAGGTCGTGACGTCACTCCCATCATAATTACCGACGAAGGCAAACCGACCCGAGGACTCTACGGCGATGGGAACGGGGCTCGCGCCGGTGGCTGAATCGGCCCCCAGACTGGTCAGGCGACCGGAGTTCCCGTCGACCGTGAAGCGGGTGACGTCGCTGTCACCATAGTTCGTGGCCAAGAGATGCTGACCTGACGGAGTCATCGCGATGTCGTACGGAAAGTTTCCGGCCGCGACATCGGTCCCCACGATCGTCAGCGTTCCGACGATCTGGTCGATGGCGAATGTCGACACGTTGCCCGATCCGTTGTTGGCGACGTAGACGAAGCGGCCGGTCGGATCGGCCGCGACGCGCCAAGGCCCGCTGCCAGTCGCAATGTCGCTCCCGAGCTTCGTCAAGAGGCCCGTGACCGAGTTGATCTGATAGGCCGACACGTTGCTCGAACTCGAGTTGGTGACGTAGAGAAAGCGGCCCGAAGGATCCACGGTCGATCGGTATGGGCTCATGCCAGTCGCGATCGGACTCCCTAACGGTGTCAAGTTGCCCGTGCTCGGGCTGATCGAGAAGGCCGATACCGTGTTTCCTCCACCATTCGTCACATAGGCAAACCGGCCCGAGGGCTCGACGATCACACTGGTGGGACTGGCGCCGGTCGCTGCCGGAGCTCCGGCCGTCAAGGCCCCGGTGCCCTGATCGATCTGATAGGTCGAGACACTCTGAGAATTGATGTTTGCCACATAGGCAAAGCGGCCGGTCGGGTCCACGTCGATCCACCAGGGACTCTGACCGGTGGCAGTCGCACTACCGACCGGGGTCAAACCTCCCGAGCTGGCGTCGATCTGAAAGGTGGTGACATCACTGGATCCGAAGTTGGCCACGTAGGCGAAGCGCGGACGGACCGTCACCGGGCTCGCCTCCGCCGCCATTGCGAGGCCACGCGGGTTGAGACGGGTGGGCGCAATCGTGAGCTCAGTCAGGTCTCCGTTTGCCGGATCGATCCGAAACGTCCTGACGCCGGCAGGGTCGGTCGTGACGTTGACGAAGCGGCCCGACGGATCCACCATGACGGAAGTTGGAGTCTCGTCGACGTCCTTGCTTCCCGAGGGCGTCAGTGCACCCGTACTCGCGTCGATTCGATAGATCGACACGCTCTTGGAGGTGCTGTTGGCGACGAAGGCCAAGCGCCCGGCGGGATCCACCGTCACAGAGCGAGGATCGATGCCAGCAGCGACCGCAGCGCCCACTGCGGTCAAGGCGCCCGTGGCCGAGTCGATCTGATACGTCGAAACATCGTTGGAGCCGCTGTTCGCCACGTACGCGAATCGTCCCGTGGGATGCACCGTGACGGAGATGGGGATCGTGCCGGCAGCAACGGGAGTCGATACCGGGGTCAGGGCTCCTGTTTCCTGGTCGATGCTCAGCGCCATCACATTGTTGGAGACAAAGTTGGCCACGTAAGCGAAGCGGCCCGAGGGATCCACGGTCACGGAGTAGGATCCGGCTCCGGTGCCAATCGGGTCGGGCACGAAGGTCAAGGCCCCGGTACCTTGGTCGATTCGATAGGCAACCACCGTGGACTGAAGGAAGTTCGCCACGTAAACGAAGCGACCCTTAGGATCCACGGCCAGGCCCTGAGGTCCCTTTCCTGTGTTCGAGAGACCGACAACCGTCAAGAGACCGGTGCGCGGGTCGATCCGATAGGCCGACACGGTATTGTCGAGCTTGTTCGTCGCGTAGACAAAGCGGCCCTTGGGATCCACCGCGACTTCCCAGGCGAGCTTGCCGGCCGGAGCGTAGCCGAGATGATGGAGTTGCCCCGTCTCGGAGTCGACTCGGTAGCTCGAGACCGAGCCCTCGTCCAGCGAACCGGTCACCGCAAACGCGAGGCGCGGGAAGGGCGTGGTGAACTTCCAGGTGCGCTCGGCCGCGAGCTGGTTGCCTGCGAGGTCGGAAGGGTCCGTCGTGAGACGGACCGTCAGCGTCTTCGCACCGGGTAGACCATGGTCCGGCACGAAGGTGGCCTTCGGGGCGGGCGTGTCGGTATAGACGACGTTGCCGGGCAGGGGCGCTCCGTCGACCATCACCGAAATGGCTGTCGTCAGGGAGCCAGCCGCCATCGGCTCGGAGAAGGTCACCGAGATCTCCGTCGAAAGAGGCACGATCTCGGCCTGGTCTTTGGGCGTGGACGACGCGACGGCGGGCGCCGTCTTGTCGACGGACCCGGGACCGGTGCCGATTGCGCCGCCACCGCCACCGCCGCCGCCACAGCCGGGTATCAAGAGCAGGAGTGTCGTGAGTGCGATCACGCCCGAGAGAATCGTCAAGGTTCGCATCGAGAGTTCATCTCCTTCTTGCTGAGTGAGACATGCAGCGGCCAATAGGCACGAGTCCGGCGCTGGCCGAGCCAGGTCGGACCGTCTGCAGGGAAGTGACAGCGCCGTCGGGCCCGAGACTCCCAAGTCGAAAGCGACAGAAAACGGTATTGCCTGTGGTGACGTCAGGGTCGGGGACCCGACCAGATGAAGCTTGGAGTGACCGGAAACTTCGATATACTCCCTTCTTGCGCGAATGGGGGCGCCCGAGAGAGTCTTGATGAAAGCTGCTTGTCCTCGCACCGTGACCCGGCTCTTGGACCGCGTTCGATCCGGCGAAAAAGACGCCGCCGCCTCCTTGGCGGAGATCCTGTACACCGAGCTGCGCGGCATAGCCGGCGCCCTCGTCGCCAAAGAGCGGAAGGGCCACACCCTCCAGCCGACCGCGCTCGTCCACGAAGCCTGGTTGCGGCTGGCCCCGCACGTCGATCAAGTGCGCGACCGCATCCACTTCTTCGCGATCGCCAGCCAGGCGATGCGCCGGGTGCTGATCGATCACGCCCGCAGCCATAGGCGGCTCAAGCGCGCCGACCGCCACAAGCAGGTGGAACTCGACGACAGTCTAGGCTGGGTCCGCGGGGACGGGCTCGATCTCGTCGACCTCAACGACTCCCTCGACCGCCTCGCGAACTTGAATGCTCGTCACGCGCAAGTCGTCGAGCTCCGAATCCTCGGCGGCCTCACGATCGCCGAATCAGCGGAGGTTCTCGGTGTGTCCCACACCACCATCGAGAATGACTGGTTCACCGCCAAGGCCTGGCTGCGCACGGAGATGGGCCACGCCGGATGACGACCGACGCCAAGCGTTACGCGCAGGTCCACTCGATCCTGAGCGGCGCCCGGGAGCTGTCGGGACCCACGCGCGACGACTTCCTCTCGCAGGCCTGCGGATCCGATGCGGCGCTCCGCTCCCAGGTCGAAGCACTGCTGGAAGCCGCCACGAACGACGCGGTCGACGACGCTTTCACTGATCAGAATGTCGCGGGCGTCCGCCGAGAGCTCGAGTCCTTGATCGAGGAACCCCCATCGGAGACTTGGCTCCCGGACAAGATCGGCGGCTACACGATCTTGCGCCAGATCGGCCAAGGCGGCATGGGAGTGGTCTATGAAGCGCAGCAAGAGCATCCGCAACGGCGCGTCGCCATCAAGCTTCTTCATCCGATGCATGCGACACCCGATCGGCTGCGCCGCTTTCATCAAGAAACTGAGCTCCTCGGCCGGCTCCAGCATCCGGGCATCGCCGCGATCTACGAAGCCGGCACCTACGACATCGGCCGCGGGCCGCAGCCCTTCTTCGCCATGGAGCTGGTGGAGGGCGTCGACATCCGCACCCACTGCGACCGGCAGGGCCTCGATCGCGCCGCCCGCCTTCAGCTGCTCGCGCGCGTCGCGGACGCCGTTCACTACGCACACGACCGCGGCGTCATCCACCGGGACCTCAAGCCCGACAACGTGCTCGTGAATCGGCAAGGCCGACCGCGCATCCTCGACTTCGGCATCGCACGCGGCGACTCGACTCCCCTCTCCACCGTCCTGACCGAGGAAGGTCAGCTCGTCGGCACCCTCGCCTACATGGCCCCCGAGCAGCTGCGGCAGTCGGGCGAGACCGTCACCTCGCAGGTCGACGTCTACGCTCTCGGCGTCCTCGGGTTCGAGATCCTCGTCGGTCGGCTGCCTCGCCTGGTCGAAGACCTACCACTGTCCGAAGCGATCGCGGTCCTGGCGAGCAGCGAGACGCCGCGGGCCGGCGTGTTCGACACCGCGCTCCGCGGAGACGTCGAGACCATCTTGTGCAAGGCACTCGAGCCGGAGCCGACTCGGCGATACCGGTCAGCGGCCGCCCTCGCCAGCGACATCCGACGTCACCTCGACGACCTTCCGATCGAGGCGCGGCCACCGAGCCGGGTTTACCTGGCCCGCAAGTTCGTGCGACGGCACAAGGCCCTCGTGGGCGGCGTCACCGCGACGCTGATCGTCGCCATCATCGGAGCATTGGTCGCCCTCGACTATGCCCGCATGGCGAACCGGCGAGCCTTGGCCATGGAGCGGTCGAGCTACATCTCGCGCATCGCGGCCGCGAGCAGCGCGATCGCCCAATGGGAATTCCCGGAAGCCGCTCGCCACCTCGACCACACGCCGCCCCGGCATCGCGGCTGGGAGTACGACTACCTTCGGGCGCGGCTGGTGCATCACCTCGAAGAATGGGAGACACCCGCCAAGATCATCACGACGCCGGTCTTCGATAGCGACGGACACCTGTTCGCCGGTCTCGCCGACCGAACAATTGGGACCTGGGACACGACGACGGGGAAGATTCTCCGCACACGTGCTCTCGAGGGCCTGAACGCGCAAAGCTCCGAGTCGGGTGGCGCCGTCGTTCTCCACGGCCCTTCCCGACGTTTCGCGATCGCGATGGCCGAGAGCGTCGTGGTCGGAAGCTTGGAGGGGACCGACCCCGATCAGCGCGTGTCGGTCGACAATGAGAACGCGCGCGTCCTCGCCTGGAGCGACACCGGGGATCGACTTCTCTTCAGCTCGGCCGAGGGAACATCCATCTGGGACGGCGAGCACTCTCGGGTCCTGACGCAGGACACGTTCGCGAAGGGAGCCTTCGCCTCCGACGGTGACCGAGTCGCGGTGGCGAGTGGAGGCGAGGTTTGGCTGATCGACGAGGAGACGGGCGAGCAGGTCGCGCACTGTCAGGTCGACGACGCTTGCATGGATCTCACCTTCGTCCCGGGCGCCAACAGCCTCGTCTACGCGGGTCATTACCGGAACGTGTTTCTGTTCGATGATCGGAGCCTCGAGGTGCGAGCCAACCTGAGTGGGCATCGAGACATCGTCTTCACCGCGCGGCCGAGCGCCGATGGTGCGCGGCTCGTGTCGACCTCCAAAGACCGAACGGCGCGGATCTGGAACCTGACGTCCCCCGGACCCGCAGGGGTCTTGACGATCGACGAAGCCGAGGACAGTCGGGTCGCCGTCACACCGGACGGGAGGTCCGTCTGGGTGGCGGGCGAGCGCTTGCGTCGCTACCCGCTCGAGGATCCGAACGTGCTCCGGGGCCACGAGACGTTCGTCTATCGCTTGGCGTTTTCTCCGGACGGATCCCTGCTGGCCTCGACGTGCTTCGAGACCAGCCACGTTTACGTTTGGGATGTGGGAAGCGCGGAGCTCTGTTGGCGTCTCGAGACACCCAACGAGCTCGATGGTCCCGGGTTCGGCCAAGCTCTCGTGATCGCGTTCTCCTCGAGCGGGCGCACGCTTGCAGCCGCCCGACAGCGCGAGTTCGTCACCTGGGATCTTCTCGATCCGGCTGGCAGCCCGGTGGTCTCAGAGATCGAGCCGATCGCACGCTTCCGGGAAACGTTGGGGTGGGAGCCCTGGGCTCCCTCGGGCAGTTCCGCTCTCAGTCCGGACGGCAAGCAGATGGCAAGAGTCAGCGGCTCCGTCGTCCACATTCTCGAGCTTGCCGAGCCGTGGCCGGAGAGTGTTGAGCCCTTCCGCAGCGACCGGCCACAGGGGGCACCCGCCACGGTGAAAGCAGGCCAGCTCGAAGGGCACACGGATCAGGTCTACTGCGTCGCTTACAGCCCCGACGGAACGCGCATCGCCACGGGCGGCAACGATGCGACGGTCCGCATCTGGGACGCTCGGACCTTCGAGCAGCTCCTCGTGCTGCGGGGCCACGAGCAGTACGTGATCGATGTGAGGTTCAGCCCCGACGGGACGCTGCTGGCCTCGGCGTCCGGGGACACGACGGTTCGGCTCTGGGACACGAAGCCGCTTTCGGAACGATAGAGACTCGCGAACGGCGAAGGACGGTGTCGGCGTTGCGTTTGGCTCTTGGCTTTCGGCGCCAGCTCCGCATCGAGGATGCTCTTCGCTTCGGGGCGACTCGAGCTTCGATGCTTTCGGCGTCAGCTCCGCTTCGCGTGGGCGACGCACTCAGTATCGGCGGAGCGTGAGCTTCGCTTCGCGAACGCACTCCGAGAATCGCTTCGCACTCCGGGGCTTGCTTCGCGCTCGTCTTTCTACCGGTCTTGCCAGTAGTCGATGACGCGCTCGATGCCTTCTTCGAACGGAATCGTCGGCTGCCAGTCGAGGAGCTCGCGGGCGCGCGTGATGTCGGGGCGACGGCGAGCGATGTCGGCGTCGATCTCGGGAGCCCATTCCAGGGTGACTGGCCGACCGGTCCGGCTCTCGACGGCGCTCGCGATGCGCTCGGCGGTCTCGCGGACGGGCATGGTCTCGACGCCACCGATGTTGATGGGGCGCGGATGCTGAAGCGCGATCGCCTTTCGCAAGCCGCGAATGCAATCTCGGACGTCGAGGAGTGTGCGCGTTTGTGTGCCCGGTCGATTGACCGCGATCGATGCGTTCTTCAACGCGTCGTGGACCATCGTCGGAACGAGGCGTCCGTTGGCCGTCATCCTCGGCCCGTAGGTGTTGAAGATCCTCACGATGGCACACGCACAGTCCATCCCGAGCTCGCGAGCCCAGCCGACGATCAACGACTCTCCGGCACGCTTGCCTTCGTCGTAGCCCGAGCGTGGCCCGATACAGTCGACGTGCCCGACGTACTCCTCGGGCTGCGGATGCACCTCTGCCTTTCCGTAGACCTCCGACGAGGACGCGAACAGCAGCTTCACCTCGGGCCGGTGGTCGGCCCGATACCGCAGCAGCTTCGCGAGCGGCAAGAGTGACGTCCACAGCGCCGCGGTCGGCCGCGCGACGAAGTCTCCGGTCGCGACGACGCCGGCGAGATGGAAGATCTCGTCGAAGTGCCCCTCGACCTCCCAGTCGGGCCTCGTCACGTCGGCCGTGATCACCGTGAGTCGGTCCGACGACCGAGCCGCCTCGAGGTTGTCGGCGTAGCAGTACTCCATCGAATCGACCACGGTCACGCGGGAGCCGCCGGCGAGGAGATCCTCGACCAGGTGGCTCCCGATGAACCCGGCACCGCCGAGAACGAGCGCGCTCCGCTCCGAGCTGTTGTGAGGTGTCGTCACTCGGACTGCCGCGGCGTCTTGGAGCGCACGAGCCCGAGGCGACGCAGTACTCTCTTGGCGAAGGCACGCACACCGGGCGGATGAACCGAGTCGCTCGGAATCGTCGGGCGGACGGTCTTCGCCTCGCCGCGAGTCCAGCCCGCCTGCTTGGCGCCCCCGAGATCGCGCACGGGCACGAAGCCTTCGTCAAGGTACTCGAGCGAGCTCTCCGGAACGCGCGGGAGCGCCTCGTGTCGCATCCAGCAACGGATCTCGTCGGCGCGCACCGTCGAGCCGTCAGCCGCGACTCCCCACACCGTCCACCAGTAGCCGGTGTTTGTCGCGAGCTGCACCCAGTGCGCCGTCGGAAACCGGAACCGCGTCGCTCCGCCCTTATCCGCCTCGATCCACATCGTCTCGATCTCTTCCGTCTCGCCGCCGCGAGCCCAGACGAGGAGGTAGCGAGCGACCGGATGACGAGTGGGGTTTTCGATGCAGATGGTCGGCGGCTCCTCGGAGCGCATCATGTGCGGGGGATCGAGCAAGCGAAGCGCTTCGCCGGCGGCTTCGAGATGCAGGCCTTCGCGTGGTCCGAGCTCACCGACGACCCACTCGACGAACGGCAGGCTCTTCTCGACGGGAAACAGGTCTCGGAATCGACAGAATCGACACAGGCTCGGGACGTCCCAGGTGAGCATGCCGCGTCGGAGATCGCGCGCCTCGGGCCCATTCCAAATCTCGTCGAAGCTCTTCTCGTTCAGATCACCGAGGAGCAGGTCCCCGTCGTTGGCATAGCAGCAAGGGTAGACGCGGCCGTCGGCCTCGATCTTGATCCGGTTGTGGGACTGCTTGCAGAGGCCCGGGAGGTGGTGCTTCACTCGCCAAGTGAAGTGGTCGTTCCACTGCTTGCGAGGTGAGGTGTCGGAGGTGTCCTCGCGAAAGTCGTGGCACTCGAACCCAGCCACGCTCCAGATGAATCGGCTCTTCTTCTCGCGAGCCACCTCGATACAACGCTGCTTGATGTGCTCGATGTACTCGGCCGAGTAATGCACGAGCGGATCGAGCAGGTCGCTGTGGCCGTTGAAGTCGACGAGCTGAATCGTGTTGAGCGTCGGAATACCCAGGTCAGCCATGAAGGCGACCGTCTCCGGGAGCTGCGCGGCGTTCTCGGTCATCAAGACGACGTTCACCATGCACTCGACACCGTGCTCCTTGCACAATCGCCCCGCGCGCTCGAGGTTCGCGAAAACCTTCTGCCGGTCGCTGCGGACACGGATCTTCTCGTAGACCTCGGGGATGTGGCTGTCGATCGAGAAGAACAGCGTCTGCGTGATGTCTTTCAGCTCGAGGAACTTCGCCTCGTCCAGGAACTGCGCATGAGTGGTGACGTCCAGGAGCAGGCTGTACTGCTCGGCCATCGTGCGCGTCTCGCTCCAGGTGAGGATCAAGGGCTCGCTGCCGCCGAAGGGATTCACTAGCGAGAGCGTCGGAGCGACCTGCTCGGAGACCTTGCGTACGATCTCGGGCGACATCCTCTGGACGGGAGGATTCGCGCCGTCGTAGCACATGATGCACGAGAGATTGCAGAAGTTGCTGAACTGGATGTCCGCTTGATAAGGACGGGACGCAAAGGTCAGCTCCTTCCCGAACAGCTCGCGCTCGAGCTGCGCTCGGTTCTCCCGCTCGATCTCGACGCGCCGCGTCTCGTCGATGATCGGAGGGCGAGCGCTCGGTGGCAGAGCGGGTTCGGAGTCCATGTTCTTCATGCGGGCGACCTTTCGATCGAGCGCGCCGACCAATCTGAGCTTGCGCGCCGGATCTCGTGATTGTATAGTCAGTTACCCTCATAGCAAGACTTCAAGTTCCACCAGACGCGCTCGCTCCACCCAGCCTCGGCGGACCCGCGCATCGACCCGCGCGCTTCGTCGTCGATGATCAAACGGTCCACGATGAGCACCCAAGAACCGCACCTTTCCGAGAGCACGACCGAGCCGCGCCCGGCGCCGCTCTCTTTGCCGGAGCTTCTCGACCGAGCCACGCGTTGGCTGAAGCACTCGGGCATCCAGGCCAAGAGTGGCACCGACCGCGGTGGCCTCCACGCGTGGATCGACGAATCGACGGGCGAGCGCGCCTTTCTGTATCCGGAGATCACCGGCTACTTCCTGACGCTCTGCGTCAACCTCAGCCGCCACCTTCCGGAGGACGACTGGCTCGAGCGTGCCGAGCGGGCTGCGGAATGGATCCTTCGACACGGGATGACATCCACCGGCGCCGTGCTCGGGCGCAAGTATGTCGATCCCCAGGTCGGTCGCCGCGATCCTCGCTCGAATCAGCATCCGCACTCTTACTTCTTCAACTGCGGAGTGGTCGGCCTCGGTCTGGTGGCTCTCTCCGAAGCCACCGGCAACGACCGCTGGCGCGCCGCGGCTCGCCGCATCGGCTCCTTCTGCCTACAAGCCTTCGAGCCGGCCGACCGACTCACGCATCACGCCGGGTTCGACCTCTCGACCGGGTCTCCCTTGATCGGCGATCGCTGGTCGCAGCACGGCGGCCCGTTCCTGCTCAAGGCGGCGCTGTTTCTCGAACGGTTGACGAAGCTCGGTGGTCCCGCTGAGCTCGGAGCGTTCTTCGAGCGCCTCCTCGAGCGCACGCTGGCGGCTCAACAAGTCAACGGGCGCTTTCCGACCGACCCGACGGGCGACACGACGCACCTGCACTCGCACCTGTACACTCTCGAAGCGCTCCTGACACTGGGTGCGGCACGTGGGGATTCGGCTCTGCTCGACCGAGCGCAGAGCGGGCTCGAGTGGGCGCTCGAGACGTGCCTCGATCCGCGCCGATGCTTGCAGCAGTGGAGCCGGCGAGAAGTCGCGATCATCCGGGGAGTGCGCACCGACATGCTCGCCCAAACCCTCCGTGCCGTCGAGATCCTGCAGTGGATGCGTCCCGATTGGAAAGGCGCTCCGACTCGTCAGCTCACCGAGCTCGAGCAGCTTCTCGGCGAGCACCGGCTGCCTTCCGGCGGCCTCGCGTACGGGCGAGACGAGCTTGGGGAGAAGCCGTTTCACGCGAACGCCTGGTGTCTGTTCTTCGACATCGAGCGAGAGCTCTTCGGCGCCTTGCGGCGTCAGGAGACTCCTCTCGAGCCGCACCGCTTCCTCATCACCTAGGAAGCACGCCACGCATGAAGGTGCTCTTCGTCAGCCACGAGTTCACACGATCCGGAGGTCCGATCAGCCTCTACCGGATGATCTCGCAATTGATCGTGGAGCGGCCCGACTGGGAGGTTGTCGTCCTCGCCTTGGAGCCAGGCCCACTCCACGAGGACTACGAGGCCCAGCTCGGCGTGCGAGCCATCGAGATACCGTTGAAGCGAGAGCAGCCCTACCACTACGACGCGTTTCTGCAATCCCTCGACACCGAGGCGCCAGACGTCGTGCTGCTCAACGGCATCACGCTCTACCAAGAGGCGCTGGCGCTGAAGTGGAAGGGCCTCCGCGTTCTTTGGTGGATCCACGACGGCATCCACGTCGAGACACGGGATGGCTATCCGTTCACGCGGCCCGATCTCTACGCCATGACTCGCCACGCGCTTGGCTACGCCGACGCCCTGGTATACAGCGCGCGCGACACGCTCGAGCAATACGAGCAGCTGTGCCCGTGGCTCGCGGGGCGAGGCGAGGTGATCGAGTACGGGATCGACACGCGGGGCGTGCGTCAGGAGATCGAGCGGTTGCTTCCCGAGCGCGGTGCGCTGCGCGAAGCGCAAGGCGTCCGAGACGGCGACTTCGTGTTCTTGTGTGTCGGTGCCATTCAGGAGCGTAAGAATCAGCTCTCGCTACTGATCGCCTTCCAACGACTGCTCGACCGGCTGGACGCCGATTCAAGCCCACGCTGCCGGCTCTTCTTTCTCGGCGGCCTCAACACGACCGACCCGGCGGCCGAGGCCTACCATCGCTCGATGCTCACCGAGCTCCGGCCCGAGCACGCCGACCAAGTCCGGTTCCTCGGCCTTCACCCGTCCGCGTTTCCCTTCTTCATCCTCGCCGACTGCCACGTCCTGGTCTCGACCAACGAATGCTCGCCGCTGGCGAACCTCGAGGCGATGCTTTGCGAGCGGATCTGCATCTCTTCGCGGGTACACGGAATCCCCGAGCTCGTGAAGCACGGCGAGCGCGGGTACCTCGTCGACCCGACGGATATCGAAGACATCGAGGCGAAGCTCGAAGAGGTGCATCGCCTGGCCAGAGAGAGCGACCCCGGTCTCGCCGCGATGAAGCAACGCGCCCTGGAGTTCGTGCTCGAACAGCGAGATCTGACGCGCATGGCCCAGTCCTTCGCCCGAGTCTTCGAGCGGATCGCGACCGAGGTCGAGGACGCACGGAATCGCATTCCCGTCGGAGCGCGTACCAATCGCTACATCCAGCAGCAGATCTCGATGCGGTGGAGCCAGGTCCGCCACGAAGCGTCGTTCGAGATCGAGCTGATGCGCCACCATCTTCAATGGGCCCGTCACCACAAGCGCCCCAAAGGCTTGCGAGCCTACTGCAAGCGCGTGCTGCGCGCGTTGTTCCTGAGAGATGCGCCGCCGCCCGACTCGAGATCACCCAGAGGACGGTAGGTCGTTCGAACGCTCTCGAACCTCACTGGGTCGTCCTGTTCCTCGCTTCCCTCAGGCGATACACCACTCCCACGATCAGCAGCAAGGCGGCCAAGGCGCCGGTCGTGCCGATGGCGCCGCGGACGGCGAAGTGCTGGAAGGCGAGGGCGCCGCTGGAGCCGTCGGCTCGCATCCATCCGGCGAGGACGCCGACGAGGATCGAGGTGCCGAGCAGGGCGAGCTGAGCCGCGCGGCGAGTGCGTTGCGAGAGTTGGGGTGCTCCGGGGCTCGGGTGCGGACTCGTCGCCAGGTACCAGCGCCGGACCCAGACGGCCAGCAACGTGAGCCCAACGATCGTTCCGCCGTGCTGCAAGACCTTGAAGGCGTACACCGGGTAGCCGGGAAAGCTCCAGAGGACCTCCTGGAGCGGCCAGATCTGCTGCACGAAGAAGCCACTGCCATGGGTGAACCCGTCCCATAGGACGTGCGTGCTCGCGCCCACCAGTATCGACAGCACGACGCCCAGGACTGCCGAGAGGCCACGACTTCGTGGAGCAAGGGTCAACCGGTCACACATCGCGGGTGGCAGGAGGACCATCGTCGCCGGACGCATCAGCCCGTGAAACGACGCGTAGGCCAAGAGACCGGCCGGCAGGCAGAACCAAGCCAACCCGCCGAGGCTGTGACTCTCGTGGCGAACGATCCCGAGTGGCAAGTAGTACACGAAGTCCGGAGCCATGCTGCCGATCACGAGCGCCGACAGCACTCCGAAGCGCCCCAGCGGACGCCACAATGGAATCGCGGCGGCCGGATGCGCCAGGGTGAAAGGCATCGAGTCCTCTCTTTCATTGACTTGACCACGGAGATCACGGAGATCACCGAGTCTCGCGGTACCAAGACCACAAAGAACGATCGACTCCGTGCCTCTCGTGCTCTCTGCGGTTCCATCCTTTACCACGGAGAGCATGGAGTCTCGCGGCTACCAACAGTAAGTTCGATCGACTCCCTGCCCTCGGTGCTCTCTGTGGTGGCATCCTCCGCCACGCAGATCGGTGGTCGTCCACCCGGAATTGCTTGATCGCTACTGCCCCGCCAGGAACACTGGTCGCTCCGTCGTCTGCCCCACCCACTGGAGAGCCTCATGAACGCAGCCGCGCGTCTCGTCCTCAACGTCTCGTGTATCCTTCTCGTGCTCTCCGCCTTCGCCGTCGGCGCGACCGACGATACCGAGGGCTGGGTGAGCCTCTTCGATGGGAAGTCGCTCGACGGCTGGACCCAGCGCAACGGCACCGCCAGCTACCGCATCGAGGGGGACGCGATCGTCGGCACGACGGCCGATGGCAGCCCCAACTCGTTCCTGTGCACCGATCGAGACTACGGCGACTTCGAGCTGACGTTCGAGGTGAAGGTCCACGACCAGCTCAACTCGGGCGTGCAGATCCGCTCGCGTACTCGCGGCGGGCCGCAAGGACGCGTGAACGGTCCGCAGGTCGAGATCGAGGCGAGCCGACCGAATGGCTCGTTGTCCGGATACGTCTACGGCGAGGCGGCCGGTGGCTGGATGACACCCGACGACGCTCGAAAACCCCACGAGCATTTCCACAATGGCGAGTGGAACGCCTACCGTGTCCTCGCCGTTGGCCCTCGCATTCAGGTCTGGATCAACGGCCAGAGGGTCTCGGACCTCGTCGACCCGGTCAAGTTCCGCACTCATCCCCGCGGCTTCATCGGCCTACAGGTGCACGGCGTCGGACGCGGCAGCGGCCCGTTCGATGTGCGCTGGCGGAACCTCCGCCTGCGCGAGATCGACTCCGCCACCGTCGGATTCGTCGATCTCTTCAATGGCCAAGATCTCAGCGGCTGGGAGACGACCGGTAACTGGAAGGTCGAAAAGGGTGGCGTGCTCGTCATCGATCCGCGAGAGGGCGAACAAGGCTGGCAGCGCTTCGGCGACTACCTCTGGACGAAGAAGCGCTACCGTGACTTCATCCTCGACCTGGAGTACTCGTATCCCGAGGGCGGCAACAGCGGCGTGTACTTTCGCGTCGCCGACCGCAACAACCCCGTCAACACCGGCATCGAGGCGCAGATCCTGGACTCGAGCCGGCACGAAGGCGAGATGACCGCACACGATCACGGCGGCATCATCAGTACAGTCGGTGCTTCGAAGAACATGTCGAAGAAGCCCGGCGAGTGGAACCGGATGATCGTGACCTGCCAGGGCAGCCACCTGGCAGTGAGCCTCAACGGCGAGCGCATCGTGGACGTCGCGCTCGATCGCTCCGCCGTGAAGGATCGTCCGGCGGAGGGCTACATCGGCTTGCAGGATCACGGTCGACCGCACGTCATTCGCTTCCGCAACGTGCGCCTCAAGGAGCTGCCGCCGCCGGTGGCGCTCTTCAACGGCGAGAATCTCGACGGCTGGTACAGCGACGTTCCCGCTGCCGATGGCGGCAAGAAGATCGCGCCCTCCTTCGTCGTCGAGAACGGCATCCTGGTCAGCAAGGGGAACCCGCAAGGGCACCTCATTACGGAAGCTCCCTTCGCGGACTACCGCCTGACCGTCGAGTACCGCTGGTCGGGTGAGCCGGGCAACTGTGGCGTGCTCGTCCACGCCTCGAAGCCCCGACGCCTGTACAAGATGTTCCCGCAATCGATCGAGTGCCAGCTCTACGTCGGCAATGCCGGCGACTTCTGGTGCATCGGCGAGGACATTCACGTCCCGAACATGGAAGCGCGCCGCGGCCCGAAGGAGAAGTGGGGCGTCGACGAAGGTATGGCGCGACGCGTCCACAACCTGACGGACGCCTCCGAGAATCCGGCCGGCGAGTGGAACACGATGGTCATCGAGTGCCGCGGTCGATCGATCGACGTGTGGGTCAACGGCGACCACGTCAACGACGGCTTCGACTGCACGGCCAAGAGCGGCCAGATCGCGATCCAAGCCGAAGGCGCCGCTTGCGAGTTCCGCAAGATCGAGCTGCAGTCCTTTTGATGCGAGCATCGACTGTCGGGACTTTCGCGACACAACCCGTCACGCAATTCCGTTGAGAAGGTCCTGGGCCCAGTCGAACGGGCCCACGAGCTCACCGCCCGGATGAGGACTCTCTCGAATGTCGCTTCGACTCCACATCTCCTCCGACAACGCGCCCCTCGCCGCGGGTGAGCTGCGGATCGAGGGCCGAGCCCGAGAAGGAACCGAGCGCCGTGACGCCGCGAGCCTGGCGCTCGAGCACGGCCCGACGTCCTTCGAGAGCCATGGCGAAACGCTCACGACGTTGGTCCTTCCTGCCGAGCCGACCCTCGACGATCTCCTGGCGGCCGCCATTCTCGAGCACCAGATCGAGGGACAGTCTCTGCCATCCGGGCTCCAGGCGTTCACGCGTTACACGGCCCTGGCTCGCGAAGGGCTTCGCCCGGCGCCGGCGATTCCGCTCGCGGTGTCGCTCGAAGGAGTGTTCGCGGCCGTGCGTCGCACGGCCGGGGACGACCTGGGCGATTCGGGTGTGCGGCGGCGCTTCGTCGAAGGATGGCGCCGGATCGCGGATCGGGTCTTCGAAGCCGCCGAGGCGGACCAGGATCCGCACGTGAACGTGCTCTTCGACGGCTCGGCATTCGCCCGGGAGCGCGCCTTCCTCGAGAACGACGAGCAGCTCTATCGGCAGGACGTCCAGCGCGGCCAGTCTTGGAGGGTGCGATTGCCGGGTGGTCCGCCCGAGGCCACCGCATTGCTCCTCGATCGCCCCAAGAGCCTCCTCTTCAAGTACTGGAGCCGATCGAGCGACACGGCAAGTGACAGCGAGGGCGCCCTCTTTCTCGCCGTCAATTGGCACGGCGGGAATTGGGTGTTCTCGACGGACCCGGTGCATCGTCTCGACTTGAAGGAGCTCGCGGCCCGGCTTCAGACTGCCGAGAACGCGGCCAAAGGCGGCGCAGCCGGCACGTGGTTCGACGGCGCGCCTTTCTCACATACGCTCGTGGCCGCTCCGAAGACCGGAACTCGGCTGCGCGATGAGAGAGTCATTGCACTCGTTCGCCAATGGGCGGGCGCACGCGCCGCGCACTCGACCTCGCGTCGCACTCGATGGGTTGCAGCGATAGCGATGATCCTGATGGTGTCGCTCGCGGCCGCTTTCGCGCTCGATCTGTTCGAGCGCGACCCGGTCGAGACGAACGATCGCGGCCTGACTCGTGACCAGCCTCCTTCGATCGATCCCATTGGCGAGGCAGGCTCGACTCCGGGTCGTCTGATCACGCTCAGCATCGGTATCAGCGAGTACCAGGATCCCACCTACCGGCTCCACTATGCCGACGACGATGCGCGCGCGCTGGCCGCTGCTTTCGGGGCCGTGCGCAATCCGCTCTTCCAAGACGCGCCGTCTCATGTGCTGCTCAACGAGCGCGCGACGAAGGACGGCATTCTCCGAGCGCTCCAGGGTCTCCTCAAGTCCTCGAACCGGCCGACTCAAGACGATCTCCTCGTCGTCACCCTCGCCGGGCACGGCAAAGTCAACGAGAACGGGTACTTCTTCTTTCTCCCTCACGACTACGACGAGCGCCGCGTGCTCGAGTCCACGGCGATCGCCTGGGAGGACTTCCAGCGTACCCTCGGGCACCTGCCCTGCATGGTGCTAGTCGTGCTGGACGCTTGTCATGCCGGTGCCATCTCGTCGCGGCTGGGTCTGCGGGGCCCAGGCGAAGATCCGACGCAGCAGCTGGTTCGTCAGGCACTGGCAGGCTTCGCCGACTCCCAAAAGGGGCTGGTCGTCATGGCGGGCAGTCTGGGAGCGCAATCGTCGCGCGAGAGCGAAGAGTGGGGTCATGGCGCCTTCACGCTCGCGCTGCTCGAGTGCCTCGAGGGCCGACACCTGCTCGAATCGCCCACCGAGACGCCGTTGCCCCAAGGCACCACAGAACGACCCTGGCTCAGCATGGCCGATGTGAGTAGCTACGTCTCGAGACGAGTCGCCGAGCTGTCGCTCAGCGTCGGCTCCACTCAGGACGTAGTCACGGACCAGACCGGTGGCATTGCACTGGGAAGCCTGTTGATCACGTCGGCGCGCAAGTGAACATCCAGCGGGCTGAAGAGCCACAGCCGACTGAGGAGCTCCAGCGGACTGAAGAGCCACAGCCGACTGAACCTTCTTGAGCTCGGCGACGGCGCCCGTTTGATACGCCTGCACGACCCGGTTCTCGAGGTAAGCCCGCAAGTCCTCGGAGAGCTCACCCATGTCGGCGTAGCGATCATGAGGATCGCGGGCCATCGCGCATTCGCAGATGGCGATCAGCTCGGGAGCGATGTCGCGGCGGAGGGAGGCCAGCGGCGCGGGCGGCCCCTGGTGCGCCCGGGTGAGGATGCTGCGGGCGCTCACGCTCTCTTTCTCGCTCGTGTACGGACGATGCCCGGAGAGCAGCTCGTAGAGCAGAGCGCCAACGGAGTACACGTCCGTGCGCGCGTCCAGCTCGGAGACCCGACCCCGCGCCTGCTCGGGAGACATGTAGGCCGGCGTGCCGATCACATTCCCGTCCAGCGTCCGAGCCTCGCACGAGTCCAAATCGTCCTGGGACGCGCTTCCCGGATAAGGACGAGCCTTGGTATCGACCCAGGACTCGTCGTCTTGTCCTTCGGGGCGATTCAGCACGCGGGCCAGCCCCCAGTCCATGACGTACACTTCGCCGAAGCGTCCCACCATGATGTTGGCGGGCTTGAGGTCTCGATGGATCACGCCCTTGGAGTGGGCATAAGCCATCGCCTCACAGACTTTGAGCATCACGCCGAGCGCACGCGTCCGTGTCCACCCTTCGCGCTCCTCATTCACGAGATCCAGGATCGCGCGCAGGTCACGCCCCTCGACCAGCTGCATCGTGAAGTAGGCGCGACCCGTGTCGTCGATGCCCAGCTCATGGACGGGCACGATCCCCGGGTGGACGAGCTGGCCCGTGACGCGCGCCTCATCGAAGAATCGCCCCAGCAGCTCGGGTGCGAGATTCCTCGTCTCGGTCGTTCCGCCTTCCTGCTCGCTGCCGAGGACCACCTTCATGGCCATGGCGCGATTCAGGTCCTCGTCGAAGACCCGGAGGATGACGCCCATTCCGCCGCGTCCGATCTCGTTCTCGATGCGATACCGCTGCCCGGGGCTTCGTTGCTCGGCCAGGCGCTCGAATACGGCGTCGCTCTCTCCCCGGCTGGAAGAGCTGATCTGCGTATGCTCGCCCGTGACCGTATCGTCCGCCAGGATGTGGCTCGCGGCCGAGGGCGCGTTCGAGATCGTCTCGTTGTCGTCGCTCGACGCATCGAGCGGGAGCTTCGGATCGTTCTGTTGGTTGTCTGACATCGGCCCGAGATAGTCCAGTCTGGTTGACGGGAGTCCTTGGCGAGCACACGACGCCTCGCCGGCAGAACTCCTCTCTTCGCGAGTCCACGAGCTCACCGACCCGAGGAGGGTGCGGCCGCCGATTCGCCTGTCTCCGTCCAACGAGCCTCTGCTCGATCACACGGCAACCGATCCAATGACCGCGCCTTCCGAGGGGATCGCTCGGAGAACGGCTCTTGGCAGAATCGGTTACGAGTCGCACGGACTTTCCCGATCGACGCGGCGCGCCCATTGTCATTCGGGAATCGGTAGGAGGCAAGAGGAGGATCGATCGCGACTCCGAACCGGGGGCCGCCTCGGGCTCGTCCCGAAGATGGGGATTCGGGGAGCTCCCCTCTCCCTCCCCAGGCAGAATTGTGCTCTGGGGCGACCGGAGCGGGAGTTTCGGTGCCGAAGAAGGTGCGGTGCATTCGATTCCAAGGCGGTCCTCGGTCGCCGCTGGGCCCTGGCGCGGTAGATCCGGCCTTGTTGGTAGGCCCTCGAGAGCATAGGCTGGGTGCTCAGGGGTTGGACCACCGCATTCGTCTTCTCATCCTGGGAAGGCTCGGCAAGAACGCATGGCGTTCGGTCCCTCGACGGCCACAAGGAACCGCGATGCGCTGCTTGCTGATCTACCCCGCTTTCATGTCGAAGTCCTTTTGGAACTATCGAGCGACCTGCGATCTGGTGGACGCCAAGTACCCGGCCGCTCCGCTCGGGATGATCACGGTCGCCGCAATGCTCCCCGAGAGCTGGGAGTGCCGCCTGGTCGACTGCAACGTCGAGCAGCTCCAAGAAGAGGACCTGGCGTGGGCGGACGTCGTGTTCACGGGCGGCATGATCGCGCAGCAAGTCTCGTCGCTGGCGATGATCGAGCGCTGCCGGTCGCTCGGAAAGACCGTGGTGGTCGGCGGACCGGACGCGACCTCCAGCCCACATCTCTACGACCGGGCGGACTACCAAGTGCTGGGTGAGGCCGAGGTCTCGCTGCCCGAGTTTCTTTCGGACTTCGAGAAGGGTGACCCCCGGCATCGATACGAGGCGGGAGAGAAGTTGGCCGACGTCTCGTCGACGCCGCGACCGCGCTTCGATCTCCTGAAGTTCGATCGATACCTGCACGTCGGCGTGCAGTACGCGCGCGGCTGTCCCTTCAACTGTGAGTTCTGCGACATCATCGAGCTGTTCGGACGCGTGCCGCGCCTGAAGGGCCAGGATCAGATGCTCGCCGAGCTCGACCAGCTCTACGATCTCGGCTACCGCGGACACGTCGACTTCGTCGACGACAACTTCATCGGCAACAAGCGCGATCTGAAGAAGTTCCTCCCCCGGTTGGCGGAGTGGCAGCAGGAGCATGGCTGGCCGTTCGAGTTCTCGACCGAGGCCTCCATCAACCTCGCCGATGACGAGACGCTGCTCGGCATGATGCAAGACGTCGGCTTCAGCGTGATCTTCGTCGGTATCGAGTCGCCAGACTCCGACACGCTCCTCGCCATGCAGAAAGCCCAGAACACTCGGCGCGACATCGCCGAGAGTGTGAAGAAGATCTACTCCTACGGGATCTTCATCAACACCGGATACATCGTCGGCTTCGACGCCGAGAAGGGAAGCGTCGCGCAAGGGATCATCGATCTGATCGAGACGAGCTCCGTCCCGGTCAACATGGTCGGACTGCTCTTCGCGCTGCCCAACACCCAGCTGACTCGACGATTGGAAAAGGAAGGCCGGCTGAGGGAAGAGTTCGATGTCGTGACCGACTTGGACGATCATGGCGACCAGTGCACGGGCGGGCTGAACTTCGAGACCCTGCGGCCCAAGGCCGACATCTTTCGGGACTACCGCCGCGTCATCGACGAGTCCTACGCGCCCGATCGCTACTTCGCGCGCGTGCGACGTATGGTTCTCGATCTCAACTGCAAGAAGAAGAAGCTCCGCTTGCCGCTTCGCTATTGGGTGAAGGACCTCAAGGGCTTCGGACGCCTCATCTGGCGGTCCGGTGTGAAGGCAAAGTATCGTCGGCAATTCTGGTGGACGCTCGGAACGATGCTGGTCCGTAACCCGAAGTCGCTGCGCTACGGCGTCGCGGCCATCGCCCTCTACCTGCACTTCTACGGATTCCGCCAGTACCTCCTGGAGCGGCTCGGCAAGTTGATCGAGCGCACCGAGAAGGAGGAAGCAGCCCCAGAGCTCCTCGCCACGGTTCCCGACGCCCAGCTCCTCCACGCGGAAGAGTCGTAGAAGCACTCTTGGCCAGGCTCGTCGAAGGCAAGGCGCTTCGCAGGCCAGGCTTCAGCCTGGTGGCAAGGCGCTTCGGAGGCCAGCCTTCATGAAGCCTGGCCCCCAATGAGGCCGGGGTCCCGATGAAGCCCGCGGTGAGGGGGATGCTTTCGGCGAGCAGCTCGCTCGCGAGCGAGGCATTTGGCAACGTGATGGTCACGGCCCGCCGAGTGGCCAGGCGCCGTACTCACTTGCCGTTCAATCGAAGAGAGGCTCGCCCATGAAACCCGTCGTCACCGAGGCCGCGCCGACTCCGGCCGGCCACTACTCGCAAGGCGTCGTCCACGGCGACCTGCTCTTCGTCTCGGGACAGCTCGCCATCGATCCGGCGACCGGAGAGAAGAAGCTCGGCTCCATCGAGGAGCAGACGCGCCGCGCCTTGGAGAACGTCGAAGCGATCGTTCGGGCGGCCGGCTCCGACCGACGCAAGGTCCTCAAGACGACGATCTACGTCTCCGACGTCGAGCTCTGGGGCCGCGTCAATGTCGTGTACGCTGAGTTCTTCGGAGACCATCGGCCGGCGCGTGCCGTGATTCCCTGCGGGAAGCTGCATCACGGGTTCCTGGTCGAGATCGAAGCGATCGCCACGTTGTCCTAACGATCCGCACCTCTTGCCGTGCTCGGCCGGCGACGCCGTTGCGGCGGGATGATACGGTGGTCACCGTCGTTTCGATCGCGAGACGAAGGCTTGGTTCCACGGTCCATTTCCCATGCGATTCGCGTGGGGTCTCGGTACCGCTCGAGCCGCGACGGACCACAATCCTCTTGGGAGCGCGGAGAGCCATGAAGCGAATCGTCACAGCACTGCTTCTTCTCAGTGGAGCGCTGCTGGCACAGCCTCTCCGCAAAGTGCCCTACCGCGACATTCGGCCACCCGACATCCTCGAGGGGCCGACGATCCAGGCCAACCCCAACCCACGGGTGCCGCTGGCCGCGATCATCCGGTTGAAGACGGATGAGCCCGCTCGCGTGCGCTTGGACATCGCCGGACCGGTCAAGCGGTGGAGCCAGGTGGAGAAGGGCTTTCGCACCGATCACGTGATCGCGGTCATCGCCATGCGGCCGGCTCGCCGTCACGCGATTCGAGTCACCGCGATCGATCCGGCCGGCAATGCGCGCACTGCCCGCACGATCCTCGTGCATTCGACGCCGGCCCTGCCCCCGGACTTTCCTCCACTTCGCATCGTCACGTCGAATCCGCCGGCCATGGAGCCCGGTGCGATCGGGTTCGCCGCAAACTTCACGACGATCGGGGGTGGACCGAACGGAAGCTGGAAGATCCTGCTCGACCGAGACGGCGAAGTGCTCTGGTACTTCCACGACCCCACGACCGGTGGCGGCACGCTCGAGCGGTTGGAGAACGGCAACTTCCTCATGGGCCTGGGCGGCTGGGAGCTCGCCGCAGAGGTCGATCCCCTCGGCAACGTGGTGATGGCGTGGGCGCCGGAGAAGCTCGTGGGTGACCGACCCCCGGGCACGATCCTGCTCGCAACCGACACGCTGCATCACGAGTTCTTCGCCCTTCCGGATGAGCACCCGGCGGACTTCCTCGCCCTCGGCAGCGAAGCGCGCGTGTACTCGGGCTACCCCGCCGACGAGGCCGATCCGCGGATCCTGTCGCCCCGCGCGAAGGTCATCGGTGATATCGTGCTCGAGCTGCGCCGGGACGGCACGATCCTGCGGGAGACCCGTCTCTTGGACCTGCTCGATCCCTACCGCATCTGCTACGACGGCCTCAATGGAGCGTTCTGGAACCCGGTCTACCAAACTCCCGAGTTCCCGAGTGTGCGGGACTGGTCTCATGCCAACGCCGTCATCATCGACCCCAGCGACGGCAACTACATCGTCTCGCTGCGACACCAGGACGCGATCGTCAAGATCGTCCCGGGTGCGACGGGCCCCGACGGAGTGGTGTGGATTCTCGGGGATCCCGACCGCTGGCGCTCGCCGTGGAAGGAGAAGCTGCTCACCCCAGTCGGCCCGGCAGCATTCGAGTGGCCCTTTCACCAGCACGCGCCCGAGCTCAAGCCGAATGGAAACCTGATCCTGTTCGACAACGGCAACTATCGCGTCGTACCACCGCGGACGCCGGCACCGTCCGACACCTGGTACAGCCGCGCCGTCGAGTACACGATCGACGAAGCGAATGGCACGCTGACGCAAGCCTGGGCATTCGGGGGTCCCTTCGATGTGCCCCAGAACGACTTCTACTCGCGCTTCCTCGGAGACGCGGACCCGCTGCGGCTCACGGGCAACGTCCTCGTGACCGACGGCGGCAAGTCCAACGCTCAAGGCGTCGGATTCGCGCGCGTGGTCGAGGTGACCGCAACCGAGCCCCCCATTCCCGTCTTCGAGGTCGTGATCGAAGACCTCTCGGGCCAGCGCAACTGGACGGTCTACCGCAGCGAGAAGTCGGGACAGTAGAGGGCAGACGAAGGGCCGGGCGAGCCCTTCGTCAGAGCGTGCGACTTCGGTCTACTTGATCGCGAGCCATCCCGTCCACTACGAGATCGCCGCCATTGCCTGGCGCGACGCCACCGACTACCTCACCGAGAACGTCGTCACCGGCTTCGACGCAAGCCACCAGGAGATCGCCTTCTACCCCGAAGAGCACGTGATCTGGGCCTGGAAGCTCCGGTAGGACACCGAGCCGCGCTGGGAGTCACAGAGAGATCGACCGAGAAGAGTCAGCAGAGCCGCCTCCCTCATCAGGGTACGAAGGTGAGCCAGCTCACGGTCTGCGTCAGGCGGCTCGTGTTCCGTCGCACGAGATCGAGCGCGTGGGGATTCGCGTTGTCGGAGAAGGCATGGTCGAGGACCTCGTCGCGCACGCGAGCTTCGATCGCGTGCAGGCCCGGAGTCAGCGCTCGTGTCGCCAGGTCGAAGTCCTCCCCCGACGCCACCCACACATCATCGATGAACCAGTCGATGAGCAGCACCGCGGGATCGATCACTCGGACCCAGAGCGGTGTGTCCGGCGGCACGAAGGACTGCGCCGGGCCATACAGATCAATGGGGCGAACGAGGTTGTAGATCGAGTGAATGGCCGCTTCCTGACCGATCGCGTCCAGCGGATCTCGCAGGTTGTTCATGCGGGATCGAAAGGACGGCCGCCAGATGCCCTTGCCATAGACGGCACCCCCGCCTTCGTAGGCGCCGACCGGCCCACCCAGATGCGGTTGCGCAAAGCCGAGCCAAGGCGCCCACTTGTTCCCACTCGAATCGATCGTCAAGTTGACTTGGGACGGCTCCGGCCCGGTATAGAAGGTATTGTCGTATTGAGGAGCGTGGTACTCGTCGGCGAGCCAGTGAAAGCCGTGCCCGCCTTCGTGGGCGAGGATCTCGAAGGCCAGCGCGTGTCCCGTACCGTAGACCGCCAAGGTCCCTTCGGGGGGATAGTGCGTCCCACCGAGATAGATCCCCGTATTCAGTCCGACCAGTCGCCAGTCGATGTCGATTCCGGGGGTGGCCGCGTCGATGGCCGCATGGGTCTTGGCCCAGTCGACCTGGCATTGGCCGATGGTGTAATCGATGCAGCAGTTGCAGCCATCGAGCGCCGTATCGACGAAGATACCGCTCCCCGGCACGTCGACCCCCGACTCGTTGCTCACCAGATCGATGCGGTAGACGTTGATGAAGCTCGCGTAGCGCTCATAGGGCGGCGACTCGCCGCCGAAGAGCCGGCTGACCATCGAGTCGACGTGCGTGGCCCACGCCCCCAGCTCGGCCGCTTGGTACCCATCCCCGATGAACACGAGGTTCACACGGTTGGCAGGTGGCCCGCATTCGCGCACGGCATACAGATCGTCGCTGATGCGCCCGCCCACGCAGCCCGCCAGCCGGCGAGGGGCCGCCGTGCCGGTGGCGGTTTGCGCGGCGAGGTCGAGAGCGGCAGCGAAGAAGAGTGCGGGGACGAGGAGCAAGACGGGCAGCTTCATCGAAGTCTCCGGAATCCTGTGAACCGCGTGCACGGGCGCTATGCCAAGATCTCGTGAACGACGCGAGCCTCCTCGACACCGGTCAGTCGTTGATCCAGGCCTTGGAAGCGGACGCTCAATCGCTCGTGGTCGATGCCGACCAAGTGCAGGATCGTCGCCTGAAGATCGCGCAAATGGACCGGGTCTCTCACGACGTTGTAACAGAAGTCGTCCGTCTCGCCGTAGCTGAGGCCGCCTTTCACGCCACCTCCCGCCATCCAGGTCGTGAAGCAGCGCGGGTGATGATCGCGGCCGTAGTTGTCTCGATCGTCGATGCTGCCTTGACCAAAGACCGTGCGCCCGAACTCGCCCGCGAACACGATCAGCGTGTCATCGAGCAGACCGCGCTGCTTGAGGTCCGTCATGAGAGCCGCGATGGGCTGATCCACGTCCTGGGCCTGACCGCGTAGGTTGTCCGGCAAGCGCGAGTGGTGATCCCAGCCGCGGTGAAAGAGCTGCACGAAGCGCACGTCTCGCTCCGCCATGCGCCGCGCCAACAGACAGTTGCGAGCGAACGAGCCCGACTTGTGGACCTCGGGCCCATACATCTCGAGGATCGCCGGCGGCTCGTCGCTCAGGTCGGTCAGCTCGGGCACCGAGGTCTGCATCCGAAAGGCCATCTCCTGCTGAGCGAGCGAGGTCTCGATCTCGGGATCACCGCTCCTCGTCTGCTCGTCGCGGTTCAGCCTGGCGACCAGGTCCAGCATCTTGCGACGCGCCGAGCGATCCACGCCGGGAGGATTCGACAGGAAGAGCACCGGATCCCCGACCGACTGCAGCGCGACGCCCTGGTGCTTCGACGGCAGGAATCCGGCTCCCCACAGGCGGGTGTACAAGGCCTGCACGTTGACCCGGCCCGACCAAAACGCCGACGTCAACACGACGAAGTCCGGAAGGTCCTTGTTCATCGTTCCCAGTCCATAGCTCAGCCAAGACCCCATGCTCGCCTTGCCGGGGATCTCCGATCCCGTGCAGAAGAACGTCTTGCCGGGATCGTGATTGATGGACTCGGTAAAGGTGGACTTGATCATGGCGATCTCGTCCGCCTGGGTGGACAGGTACGGCAGCAGCTCGCACATCTCCAAGCCGCTCTGGCCTTGGGGAGCGAACCGGAAGACCGACGCACAGATCCTCTGCTCCTTGCCGCGCGTCATGGTGGTGACGCGCTGCCCCTTGCTGATCTCCTTCGGCAGCGGTTGCCCGTGCAGCTTCTCCAGATGCGGCTTGGAATCGAAGAGATCGAGCTGGCTCGGCGCGCCGGCCATGAACAGGAAGATCACGCGCTTGGCTCTCGGCGGGTGATGCGGCCCGTTCGGCGCTGTCCGCGCCCTCTTCGAGGCGGCGGTCGCGATTGGAGTCACCAGCGTCGAGGCGGCGGCCCCGAGGCCCAGGCTCGCGTTGATCAAGAACTGTCGACGGTTCTGAAGGTCGCAGAATCGCTGGAACAAGTCGTTCATCGTTTCACCTTCGCGAGCTCGATGTTGAACAGGCTGTGCGTCACCATCGTCCAGGCGGCGAGCTCGAGGCGCTGGTGGGCGTCCGCCTCTTTCCAGTCGGCCGTCAGTGCACTCGCCAAGGCGGGATCCGCAGCGTAGAAGGCTCGAAAGTCCGTCAGCGCTTCCTGCAGCCGTCGAATCTGTGCCGGGTCGGGCACCTGTGAGGTCACCTTCTCATAGAGGCGGCGCACGGCCTTCGCCTCGTCACCACCGACCTCGTCCAACGTCTTCAATGCGCAGGATCTCGCGGCATTGAAGAACTCGGGCTCGTTCATGAGCAGCAGCGCCTGCAAGGGTGTATTGGTGCGCTCGCGTCGCGCCGTACAGAACTCCCGGGACGGCGCGTTCAGCAACGTCATCTGCGGTGGCGGAATCGCTCGGCGCCAGTGCGTGTAGAAGCTCCGGCGATAGATGGCATTCCCCTTGTCCGCGACGTAAGTGTTCGGCTGGGCCATGCTCACCGCCTCCCACAGTCCGGGTGGTTGCGGCGGCTTGACGCTGAGCCCGTACATCGATCGGTTGAGCTTGCCGCTGAGGAGGAGGAACTGATCGCGGATCATCTCGGCGTCCAGGCGATAGCGCGGGGCTCGTGCGAGGAGGCGATTCTGGGGGTCGCGGGTGTACTCGGCCGGGCTCGCGTCGGAGCTTTGGCGATAGGTCTTCGAGCACACGATATCGCGCATGAGCTGCTTCACGTCCCAGCCCGATTCCACGAAACGCACGGCCAGGGCATCGAGCAGGTCGGGATGACTCGGCCACTCGCCCTGGGCGCCGAAGTCTTCCGAAGTCTCGACCAGCCCGTGACCGAACAACTGCTGCCAAAAGCGATTGACGGCGACCCGCGCGGTCAGCGGATGCTCCGGCACGACCAACCATTCGGCCAGGTCCATTCGGGTAGCGGTGTCGTCTTTCTTTCTCATTGGCGGCAAGAAGGCGGGCGTCCCGCGCTCGACCGGCTCGCCGGGCGCGTCATAGGCGCCACGCTGGAGCACATGCGTCGGCCGCACTTCGGCCCGGTCCTTCATCACCATGGCCACCGGGATCGACGCGGCGAGCCTCTCGGTGGCGCTGCGAACGACGCTGAGCTTCTTCTCGAGCTCCGCTGTGCGCTGCTCGGCGGTGCTCGCCGCCAACGCCTCTGCCAACTGGGCCTCGTCGGCCTTCAGCTTCGCCATCCGCTCCTTCTGCTCGGGCGTCTCGAGAGTGATGAAGGGCGGCTGCATGCCTCGCCGCGGCGCGCCGTCCGTCTCGGGATCACCGTCGAAGTTGTTGAAGAAGGCATAGATCTGATAATAGTCGCGCTGACGGATCGGGTCGTACTTGTGGTCGTGGCACTGAGCGCATTGAACGGTCAGTCCCAGGAAGGCGGTCCCGAAGGCCTGAACTCGATCCAATACGTTCTTGTGGTGGCTCTCTTCGGGCAGCGCGGTGCCACGATCGATGATCAGATGCAGTCGATTGAAGCCAGATGCCACGAGCTGATCGGTGGTCGGATCCGGATAGAGGTCACCGGCGAGCTGGTACTTGACGAAGTCGTCGAAGGGCAGGTTGTCGTTGAAGGAGCGAATCAGCCAGCTCCGATACTCCGAGAAGTCGCGCGGGAAGTCCTTGTGCATTCCATTCGTATCTGCCAACCGCACGAGATCAGCCCAATAGCGAGCCATGTGCTCCCCATAGGCGGGTGATTCAAAAAGGCGCTCGACGAGCTCTTCATACGCGCTCGGTGACTGGTCCTCGAGGAAGCGGTCGATCTCTTCCAGCGTCGGCGGCAGGCCCGTCAGGTCGAAGCTGACGCGCCGAATGAGAGTGCGCTTGTCTGCGACCTTCTTGGGCACGATCGTCAGTGCCTCGAGATTCGCCATCACGTAGGGATCGACGATCCCCTCCCGCCAAGCGGGGTGCCCGATTTTCGGGGGCGGCGACTTCCTCGGCGGCACGAACGCCCAGAAGTCTTGGTACTCCGCTCCCTCCTGTATCCACCTCCCGATGAGCGCCGCCTCCTCGGCAGTCAGCGGCTTCTTGTGTGAGTCGCGCGGTGGCATCGCCACCAGCTCATCGTCGGACGTGATGCGATACCACAGCTCGCTGCCCTCGAGATCTCCCGGCTTGATGGCCGTCACGCCTCGACGAGTGCGATAGGCTCCTTGGTTTCCGCCCGGCACATCGAGCCGCAAGCGGGCTTGACGATCCGCGTCGTTCGGACCGTGACAAGGAAAGCAGCGGTCGGCGAGCAAGGGCCGGACATCGCGATTGAAGCTCACGTCCTCGGCCGCGGCCGCCGCCACGAGAAAGACGCCGAGCAAGACCGACCGGCCGGCAGCCAGCGACAGCGCGTTCGAAGCGCTCATGTTGCGTCCTCGGGGCAAGAGGGAGTCCTTCCAGGGGTGGATGGACGGTAGCAAGCGGGCGGACGAGGAATCAAGCACGCGGAGTTTCCGGGGACGAAGAGCGCGTCCAAACCACGCTCCCAGCAACATTCGCGTGACCAAACCGGCTTCGGACCCACGAGCCGCGCGCGCAGCAAGCGGGCCGAGCGGCAAACAACGACACCCAACGCGAGGGTGTGTGCCGCGCGCGCAGCAAGCGGGAGCCGCGAGCAAAGGAGGAGGTCGTCGCCCGCTCACGGCGAATTCACCGCACGCCGCAACGACTGCGCTCGCCAAGAACCGCGCGCGCAGCAAGCTCCCGGCGTCAGCTCCGCGCAGCGTGCGGGGCCCCCCATCCCCGTTGACCCCGCCCCGAAGAGGCGTAACCTGAACGACTGGGGAAGCCTCTGGCGCAGCCGCCCTCTTCGCCGGCAAGAAGCCGATCGAGACCGACGACAACCCCGGTGGCGGCACGACGCCCTTCCTGCGCCCACGAGCTCTCGTGACACCCACCGCGAGGCGCAGCTGGCGCCCGAGAAGACGGAGCCCGGCGTCAGCTCCGCGGACCCCGACCGACCTCGAGATCCCCGGACTTCCCCACCCGTCCTCTCCGCAGACGCACTCCGGCTTTGTCCGCGCGCTCTAGTCCCAATAGGTCCCTTCTCGGGCAAGGGCCTTCTCGAGCGCGGTCAGTCGCTGCTGCATCCCGCGCACGCGCTCGGCCTCCTCTGCCGCGCGATCGATTCGCTCGCCGAGGTCGTGCTCGACCTGAAAGAGGAGAGGCGACTCACGCGACGCGCTGAAGCCGTAGTTGGTGCCGAGCTGAGACCCGAGGCGCACATGCATCTTCCAGGGACCGATGCGGAGAGCCGAGGCGCGGTTGTCGGAGTAGGAGTAGATGAGCTCGAAAGGAGGCACGGCGGGATCGGTTGGCGCCAGCTTCGAGCTGAGCAGCGGACGGATGTCCCGCCCATCGAGGCTGCGATCATCGGGGAGGTCGACCCCACAAAGTCCGAAGACCGTCGGCAGCACGTCGAGTGTACTGGCGGGATCCATCTCGACGCGTGGCTCGATGACGCCCGGCCACCAGAACAGACCCGGCACTCGGTGACCGCCCTCCCACGTCGACCCCTTGCCATCCCGGAACGGGTGCGCGTACCCGACATGCAGACGTGCCTCGCCGTAGTCAGGATGTTGGGCCGTCTCCAAGAAGCGCAGCCACGGTCCGTTGTCCGAGGAGAAGAGGACCAGAGTGTTCCGCGCGATGTCATGAGCCTCGAGGGCCGCCACCACACGACCCACCGAGTCGTCCACCTCGGCCATCACATCCCCCAAGAGGCCCCGGCGCGATGTCCCTTCGAAGGCCTCGCCGACCTCGAGACCGAGGTGCGGCATGTTGTGAGTGATGCAAGCGAAGAACGGATGCTCGTGATTCTCCTCGATGAACTGGACGGCGGCCTCGGTGTACCTGCCGGTCAATGTCCTCGCCACGGTATGGTTCGTCCGCAGCTTCTCTCCGAGAATGCGATAGCCCGGGACGGGCGCTTTGCCTTGGGGATCGCTTCGAATCAGCAACGAGTTGGCGTAGTCGTGGGAGACGTTGGTCCCGACCCAACGTTCAAAGCCGTGAGCCAGGGGCAGCGCGTCGGGCGAGAATCCATTTCGCTCATTCGGTGTGCCGAGGTGCCACTTGCCGAACAGAGCGGTGGCGTAACCGCGGTCACGCAGCCCTTCGGCCAATGTGAACTCGTCCGGATGAAGATGCCGGGCACTCCCGGGTCCGATCACCCACGAACCGAGACCCGAGCGGGCCGGGTAACGACCGGTCATCAAGGAGTAACGCGAGGCGCTGCAAGCAGGAGAGGTCACGTAGAACTGCGTGAATTGGACTCCCTCTCGCGCCAAGCGGCTGATCTGGGGTGTCGAGATGGTCGGGTTGCCGGTGTGGGTGTAATCGCCATAGCCACTGTCATCGAGAAAGAAGATCACCACGTTCGGCCGATCCAACGCGTCGCGACCGGAGTGCGCGGGCACCGAAGAGGAAACGAGGATACCGGCACAGATCAAGGCGTCGAGGAGGCCGGAGATCATCACGATGGAGTGTCCTGAGATCGAAGTGGATGGAATCGGACTGCTCCCGTTGCTTATCAAGGCCCGATCACTCACACAAGGGCACAACACTCTGGAAGTTGGAGGTGTGTGCCGCGCGCGCAGCAAGCGGGTCCCGCGAACGAAGGAAGAGGTCGTCGCCCGCTAACGGCGAATTCTCCCGTACGCCGGTACGACCGCGATCGCCAGGAACCGCGCGCGAAGCGAGCAGCCGCCACACCCGGCGTCAGCTCCGCGGACCGCGACGATCCTCCTCCGGCCGAAGGCCCTCCTCGGTCCGCTCCGCGAACGCACTCCAGATCCCTCCGAGCAAGCCGCCGCCACACCCGGCGTCAGCTCCGCGGACCATGGCGATTCTCCTACGGCCGAATGGCCTTCTCGGTCCGCTCCCCGAACGCACTCCAGATCCCTCCGTACAAGCCGCCGCCATTCCCCGGCCCGCGGGCCACGCCAGCACGACGAGGAAGATCAGTCGGCCTACACTTTTCTCCATCTGTCAGCGCCTGGTTCCCTCGGGGAGTGGAAAGGCGGGCTCGGCGCGGTTCGTGAGGACCGGTGGCTCGGTGAGCCGGCCGGCCTTCGTGAAGTCGACGGGCCGAAAGCCGATCACCTCGGCCGGTGAGCCGGGCCGCAAGCGGAAGTCACCGGCCGCCGGATCGACCAAGAGAGGATCGGCGATCAATGAGGATCGGTCGTGGCCGCGCGATCGCCACGTCGGCAGGTCCGCCCCCGCAAAGTCGATCGAGGCGCCGGCCGCATTCCAGTAGAGATTGCCGTCCATCGTGAACCGATCGTCGCCCCAGCTCGAGTACAGCAGCGGACCCTGGTGCCAGAGCACGATGTTCCGCTCGAAGACGAAGGAGCGATGATCTTCGGCCCGCGTGCGCTGGAGCTGCCACTGCTTCGAGTCGACGAGGACGTTGTTCCGCACGACGTTCTCCCGGCCGTAGTGCTGATGGAACGAGCCGGTCTTCGTGCGCTCGACCAGGTTGCTCTCGGCGACGATCCCCGTCGAGCCCTCGTCGAAGTAGATACCCCAGCCGCCGTAGCCGAACGACTCGACGTCGCGAATCACGTTGTGGCGCAGCACCGTGCCCGGAGAGATGCCCAGGGTGTAGATGCCGCCCAGGTCGCTGAGCACGCCTTGGCCGAGGTCACGAATCACGTTGCTCTCGATCCGGTTGTGGTGGGCGAAGCTCTCGCCGTAGCCCCAGCTCCAACCCACCGAGACGCCCGTGTAGTAGAAGTCGAAGATCTCGTTGTGCACGATCTCGTTGTGGTGGGCTTGCCCGATCCACACGCCGACTGCGGCCGGATGATGGCGCCCGCCCTGCGCGATCGTGCAGTCGGCGATGCGATTGTGGGAGGCCGCCGTCTGCGAGGTGAGCACGACGGGCTCAGCTCCCGTCGACCACGAAAGGCCCGTCGTCCCGATCTTGACGCCACCGGCCCCCATCCCGATCAGCGTGCATCCCTCGAGGCGGTTCGCGTGGCAATCAAGCCCCAGCTCGAAAGCGTAGCCGGCGACGTTTCGAATCTGGCACTGCTCGAAGGCGCAGGAGAAGGCGCCTTGGGCCGAGATCGCTCCCGGCAGGTGCACCTCGGCCTGCGGATAGCTCACGCCCTCGGGCGGCAACGCGTAACGCGTGTGCTCGAACGTCAGTCCCCGGAACTGGACGTGCTCCACCCGCCGACCGCTCGCCACGTCGCCCTCGAGGGACAGCAACCGCTCGAGCCGTGGCGCGATCGCCTCGAGCGTCTCGAGCGATTCGCCCGGCAAAGCTCGGTAGGAGAGGATGCCGCTCGGCCGATCGAGATACCACTGGCCCGGCTTGGTGAACGCCTCCCAGACGTTCTCGACCAGGTAGCGATGACCGCGAGCCAGCTTGTTCCAACCGGCCAAGGTGCGCGTGGGACCCGTGAAGCGGACGACCTTCTCGCCGGGATCGATCGCGGCGATCCGAAGCCGAGAGACGCACCAGTGGTGGAAGGCCACCACCTCGACATCCTCGAGGTGCTGCCAATCGGACTGGAGATCGCCCTCGGTGAAGACGAAGCGATCGTAGCCCCGGGTCCGATGACGCTCGCTCGGCTCGAGCTCCTCCGCGATGAGGAAGTAACCCTGCTCGGGTAGGCGAGGCCGCGGGCGGCGGCGTCCTCCGACGAAGAGCTCGGAGAAGCCCTCGCCTTTCTCACGTACTTCCGGGAGAACCACCTCGAAGACGCCGGCCTCCTTTTGCTTCCAGCCATCGATTCGCCGACCACCGCTCAGAACGGGCTCTTCTCCCGGGAAGGCTGAATAGACCGTCGGCGACAGCTCCGTGCCCGAGTCTTCGGGCTCGAGCACGATCGTCCGCTCGAGCTCGTAGCGGCCGCCCCGGAGGGCGACCACGACCGGCCGCTGACGCTCGGGCTCGCGGAGACGCAGCTCGCGAACGGCCGATCGGGCGCGCTCGATCGTGGCGAAAGGGCCGTTCGAGTCGTCACCGCTCGACTCGGGCAAGGTGCCGGACCAGCGGTCGTCGCCATCGGTGGCCACGAAGAACTCCGCGTCGAACGACGACTGCGCCGCCGCGCGGCCTACCGGGACAAGCGCGACCAGGACGAGCGCGCCCCACAGAACGACTGCCATTCTCATTCTCACCTCCGATCTCACCACTCACTCCGGAGAGCTCCGCACGATCGTAGCTGTCTGTCGAGGCGTCCGATGATTCCCACACCACGAGCGACGCCGGTCGCACTCGCGCGGTCGAGCAGATTCCATAGAGTCGCCTTCCGGGGGGAAGCTCGCAACTCGAATCGATGAAGTTGACCCGCGCCGTCGAGCGATGAGCAAATGATGCAAGCAGCGCACCGTGCTCCGTGGCCCGTGTGCTCGCGCCCGGGGCTGGAGGAGGACCACACCGAGGTGGTAGCTGAGTGAGCGACGCTACCGCGAGCGCATGGCCCAGCTCCTCGAGGTCCTGGGCCTCGTCCAAGAGTACACCTCGTACGACGAAGTCGAGAAGACGTGGGCCGGCATCTACCTCTTCGACTCCGAAAAGCCCTTGACAGCCTATCTCGCGTCCGACCTGCGCCAGACGATCGCCACCGCCTACCAGCTCACGAAGCCGCCTCGCCTCGCCCTACCCCATCCTGAAAGTGCTGCGCGCGTCGCAATGACCGGGACGAGATCCGTTCGACGACGGTCGCAGAAACAACACCGGCGAGGATGTGACAAGATCGAGTCCTGTAGACGAACGGTGTCACGAAGGACACCATGCAGCCGCAGCGGCAGTTGGTTCTTGGCGGAACGCGGGGTGCCCCGCTCGGTTCATCGGAGACAGAAGCTCGACGCCAGCTCCGTCCGGGTGCAAAACGGAGAGGACCGGCAGCCTCCACCGAGGTGAGTCCTCGTCGACCCTCGAGCCCTTCCATCGCCACGAACCGGAGAACCCGACCATGGCACGCCAGCAGCCTGTCGCCCTCGTCCCTGTCCTGGCAGCGTCCCTCTTCTTGGGCGCAGGGGCCTTCGGCCAGCCCCAGCTCCCTCCGCCGCTGAAGCCCGCGCCGCCGGGGCAAGACAGCATCGGCCTCTATGACCTCTTGGGCAACTACGCCCGCCTGAGGCATGTCCTGAACCGGCCGGGCCGGTCGCGCGACTTCCATCTCGGCACGTCGTCCTTGGCCGTGAGCGTGCACATCCCGGTCGCCGGCGACTGGGACGGCGACGGCTGGGATACGCTCGGGATCTATGACACGCGGCCGGCCGAGTTCGGACTCTGCTCCGAAAACGGCACGGGCGACCCCGACCTCATTATTCCTTTCGGCCAGCCCAACTCTTATCCCGTGACCGGCGATTGGGATGGCGACGGCATTGACACGATCGGATCCTATGCGCCCACGACGGGGCTGTTCTGGCTGAGGAACTCCAATACGCCGGGTGCGGCGGATCTTGCATTCACATTCGGTCCCTTTGGCAATAGCGTCCCCGTCGCGGGCGACTTCGATGGCGACGGCATCGACACGATCGGCATCTACTCCTTCACGAGCGGCACGTTCTACCTGAGGAACTCGAACAGCTCAGGACCGACCGAGATCCAGATCACTTTCGGACCGATCCCGTCGTATCCCTGCACGGGGGATTGGGACGGCGACGGCATCGACACCGTCGGAGTCTTCGACCTCGGCACGTATACGCATCTGCTGAAGAACACCCACGCCCCCGGACCGGCGGACATCACGACGCCGTCGGATCTTCCGCGGCTCGGCTGGCCGGTCTCTGGCTTCTGGAGCCGCCAAGGCACACTCGACGAGCACGACGGCTACCCCTGGCCGACGGCGAGCCCCGAGGCCGAAGGCATGAATGGCGCTCTCCTCGATCAAGCCGTCCAAGTCGCGTCCGGGATCCCGGCCTTCCACAGCCTCCTCGTGGTGCGCAATGGCCGGCTGGTCAAAGAAGCGTACTTCAATGGCTGGGACGGCACGATGGCGAACAACATCAAGTCCGCGTCGAAGAGCATGCTGTCGGCCCTGGTCGGCATCGCCCAGGACCAGGGCGCCTTCTCCAGCGTGACCGAGACCGTGGCGAGCCTGATTCCCCAGTACTTCACGGGCGGGGTCGATCCGTACAAGCGGCTGATTCGGGTCCAGGACCTCCTGACGATGAGCGCCGGGCTCTACTGGCCTGGCGAGTCTTCGGTCACGGGCTGGATCGCTTCGTCGGACTGGGTGCAGTGGGTCATCGATCAGTCGCTGGTCTCGAGTCCCGGCAGCACGTTTCAATACAGCACGGGATTGACCCATGTCGGCTCGGCCCTGCTGACCGAGATCACGGGCCAGCCAACCTGGGACTTCGCTCGCCAGAACCTCTTCGATCCGATTGGCATCGAGGCGGTGCGCTGGGATCACGACCCGAACGACATCGACTTCGGCGGCTCCGAGGTCTTCATGCGCCCGCGCGACCTGGCCCGCTTCGGCGAGCTCTTCCTCAACGACGGCTCCCTCGACGGCAACCAGGTCGTCTCACCGTCCTGGGTCCAATGGAGCACGCAACCCCTGATCAACCCCGGCGGCTGGCAGACCTACGGCGCCTGGTGGTGGCAGGGCAACTTCGGCAGCAACGCCTACTTCGCGAAGGGGCACGGCGGCCAGCTCATCTTCGTCTTCGAGGACCTGAACCTCGTCGTCGTCGCGACGTCGGACTGGAACGTCACTCAGAGCCAATCCAGCGCGCAGTACGCAAGCGTCTACAACCTCCTCGAGCTGTACATCGTGCCCGCGGCGGGTTCGTGAGGGAGGAACGGCGGCGGGCGTACGGCCTCACGCGGAAGCCCCGGATGTCGACTTAGTGAGCCTTGAGGCTGGCCACGATGGGGCCGTCATCTGGCCCGCAACCGAAGCCGACGAGACCTCCCACCGCACCTCAGGCTCGATACTCCGTCGTCGGCAGCACTCTCCTCGAATCACACCCGGGATTCGCGGCGTGGCCTCGTGGCAGCTTTCACTCCGCGCTCGAAGGATGAGCCTCCGGGCTCACCCGTCTCGGTGCAACGTGCCGTTGCCTCGTCCGGCGGACTCCGGACTCACGGCGGCTCTGCGATCCTGACACCTCGATCGGGATGTACGGGGGCAGGCTCGCCAGGATCCTCGCACCTCCTCGTCGGCTTGCGAAGCGGGCGCAGCTTCGGCTCGTTCTCGGACTCCACATCTCCCGAGGGGCCGCCGACGAAGAGATCCGGGCCATGTCTTCCCGAGCCTCTTGTGAGTCCGAAACGATCCTCTCTCGAGTAGGAGCCTCTGCGTCGTGAGCACGGGAGTGGAAGTCGTCTGGTTCAAGCGGGATCTGCGCCTGTCGGATCACGCGGCCATGTCCGGGGCGGCGGCGACCGGCCGGCCCGTCCTGTGCCTTTACGTCTACGAGCCCGAGCTACTTGCCAGCCCGGAGTTGGACAGCTCACACGTCGTCTTCATCAACGAGGGGTTGACCGAGCTCGAGTCGGGAATCCGGAAACGGGGAGGTCTCCTCTGCCTCCGGGTCGGGTCGATGCCGGAGGTGCTCGCCGAGCTGCAGGCGGAGCTGCAATCGGTAGGAGGTATTCATGGCCTCTGGAGTCACGAGGAGACCGGACTCGCGATCACGGGCGCCCGAGACCGGCGAGTCGAAGGCTGGTGCCGCGAGCACCAAGTCGCCTGGACCGAGCTGCCTCAGAACGGCGTCGTCCGAGGGCTGCGCGATCGGGACGGCTGGTCGCGCCTCTGGCAGAAACGCATGCAAGAGGAACCTGCGATCGTTCCGAATGCGCTGCGCTCCGTCGACCCGAGCCTCGTGAATCTCGGGGGCATCCGCAGGCTCGCCGAGCTCGGCCTGCCGGCGAGCTCGAAATCCTACGCGCAGCGAGGCGGAGAGGGCCTCGCTCGAGAAACGCTCGAGAGCTTCCTCGATCGGCGGGGAATCGACTATCGCGAGGGCATGTCCAGCCCGGTGACCGCGTGGGAGGCGTGCTCTCGCCTGAGCCCCTACCTCGCCTGGGGCAACGTGTCGATCCGTGATGTTTACCAGGCGACCCAGAAGCGGCGGGCCGCGCTGCGAGCGGTCCCGAAGGCCGAGCGCGAGCCCGGCGGGCTCGGGTCGCTGGCCAGCTTCGAGGGTCGACTGCGCTGGCACTGCCATTTCATCCAGAAGTTCGAGAGCGAGCCGGCTATCGAGTTCGAGAACATGAGCCGAGCGTACGACGGCTTGCGCGAGGACGAGTTCGACGACGAACGCTTCGAGGCTTGGTGCCGCGGGCAGACCGGATACCCGCTCGTCGATGCGTGCATGCGGTGCCTGCACCGGACGGGCTGGATCAACTTCCGCATGCGAGCGATGCTGGTGTCGTTCGCGTCCTATCACCTTTGGCTGCATTGGCGACGTCCGGCGGTGTTTCTGGCGCGGCATTTTCTCGACTTCGAGCCCGGGATCCACTTCAGCCAGTTCCAAATGCAGTCGGGCGTCACCGGCATCAATGCGGTGCGCATCTACTCTCCGATCAAGCAGGTCCACGATCAGGATCCGCGCGGCGACTTCATTCGAAAGTGGGTGCCCGAGCTCGCCGGAGTCCCCGACGAGGCGATTGCCGAGCCGCATCGACTCTCGCCTGCCCAGCAACGCAGCGCTGCCTGCGTCATCGGTCGGGATTATCCAGCCCCCATCGTCGAGCACACGGAAGCCTATCGCAGCGCACGAAGTCGCATGCAGTCCGCGAGGCGATCCGCCGAAGCGCGCGAGGAAGCGGCGCACATCCTGGAGAAGCACGGGAGTCGGCGGTCGCGTGCGCGCCAGCGCTCCCGGGGATCCTCTACCAAGGGCCGTTGACATCGGGAAGTGCGGAGACTCGGAAAGCGCCTTCCTCACTCAGTTACTCGAAAACGAACGCGTCGTGGACTCGGAGACCGTCGCTTGCAAGAGTTTGATCGGCACGATCCGGCTCGATCTGCCGGGAGCACGAACCGACAGGAGAGCTCGTGAAGAACAAGTTGAGATTCTGGCTGAACCGCGTCCGCGAGCGCCTTTGGATTCGTCCCCTGTTCGTGTGTCTCCTCACCGTGGCGGGAGTATTCCTGGCTCACGCCGTCGACGGGACTTCGCTCGGCAAATACGTTCCGGACATCACCGTCGACTCCGTCGAAACGCTGCTCTCCATCATCGCCTCGAGCATGCTGGTCATCGCGACGTTCGCCGTCTCGTCGATGGTCTCCGCCTACGCGTCAGCCAGCAACACCGCGACACCCCGCTCTTTCGCGCTCGTTCTGGCCGACGACGTCTCTCAGAACGCCCTCTCCGCCTTCATCGGGTCCTTCATCTTCAGCATCGTCGCTCTCATCGCCGTCAAGAACGACTATTACGGGACGGCCGGGCGCTTCGTCCTCTTCGCCGGGACTCTGGTCGTCTTCGCGATCGTGATCGTGACGTTCGTGCGCTGGGTCGATCGCATCGCCCGGTTGGGGCGCCTCGGCGAGACGATCGACAAGGTCGAGGCCGCGACCACGGCGTCCCTCGAACGGCGGCGGCGCCATCCGCACATGTGCGGTGTCCCCGCTCAGCCGGTTCCCGAGGGTGCCCGGAGCCTCGAAGGTGAGTCTCTCGGCTACGTCCAGCAGATCGACATGCCGGCCCTCCAGGCGATCGCGGCCGACGCGGGAGTCCGAATCCAGCTCGCTTTGTTGCCGGGCTGCTTCGTCGCGCCAGGGCGTCCCCTTGCCTTCGTCACGAGCGAGGCTGGCGACGCGCAGGATGTCGACGCGGCGGCCGTCGCCCGGGCTTTCAAGATCGGCCACGACCGAACGTTCGACGAAGATCCCCGCTTCGGCCTCATCGTACTCTCCGAGATCGGCTGTCGTGCCTTGTCACCGGGCATCAATGATCCGGGTACGGCCATCAAGGTGATCGGATCTCTCGTACGGATCTTTGCGAGCTGGGCCCAGCCGGAACCCGAGACGAACGACGAGGCCCAGTTCGATCGCATCTCCGTTCCCGAGCTCTCGGTCCGGGACATGTTCGACGATGCCTTCGGCGCGATAGCTCGCGACGGCGCCGGAACCGTGGAGGTCGTGGTCCGCCTGCTGAAGGCGTTGAGATCGCTCGCGACCCTCCCCGATCCGGAGGTCGAGGAGGCTGCTCAGGAGCAGACTCGCATCACCCTAGCCCGCGCCGAGGCCGCGCTCGATTTCCCAGTCGACTTGGAATGCGCCCGCCGCTGTGTCGACCCGGGCGCTGTTTCATCCCGATCATGAGCGGATGTGTTGCCGGCCCGCGATCGGGCAGCTGTTGCGGTTGGAGTGTCGCGACTTGCCCGACGCACCTGCCACGCGTTGCAAGGGATTCGGAGAGGACTGACGGGAGCCGCGAGCACGGCAGGCGAATGGATTTTTGAGGCCTGCCGGGCCTGTCAGTCCGAACGCAAGACCTGGGCAACACTTCGAATTCGCGGTCCGAGCAGTGATTCCCGCCCCCTGCCGGACGAATCTCTGGAATGCTGGTGAACGAAGGTCATCCTCGGGGTGTGGATATCTTTGTGGACAACTTTAAGGAGTTTTCTCGGCTTGAGAAGACAGGGGGCCGCCCCGTAGAACCTTGGTAGCAATCAACAAACCAAGGGAGGGCGACCCCATGTCCAAGACGACGATCTTGATCGAGATTCCGGCGGAACTCAAGGGAATCGCTGACGCGTTTCAAGACCTGATCACTTCCGTCGAGCGAAGCATGGAAGGGGCAGCCGGCGGAGCTGCCATCGACTACGGCAAGATCGAAAGAGAGTATGCCGAGCGGTCGGCCCGGATCGAGCGAGAAGCGCATGGCGCGACCCTCGCGTCGGTCGATGTCTCTTCTCCCGAGGTCGTCATTCGGGGGGAGCGATACCGGAGCGTGGGCCGATTCGCGGCTCAGTACAAGACGCTGGCCGGCCCGGTCTCCGTGTGGCGAAGGCTGTATCGCCCCGTCGGGCGAAGGACTGGGAAGTCCATTGATCCGGTCGCGCTGCGTGTCGGCATGGTGGCCGGGTACTGGCTTCCCCAGGCGGCTTCGGCGATCTCATTTGCGACTCAGCAGCAGACGTATCGGGAAGCGGCGGCCAACGCAAGCCAGATGGGCCGCCTACCCGACTCTCGGACGAGCTTCGAGAAAGTCACGCACGCGGTCGGCGAGATCTACCAAAGAGAGCACGCCGACGTCGAGGACCAGCTCATCCAAGAGCTCGAGGTCCCTGCCGCTGCGCGAAGCATCAGTGTCTCCCTCGACCGAGTCAGCCTGCCCATGGAGGAGCCTCGACCGCGACCGGTTGGACGTCCGCGGAAGAACGCGCCGAAGAGGCCGGTCCAGAGGGTCTATCGCATGGCCTATTGCGCTACGGTCAGCCTGCACGATGA
>JAJDCO010000001.1 GCA_029260795.1 Planctomycetota bacterium | reverse complement strand
GCTCTTCGAAGGCAAACCGCCCCGCCGACAGGCCACGAGGATTAACTGGCGCGACCTGTCGAACTCCGTTCGGGTCTCTGTACCCCATGCACGTGCGAGAAGGCAGAGCCACCGACGGTAATCGTCACGCGAGACCGACTGCGAAGCGAACTGGCACGATGGCCAAACCGGAGGGCGGACTTCAGTCCGCTGGATACGCCCTCGGCGATCACGACGGCTTCGGAAGGGCGAACGACCTCCCACCCGAATGAATTCGGGCCTCCGAGGAGCCGGGCCTCCGAGGGGACGGTCTGGAGCATTTCGTTTTGCAAAGATAGGCTTCAGCCGGGTTGACGGAACAATCGCGTTCGCTCAGTGGTCCTCTTGCGCTAACGTGTGCGAGCAGGACCCGACACCGACCCGGCTTCTCCGGAGAGTCTCGATGCCGACCGTCAACTTCAAGCCGCGCGTGATCTACCAGAACCCGAAGAAGCTCGATCGCAGCAAATACCCCAAGTTCAAAGTGCCCAAAGGCGTCGAAGTTCGCATGCCGACCCTCGTCGACGCCTCCAAGATGCAGAAGCTCTCGCCACTCAAGACCGTTGGCGCCGTCGCCGGACTCACCACCGCGACCTTCTCGATGCACTTCGCCGACATCAAGAAGCAGTGGAAGCAGGTGCGCACCCAGGCACCCAAGCCGATGTGGGTGTTTCAGGGGGGCGATCTGTATCTCGATGTGAAGATCACCGTGTATGTCGCCCAGGGCTTCGAGACGCAGAAAAAGGCCTTCGCGACGATCATGGAGCACGAGCTGCTGCACGTGGAAGACGAGATCAGTGTCGTCAAGAGCTACCTCCCGAAGGAGATGTTGAACGACACCTACGTCAAGTCCCACCTGATCCAGGGGAGCTCCGTCGCCGACAAGACCTTCGACCATTGGTACACGTCCGGCCACCTCGAGGACTGGATCCGCATGGGGCTCTGGGCCCCGCAGCACAACGCCCTCGCCGCCAAGCGCGACTCCGGCAAGCACTGGGAAGACTTCCGCAAGAAGATCGACAAGCTGCAGAGGAGCTGATATCGCAGCGCCCCCGGGCTTGAAAAGCCACCGCTTCGACCCGAAGCTCTCCGGATGGAATCGACCGCTCTCTTCACGGTCTCCGGAGGTCTTCTCGTGTCGAAGCTCGCGTTTCTTTGGCTGGTCCTCCTCTCGGTGTCGGCGCACGGTCAGACGCATCTGATCCAGGAGGTCGAGGAGCAGCTCGCCCTCGAAGACCCGTGGGTCGTCGACGACAAGGCGCCCAGCACGGTGCTCGAGTACACGGCGACCGAAGGCACTTGGATCAGCGTCGACGTGTCGCCGGATGGCGAGCATCTGCTGTTCGACCTGCTCGGACACATCTACGAAATGCCGATCGAAGGCGGGGATGCCAGGAGGCTGACCCACGGCCGCTCGTGGAACATGTTCCCACGCTACAGCCCCGATGGTGCGAGCATCGCCTTCACCTCCGACCGCGGCGGGAGCAACGACCTCTGGGTGCTCGACCGGCGAGAAGGGCAGCTCGACAACGTCTCGAAGATGGAGTGGCCCGTCTTTCAAGGGGAATGGTCGGCCGACGGCCGCTTTCTGTACGGCACGGCCCTGAACATGAAGGTGCGGTTCCCGGCGTATCAGTTCAATCGCTTGGGCGGCAAGCGCGAGCTCATTCCGGCGGGGGATCGGGCACCCCTCAACCACTTCGTGCCGGACCCTGGGCGTCACCGCCTGATCTTCGAGCATCGCGACGCGCAGCTACCGGGCAGCGGTGCGCGTTTGAAGACCTACGACCTCGAGACCGGCGAGATCGACATCCTGGTGGATCGTCCGGGCGGCGCATTCAATCCGGCGCTTTCGTCCCACGACCTCCTCGCCTACGTCCACCGCGACGATCTCGAGACCGTTCTCGTCGTGCGCAACCTCGAGTCGCGCGCCGAGCGCATCGTCCGGCGCGGCCTCGATCGCGATCGCCAGGAGTCGGGGAGCTTCTACGGCTGCTACCCGAACCTGGATTGGCATCCCGACGGTCACCGGATCTTCCTGTCCTTCGGCGGGGGCATTCACTCGATCGACGTGCGGACGGGCGAATCGACGCGTATTCCGTTCCGCGCGCCCGTGAAGCGCAAGATCGACGAGACGATTCGATTTCCGGTCGAGGAGCCGGTGGCCGGTCGCGTGAAAGCGCGCTCGTACCAGTGGGCCACCGAGACCTCGGACGGCGTGATCTTCACGGCGCTCGGTGACCTGTATCTGAAAGGCGAGGACACGACGGTCGCGCTCACTCAGACAGCCGCGCATGAGACGTCGCCGGTGTTCGATGAGAAGGAGGGCTGGCTCTACTACGCGAGCTGGGACGACGACCGGCTGGGAGCGATCGCACGCCGGATGCTCCCGAGCGATCGAGAAGAGGTCCTGACCCAGCGACGCTCTCAGTACGGCTCGCTGGCATTGTCGCGGACGGGGCAACGCCGGTGGCCGCGCCGCGGTGAGGGTGGACGCGCGACGGGCGGCCGCAGCTTGGCCTTTGTGCGCGGGGGCGGCGAGCTGCTCGACGGTCAGCACCTCGAGAGTCAGACACACTTCGAGCTGTGCGTTCGGAGCCCTGAGGGAGAGATCACGAAGGTCACCGACGTGACCTGGTCGGGCAATCGATATGCGAAGCGTCCGCCGACGGTGATGTTCGGCCCCGAGGATCAGTGGCTGTATTTCACGGAGTACGTGGAAGACGCGCTGACGCTGAAGCGCATCCGTCTCGACGGAGACGGCGAGCAGGTTCTGGTCACGCTGCCGCACGCCACGCGCGCCGTGCCGTCGCCCGATCTGAAGTGGCTGGCGTTTCGCGAGTACCACCGCACCTTCGTGACGCCCTACGAGTTCGCCGGTCAGCCCTTGACCGTGAGCGCGGCCGATGGCGAGGGAGAGACGCGGCGCTGCTTCGATGGCGACTTCATCGGATGGAGCGACGATGGCCAGTCGCTCGGGTCGACGACCGGACCGAAGTTCGTCGTGCAATCCATGGCGTCCCTCGCGGCCCGGCCGGACGCGTACCACGACCAGACGCTTGGGCACATCGATCTCACGGTCGAGTACGACCTCGACGTCCCCGACTCGACGATCGCCTTGACGGGCGTCCGCGTGATCACCATGGATACCGAGCGATCGGTGATCGAGAACGCGACCGTTCTCGTGCGCGGTAACGTCATCGAGGCGGTCGGTGCGGACGTCGAGGTGCCCGCCGAGGCCGAGGTCTTCGACCTGGCCGGGCGGACGATCATCCCCGGCATCCTGGACGCCCACGGACACTACGGCAGCCCGATCTCGGCCCTCAACGTCATCGAGCAACGCTTCTACGGCCTCCATGCCAACCTCGCCTACGGCGTCACCACGATGGTCGACGTCTACGGAACGACGCAGAAGGACTTCCTCGTCTCCGATCTGCTGCGAGCGGGACGCATCGACGGGCCGCGCATCTTCTCGGTCGGCGATCCGGTGTTCGTGACGAAGTATCGCACCAAGATGCATCGGCCGATCCAGTCGTACGAGGACGCGCTCGAGGTCGTCGGCTTCAACGCCGCTCATGGCGCGAAGTGCGTCAAGGACTACTCGAACCACCGTCGCGCCGCTCGCCGCCAGCTCGCCGTCGCCTGCCGAGAGCTCGGCATCAACTTGGTGACGGAGTCCTTCGCCAACCCGCAGATGAACCTGACGCAGATCGTCGACGGCTTCACCGGCATCGAGCACACGATGGGGTTGACGCCGTTGTACGAGGACGTCTTGCGCCTGTTCGCCCACTCGCAGATCGCGATCGATCCGACCTTGATCGTGGTCTACAACGGCGTCTCGGGTGAGTCCTGGTTCCGCCAGCGCGAGCGCGTCTGGGAGGACGAGAAGCTGCTCCACTTCTTCCGCGCCGACGAGCTGCGCCGCTACCGCCGGCCCACGCACTACTTCGAAGACGACTTCTATCATCCCGAGATGGCGAGCGAGCTGAAGAAGCTCAAGGCGGTCGGCGTGCCGCTGCTCATCGGGGCGCACGGCCAGATGCAGGGTCTCGGTGCCCACTGGGAGATGGAGATGTTCGTCCACGGCGGCTTCTCACCGGCCGAAGTGCTCGAGTTCGCGACGATCAACGGCTTCCGCCACCACGGCCTCGACGCGGTGCTGGGCTCGATCGAAGCCGGCAAGCTTGCCGATATCGTGATCCTCGAGAAGAACCCGCTCGACGACATTCGCTACACACGCTCGATTCAATGGGTCATGAAGAATGGCGTGCTCTACAGCGGCCAAGACGCGGCGCGCGTGTATCCGAATCCCCGGCCCGCGAAGCCGATGTACTTCCACGATTGAGATGGCGTCCCTTCAGGACGCTCGAACGGGACACCGAGCGCGCGAGAATTCCGGTGACGCCGTGACCCCAGGGTCCACGAGGCGCTGCGCGCCTCGAGGACCCTGGGGCTGGATGATGTCGACCTTACAGGTCGGCGGATCGGAGGCCGCGCGTCATCTGCTTCGGAGACCAGGCTTCGGATGATCGACGAGCTCCGCCAGCTCGGGTACGTCCGCTGAGCGTGAGAGCGACGACCGGTCGATTTCTATTCCGCAGTCGATTGACCGTCCGGGATCATTGGCTCGGTGGCTGGTCCGCGTGCCCGGGGAGGAGTATTCTGGGCGCCGTCGAGACGTACCAGACGGAAGGGAAGATCCGGTATGAAGGTCGCACAAGCAGCGTTCATTCGATTGGTTCAAACCGCTCGGTCGGATGGGACGGTTGGTGCGGATGAGAAGGAGCTGCTGGAGCGATACCGCAAGGCGCTGCGACTACCAGCGAGCTTTGCGGATCGAGCGCTCCTGCGATCGCGACTTCAGTCTCTGACGGATCACGAGATCGAGGCGTCGCCCGCCGAACGGCGCCACATCCTTCAAATGATGATGCGCGTCGCGATGCACGACGGTCACGTCGATGATCGCGAGCGAGCCCGGCTGGAGGAGGTGGCCGATCTCTTCTTCATCTCGAAAGTCGAGTTCGCCGACATCGTGGTCGCGGTCGAGCACGGAGCTGATACACGACACGGCCTGCGGCGCCGCAGTCGGATCGCGGTGGTCGTCGCTGGCTGCTTGCTTCTGATCGCCGCGCTGATCCTGCTGCAGGTACTCAGCAATCGGAATCGTCAGAACTTTCAGGACCGGAAGATGGCTACGATGCGCGTCGACCTCGATCGGCGGGCCGAGATCTTCGCGGGCGAGATGCGATCGGTGCTTCAAGCCGCACCCGCGATCGAGCGGCGAGAGTCCGCCCTCGAGCGTCGCATTCGAGAGCTTCAGTCGTCCTCGCCCGAGGCGTCGGCGCCGACCACACCGGAGCCCGACGCGTCGGAGTCCATGCGACTCTTCAAGCGAGAGCTCGCGGACCTCCGCCGGGAGCTTCACGATCTTCGGCGCAGCTCACAAGCCTTCCAACACATCGTCGCGGACTGGAACGAATCCATCGTCCTTATCTGGGTGATGTTCGATCTCGTCGACGGCGCGCAGAGGCGGCGACGCGGCGCTTCGGGAACCGGCTTCTTCGTGACACCGACCGGGTACATCGCCAGCGCCAAGCACGTGATCGAGCCGTGGAAGTATCGTGCCGAAGACCGGAAGCTCATGGACGAGGGCTTTCGCCTCGATCCCGACTCGATCCAGATTGCGGCCTGGCAGGCGGGCGCTCGAGCGCGAGATGCCGGAGGGAAGTACAACTGGGCCGGTGCCTATGGGACTTGGAACCAGAGCTTGAAGCTCGAGCGAGTCGGACCGGAACGCTTCGAGACCATTTCCCGGAGCGATCGCGAGTCCGGCCTCTCCCATCACGGGCAGTTTCACGTCTACGACGTGAGCGACGTCGCGTTGCTCAAAGCCACCGTGCGGTCTTCGGTCGTGTCCGCTCGCCTCCAGCCGGACCTCGAGCAGGTCGAGAAGCTGGCTCCCGTCATGCTGCTCGGCTTTCCCCATACCTTCTCGCTCCTCGAAGGCGAGCTCGTCGAAACGGCTCCTTCTCTCGGAGAGGTCAGGAAGGTCGAGAACCGAATCTTCACGACCGCTCCGACGATCGGCGGCAACAGCGGCGGCCCGCTCTTCGATGCGACCGGAGCGGTCATCGGCATTGCGTCCACTTCTCACGGCGCATCGACGCTCGGTGGGGCGGTTCCCGTGAAGTACGTGCTCGAGCTGCTCCCCGAGGGACCTTCGATCCTCGCCCAGGCGGAGCGCCACGAACAGAGCGGTGATCATCGATCGGCGCTCGATCTGTTGCTCGTCGCCGAGCAGCGCCATGCGCCCAGGGCAGACGTCGAAGCCCTGCGTCGCCGGATCCTCCAGCCCTGCGAAGGTCAGATCCGTGAGGCGGATCGACTGTCCCAGAGCGGGCGAGGTGCGGAGGCGCGGATCGGCCTCGCGAAGGTTCTCGAGGAGTATGGCCCGCACTGGGGAGAAGAAGCCGCGCGGCTGCTCGATGAGTGGCAATGAGAGGAAGAGGGCGCCGGTTTGTCATCGGGCATCAGCTTTCCATCGGGCGCTCCGCTTGGATCCCCTCCGGCTTTCGACCGACGCGCGATCCGGCGCCGACGGAGCTCTCGTGAGACCGATCGAGGTCGTTTCGCGGACGCGCCCCGGAAAGGGGTTGGTTCGAGCTTGTACATGGAGCGGAGTTGCGCTTGTTTAGACGCGCCGGATCCAGACCCAGACGACGCGGAGGAGCGAGATGTCGATGACACACTGGTGGCGCGTTTGGATGGTCGTGCTGTTCTCGAGCGCGTCCGCCTGGTCGCAAGATGACGTCGCGTCGAAGAGCCCGATCGTCGAGAAGCTGCTGCGCGCTGTCTCGGGCGATCGCCTGGAGACTGACGTCCGCACCTTGGCCGGCTTCGGAACTCGCCATCCACTCTCGGAGACCAACTCCGAAACCCGCGGCACCGGAGCCGCGCGGAGGTACTTGAAGGCGCAGCTCGAGGCGGCGGCGGCGAAGTCGCAAGGACGCATGCGCGTCATCGAGATGGCCTTCGAGGAAGACAATCGCCGCCTGCGGGGGCGAGCGCGCTTCGTGAATGTCATCGCACACATCAAGGGTCGCGACCCGACGCGAGGTGCTTGGGTGTTCGGTGGGCACTACGACTCCCGAAACTCGAACGGCGCCGACGGCAAGGGCGAGGCGCCGGGTGCGGATGACGATGCCAGCGGAACGGCTGTCGTGGTGGAGATGGCGCGTGTCCTGGCCGCATGGGAGCCCGAGGCGGACATCTATCTCTGTGCGTTCGACGGCGAAGAGGTCGGACTCCTCGGCAGCGAGCACCTTGCGGCGGATCTCGAGAGCCGTGAGGTGGTGGTCGAAGGCATGGTGACGAACGACATCGTGGGCGCGAGCATCGGACCGGACGGGACGAAGCGCGAGAGCGTCCTGCGTGTGTTTTCGGAGGGATTCGCGGCCGAGACCGACACCAGCGGCTTGTTTCGGACCTACGCGGCCGAGACCGACGGCCCGTCTCGTCAGCTCGCGCGCTTCGCGGCCCTCCTCGCCGATCGCTATCAGGACGACTTCTCGGTCAAGCTCGTCTACCGTCCCGATCGGTTCGGTCGCGGAGGCGATCACCTGTCATTCACCAAGCGCGGCGTCCCCGGCATTCGGTTCACGGAAGCGGCCGAGAACTACAATCACCAGCACCAGGACGTGCGAGTGGAAGAAGGCGTGCAATTCGGCGACCTGCCCGAGTACTGCGATTTCGACTACATCGCGCGCGTCGCGAGGCTCAACGTCGCCGTGGCGGTCAACGGAGCCGGTGCACCAGCAACACCGGAGGGTGTGCGCGTTCAGGGTGCCGTGCGTCACGACACGCAGGTGAGCTGGCGAGCGAGTGACGACGAGCGGGTGGTGGGTCATCGGGTATGGCGCCGTTCGACGGATGCGTCCCACTGGGAGCGCTCCGAGCTCGTGACGAGCCCGGAGAGCAGCATCGTGCTCGAGAACGTCTCGATCGACGACTGGCAGTTCGCAGTCTCATCGATCGGCAAGAACGGCCTCGAGAGCCCCCCGAGCTTTCCGACTCTCACAAGAGGCCGCCGCCGCTGAGCCGGAGTGCGAGTCTGGAGTAGGAGCCCGGAGTGCGTTCGCGGAGCTGGCGCCGGGGAAGGAGAACGCGATCGCTTGCTCGACGACGTCAATCTCTCGAGACAGGGCCCGATGTCGATCTGCGCCTGCCATCACGACCGTGACGAATGCCGGGCGCGGCTCCGCCGAGGCGATGCGAACGTCGGTGAGCCGAAGGGTTCGCGGTCCCGGAGTTCCCGGATTCCCCGGAGTGCGGTCGCGGTTTTCCCGGAGTGCGTTCGCGGAGCGACTTCGAGCTGTCGCAGACGACCTGACGATCCTCTCGGAACGGGCCTCCAGCGCCGGAACGAAGAGGATCGAAGCGTCGCTGACGCCCAGACGCCGTGCAGCACTCAGACGCTCGCCACTCAGCGCTGATCCGCCTCGTCGCCCTGGGCGCGGATGTAGTCGCCGCCGTTGAGTAGAGCCAGGCGTTGCAGGTGATGCTGAAACGCTTGGTGGCGTGCCCCGAGATCGACGACGTGGATTCGGACGCCCGAGGACTCGTTCATCTTGGTGATCGTGCGCACGATGTCGCTCGGGTCCGTGACGACACCTGCGGTGGGAACCCCGTCGCTGAGAAGGTAGATCGTGTCGGCCTGGGTACCGAAGCGGACCTCCGAATCCAGCCCGGCCGTGCGCAGTCCCTTGACGATGCCCGCGAACAGGTCCGTTTCACCGCCGAGCTTGACCTGCTCGACGAAGGCCCAGGCGCGAGCTCGATTCTCTCGAGTCCCGGGCACCAGATCGTCGAATGCCGATTGGGCCCCGACGGCAAAGATCACCACATTGAAGTAATGAGTCTCGTCGAGTGCCTCGAGGTAGCGGCGAAACTGCTGGCGGGCCAGGCCGATGCGGCTACCCATGAGCCGGTCGCCGTCGCCGCTGTCATGGGCCGTGGTCCCGGGTCGCCGCCGCATGGAGCCCGAGAAGTCCATCACGAAGACGACATGGTCCGAGTCGACCTCGCGGCCAAAGTAGGGGGCGTGGGTGCGCTGGACGGGCACGTCACTCGTTCGTCTCGGCAGGTCTCCCACCGCCGTCACCGCGCTTCCGTTTCGAGCGAGCCAACCGCTCCATTGCTCGGCCGTCCACTCCGGTGAGCCCGCGCCCGTGAGCTTCAGAAGGAGATCCTCGACGGCGATTCGAAATCGGAGTCGGGCTTCGATGGTTCCCCTCCGCGTTTCCTCGGCCGCCAAGGCCGCGACCAGGCGAGGCAGAGCACTCGGATGCGGGTAGTCGCGCAGCAGCTCGGCCACCAGCAGGCGCACCTGCGAGTCCTCATCGGTGAGCCGATGAGCCATGAGCGCCACCAGACGGGATCGTCGGGCGTCGTCCAGCTCTTCCTCGTGCCGAGTCAGTGCCTTCCGGAGTGCGCCGGCGGCCCGCACGCGGACGATCGCGTTCGGATCGTAGAGCGCGCGCATCAGCCGCTCGAGGTCCTCCTTGGCGATGATCGGGCCCAGCGCACTGGCGGCTTGCGCACGGACCCCCGCATCGGAGTGTCGCAGCGATTCGAGCAAGAGGGGCTCGTTGACGGCTCGAGGCACCTGGCGGTGCGCCGCACCGAGATACTCGACGAGCACCCGACGTCGGTCCTCGCCGAGATCGGCCTCCCCCAGCCGGTCGACGGCCCAGGCCTGAATCGCCTCGTCGCGGAAGTGTCCTCGGAGATCGTCGATCGCTCGTCTGCGAATCACCCAAGGTTGCTGTGCCCCGAAGCGTCGCAGCTCGCTCTCGGGGTCGTCGTCCAGCTTCAGCACGGCGGCATCGAGCAGCACCTTCGCACCCGCGATCGTCGGGTGGGCGCGAAGCTTGGCGCGCGCTCGCTCATAGGTGGGAAAGGCCGGCGGCGGCTCCACGCTCGGGATCAGCCGGCCGATGACGGACGCTGTCACGCCACCGCCACGATACTTCGCCAGGAATCGACGGAGATCGAGCGTGTCGTCTTCGACGAGGGGCGAGACCAGAGTGGCGATCAGCCAGTAAGCGATCGACATGGACTCCTCCTGAGCGTCGGATCGGCGACGCGCCGCGATGCAGGCAGGTTCCGGTGCCTCGATGGTAATCGGAGTCGCAGCATCGACGCCAGGACGCAGCAACACCTACCCTCTCTCCCGCGGCGACCCGGTCCCGCGAAGCGGTTCGGGAGCCGAGTCCGGGCTGAGTGCTTGACGGCGCACCCGAACAACCTCTAGCCTGGATTCGACCGGAGGAGCTGCCCGCATCCTGCCACGTCCGATGCGCTGACGCGCTGTGCGCCGCCGTAGCCGCGACAAGGCACGTGCCACAAGGGGAGCCCTTCAATGTTCGTCACTCTATCGAGCGTACTTCTGCTGGCGACCAGCTTCCTACCGGGTCAATGTGAGGGAGAAGGAGGAGGAGGCGGAGCAGATGAGAATCCTGTACCTCCTCCGTTCCCGACGGATGTGACGCCTTCGCTCATCGGGACGCCGACGGATACGACACCCGCTCCCGGCACGGGAGCGAACACACCGTCGCCGCAACCCGCGCCGCCCGCGACCGCCAAGCCGATCGTCGGCCTGCCCAGCCACGCACCCGTGACGGGTCGTCGCCGCCGGGCCGCCACGTTTGCGAGCTGGGAGATTTGGTGGGAGCTCCATCGAGATCGCTACCTGGCTCGGACCGAGGAGTGGCAGCCACCGATCACCGATGAGGGGAGCTTTCTCGGGCGCGGGCACCTGCTCGCAAAGCGGCAAGCCGTTCCAGTGGCCGAGATTCGTGCGACGCTCGCGAAGCTGCTGCGATCCGAGGACGTCACCGTCCGGGAGAGCGCCGTTCTGCCCTATGGGAGGACCGTCGAGTCCGCCGAGCACCTCGAGGCGTTGATTCCGCTCCTGGCCGACGAACATCATCACGTGCGTGAACGAGCCGCGCTCGCCCTCGGGCTGCGCAGGCTTCCCGAAGCGCGTCCGATCCTACAGTCCTTGGCGCTCGATGAGCCGAGCGGCCGGGCGATCGCCCGCAGACCGAACGGCGTCGAGCCTCGCATGCGAAGCTATGCCGTCCTCGGCCTCGGGTTGGAGGGACACCGGGATTCGGTTCCGTCTCTGCTGCGCGTGATTCAGCGCGAGGAAGATCGAGCCGAGCTGGTCGGTGCGGCCATTGCCGCCCTCGGCCTCATGGGTCCCGAGGCGCGAGCAGCCGTTCCTCTCCTCGTCCAACGCCTCGCCGTCGACGATCTTCCCGTCGGCGCTCAGGCCATCATTCCCGAGGCGCTGGGCAAGATCGGTGATCCGAGTGGTCGGCCGACGCTGGAGCTGCTGATCCGTGACCGCAAGCCCCATCGCCTGGTGCGGGCTGCGGCCCTCGTCGGCTATGGCCGCATGCTGTCGGGAACGGCGGACGAATCGGCGGTGAAGCTGCTCCGACAGGTGCTTCGCCACGAGGGTGACCCGGGGCTTCGCCACGCCGCCGCCATGGCGCTCGGATCGCTGGGAGGCTCGGCGGCCCGGGAGGAGCTCATCCGTGCCTTGCGCGCCCAGACCCACCCCGATGATCGGGCCTGGCTCTGCCTATCCCTGGGCGTCTGGCAGCACGGTCGTCCCGCCGATGTCGGCGCCCACCAAGCGCTCCGCGAGGCCTTCCTCTCCGAGCGCAACGGCACGATTCGCTCAGCGCTGGTGTTGGCGATGGGGCTCTCGACGGATCGAGACGCCGCGCCCACCATCGAGCAGGCGGTCGCCGACAGCCGAGATCGTCGGTTCCAGTCGTTCGGAGGCATGGCGCTCGGGCTGCTCGGCAGCGCTCGCTCGTCACGCACGCTTCAGGGGCTGCTCGCTGAGAGCTCCGAGCGTCATCCGCGAGTCGAAGCGGCGACGGCACTCTGGCTCATCGGTGATGCCGAGGCTCCGGCGCTTGCGTGTCGCTCTTTGTCTCGCGCCCGTCATGCGCTCGATCAGAGCACCTGGGCCGAAGCCCTTGGTGGCCTCCGAAGCCCGCACGGTGCCGAAGCCCTGATGGCGTTGGCGGGATCCTCGACTGCCCAGTCCATCGCTCGGGCCCGTGCCGCCGTGGCACTGGGACAGATCGTCGAAGCGCGCTCTGGCTCGGTCCTGGCGCGCGTGACCCAGGACACGAGCTCGGAAGGATCGTTCGACTTCGTCCGCGAGGTCGCGAGTCTGAAGTAGGCGTCGAGCCGCGTTCGGTGCCGGAACGGGCACCGAACAGCCTCGTTCTGCCAAGAAAGCGACCCGGGATCGAAGACTCGATCCCGGGTCGTGTTCATGAACGGACGGGCTCCTCGGCTTTGGACGGCTAGTCGTTCCCCTTCGGGAACTGGTTGCGGTCGGCTTCGGGGAGGCCCATGCCGCGGCGATCGGGATCGGCCGGCTCGGGCGGTGCTTGGAAGGCATCTGTCGCGAGCTCGGAGAGCATCACGCGAATCGCCGTGTCCAGCTGTGGGTCGGCGCCGTCCTGCATCATGGCCGGATCGTCGAGAACCTCGATGTCCGGGTCGACTCCGTGCCCCTCCACGCCCCATGTCCCATCGCGCTCGTAGAACCCGAAGGACGGAATGGAGAGAGTCGCGCCGTCGATCAAGGACGGGCTTCCGGAGTAGCCGACGAGGCCACCCCAGGTGCGCGTGCCGATCAGCTTGCCGAGGCCGGCCTGCTTGAACAGGTAGGGGAACATGTCGCCACCCGAGCCCGAGTCCCGGTTGATGAGCATGCACTTCGGCCCCTGATGGGCATCGGCCGGAGTCGCCATGGCGCGTCCATGTCGACGAGCCCAGTAGTTGGTGATCGGGCGATCGAGCGCTTCGATCTCGCGATTCGGGAACCAGCCGCCGCCGTTCCAGCGCTCGTCGACGATGAGGGCGGAGAGGTGGGTTTGGCCATAGAGCTGGCGGAAGAAGTTGTTGCGACCATTTGCGCCGGTGTCGGGCACGTAGATGTATCCCACCTTCCCCCCGGTCACCTCGGCGACGTAGGCCCGATTCTTCTCGATCCAGGCGCGGTAGCGCAGATTCGACTCGGAGCCGATCGTCTTGACCCACACCCGACGGGCGTCGTCGTCGAGCGTCGGCTTGTCGCTGACGGTCAGCTCGACGCCCTTGCCGGACAGACCGACGAAGGCCGCCCACGGGTCGCGCGTGACATCCATCGTCTCGCCGTTGACTGCCAGGAGGTAGTCCCCTGCCTTCACGTCGACGCCGGGCTGGCTGAGCGGTCCGCGGACATCGGCATCCCACACGCCGCCCTCGACGATCCCAGCGATGCGATAGGCACCGTTCTCGAAGGAGAAGTCACATCCGAGCAAGCCGACGCCGACCGACGAGGCACGCTCGAGCGGGCCGCCGCGGAAGTAGGTATGACCGCAGTTGAGCTCGGCGATGACCTCACGAATGACGTAGTCGACGTCATTGCGAGTCACGCAGGCATCGATCATCGGGCGGTAGTGGTCGTGAATGCCCTTCCAGTCCACGCCGTGCATGTTCTCGGCGTAGAAGTAGTCCCGGAAGAGGCGCCACGCATCGGTGAAGAGCTGCGGCCACTCCTCGCGCGGATCGATCGGGAAGTCCATTCCGTCGGTGACGACGTTCTTCGGAGAGCTTCCCGCCGAGGCATTGCCGATGGCCGGCGAGCGACCTCGCAGGATCAACATCTTCTTGCCATCGGCCGAGAGCGTGAAGCCACCGCCGCCGGTGACGGTCTTCTCGATGCGCTTGTCGTCCTTCAGATCGAACAGCTTGATCCCGCCATTCTGACCGCGGCGAGCATACAGGAGCTGATTCTTGTCGTTGACGCGAAGGTTGCCGAAGCTCCCGGCCGCGACCGGCAGCTGGATGGCGCGCCGCTCGAAGCCTTCGAACTCGATCTCGACTTTCTTGACGACCTTGGGCTTGCCCTTCTTGGTCTTCTTTGCGCCGTCGTCTGAGGGCTCGGAGCCAGCGTCACCGCCGCTGTCCCGGCTGGCCTCGACGTTGACGTCGCCCTCCGGTGAGGACACGACCCAGTTCAAGGAGCCGCTCGAGAGCGTTCCGGAGAAGCTCAGCGATTCGCCTTCGGAGGTCAGGAAGGTCCCTTGGCACTGACCAGTTGCCTTGTCGTAGGTTCCCGAAACCGTGGCCGTGCCCATGCCGGACTCGACCGAGCCGTTGATCTGATTGCCCGAGAGCGTGATCGTCATCGTGAAGGGCATCTCGCCCATTCCGGGGATGGCAAACGATCCCGACCAGACACCGGTCACGCCGTCGTCCGGAGTCTGGTCTCCTGCCGGATTCGCATCCGCTGGCGCGGGCTCGTCTTCATCCTCCGAAGACTCCTCGGCGTCCTCGGCGTCCTCGGTCTCCTCCTTCTCTTCGCTCCAAGTCTCCTCGTCGCTCTTCGGAGTCCAGGGATACTCGACATCGGAGCGCAGCGGCACGGCGAGCAACACGCCCACGTTCTCGTGGATGTAGTTGGAGTCGATCGACGACATGCTCAGGTTGTTGAAGTTGCGACCGCTGGTGAAGTAGAGCCAGTCACCTTGCCGGTCGAAGACCGGGCTGCCGTCGCTGAACATGTCGCTCGTGACCTGCGTCAGCTTCATGTTCTCGAGATCGTAGATCTTGATCGAGCTCTGGCGTGAATCGAGTCCCGTGTGCGCGAAGGTCAGCCACCGGCTGTCCGGCGCCCAGTTGACGGCCACCCCCCACTCGGAGGTCTCGTCCTTGGCGACGAAGGTCGACTCGCTCGACTCGATGTCGTAGATGTGGATCGAGCCCGTGAGATCGCTGTAGGCGATCTTCTTCGAGTCGGGAGACCAGGTCGGGTTATAGCGGTAGCCGCGGCCGTCCTCGGTGAGCTGTCGGGTCTCGCCTTTGCCGTCCGATTGCGTGAGGTAGATCTCGTACTCGCCGGTAGCGTCCGAGAAGTAGGCGATCCAGCGGCCATCGGGGCTCCAAGCCGGATCACGCTCGGCGACGCCGTTGGTCTGGGTGAGGTTGCGGGGAAGGCCGTTCTCGGCCGGAAGGGTCCAGATCTCACCGCGGGCTTCGACGACGACGCGCTTGCCACTCGGCGAGATGCCGGCGTTTCTGAGATACGAGGAGAAGTCGACCGACTCGGGTCGCAGCGAATCGCGCGCGCCGGGGACCTCGACCTTGACTTCGCGGGCCTTCTCGGTGGCCAGATCGAGCAGGTGAAGCCCCGAGTTGTTCTGGAAGACGATCTCGCCTTCCCCATTCGCGCCGGGCCCGATCGAGGGCCACTTGACGTCGAAGTCCTCGTAGAAGGTGATCTGGCGATGGGTGCCGCTCTCGGCGTCGAAGGTCCAAATGTTGAGCCGATGCGCTGGACCGCGGTCGGAGAGGTAGTAGACGTCCTTGCGGTGCCACATCGGAATCGAGTCGGTGCCTTCCCAATCGGTCAGGCGCTGGGACTCCTTGGACTGGACGTTGAAGAGCCAGATGTCGGTGGCCATGCCGCCGCGGTAGCGCTTCCAGTTGCGGTTGTCGCGGGAGTTTGGCGTGTAGGCGAGCCAGCGGCCGTCGGCGTTGAGCGTCCCATTCATGCCGTAGGGCACGGGCAAGGCCTCGGGGAGGCCACCGCTCGGGGCGACGGTCATGAGCAGGGGCGCGCGGCCGATGCCCGAGAAGGCCGAGGTGGAGAACACGAGTCGATCGGAGGCTGCCCAATCCGAGAAGATCTCGGTCGAGGGATGGAAGGTGACTCGCTCGGGGATGCCGCCCGCCACCGGGATCGTGTAGAGGTCGTTCCCGCCGTCATAGTTGCCCATGAAGGCGATCTGCATCCCGTCGGGGCTGAACTTGGGGTTGCGCTCGGAGCCCGCCGGGCTGGCGAGCGGCTGGGCGATGCCGCCCTCTCGCGGGACCAGCCACAGGTCGTTGGCGTAGACGAACACGATGTGTGTCGCGCCCACGTCGGGGAAGCGCAGCATGCCGGATTCGGCGCCCGGCGCTTCCGCCTGGGCGTGGCCGGCGAGCACCGCGACAAGCGCGGTCAGGATCGCAATGCGAGTCATCGGTCGGACTCCTCCTATCGGGTCAGAATGCGTCATTGCTTACTCAACTGGATTGGTACGAGGCCGGGCAGACCGCCGTGGGCTTTTCTCCCGGCGGCCGCGCTCACAGGTCTCGGGTGGCGAACTTGCGACGAAGCTGGAGCACCTTCAGGTCGGGATCGATGACGACTCGCTCCGGATCGAAGTCACACGAGATCTCGATCTCCTGTGCTTCACCTGGAGCCAATCGACGCCGCACGCGGCTGTCGCGAAAGCCCTCGGCTTCGGCTGCTTCCTCGTCAGGAAACCGGTCGCCTCGCGTCGCTGCGATATCCACCGGCATGGTACCCGTTCCGACGTTCTCGATCTTCATGCGGACTCGCCAGCCGCCCTCGGCGAGCGGTTGCTTGTCGACCTGGCTGAGCCGGTACTCCGGCACCACGACGGTCTCGAACCATTGACGCACGAACTCGTCGTAGGCCGCGGGATCCGAAGCGAACGGCTTGAGAAAGGCGGTCAAGTCCTGAAGCACCGGGTGGTCGAGATCGTTCAGGTAATGGGCGATGAACTGCTGAAGGCCGCTGAGCATCGACTCCCGGCCCAGATGGTTCAAGAGCATCCAGAAAACCCAGCCGCCCTTGTCGTAGGTGCAGGTGTTGTCGCCCGGTCGAGAGCCGTCGATCCAGTACAGCGATCGTTCCGAGTCGGCGACCCGGCCCTCGCCATATCGATCCTCGATGCGGCGCGCGAACTCGATCCGAGCCGCCTCGCCTTGCACCTCTTCAATCAAGAGCAGCGTCGAGAAGTGAGCCATCGCTTCGGAGAGCAGATTGGCACCGGGCCCGACGCCAGGCACCACCAAGTTGCCCCACCACTGGTGGGCGGTCTCGTGCGCGGTGACCATGAAGGCGAGGCTCGAGTCCTTGTCGCTCTCGGTCAGGAAGCCGATGCCTTCCGAGAACGTGATGTTGGTCGGAAAGCCTTGGGCGTAGCCGGCCAAGGCCGGGAACTCGCTGACCTTCAGCTCGGCCCACGGGTAGGGATGGAACCACTCGGAGTAGTACTTCCGCGCCGCGTCGAGCGCTCCGATCATCTCGTCGAGGTTGTAGGTGTGGTCGGGATGATGGTAGATGGCCGTGCCTTCGCCCCGTCGCACGTTCCACTTGCCGGCCACGATGTTCGCAAGCACCACCGGGAAGTCGGTCTCCCAGAGCGCGATCCGCCGGCCGTTCTCGATTCGCTCGTCCCGTAGCGTGCCGACCGAGTTCACGGTATAGGCCTCGGGCACATCGATGCGGAAGCGCGTGTGATAGCGAAGGGCCGCCCCGAATCCCGACTCGGTCACGCCCTCGAAGAAGTCGTCGGGGTAGACCTTCGAGTCGGCTCGGTTGTCCTTGTCGACACCGACGTTCGAGGCGAAGCCGATGCGCGGGAGGAAGCTGGCCGAGAAACCGGTCAGCACGACGCCGGAGGCCAGGATGAACTCGTTGGCGCCGCCCCCGTTCTCCGTGGCGCCGTCGGGGTAGTGACCTTCGAAGGCGAAGCCGATCTCGATCGACTGGTCCGGTAGCAGGGGCCTCTCGGGCGTGAAGACCATCAACCCGGCCCGATCTTCGGGCTCGAACGGCTCGCCACCCAGCGTCCACGTCACCTCGCGCCAGTGCAGGCCACGCGACAGGGCGATCTGCCGCAGTGGCACGTCGTGATGGTTTCTCAGCTCGTAGCGCCCGCGGACCGCCAGGAAGGACTCGGCCGGCTCGAGGCGAACGTCGGCGTCGATGAACTGGACCGTCGGGTTCTTCGCATCGGTCCAGGTCGCGACGTTCTTGCGCCAATAGTCCTTGGCCTTCTTGTCGCTCACCTCACCTTGAAACCCTCGATCGACCTCGAGATTCAGGAGCACGGCTGCCGTGGCCGGGAGCGCGGCCAGGAGCAGGAGCGGAACCGCCAGCCGCACCAGGCGCTTGGGGTGCCAGCGATGCCAGGTCTGCGAGACGTCGCGGTCACGGCGCGCCCAGAGGCGAACGGTCGACCAGCCCAGCAGTAGGCTCGCACTCAGCACCCACGCTCGATTCAGGATCAGTGCGGTGCGTCCCAGCTCAAACGAGCCGAAGTCCGTCCACAGAACGGCGCCCCACAAGTTCCAGTTCGTCACCCAGGTCGTGTCGCCTTGCACCTGTCGGTATCCCGTCCACGCCAGAAACGCGAGCGCCAAGGCGTAGGTCGTGTACCGACTTCGAGTCATCGCCTGCAGGCAGGCGACCAGCGTCGTCCAGAAGATGAAGGTCGGGATCAACAGCAGTCCCCAGACCAGCGCGAACGGTCCGATTCGGATGGGCACCTTTGCTTGGAGCGCCAGCACGATCGCACAACCGATGACGGCTCCGACCAAGACCGCGAAGGCGACGACGCTATTGGCGAGGGTCTTGCCCAGGAGCAGCGAGCCCGTGCGAAGCGGGGTCGTGCTCAAGATGGAGAGCAAGCCCGTGCGCCGCTCCCGATCCAAAGACTCGACGGTGTAGAAGAGGAGCAGCAGACAGATCAGCAGTGACAGCGTGTTCATCGAGCCGACCGCGATCGTGCCCGGTGTCCAGAGCAGGGGCTCATCGAAGCCGCCCACGCGCGTCTGATTGACCATGATCGATTGGAGGATGATCAACGGAACGAACAGATAGAGCCCGGGCTGCGTGAGGAGGGCCCGCGTCTCGCCTGTCAGGACGGTCCAAAAGCCGCGGAGCGCACTCGGCGTGCGGGTGCTCATTCGAATCGCGGCCAGGGGGGCACTGATCACCGGCTGCATCGTACGAGGCGTGGCGGCCAGGGCGGCACTTCGATCGCGGCTGCGCACGCGGGCTCCGCGCAGCCCGCGCCGAAAGCGGCGCCAGGCGAGAGCGACGGCTACCGCTCCGATGGCGGCGAAGGTGGCCCGGCTGGCCAAGAAGGCGGCGTCGTAGGTCACCGGAGTCTGATTGTAGAAATCGACGCCGCGATCGACCTGCAGCCAAGTCTCCGAGAGCCAGCGGAAGCCCGAGGGCTCGATCAGCATGAGGAAAACGTTCAGCTCGTTCGAGAGCCAGCTCGGTGACCACGTGAAGAGGAAAAACATGCATCCGAGCACCAGGACCACCGGAAGCACGAAGACCAGAATCGGGCGCTGGAATCGCTCGCCGACGTAGAGCGACACGCCGCCCAGGAAGACGACGTAGGGCAAGACCATCAGCAAGATCGGCCAGACGTAGTTGCCGATCTGGAAAGGCCCGTGAAACTCGGCTGCGGCGGCATTGGGAAGGAGATGATTGAAGAAGGCGGAGGCGAGAAGCTGCAGCGTCAAGGCCACTGCAAACATCCCCATCACGCCGACGAACTTCCCGAGCACATACTCGCCCGGCGTCAGGGGCGTCGAGAGGAGAAGCTCGGGCAGGCGTTGATCGCGCTCTTGGATCGGGAGCATTCCGGTCGCTACGGCGATGAAGAACGACATCACCAGCACGGTGACAATCGAGAACCACTGCGCGAGCGCGAACTCCGACGTGATCCAGGCTTTGGTACCGCCGACGTCGCTGTCTCCCGATGAGATCCGCATGTCGCCCGACGACATGCCCCATGTCATCAGGAGGATGACCAGCATCAGGATCCAGAACAGCGGGCGCTTGAGGTCTCGGAACAGCTCGAGTCGGGCCACCTCCCAGGTGCGCGCCGCGCTCATGACCGTGCTGCCCGCTGAGGCTCGACCGTGTCAGCATCCTGATCGGAAGGCGTCGTTGCATCCCGGCGCATCTCGAGCAGGTACGCGTCCTCCAGGGAGGCCGTGACCGGAGCGAAGCCGGCCGGGGGATGACCGTCGGCCTGGTGAACGCGGACCCGATGTCGACCTTCGACCAGGATCGATTGAGTGACGCAGTGCTGCCGCTGAACCTCGGACAGCGCGTCGGCCGAGACCGTCCCTTCGTAGATCGCACCCTCGATAGCGGAGCGAGCGGCGCTCGGCGTCGTCTCGCTCACCAGGCGCCCGGCTCGGATGATCGCGAAGCGCGGACACAGGACGGCGACGTCCTCGACGATGTGGGTCGAGAGGATGACGATGCGATTCTCGGCCAGCTCGGAGAGCAGGCGGTAGAACCGGAGGCGCTCTTCGGGGTCGAGGCCAGCCGTCGGCTCATCGACGATCAGCACCCGGGGATCGCCCGCGATCGCTTGAGCGATACCGAGGCGTTGGCGCATGCCGCCCGAGTACCCCTTGACCTTGCGATTGGCGGCGAAGGCGAGGTTGACGCGCTCGAGGAGCTCGTCGGTGAGGCCCTTGAGTCCTCCGGGGGCGATGATGCCCTTCAGCTTCAGGAGGTGCCGCAGCATCTTGCGTCCGGTCAGGTGCGGATAGAAGCCGAAGTCCTGCGGGAGGTAGCCGAGGCGAGACCACATGAGCTCGGGGGTGGCGATGATGTTCTGGCCGTCGAGGGTGACCGTGCCGGAAGTCGGCTCGAGGAGGCCGGCCAGGATCCGCATGAAGGTCGTCTTGCCGGCGCCGTTGGGCCCGAGCAGGCCGAACATGCCGTTGGGAATGTCGAGATCGACGCCCTGAAGAGCAGCAACGGGACCCGGATAGACCTTGACCAGACTGCGAACCTCGAGCATGGGTGCTCCTCCGATCGGCCACGTTTTTTCGGCAGCGACCGTGGCTACCGAGTCTCCCTTTTCATGCGCAGTCCCGTTGCTACAACGTGTGGCTGACGATCTTGCAAGGCTTTTCAGAGCACGGGTTCGGCCGGGTCGCAGGCTCGCATTGTCGGAGTGGCCTCCCTACAATCTGGCCCGCATGGGGAGGCTGTCTCACAGGGCACGTGAAAGGAACAGGCGCATGACGAAGAAGTTGAATCGCCGGCAGTTCGTCTTGACGGGAGCGGCGGCCGGCCTGGCTGCCACGACGGCGCGCCTCGCGGCGGGACAGGCTCCGACCGTGTACGTGCCCCGGGCGGTCAAGCCGGTCGTGATCTCCTCGGGCAACGGCCACACTCGCAAGAACGGCGGCGACAAGACGTGCGTCGAGACCGCCTTCGAGAAGATCGTCGCCGGCGAGGATGTGCTCGATGCCCTCATCGCGGGCGTCAACATCGTCGAGCTCGATCCCAAGGACACCAGCGTCGGCTACGGCGGACTCCCCAACGCCGACGGCGTCGTGCAGCTGGACTCCTGCTGCATGCACGGGCCCAAGAAGCAGGCCGGCGGTGTCGCCGCTCTCGAGGGCGTTCGGACGCCGTCTCGGGTCGCGCGCGCCGTGATGAAGCAGACCGATCATCACCTGCTCGTCGGCAAGGGCGCCCAGCACTTTGCCCGCAACATGGGCTTCGAGGTCGAGGACGACCTGAACACCGACCGCTCGCGCAAGCTCTGGTTGGATTGGAAGCGCCGCATCGATCCCGCGCACTACCTCGATCCGCTCAAGCGCGAGAAGTACGGCTACGAAGCGGCGCAGCAGATGATGCGCGAAGGGCTGATCGATCCCGAGCACTTCTGGGGCACGATCAACTGCAACGGTATCAACGCCAACGCCGAGCTCTGCGGCGTGACGACCACCAGCGGGCTGGCCTGGAAGATCCCCGGGCGCGTCGGTGACTCGCCGATCCTCGGCGCCGGGCTCTATGTCGATGGTGAGGTCGGCGCGGCCGGCTCGACGGGAAGGGGGGAGGCGAACCTCTACGGGCTGTGCTCTTTCCTGATCGTCGAGGAGATGCGCCGCGGCAAGCATCCCAAGGACGCCGGCATGGAAGCACTCAAGCGCGTGCGCGCGAACACGATCGAGAAGCGCCTGCTCAATGATCAAGGCGAGCCGAGCTTCGGCCTGAACTTCTACATCGTCGACAAGCAGGGGCGCTACGCGGGCGTGTCGCTGCAGCCGACGGATGCCCGATACGCCGTCTGCACCGAAGACGGCCCTGAGCACGTCGCCTTCGACAGCCTGCTCGGCTGAAGATGAGACCTGTGCCCGAGGTGCTTCCGAGTGCCACGGGCACAGGTCGACCCTCACTGCGTAGGTGACCGCTCTCTCGGTTGGGTGGTCCAAAGGCATCCCGGCCCGACGTTGCGCGACGACAGAGACGGAGCGATGTGACGGACTCCGTTCGGGTCTCTGTCGGTTGTTGCGGTGACAACCGGCAATGGAGTCTCGGTACGTCCGCATAGGCTTTTCTCGACCGTGACAGTGCATCCGGTGAGAGGTTCGGTGAACACCCGCGTCCCCTCCTTTCGTATCATCGAGAGCAAGGAGGAGCGCCGGAGCGCTTGCCGGTCGACGACGGAGGATCCCATGCGCGCGACGACGATGATCGTCCTGTTGGCACTCGCCGATCTCTCGGCCTGCCGGGACAGCTCGAGCTCGCGCTTGCCGATCGGAGTGGGCGGGTCGTCGGCGGCCGTCGTCGAGACCATCATTCCAGCGGACGGTAGCCGAGATGTTGCGACCGATCAGCTCGTAGCCGTCGTGTTCTCCGTCGACATGGACCCGAAGTCGTTCGATCGAGAGAGCTTCTCGGTGCGACGAGACGGCGAGGCCGTCGAAGGCGTCGTGGCGGCTCTCGGCCGACGGGCGACCTTCCGGCCGGAGCCCGGCCTGGAAGAAGGCGGTTCGTACGAGGTGGTGCTGACGACCGACATTCGCGATGGGACTGGTCGACGGCTGGCCTCCGAACGACGCTTTCGCTTCGAGACCGAGCCTCTGGGACCCTTCAAGATCGCCAAGATCGTTCCGGGCACCGACGCGCGGAGTGTCGCCCTCGGCGCGTCGATCGTCGTCGCGTTCACACGCGCGGTCGATCCGGCTTCGCTCAGAGAAGACTCGGTCCGACTCTCCCAGGCCACGGCTCCGATCATTGGCCGACTCTCGATCGTCGAGGAGGTCGTCACGTTTCAGCCCGACCGCTCGCTCGACTTCGAGACCGTCTATGACGTGATCGTGGTCGACTCCATTCGAGCGCGCGATGGAGCGCCGCTCACTGCGGGACGCCGCTGGAGCTTCACGACCGTTCAGCGCTTCCTGCCTCCGCCGGTGGTCGATCCCGAGGACGGAGCGTCGGAGATCGGATTGCCGTTCACCGTTAAGGCCACCTTCGACCGCGGGCTCGACCCGAGCAGCGTGACCGAGGACTCCTTCTACCTTCTCAACACCAATGGGGAGCGCGTGACGGCCAGCGTCTCGGTGGACGACTTGCAGGCTTTCCTCGAGCCGGCCGCGGAGGAGCTGTTCTTCGACGTGCCCTACACGGCGGTGATCACGAGAGACGTCCGGGGGGCGGGGTTCGGGGAGTCCCTGGCCGAAGACTTCGCGTGGCAGTTCACGACCGAGCGCCTCGGACCCCATCGAGCCGTCTTTGTCGGCGCGAACACACCGGTCAACGCCGTGGCGGTGTTCTTGGAGCGTCCCGGCCAAGAGATGCAGGCGCATCCGGATTCTCCGTTTCCGACCGGCGGGGCAAGTGGGGGAGACGTGCTCGACGGCGTCGCGCTTTCGGCCGCCGGCGACCACCTCTTCGTCGTCAACGCGATCAGTCGGGACGTGGCGAGCCTGCGAGTGGGAGAAGCGGCGGGCTTGACGCCTGCGCCGGGATCTCCCTTCTCGGTGAGCGGTGTCCCGCTCGCGATCGAAGCCCATCCCGATTGGCCGTTTGTCTTCGTCGCGACCGCGGACAGCGAGGCCACTCGCCTCGAGTCGTTCGAGCTGAACGTGGACGGATCGCTCCGAAGCTTGAGTGCCCCGCTCGAGCTGGCGGAGGGCATCCCCGCGCAGCTACTCGCTGCACCCATCGGCAATCGGCTGTTCGTGACTTACCGCAACCTGGGTCGCGTCGACGTCTACGCGATCGCGGTCGATGGCGGCCTCGTTCTACTCAAGGCCAACTCGGTCCCAGTTCTCGGCTCGACCGGCGCGGCCAGCGGCGTCGATGGTCGGACACTCTTCCTACTCGACGAGGATCCCGGCGCGCAGGAGCTCTGGGCGTATACGATCACCGGAGGTGGGGAGCTGTCGCCGCACGAAGAGGCGCCTTTCGACACGGCTCCGGCGAGCGGGCTGCGCACCGCACTGTTCCTCCGGAGTGATCGCAAGGTCTTCGTGGGTCATCAAAGTGGCCACATCAGCACCTTCGACTTCGACGCTGACGGCACCTTTGTTCCGAACACGGGCTCGCCGTTTCAGCTCCCCGACCTTCGGCCCAGGCAGCTCGCGGGCCTCGACAATGGGCCCGACCTCTACCTGCTGGAGGACTCGCCGTCCCAGCTCCGGCGCTTCGCCATCGAGCCGAACGGCACGCTCACCGTGAAGGGGGAGCCCTTCGTCATCCCTGGGGCGAGCGAGCTGAGCGGCCTCGCCATTCGTGACCGGATCGGCTTCGCGCAAGACCTGGTCCTGCACCTTCCCTTCGATGGGGATCTCACCGACGTCTCCGGGCGCGGGCATGATGCGCCGGCGCTCGAGGACCCGACCTTCGGAGCGGGGCGCATCGGACTGGGCATCGTGTTCGATGGCTCGCGGCAGTTCCTCGTCCTCGGCTTCGATGACGATTTCCGATTCGGCGTCGAGACCGACTTCACGGTCTCGTTCTGGCTCCGCACCTCGCAGACGATTCGTGATGCTTCGTTTCTCTCGAACAAGGACTGGGCATCCGGCTCGAATCGCGGCTGGATCCTCGCCGCCCAAGACGACTCGTTGCACTGGCAGTGGAACCTGCGAGGCGCCGACCAGGGGCGGATCGACTTCGAAGACGGTGGTCTGATCACAGACGATGCCTGGCACCACCTGGTCGTCACGCACGACCGCGATGGTGTCGCCTCCTTCTATCAGGACGGCGCGATCCTCGACAGCATCCTCATCCGCGGCTCGGGCGACATCGACAGCGGCTTGCCGCTGCTCATCGGGCAGGACGGAACGGGCGAGTACGAGTTCGCCCTCGTCGGGACGCTGGACGACCTCGCCCTGTGGCGCCGCGTCCTCGACGCCAACGAGATCGCGCGCCTCTGGCAGCTCGGTCAGAATGGCAAGTCGTTCTGATCGAAGGTCGAAGTCGGTCGTCGATCAGAACCGGTTCAACACCAGCTCGCCTCGCCGGCGCCTGGCACCCGCAGGATCTCCTGGATGTTGGCTTCCATCACGCGGTATCCCACGTTGCCATAAAGCTTCTGACGGCCTTTGTTGAGCAGCAGGGTCGGGCTTCCCTGCACGCCCCACTGATCTCGGTCGTGAGCATCGCGAGCCAGAGCCGCGTGCGCCGCGCCGCAGCGGATCTCGATGAGTAGCTCGGGAACGGGGAGCCCGATCCGGTCGGCGACCGCCTCATGGACGCTCCATTGGGCGATGTCTTGACCCTCTCGAAAGAAGGCCTCCCGAAATGCCCCGAGCAGCTGCTCGCTGCTTCCCGGCGCCACGGCGTCACGGGCCTCGAGGAGCTGGCAGGCCTTAGCGAGGAGATGAGCTCCTTCGGAAGAGGCCGGCCGCGTCGTGATCCAGAGCTCCGGATGCACGGACAACTCGAACTGGTCGGCGACGGCGCGGACGTGCGCCGCAAAGCCCTCGTAGCCGCCTCGGTCTCGCCAACCCGCGCCAATCTTCCCGGCCGTGTCTCCGAACACCGAGCACATTCGATGCTCGATCGCGATGTCGTCGCCAAACTGGGCTCGGAGCTCTGTCAGGCGAGCCTCGCCGACGTAGGCCCAGACGCAGAGAAGATCCGAGAAGTGGGTCACTTGAACGGCCATGGTGGCGACTCTCGTGCAGGTTGTCAGCGGGAGGCGGCGAGCTGCCTCAGCCCGGCCTCAGTCGCGCTTGGGGCCCTGCTTCTTCGGCGTCGGGCCGGGCTTGGCGACGAAGCGGTGATTCTCGACCAGCTGGAGCAGGTCGAACGAGCTCAGGATGCCCACGATCTGCTTCTCGTGGGTGACGACGACGTGATGCACCTTGTGGTTGCGCATGAGCCGAGCCGCGTGGTGAACGTCGTTGTACTGCGGGATCGTGTAGACGTGCTCCGTCATGACCTGGCCGACCGGCGTGGTCTCGGACTTGGCTTCGGCCAGGTCGAAGGTCGTGATGATACCGACGGCCTCGCCTTCGGGGCCGGCGATGGGAAGCGCATGGATCCCGTTGCTCTTCATGAGCTCCCGCACGTGGGCAATCGTGTGATGCGGCTGGGCGGTGATGACTTGCGTGGCCATCACGTCGGCGATCTTGACGTTCATCGTCATCCTCGGTCTGCAGTTCCACGACAAAACCCTCAGCCGACCGTATCGGTCGGTGAAGGAGTTGCCGCTCTTTCGCGGGTTCTTGTCGCGCCGGGGGGCGGATTCTAACCCAGGGGCGGCTTGGCCGGGTCGGTTTCCTGGCCGTTCCCGAGCCCACGAGGTCCTCGTTTCGTTTCCGATCCGCCTCGCCTATCATGTGGGCGCGCGGCGGCGGAGTCCGTGCTGAGAGCAGACCGAGAGCTGTCCCGACTGGAGGGAGATCGACCGATGATCCATGGGATTTTCAACGTACCCCCGACCCGCAACGAGCCGGCGTTGGACCACGCGCCCGGGAGCCCGGAGCGGGCCGCCCTCGAGAAGCGGCTCCAAGAAGTGCGCGGGCAAGAGGTCGAGATCCCGCTCGTCATCGGCGGCGAGAGGGTGAAGACCGGTCGCACCGGCGAGATGATCGAGCCGCATGACCATCAGCATCGACTGGGAACGTTTCACCAGGCCGGGGCGGGGGAGGTCGAGCAGGCCATCGCTGCCGCGCGCCAGGCGTATACCACCTGGTCCGAGACCTCCTTCGAGTCCCGCGCCGCGATCTTCCTGCGGGCGGCGGATCTTCTTTGCGGCCCTTGGCGGCATACGATGAATGCCGTCACGATGCTGAACCAGTCCAAGACCGTCTATCAGTCCGAGATCGATGCGGTCTGCGAGCTGGCCGACTTCTGGCGCTTCAACGTCGAGTACGCCGAGCGCGTCTACCGCGATCAACCGCAGTCGCCGCCGATGCAGTGGAACCGCCTCGAGTATCGACCTCTCGAAGGCTTCGTGTTCGCCATCACGCCGTTCAACTTCACCTCGATCGGTGGCAACCTCTCGACGGCTCCGGCCTTGATGGGCAACACGGTCTTGTGGAAGCCCGCCTCGACGGCCGTGTACTCGGCCTGGATCATCATGCAGATCCTCGAGGAGGCCGGGCTGCCTCCGGGCGTCGTCAACTTCATCCCCGGATCGGGGCGCCAGGTCGGCGATCCGGTGCTCGCCTCGAGCGAGCTGGCGGGCGTGCACTTCACGGGCTCGACGGGCGTCTTTCGTGGCATTTGGAAGACCATCGGAAACAACATCGCCAACTATCGCAGCTACCCGCGCATCGTCGGCGAGACCGGCGGCAAGGACTTCGTCTTCGTGCACCCCTCCGCGGATGTCGAGCCCATCGCGACGGCGCTCCTCCGGGGGTCGTTCGAGTATCAGGGCCAGAAATGCTCGGCCGCTTCGCGTGCCTTCCTGCCTGCCTCGCGCGCCGGAGAGATCAAGGACGCGCTCCTCGCCAAGCTGGCGCAAGTGAAGATGGGCGACCCGAAGGACTTCTCCAACTTCATGTCGGCCGTCATCGATCGATCGGCGTTCGAGAGCATCCAGGGCTACATCGAGGCGGCGAAAAGCTCGTCCGAGAGCGAGATCCTGTTTGGTGGTGAGTGCGACGACTCGAGGGGCTTCTTCATTCAGCCCACCGTGATCGAGACAAAGAACCCGAAGTTCAAGACGATGTGCGAGGAGATCTTCGGGCCGGTGCTGACGCTCTGGGTCTACCCGGACGAGGAGATCGAGACCGCTCTGGATCATTGTGACCAGGACTCGGAGTACGCGTTGACGGGAGCGGTCTTCGCCCGAGATCGGGCGGCCGTGGATCACATCGCGGCGCGCCTGCGCAATGCGGCCGGCAACTTCTACATCAACGACAAGCCGACCGGTGCGGTGGTGGGACAGCAGCCCTTCGGTGGTGCGCGCGGTTCCGGTACCAACGATAAGGCCGGCTCCTGGCTCAACCTGATCCGCTGGGCCTCACCTCGCACGATCAAGGAGAACCTGCTCCCGCCGACCGAGTTCGGTTACCCGCACATGCGTTGAGCGTTGAAAGTTGAACGTTCATCCGCCCAGATCAGATCTCCGGCCGAGAAACCATTCACTTCCCGCGCGCGCGTACGATGATGAGCTCCTCGGTCATTGGCGCGGGCATCGCTCCGAGGCAGCCCGTGGCATCGAAGCCCAGCATCGCCGGAGCCGAAGTCGTCTCCACTTGATACGTCACCTCGGAGGCGGCCACGTCGATCAGGCTGATCGCACCTTGCAGATTGATGACGACCTTGTTCTTCGGACCGAGCGCGACACTCCAGCCTCCCGAGATCGCCCAGAGGCAGGTACCCGCCTGATTCAGGTGCAGCCCTTGTGGGTTGTAGGGGACGTCGATCGTCGAGCTCAGGACGTTCATGCCCAGGTCGACGACTCCGATGTCCTTGTCGGCATAATGGGCGAGCCAGAGCGTCTGTCCATCGGCCGCCACGGCCATCTCGAAGGGTTGGTCTCCGACCGGGATCGTCGCGGTGCTCGACCAGACGCCCGCCGTGCGTTGGAGCGCCGTGAGCGTGTCGGCATCTCGGTTCGAGACGTACAGCTTGTCGCCCGCAGCATTGAACGCCGCTCGGACCGGGAAGTCGCCGACCGCCACCGTCTGGAGCACCGACCAGGAGGCCGTATCGATCACGGTCAAATCATCGTCGAAGCTGTTGCAGGTCACCAGCGTGGCTCCGTCCGGGCTGAGCGTCAGGCCGCTCGCCTGCCAGAACGTGAAGCCGACGCTCCCCATCTCGCCCGCGCCGAGCTTCGCACCCGAGACCGTCTTCGTGTTGAGATCGATCCGCCATACGCCGTCGGAGACCACGACCGCCACGTAGGCGAACTGTCCGTCGGGGGAGATCTCGACCTCACTGGCACGCGTCGAGATGTTGACGTTCGTGACGTTGCCCGTGGCGACGTCGATGATCGAGACGAAGCTGGAGTCGAGGTTCGCGACCACGGCCGTCGAGCCATCGGGCGTCAGCGCCACGTCTGCCGGGCGATTGCCGACCGTCGGAACGTGCAGAACCGTGCGGGTCGTGAGGTCGACGACGCTGGCCGAGTCGCTGAGGATGTTGGTCGTGACAGCCCGCGTGCCGTCGGCCGAGACGGCGATCTTGCGACCCCGATCGGCTTCGGGGATCGGCCCCGTCATGGTGTGGTTCTCGAGGAAGCCACCGGCGCCATTCGTGTTGACGATCAGCATGTCCTCGCCGAAGACGTCGGCCAACAAGACCGCCCGCGGCTCGATCGGCGAGACGGCGCCGTGCGTGACGCTGACCAGATTGTTGAGCTGCTTGACGATCGACTGCGATGCGTACGAGATCAGGCTACCGCTGTATCCGACCACCAGCGCGTATTGACCGTCTGCCGTGGTGACGAGCTCGTTGACGGACGCCGTGTTCAGCGTCGAAGAGACGGCATTCGTCGCGAGGTCGATCACCACGCAGGCATTCTGGACGCCACACACGGCGAGCGTTCCGGCTGGGTCGACCGCCACCGGTCCCCAAAGGTCGACTCCGGTCGCGATCACCTTGCTGATGGTCTGCGTTGCCGTATCGACCACCGTGAGGCGTTTCGTCGAGGAGGTGTGCGTGATGACCGCGGTGCTGCGGTCCGGCGTGATCGCGATGCCGCGCGGCTGATCTTGTGCCGCGAGCGAGCTGACGGTGCCAGCGGCGAGATCAAAGAAGTCGATCTGGTCGTTCCAAAAGTCCGGCGCGATGGCCGTCATCTCGTCGATGATCTCGAGCTGGGACGGATTCGAGACAATGGCACCGGGCTCGAAGGCAATTGTGGTCGAGAGCACGAAGCCGGCTCCCGCGATGCGATGTACTTCGGTTCCGCTGGCGACGTCGATCACCGAGACCGACAGGTCGATCAGGTTGCCCACGACGGCGGTCGTCCCACTCGGCGTGAGCCGCACGATGCCAGGCTCATCGCCGACGGGCACGACGGCGATCTCGGTGCCCGTGACGAGGTCGACGATCGAGGCGGTATCCTCGAAGAAGTTGGCCGTCACGGCCGTCGCGCCGTCCGGTGTGATCGCGACCGCCGTCGGCCCCCCCGAGAGCACGATCTCCTGCACGAACGCTTGGGTCGCTGCGTCGTAGACCAGCAGGTTCCTCGAGTCGCGATGAGCGACGATGAACTGGCTGCCGTCGGCGAGGAACTGGACATCCGTGGGCATGTCTCCTTCCGGCGCGAGCCCGTTCGCGATCGGAAAGAGATCGAACTTGCCGCACGGCCCCATCAGCTTCGGCGGCACCGGACCCGGCAGCTGTGTCGGGTTGCCTACCGAGCCGACGGGCGGATTGACGGGTGGCTTCGGAGTTTGCGGAGGTGGTTGCACGAGCTCGAAGCCCACGTCGCCATCGGGCGAGTCGACAGACTGCGGTACGACGACTCGGGTCTGGCCCGTGGTCGTGGCGGCGAGGAGACCGAGTGCGATCGAGGTGAGCAAGCAGCGCGAGATGAGCATCAGGGCGTCTCCGAGAAGGGCAACGTCGAACGAGAACCCCACACATTGAACTCGGTACAGGGCCCGTTGGAAAGTGGAGGACTCGGAGGAGAGGCGTCGCCGGACTCCTCGGCCACCCCTCCGCGACATCGCGAGTGAGTTCGAACGAGAGTCGGAAATGCCTTGCAATCGATCGCGCCCGCGGCGAAATGGGCAACGCGTTTCCGATGGCCGCCCGTGCTCCTCGAGAGTCCGCTTCACGCTCATGACCGAGCCCTCCGACACCGCCCTTTTTTGCCGAGGCCTCGTCAAGCGCTTCGGGGACGTGACCGCGGTCGACGGCCTCGATCTGGAGGTCCTTCGCGGGGAGTGCTTCGGGCTGCTCGGCCCCAATGGTGCCGGCAAGACGACGACGATCGAGATCCTCGAGGGGTTGACGGAAGCGGACGCTGGCGAGGTCGAGGTCCTCGGAATGCGTTGGGGCGAGGGCGACGACACGGCGCTCCGGCAGCGTCTGGGCGTCCAGCTTCAAGAGACTCAGCTCGCCGACAAGCTCACGGTCGAAGAGATCATTCGGCTGTTTCGAAGCTTCTATGATCGAGGGCGGACCGTCGAGCAGGTCATCGAGCTCCTCGGCTTCGAGAGCAAGCGCAAGGCTCGCTATCACCAGCTGTCCGGCGGCCAGCGTCAGCGCCTCGCCTTGGCCTGCGCATTGGTGAGTGATCCCGAGGTCCTCTTCTTGGACGAGCCGACCACTGGCCTCGATCCTCAGGCTCGCTTCAACCTCTGGGAGCTCATCGAGCAGTATCGCGATGGAGGCGGCACCGTTGTCCTCACGACCCACTACATGGAGGAGGCCGCCCGTCTCTGCGATCGACTGGCGATCATCGATCGAGGACGGGTCGTCGCGCTCGGATCGCCGGCTGAGCTCATCCAGTCGCTCGGCGCGGATCAGATCCTGGAGTTCGAGGCGACCGGTCACCTCGAGCGAGGCGATCTGGAGGCGTTGCCCGGCGTGCGATCCGTTCTCGAGCGAGCCGACCAGGTCGTGCTGACCGTTGCCGAGGTCCGGCACGCCTTGCCGGCTCTGCTCGGAGCCTTGCAGGCGCGTCAGCTCGAGCTGAAATCGGTCGCGACCCATCAAGCCACGCTCGACGATGTCTTCCTTCAGATCACCGGGCGTGCCCTGCGCGATGAGTGAGACCCGGACCCAACGCGGATTCCGAATCGCGAGGACACGATGAGTGAGCGCATGTCGCCGATCGTCGAGCTGACCAAGGCGCGCTTCCGCGAGTTCTTGCGGGAGCCCGGAGCGGTCTTCTGGTCTTTCGGGTTCCCGATCGTGCTCGCCCTCGCGCTCGGCGTCGCGTTTCGAAACCAGACGCCGCGACCGCCACTCGTCGGCCTGCTCGAGGGCTCGCCGGCCTGGCTGGTGAAGGCACTCGAGGGGGAGGACACCCGCGTCGACACGATTGTCGTGGCCGCGGCCGACGTGTCGTCGGCCCTGCGAAAAGGGGCCGTGGATCTGGTGGTGGAGGCACCCGATGCCGAGTCGGCTCGGGTCGTGTATCGCTATGACCCGACGCGGGAGATCGGGAGGTTGGCGCGGCTGGCGGCGGACGCGACCCTGCAAGAGGCCTCGGGTCGGCAGGACGTGATGGCCTCGGAGGATGTTCGCGTCGAGGCCGCGGGAGAGCGCTACGTCGACTTCCTGTTTCCCGGTATCGTCGGGATGAACCTGATGACGAGCAGCATCTGGGGGATCGGATACTCGATCGTCCTGAGCCGCAAGCGTCGGCAGCTCAAGCGCTTGGCCGCCACGCCGATGCGGCGCTGGCAGCTGTTGCTGTCCATCTTCCTCTCTCGCCTGGTCTTCCTGGCGGTCGAGGTGTTGGCGATCCTGGGCTTCGGCTCGCTGGTCTTCGGCGTGGCGATCGTGGGGTCGCCGCTCGCGCTGGCCGTGATCGCGTTCTTCGGGACCGCGTCCTTCGCGGCGATCGCCCTGACGGTGGCCGCTCGGGTCGAGAGCGTCGAGGCCGCCAATGGCTGGCTCAACTTCGTGACGCTGCCGATGTGGATGCTCTCGGGGACGTTCTTCTCGTACGAGCGCTTTCCCGAGCTGGTGCAGCCGGCGATCCGGCTCCTTCCGCTGACGGCATTGAATGACGCGCTCCGGGCCGTGATCAACGACGGGGAGGCGCTCTGGGCGGTCGGACCGCAGATCGCCGTGATGGCGACCTGGGCCGTCGTCTGCTTCACCTGGGCCTCCCGGCGCTTCCGCTGGCAGTAACGGGCCATTGAGCTGCCGCCGAGTGACTTTCGCTTGGTTCCCACAAGGGTGCCTCCCCATTCGTCATGGCAGCGGCTCGGTGCATCCGCTAGCTTAGCGAGATTCGGAGGGCCGGGACGCGCCGGTTGGTGCGCGCGCGGCTGGGCCGGGCCATCCCCCGACGTTGTAGGAGTGGACATGGTGTTCGCAAAGCTCTTGGTGTGTCTCGGCTTGGCGTGGGCCGGCGTGAGTGAGGACGACAACTGGACCCAATGGCGTGGTCCGAACTATACCGGCACGGTCGAGTCGCAACCGCCGCTCGAGTGGAGCGACTCCAAGAACATTCGATGGAAGGTGGCCGTGCCCGGGTCCGGGCAGTCGACGCCGATCATCTGGGGGGACCAGATCTTCCTGCTCTCGGCCATCGACACCGGTGAGGCTCCGAAAGCCGACACCGAGGAGAAGCCGAAGGGCGCCGCGTCGCTCGTCCGACCCAGTCGCCGCGGGCCGCAGAGGCCGACCACGCTGCACCAGTTCGCTGTCGTGTGCGTCAGCCGCAAGGACGGCCAGGTGATGTGGAAGAAGGTGGTGCGGGAAGAGGTTCCGCACGAGGGCAAGCACGGCACCGCTTCGTTCGCTTCCAACTCTCCGGTCACCGATGGCGAGCATCTCTACGTCTCGTTCGGCTCGCGCGGCTTGTACTGCATGGACCTGAAAGGCAACGTGATCTGGGAGAAGGATCTCGGAGACATGAGCATCGCCTTCCAGTTCGGAGAAGGCAGCTCGCCGGCTATTTACGGAGACTCGTTGATCGTGAACTGGGATCACGAGGGCTCGTCATTCATTGCGACTTTCGACAAGAAGACGGGTGAAGAGCGTTGGCGTCAGGCTCGAGACGAGACGACCTCGTGGGGAACGCCACTGATTGTCGAGGTAAACGGCAAGCCGCAGGTGATCGTGACGGGCAGCAATTACAGCCGGGGGTATGACCACGCCAGCGGCCAGGAGATCTGGCGTTGCGCCGGCATGACGAGCAATCCGATCCCGACTCCGGTGTACGCCGACGGCATCGTGTACCTGATGAGCGGCTTTCGCGGAGCGGCTTTGCAGGCCATCCGACTGGCGGACGCGAAGGGCGACATCTCGGAGGCGGGCTCGATCGTCTGGCAGCATGACCGGCGGACGTCGTACGTACCTTCGGCACTCCTGACGAAGGATCACATCTACTTCCTGTCGGTGATGAGCGGAATCCTCACCTGTCTCGACCGGAACACTGGAGAGGTGGCCTACGAGTCGCAGCGGCTCGAGTCGATCTCCAGCATCTATGCGTCACCCGTGGGCGCGGCCGGCCGCGTCTACATCACGGGCCGCGACGGAACGACGATGGTGCTCCAGCAGGGATCAGAGTTCAAAGTGCTGGCCACGAACTCCCTCGATGAGACGGTGGATGCTTCATTGGCCATCGTCGACGACCAGATCTACCTTCGCGGCGACCAGCATCTGTATTGCATCGCTGAGGGTGGAGCAGGCGGCTCACAGTAAGCGACGGCCGCATTTCGAGCATTGAATGGAGGCAAGCGATTTCTGTCGCTTGCCCCATTGCTTGTCAGTTTGAGCTGGATCGATGCGGACTTGGGTGCTTCAATACCCCCAGCTTCGGGAAGAAACCACCCGGTAACTCGCAAGGAATCGGTAACAGGAGCGTGAGTCAACATGTCCGAGAGGGCGAAGTTTCTCTCCGTACATCCGATCGGGGAAACGGACGTGAGCGCCCTCCCCGTGAAGGACGTTGGAGCGGCGATCGGTTACTACTCTCAGGTCCTCGGTTTCAGCCTGGTCCGGCGTGAGGGGCGACGAGCGGAGCTCCGCCGAGACTCTACCAAGATCGGGCTCCATCGAAACGACGTCGATCCCGACAACGCGAGCTGCTACTTCGAGGTCGACGACGTCGATGCGCTGCGAAACGAGCTCGAGGGGCGGGGCATCGAGCCCACGCCGATCCAGGAAAGCCGAGACGGCTCGAAGACGTCTCGCATCTTCTTCGCGAAGGAGCCCTACGGGGTCTGCTTCTGCTTCGGGTCCACTCTGGTGGAATGACGGCAGCTCTCGAGCGGGGCTGTGAGGGCCGGCCGTGCGTTCGCAATCGTCTTCTCGAAGTCGCCCGTCAGTCCGCTTGCGGTGACCAAGGCTCGAGCGGGCGTCGAAACTCCTCGGCGGGCTGGAACTTCGGGTGGCGCTGCTCGCTCCACTGCACCTGCCCACCACCGGTCGTGAAGACCTCGAAGCCCGCTTCGGGGGCCTCGAACGCGGCGGCCGAGTAGTAGAAGCCACCGAGACCGATCGAGTGCACCAGAACCCGCGAGACGACACGCGTCTCGGCCCGCGTCACGATCGGAAGTGGTCCACACGCCGGGTCGGGCTCGACGTGATTGATGGTCGGTGGAACGATTCCGCGTCGCAGGGTCAGGCAAGCCGCCGCTGCCTGGAGGGCCGAGGAGCCGGCTCCGTGCTGTCCCAGCATCGATTTGGTCGAGTGAATGCGCAGACGCGAAAGGTCGGCTCCGAAGGCCTCGGCGATCGCGAGACCTTCCAGACGGTCGTAGAGCACCGAGGAGGATCCGTTCGCACTCAGCACCTCGACTTGATCGCGAGACCAACCGGCGTCTCGCACGGCACCGCGCAACGCACGCACGCAGGGTCGGAGATCGATCTCGGGGGCATCGTGGCTGTACTGCCGGTTGTGGCCCGCCGAGCAGATCTGGTACCCGGCGAGGCGAGCGTAGAGTCTTGCCTGACGGCGTCGGGCGTGAGGTTCCGACTCGAGCAGAAGGGCCGCGGCGCCCTCGCCGATCACGTTCCCGTTGCGCAGCCGATCGAAGGGCCGCGAGGCCTCTCCGGGCGAGTCGTTGTAACGCGTGACCAGCGATCCCGACGCGTTGAGGGCGGCCAGCACCTCGGGGACGACCTCGCAGTCGGTGCCGATCACCAACATCGCGTCGACGACCCCGGTCTGCAGCATCCTCAGAGCCTGCCCGAGCGCGTCGAGACCCGAGTTGCATCCGGAGGTGGCGGTATGCATCGGCCCCCGAATGTTGAAGAAGGAGGAGACGATGCAGGCCGAAGAGTGGTTGAAGGCGTGGAAGGCCGCGTGCGGCGGAATCGAGCGTCCCTGGTGGATGCGGGTGGCGAGGCCGAGCGTTTCACCGAGGTTGCCGATCGACGTGCCGACGAAGACGCCGAGGCGGTCAGGGTCGCAAGCGTCGAGCTCGAGCTCGGCATCGTGAAGGGCCAGCACACCGGCCGCCAAGGCCATCTGCGCCGGTCGCGGCGTATGGCGAGCCATGATCTCACCGCCGACGACATAGCGCTCGAGACGGAAGTCCTTCACCTCGGCCGCGATCTTGGAGGGCGATGCCGTCGCGTCACACAGCGTGATCGGTCCGAAGCCGTGCTGTCCCGCGATCAGGGACTTCCAGAATGCGTTGCGCCCGCAACCGATGGCGCTGATCGGACCGACGCCCGTTACGACGACCGGGATCCGAGTCGCTCCCGGTGTCTCCGGGAGCCCGACAGGCTCGGCCCGAGGGGCTTGATGAGACCTCTTCCAAAAGCTCATCTCTCAACCGCCCTTTCGTCCACGGCTCGCGAAGAACGGCGACTCGAGAGCGATCGGGGTGGGCCTTGGCAAGCGCGATCAGCCGGCAAAGGGATCGACGGTCTCCAGCCAAGTCTGCGCCATCAACGCATGACCGGCCATCGAGGGATGAACACCATCGCCCGCCCAATACTCGGGCGGTGCCTGCTTGATCGCCACGTCGAACACGCTCTGGAAGGGCACCCACTTGGCTCCGGCCTGCTCGGCGACCCGGCGGGCCGACGCGCGCCGCTGGTCGAACTCCGGGAACCACTTGTCGGTCACGGCGCCGCAGCGCAAGACGAACGGCTCGCAGACGACGAGCTGAACCTCGGGCAATGCCTCGCGCGTACGGGCGAGCAACGCGACGAAGCCCTGCTCGTACTGCTCGACCGTGCCGTCGTAGTTGCCACCCAGCTTGTGCCAGATGTCGTTCACGCCGATCAGGATGCTCAGGATGTCGGGCTTCATGTTCAGTGCGTCCGGCTCCCACCGACGGTCGAGGTCAGGCACCTTGTTGCCACTCACGCCTCGGTTGTAGACCCGCAGCCCCTTGTCGGGGAGCGCGGCGAGCATGGCGGCGCCGGCAAGGAAGGCATACCCGAACCCGAACGCTCGAGGATCGTTCCCGCCTCGGCGCTGACGATCTCGCCCCGCATCGGTGATCGAGTCGCCCTGAAACAAGACCAGCCGCTCCTCGGCCGCCTGGCTCGACGACGTGACGCGTTCCGAAGCCCGTGACGAAGGGCCAGGCCAGGCCGCCCAGGCACCGGCTGCCAGTCCGAGCTGCATGACCTCACGCCGATTCCAAGATGACGGACGAGACATGGGCACTTCTCCTCGTGAGGCCTCGAATGAAGGAGCGATCGCGCAAAACGACCCGTTCGGGAGGCCCGGATCCTATCACATTGGCGATCACCGAGAGAATCCGCTCCGGCCTGGGACCGCGGGCGTCCCGCTTGCCTGGACGTCGAGGTGGATGGCGCCCTTTCAAGCGCGTACGTAGGGTCGAAATGACGACCGGTGTTGTGGGTGTCCGATGACCGAGGCTGCGGCACGGCTTCGCCCGTCCTAGCCTGGGCCTGGATGATAACGGCCCTTCAGGTCGAGCCAGCCCGTTCGATCCTCGTCGAAAAGACGCGGCGGCGGATCGGTCCGTGAGCCGTCTTCCCTGGGAGCGCGGGCGGCCCGCCCGCTCTTGTCCGGGGGGCAGCTCTGCTTCGCCGCGCCGGCGTCTGCTGGTTCGGGAGACGTCGTTGGCTGCGCTGCACGGACGCACTCCGGCCTTCGCGGACGCGCTTCGTCTTGCCTGCAGCTCCCGTGTCTGAGATCGTGTGACCGGGCGGTGCCGAGCCTTCACAGGAGAGCCGATACAATGAACCGACCGATGGCATGGATTGCCGTGCTGCTCGCCGTTGGTGCGATGGGCATCGGAGCTTGGCTCCTCTTCTCGGACTCCCGACAAGTGAGCTCGACCGACCCGCTCCCGGCCGGCGACCGAGACGCCTCCCTTTCGCCGACTCCCCTCACGGCTCTGCCGGGGGCGGTCGATGATCCACTGGACTCCAACATCGGGGCGAGCGAGGCGATCGACGATTCCGTCTCCGCTGACCCGGCGACCTCCGAAGCCGCTCTCGGTCCTGGCCGAATCAACGGTGCAGTGTTCGGGACCGATGGGGAGCCTATCCCCGAAGCGCGGCTCCTCGTTCGTCATCGAGACCGAGGCGTCGCCGTCGTCTCTTCGGGGCCGAGCGGTCGGTTCGAGCTGGCGGGTCTTCCGGTTCGCCCCGAGAAGCTGATGCTTCGCGTGACCGCGAAGGCACACGTTCCGATGGACTTCGAGTTTGCACTGCCGCGGCGAACGCCCGAGATTCGCGACGTCGTTCTGGTGCTCTACGGTGGGCGCGAGCTCGGAGGGCGCGTCGTCGATCGTGACGGACGGACCGTCGCCGGCTCCAAGGTCTGGTTCGAGTGGGCGCGGAAAGGACAGGAGCTTCGCAATGCATTCCGACCGATCGTCGAGACCGACGCCGACGGTCGTTTCGAGTTTCCAGGAGCGCCGCGAGAAGAGCTCCGCGTGTGGACCTGGAAGCCTGGCATCGCGCTCACTTCGACCGAGGAGCTTCCGACAGACGTGACCGAGGTCGAGCTCGTCGCGGATCGAGAGGCTGCCGCCTTCGTGGAAGTCGAGATCCTCGAGGCCGACGGCGACGCTCCGATCTCGAACGCGAAGATCATGCTTGAGCCGAAAGGATCTCAGCACTGGGGACATGCTCGCACGCTCGTCGGCCGGACGAATGCCCGAGGTCACTTGAGGCTGGGGCCTCTTCCCGCCGTCGAACACACCTGGAGCGTCGAGGCCGAGGGGCGCGCCCTTCAGAGAGTGAGCGACGAAGGGGCGGCTCTGACGAGTGAACCCTTGGCGATCGAAGCTGGCCAAACGGCGTGGCTCCGGTTTCGGGCCTTGCCGACCGCTCGTGTCTCGGGCCGTCTCGAGACACCGAGCGGTGCCGGGATCGGCGGAGTTCGCGTCACGGCGAAGGTACCCAAGCGGTCGGGCGAGTTCGAAGCCGTTTGCGATCGGGACGGTGGCTTCGTGCTCGCGCTGCCGACGGCTCCGGTGACGCACAAGGCGACGTTTCAGCTTCGAGCCGGCACGCACGATCTGCTTCCACAGTTTCACCGCATCTTGGAGCTGGGAGCGGAGTCGCTCGTCCTCGTCGCTTCGACCCGGGCCACCGTGTCGGGAGAGGTCTACTCGGTATCCGGCGAGCCCATCGTGGGTGCCGAGGTACGAGCCCAACCCGTCGACGGCGACTGGCGCTGGCTGGCCGAGGTCTCGGACGTTCGGACGGATCGAAGCGGTGCGTTCACGCTCTCGGTCCCGACGGTATCGGAGAACGGGATTCGATTGATCGCGAGGCGGCCTCCGCTGGGTTCTGCGGAGTCCGTGATTCTGCAGCCGCAGTCGGGCGATCGCCTCTCGGGTGTCGTGCTGACCCTTCAGTCGGCTCCGGAAGTCTTCGGGCGAGTCGTCCGAGAAGACGGCACGCCGGTTCCGGGAGCAGTCGTGCGCGCTCGTCAGACCGGCAGAGCCGTCTCATCATCCGTGGCTTGCGATCTTCAGGGCTCCTTCCGCATGGCGGGACTGGACGCGGGTGAGCTCGCCTTGGAGGCGCTCTACCGCGAGGTCTGGAATCGGGCGAGCCAGGAGCTGGTCCTGTCCGATCGGGGCCAGCCAGTCGGCCCCATCGACATCGTCGTTCGAGAGCCGTGGGTTCTCGAAGGACTCGTGGTGAGCACCGAGGGAGAACCGATCCCAGGTGCCGAGGTGATCGTTCGCAGCGACCCGAAAGGGGGCCGAGCCCTCGCCAAGGGGGCCAGTGACGGCGATGGACGTTTTCGCCTCTCCCTGCAAGCCGACCAGCGAGTACACCTCGATGTCGGGGTTCGACCCGAGCTGGGTGCGCGCGTCCAGGGACAAGATCCCGAGCCGGCTCGACGTTGGGTCGAGCCCGGGGACACCTTGGCCCCGTTCGTGATCGCCTTGCCCGGAATCGGTGGCGTTCGCGGTCGATTGATCCTCCCCGAAGGTCCGGGACCCGGCTCGATTCGGCTTCGCCTCACCACTCAACAGGGCGGCAGGGTCAGCCAGTTGTCCTTGAAGCTGAACAACCGCGCCTTCGAGCTTCCGAGGGTGTGGGCGGGATCCTACGAGATGGAGCTTCTGAGCTCGACCTTCGAGCCCTTCCGAATGCCCTTGACGATCGAGCCCGACCTCGTCGTAGACCTCGGGGACCTCCGCGTCGAGTTGGGAGAGCTCACCCGTTTCGTCGTTACGGACTCGCAGGGCAATGCCATTCCGGCGGCGACTCTCATCGTGGGGAAGCGGGAAAAGCACTCGACCGACGCGGACGGACAAGTCGAGCTCGTGCTGGCGCGCGGTGGAGAGCGACGAATCGAACTCCATAAGAAGGGCTTCGCCCGCGTGTGGGGAGAGCTGCCGGCGGAGGCCGTCGGAAAGGAGAGTCGGTTGGTCTTACCTCGCGCTGGCACGATCCGATGTCGCAACGACGATTCCTCACGGGGGTGGACCGCTCAGGTGGATTGGCAAGGGACCACTGAGGGGATAGATCAGGCGTACTTGACTGGCTTCAACCACCGAGAATCGGGCGACTGCGTATTTCGCGACCTGCCGCCCGGTCCGTATCGGGTGAGAATCGTCACCTCGGTGGACACTCCCGGCGAGCCGGAGGAGCGCCTCGTCGAGCTGACCGAGGGGCAGGAGCTGCTCGTCGACTTCTCGCGTTGAGCGATCGGGCGTCGGGATCGAGTCCCCTGCATCTCGGTAACTCAGCGGAGCCGCGCCCGGCATTCGTCACGGTCGTGATGTGAGTCGAATGTCGAGGTCGGGCCGTGTGTCGGTGGACCGAAGTGATCGAGCAAGCGGGGGCGTACTCCTTCGCCGGCGTCAGCTCCGCTTCGCCTCGTGCGGGGCACGGAATCTCTCTAGCGGCACCCGGCTTCGCTGCGCGGACGCACTCCGACTCTCGCGGACGCACTCTGACTCTCGCGGACGCACTCTGACTCTCGCGGACGTACTCTGACTCTCGCGGACGCACTCTGACTCTCGCGGACGCACTCTGACTCTCGCAGACGCACTCCGACTCTCGCGGACGCACTTTGACGCAACGGCGTTGTCCTCGGTGAATCGGCAGAGCCGCGCCCGGCATTCGTCACGTTTGTGATGTGAGTCGCAAATCGACCTCGGGCCGTTTCTCGAGGGATCGACGTCATCGAGCAAGCGGGGGCGTTCGCCTTCGCCAATGTTGCCGACGGCTGCAAGATCGGTGATGGTTGCGCATCGACTGGACTACGACTTGTTGGAGGTCACCGTTGTCTCGATTGCGATCCACCCTGCTCCTACTCCTGCTCGCCACCGGGATGATCGCCTGCGGGGACATCGAGGACCGCGAAGCGGCGCCGGCCGTTGATTCCCCACTCGTTGCGCCTTCGCCGCTTCCGAAGCTCTCACCCCTCGAGAGTCTCCCGGTGGAGCCCCTCGCCAACGGTCTGCGTTCGGCTCATCTCGAGCCGTCGGGCTCGACGCCGCGCTCGGACTTGCCACCGGGCCGCGGTCGGATCGAGGGCGTCGTGAAAGATCCTCAGGGGCGGCCGATTCCCGGAGCGCGACTGCGGGTCTTCTTTGAAAGGCGAGTGGCCGCTGAATCAACTTCGGACGACAAGGGACGCTTCTCCCTCAGGGGACTTCCTGCTCAGTCTGACGAGCTCACGATCCGTGTCAGCGCACGAGCGTTCCTGCCCGTCGACTTCCAATACTCATTGCCGTCTCATGAGCCGAGCAAGACAGACGTCTCACTGACGCTGCCCGAAGGGCGAGTGCTGGTGGGACAGGTGGTGGATCTCGAGGGCACTCCGGTGACGGGCGCGCAGGTCTGGCTGGAGTGGCAATCGGAGGAGCCCGCTCTTCGAGAGACTCACCGACCGGTCTTCGTGACCGGCTCGAACGGGATCTTTCGATTCCCGGGCGCCCCCCGACTTCCAGTAGAGGTCTGGATCTGGAAGCCCGGGATCGAGCTGACGCCCAGGCAGGTCTCGGCGGAGGCCGAGGACGAACTCGAGATCGTTGTGGGGCCTCAGGCCCCCGTCTTCGTCGTGGTCGAGGTGGTTCATGCGGATGGTCGCACTCCCTTGCCCGGTGCGAAGATCACCTTCGAGACCCACGACGCACAGATGTCCCTCTCGGGTTTCTTCGCCGAGCACACCAGCGACAAACGGGGCCAGGCTACCTTTGGACCCCTGCCGCCGGTCATAGGCATCTGGCGCGCCAGCTACGAGGGCCGCGCTCTGGAGAGCCTGACGGACTCCGGTGAGGTTTCCGATCGACTGGAGTTGACCATGACACCCGAGAAGATCACACGGCTGAGGTTTCGAGGCGTCGACGGCGCCAAGTGACACCCGGCCTTTCAGCCGAGCGCTCACGTCTCGACATCGCTCCGGGAGCGTCCGCCGAAGCCCGGCAGGCCGGTGAGCCGGGGGGAGTGGTCGAGGAGGTCTCGGGTGTGAATGCGCACGGCTTCGAGGTCGATGCGGTTCAAGAAACGAGAGAGCGTGAGGTACGAGACCAAGAATCGACGATCCTCGAGCCAGGGCGGCAGGAATCGCGGAGCGCGGCAGAGCCCGGCTTTGGCGAGGTGTGACAGCGCCGGAACGTCATCGATGTCGAGCTTGCCGCAGTAGAGGAGCAGCAGGCAGTCGGCTCGGCCTTCGGCCACCGTGGCGCGCAGGAAGTTCAAGACTCGGAGCATGCCGTCCAGGTAGACGACGTCTTTCGTGAAGGGGACGCCGCCTGAGACCAAGCCGCCCCGAAACACTCGCCGCGCATTCTCGAAGGCTTGATCCGGGTTGCGGGTGCGGTCGAGGAAGAAGCGGTAGACCTCGAGGAAGTCGGCTCCCTCGATCGCCATCTGGATCGCCAAGACACGGTCGGCGAGGCGTCGAAAGCGATCTGGGTCCATCGAGCCGCTGATGAACTCGGCGAAGACCGCCAGGCCTTCTTGAGTGCGCGTGGTCCCGGCGTGGCTGGCTGCGAGGATCGGGAGGTCGGGCTGCGCCTGACCGTTCAAGGACGTCGCCACGTGGACGAAGGCCTCGTGCTGTATCAGCTGGCGCACGTCCCGATCGGTGAAGCAGGCATCTCGCCGGATCCGAATGGCGCGCGGTCCGGCGAGCGCGTTGGCCGAGAGCTGATCGACGACGACCACCTCCGGGGCAGCCGAGCCGAAACGCTCCTGGGTAGCCATTCGCATCGATTGCGCCACGCCTTCGGCCAGATGGCAGGCCGGCGCGGGCGCGCCCAGATCGAGGTGCACCTCGTCGTTCAGCAGCGCGTCGACTTGGCGCGCCAGGTCGAGGGCCGTCCGCAGCCCGTCTTGCAACGGCGTCGTCGGCTCGCCGTAGAGCTGGCGCGAGTACTCGAAGAAGTCGGGAGTACCGACCGCCGACAGGAGCCGAGCCGTCGTCGCGAGCGATTGTCCGATGCGCATCAGCCAGCGCTCGACCGGATCCTCACCGTGGATGCCGTGGAGGACGCTTTCGATCGCGTCGCAGATCGAGTCGGCATTCTCCAGCGGGCGATAGGTGATCTGAGGGAGCTCGCACGCCCGTCGCTCGAAGAAGCGCGCCTTGATCGACGGATCCCAGGCGATCGACCGCAGGACGCGCAGCGAGCTCTCGGCCTGGCGGAGTCGGGTCGCGGTCTCGCGGATCCACGGGTGGCGCGTCTCGTCCACGAAAGTCGGCCTCGGCAGAGGAGGATGCGTCCCGGCAGGGAGCCGAACGATCGCTCCGTCCGGCGCCTGATCGGGCACCGAAGCTCTCGTCGCAGGAGACGCGTGGGGGCACATGATAGAGACCCCGTCCGGACATCGTCAACGGCGACCGGACGGGGAGGACGGGGAAGCATGGCGGCGATGCTGGAAGAGCGCCGTCGCAGCATCCACCCGACCCGACTCACGCGCGCGGCAGGTCCCAAAGAACGAGCTCCGCTCCGTCACCGTTCTCCAAGGTGAGCGTCGGCTCGTCCACGATGGCCGCGCCGTCACCTGGGCCGAGCTCTTGACCGTTCAGCGTCAGCTTGCCGCGAGCGACGTGCAGCCAGGCGCTCCGGTCCGAGGCCAGCTCGTGGCGGATCGACTCCGATCCGTCGAGCAGGCCCGCGTAGAGACGAGCATCCTGACCGATCGACACGGCCCCCTGCTCTCCTTCGGGGTCGACGACCAACCGCAGTCGCCCGCGTCGCTCGGACTCGGGATACGCCTTCTGCTCGTAGCGCGGCTCGGTGCCGCGGCGCGCCGGCAGGACCCACATCTGCAGGAGCTCGAGCTCCTCGTCCGGAAGCGGGTTGTACTCGCTGTGCGTCACGCCGGTTCCGGCCGACATGATCTGGACGTCGCCGGGCACCATGCGCGAGCCGTTTCCCATGCTGTCCTTGTGCTCGAGCGCACCTCGCAGCACGTAGCTCACGATCTCCATGTCCTGGTGGCCGTGGGTGTCGAAGCCGCGACCGGCGGCGACGCGGTCCTGGTTGATCACGCGCAGCGTGCTGAATCCCATGTGCGCGCGGTCGTGGTATTGGGCGAAGGAGAACGTGTAGCGGGTGTCGAGCCAATCGTATTCGGCCTGTCCGCGATCTTCGGATCGTCGAATCTCGATCATGGCCAATGTCCTCTCTCTATCGGAACAGTCGATCGGCGATCCGATTCTACGAATCGCTCTCGACATGGCGGGCTTCGATTCCGGCTCGCCCCGATGGTTTCCGCGGTCGGCCTCTCACCGGCAACCACCGGGCGCTGGTGCTCGGGATGCGTTAGGCTCGGGCCGAAGACCTGTCCACTCATGGCCCGGAGAGCGTAGGAGTCGCCGATCATGATCGTGTCGTGGCGTCTTGGGATCGGATGGATCCTGGTGTTCGGTTGTTGGGCGGGAGTCGCCTCGGCACAGGTCGACGACGCGGGTCTTCCCTCTTTGCCCGTGACCATCGATCGATACCTCGATCGACGTTGGGACGGGACGGCCGAGGAGACCGCCGAGCTGGTCGCTCGCCTCCAGGCGGAGGGAGTCGACGCCGAGGGGCTGGAGAAGCTCGTGCGAGCAGGTCGGGCGAGCTACCCGACGCCGAGCGTGCCCGTCGGCGAGGTCGTCGAGCAGGATCTCGACTGCGACCACGTCGACTACCGCGCGCATTACTTCCTCCGGATTCCGACCCACTACTCGGCCGAGACGGCCCATCCGCTGCTCCTCATCGGGCATGGCGGCAACGGCGCCATGACCCTGGACTACGCCCGCCGCGCCTCTCGAGCCGGCTTCACGCCTTGGCTCGAGCTGGCGGAGAAGCACGGCTTCATCTTGGCGGCACCGCTCACCGAGCGCGGCTGGGGTGCGATCGGAAACTCGATCGTGCTGTCCTTGATCTCGAAGCTGACCCGTGAGCTTCACATCGATCCCGACCGCATCTACCTCAGCGGCCACTCGATGGGCGGGCACCTGAGCTGGCGCTCGGGGATCAGCTTCGCCGACCGATGGGGCGCCATCGCACCGATGAGCGGCGGCTACGACTACGTCGAGAACGAGCTCGTGTATCGGCTCTACAACGTGCCGGGCTACGCGACCTGGGGGCAGAAGGAGCCCTACGACATCGCGAAGTTCAACCGCAAGATCCGCGACTGGATGAAGGCCCACGGCTACCGTTGGATCAACCGGGAGAAGCCGGGCGGCCATCAGATCTTCCCCGACGAGCTGCCCTCGGTGGCGAAGTTCCTCCTCGCTCATCCGCGCGACCTGTATCGATCGACCGTCTACGCGCGTGGCGGCGGTGCGATGGTGCAGAACAGCGCGGGCAGCAATCCCAAATGGGAGCAGGAGCACCACTGGCGGGCCGGGCGGCCCATCTCGGTCGAGTCGACGCATTGGCTCCGACTGACGCCCCGCGAGACGGTCGCGGGCGAAGAGGCCCTCGAGCAGGTCGTCTGGGCGGAGATCCACCCGGGAGGAAAGCGCCTCGAGATCACCTCGCAGAACGTGCGTCGGCTCACGATCGGGCTGCATCCCGAGCTGGTCGCCTTCCGGACGCCTCTGACGATCGAGGTGAACGGCCAGCGAGTCTGGCGAGAGAAGCCCACCGCCGACCTGGCTGCGATGTTGGAGCACGTGCGCGAGTTCGACGACCGGGGACGGATCTTCCATGCCTTCGTGACGCTGGACATCGAGACGGATCGGGAGGTCCCTGCACCCAGGGGGCGATGAGCTGCCCTTGCCCGCGATCGCTTCGGCTTCTACGATCTCGGCTCACGGAGAACTGACATGGGCCGAAATCGCCTCGACAACGACGACATCGCCGACGTGCTGGATCGGGTGGCCGACCTCCTCGACATCGAGGGCAAGGACGGCTTTCGCGTGCGCGCTTGGCGGAACGCGGCGCGCACGGCTCGCGAGACGGTCGAGCCGCTGGCCGATATCTTGGAGCGAGATGGCGAGCCCGGGCTGGTGAAGCTGCCGGGCATCGGCAAGTCGATCGCCGCGGCGATCCACGAGGTTGTCGACTCCGGGCGGCTCGGCTTCCTGAAAAAACTCGAGTCGGAGGTGTCTTCGGCCGACCTCTTCGTCACGGTGCCCGGGATCGGAGCCGACCTGGCCGAGAAGATCGTCGAGACGCTCGGAATCCACACGCTCGAGGAGCTCGAGATCGCCGCCCATGACGGCCGCTTGGACGAGGTGCCGGGCTTTGGGGAGCGGCGCGTCCGGGGCGTGCGCGAAGCTCTGACGGGGCGGTTGGGTCGCGAAGCCACGCGGCGCGCTCACGAGCGGGGGTCGCAACCCTCTGTCGTGCCGCCGTCGATCGAGCTGCTGATGAGAATCGACGCCGAGTATCGGCAGCGGGCGGGAGCCGGCGAGCTGCCGCAGATCGCTCCCAAACGCTTCAACCCCGAGGGCAAGGCCTGGCTACCGATCTTCAACGTCGAGCGCGACGACTGGGCGTTCACGGTGATGTTTTCGAACACGGGCCAAGCCCACGAGCTCGGCAAGACCAACGATTGGGTCGTCCTCTACTTCGAGCGTGACGAGGGCCGTGGCCAATGTACCGTCGTGACCGAGGGCCGCGGGCCGCTGGAGGGCAAGCGCGTCGTGCGTGGTCGAGAATCGGACTGCGCCGGCTATTGGCAGAAGCGCGCCAGCGAGGATTGATTTGATCAACTCGTGGTGGCGGCGAGAGTCGCGAATCTGGGCTGAGAGGGGCCGCAGCCCGGAGCATCGCGCAGAGTTCCCGAAGCGGGCGTGAGAATCTCGATACGGCTTGCTATGCTCTGAGCCGCTCGCCTATCGCTCGACCCTGGGAAACTCGCGTGACGTCCCGCCGACGCCTCCGTCGAAACCAACGCCTCGGCAAGTACCGCATCGTCCGGCGAATCGCCGAAGGCGGCTTTGCGCAAGTCTATCAGGCTCGCGATACGCTCGAGCAAGTCTCGGTCGCCCTGAAGATCCCCGCCATCGAGAGCACCTCCGACTCGCTGTTCGCAGCCTATCTCCGGGAGGTGCGGATCACCGCGCGGCTCGACCATCCGCACATCCTGCCCGTCAAGTCGGCCGATGTGATCGATGGGCGCCTCGTGATTGCGACGCCCCTGGGAGACGAGTCACTCCACGAGCGCCTGGGCCGCCGCTTGACCACTCAAATGGCGCTTCGATTCATGGGGCAGATGCTCGTCGGCCTCGCCTACGCCCACAGTCGCAAGGTGGTCCACTGCGACGTGAAGCCCGAGAACTTCATCCTCTTTGGTACCGACCTCCTCCGCCTGGGTGACTTCGGGCTAGCCCGCGAGCGCTTGAAGCGCACCCGCTCGGGGTCGGGATCGGGAACGCTCGGCTTCGTCGCGCCCGAGCAGGCTCTCGGCAAGCCGTCCCTGCGCTCGGATGTCTTCTCGCTGGCACTCGTGATCTACCGCATGTTCACCGGAAAGCTCCCCGAGTGGCCCTACGACTGGCCTCCGAAGGGCATCGATCGGCTTCGCCGGCGGGCACCCGAGCTGGAGCCGTGGCTCCGGCGTGCCCTTTCGATCGACGCTCGCCGCCGCTTTCGCGACATCGAGCAGATGGCCGCCCAGCTTCCGAAGCCGCGCCGGCGCCGGGCAGCGCGCACCACTCCGGCGACACGTCGCAACAATTGGCGCGTCGTTCGGTGGCGGGAGTTTCAGCGCCGCTTCAAAAAGGTGCTCGAGACGAACCACACCTGCGAGCGCTGTGAGGGTCCCGTCTCCGAGACGATGCTCGCCTGCCCCTGGTGTCGGGCCGCACGCCCGCGCCACCGCGGCACGATCAAGTTCCCCCGACACTGCCCGAGATGCCTCCGCGGCGTGAAGTCGGATTGGCGCTTCTGCGCTTGGTGCCACGGGGCCGCTATCGGTCCTTCGACCACACGAGAGTACTCGGATCCACGCTATCGGCCCGGCAGCCGCTGCTCCAATCGCCAGTGCACCCGCAAGGAGCTCATGCCCTGGATGCGCTACTGCCCGTGGTGCTCTCGTAAGGTGAGGCAGGTGTGGCGAGCTCCCGAGCTGCCGCATCGCTGCGGCCAATGCGGCTGGAGCGTCACGAAAGACGACTGGCGCTGCTGTCCCTGGTGCACGAAGCGCCTGGTCAGCCGGTAAGGCGGACCGTTCTGCTGAAGCCGGGATCTCGGAGCCCGTCCCCTCGGAGCCCGTCCCCTCGGAGGCCCGAATTCATTCGGGTGGGAGGGCATTCGACTGCGCGTGAGCTCGCGAAAGTCGTTCACCCGTCGAGGGCCCCGCGCGTTCGAGGCAGCCGGTCGAAGCATCGATCGTTCGTGGCCGTTCGATCGCGCGATGGGGGGCGTTCGACCTCGCAGCGGACTGAAGTCCGCCCTCCGATTCGGACGTAGTTTCGATCCGAGGTCCATTCGGGGCGGCGCCCTCGGAGGGGCGCCGTCCGAGGATCCACTCGACTCAGTCGTTCTTCTTGCGCTCGATGTAATCCAGCGCCTTCTCCTCGTATCCCGGGGAGCGCAGGCCGATGGTCTTGGCCTCGGCCAAGGCGTCCTCGAGGGACAAGCCGTCGTTCAGGACGCGATAGGGCAGCCAGAGAGCGCCGACGCGGTTGGCCGACCCGCAGTGGAACAGGGCGGGACGCTTCACGGTCGCGAGGATCTCACGAGAGCGATCGAAGACCTCGTCCGTGAGCTGGTCGGGACCGGCGAAGGGCAGCGAGACATACTCCAGGCCGAGCTCGGTGACGACCTGCTGCTCGTCGAAGTCCTGAATCTCGCTGGCGGGCCGCAGATTGAAGACGGTGCGGACGCCGGCGGCCTTGACGAGCTGAAAGTCCTCTGGCGAAGGTTGGCCCCCGAAAACGAGACCCTGATACGTGTGGACGTTTCGGATCTGACCGCACGTGTAGGAGGCGATCTCGTCCGTCATGAGGGGCGAGGTTTCTGAGATGGGTGGGGCGAGATTCGACTCGGGATCGTCGATCGGGTCCTTGGGTGCGGCGAGGCCATCGCCATCAGCCGACTTCCCAGCTTTGGTCTGGTCGACCTTGGCTTCTTCGCTGGACTTGTCGGTGCCGGTCTCGTCGGACGACTGACAGGCGCCCAGGAACAGTGCTGCAATCAGGAGCCAGTGGCGAGCGTTCATGATCTCGATTCCTCGTGCGTTTCTCGAGCCGGGGAGTTGCGAAAAGGCCGTGTGCATTGGACGCCTGATAGCTTCTCAGAGAGCCTGGCCAAGGGCCAGAGGCAACCTCGGGACCCGGCTTCCTCATGCCCTGCTCCCCAGATTCCCCTATTCGAAGTCTGGGCTCGAGTCGGGACGGGGCAGTGCTCGAATGATGGAGCCTTGCCAATCGAGTTCGTTCCGACAATCCTGAGGCGATGAACCGGGATTCGAATGAAGAGCGTCGAGGGCCGGAGGATCGGCACCCATACCTCGTGGGACGGCGGGATCAGCTGGAGTCGCTGACGTCACCGGTCCGCCAGGAGATCGTCGATGTCTTGCAGGCCAGCGGTCCGGCGTCGATCGCCGAAGTGGCAGGCTGGCTCGGTCGGGCGGCGGACTCGCTCTACTACCACATTCGCCGCCTGGTCGAGGTCGGGCTGGTCATCGAGACCGATCGTCGGCGGACGGGACGGCGGGACGAGGCCATCTTCGACGTGGTGGGAAGACCACTGCGCGTGAAAGGCGCTTCGCCGGACGTCATCGCCCGGACGATCGCGGCCGTGTTGCGACTCACCGATCGGGATCTCCGCGAAGCGCTCGAGGGCGAGCGGTGCTCGTTCGAGGGCTCCGATCGCAACACCTCCGCCGGCCGCATGAAGGGCTGGCTCACGACGGCCGACGCCCTCGAGGTCCACGATCTGCTCGAGCGGATCGGTGACATCTTCGAGCGCGGTCGCAATGAGCGTCGGGGCCGGCTCCAAGCCTTCACGTTCGCGCTCGTTCCCCTGGCTCCCAGCTCTCGGGCCGACATTCCCACGGACGAGGAGTCGGGCTGAGAGCGATGAAGCGATACCTGCCTTCGATCAATCCCTACGTCGTCAAGCTGCACGAGTACCCCGATCACATCCTGCCGTTCATCGGCGACGAGATCGACGCCAGCGGTCGCGATCTCCTGGAGAAGCGGCTCGGCGAGTACGATCGATTCGTTTGTGAGCTGGGCTGCGGCTCGGGGAACCATCTCATCGCCTGCGCCGCCCGGGCGCCTGACGTGCTGCACCTCGGCTTCGAGCTGCGGTTCAAACGAACCTACAAGACCGCACTCAAGGCCGCTCGAGCCGGACTGGGCAATGTGCTCGTGCTGCGGACCTCCGCCGAGCGGCTGCTCGAGTTCTTACCGCCCCATTCGATGGACGTCATCCACGTCAACTTCCCCGAGCCGTGGAACGACGGTCGCTACCGCGAGCGCCGGCTTCTCGGAGCCGACAACCTCCGGCTCATTCACCGTGCCCTCGTTCCGGCCGGTCTGTTTCGGCTCAAGACCGATCACCCCGGTTACTTCGATCAGGTCCGCACCACCCTCGCCGACCACTCCGATTTCGACCTGCTCGAATGGACCGAGAACCTCGACGACAGCCGGTGGGCAGAGGACAATATTCAGACCGAGTTCGAGACGATGTTCCGTCGCATCGACGCGCCGATTCGTTGTCTCGAGGCGAGGTCCCTCACCGGAGATCCCGCTCCGGGCGAGTGACACTTGCCGTTCTCGGTGTGTGGGCTCGCGCGTGCCTAACGATGTCGGGAGCTCGAAAGCAAGGGGCGATGAACCAGCGGTCCGTGACTCTCTACCGTCGCGAGCAGGACACGACTCTGGTCGAGATCGAGCTCGACCGGGTCGAGGAGCTCTTCAACTCCTTCGATCCTTCACCTTTCCTTCGCCGCGACCTCGACGAGGAGGCCGAGCGGTACTTGGTCGGCGCGTTTCAGGAGTTTCCCCAGAAGGCGCCTCTCAAGATCGTCGTGCACGTTCCGGCGACGGTCGCGATCACCAGCGAGGCGCTGAACCTCCCGGAGAGCGTCCGGAACTACTTCCAGTATCGCGCTCGAGTCGCGGCGAGCGAGCTCCGACAGCTCTTTCGTCAGGGCCGGCTCATGCTCGTCATCGGCCTCACGTTCCTCTTCGTCTGTATCTCCGCTCGTCAGGCGGTGGCGACTCTCGGCACGACGACTGCCATCGAGATCCTCAGCGAGGGGTTGTCGATCAGCGGCTGGGTGTCGATGTGGGGACCGCTGCACGTCTTCCTCTTCGACTGGTGGCCCATTCGCCGCCGCCAGCGCATCCTCGAGAAGATTGCATTGGCTCCCCTCGAAGTGCGCGGCCGCCGCGAGCCCGGCGCGACACGAGCAACGCCCGGCCGCAGCACCGTCGGGTGATCCGAGTCGAAGCCGTCGGAGCCGCGGACGTCCTTCGAGGCGACGACGCGCGCCGAGACGAGCTCGCGAGCGGCCGTCTCCCCGTTCGACTCCTCTCGACGAGTGCGCGATGAGCGGGGAGGCACTCCACGGCGGTGCCCGATACGGTATCCTGTCGAGAGATCGACTGACGAGGCCTGTTCGGAGAGACCATGAGGATTCCAACGCGAGAACTCGCCGTCTGCTGGGCCCTCGGGCTGCTCGGATCCTCCGTCGGCGCGGTTCCGCAATCGGCTCCGGCCGAAGAGCGGGAACATGCCTCCGAACTCGACGAGCTCTTCCTCGAAGGCGTGCATTCGATCCTCGAGAAGGAGTGCCTCCGTTGTCATGGACCTCGACGGGCGAAGTCGGGTCTGCGGCTCGACAGCCGAGCAGCCTTGCTCGAGGGAGGAGAGCGCGGCTCGGCGATCGATCTGAAGGCACCCGCTCGAAGCCTTCTGCTGCGCGCCGTCTCCTACGAGGATGTCGATCTGGAGATGCCGCCGAAGGGGCGGCTCTCCGATCGCGCGATCGAGAGCTTGAGGCGCTGGCTCGAAGCCGAAGCACCGTGGCCGGAGAGCGATCATCGGGGCCCCGATCTCCGGTTGGAGTCGGAGCCGACCGTCGAGCGGAAGCGCCCTGGGTCACTCGAGCCGATCGGCTCGTCCGCGCCCCCGGCCGTCTCGGATCCGGCGTGGACGCGCAACGCGATCGACGCCTTCATCCTCGCCCGGCTCGAGGAGGCCGACCTCGAGCCCTCCCCCGAGGCCGATCGTCGCACCTTGATTCGTCGTCTGACTCTCGATCTCTGGGGGTTGCCTCCGACGATCGAGCGTGTCGCCGCCTTCCTCGAAGACTCGCGACCGGACGCCTTCGAGCGGCTCGTCGACGAGCTGCTCGCCTCGCCCCACTACGGTGAGCGATGGGGGCGTCACTGGCTCGACGTGGTCCGCTTCGCCGAGACGCACGGCTTCGAGGTGAACACGCCGCGGACCAACGCGTGGCCCTATCGAGACTATGTCATCGAGTCGTTCAACGAGGACACGTCGTACTTTGATTTCGTCTTCGAGCAGGTCGCCGGAGACGTGCGAGGGCTCGATGCGGCCACCGGCTTTCTCGTGGCGGGTTCCTGGGACGCGGTCAAGAGCCCGGACATCGAGCTGACCAAGAACCAGCGGGACGCCGAGCTTCACGACATGGTCTCGACGACCGCCAGCACCTTCCTCGGCCTGACCGTCGGCTGCGCCAAGTGTCACGATCACAAGTTCGACCCGGTCTCGCAGAAGGACTACTACGGCCTGCGCGCCTTCTTTGCAGGCGTGCAGCACGGAGACCGGACCTGGCGCTCACGCGATCACGAAGCCCGTCAGACCGAGGCCCGGCAGATCGACGACACGCTCGCCTCGCTGCGCGAGTGGAGCGATCGCTTTCATCCGTGGCCCGCTCTCGACACGCTGCTGCTCGATGACACGGGCAGCCAGTCGGTGGGGCGTCACGTCGCCGAGGTGCAGGCGCTCGTCGAGCCGAGCGGCCGCTCGGGAACGACCGAGCTCTCGGCGAGCGCATCGCTACCGAACCTGGGTGAGAGCTACACCTACTGGGCGAAGCGCGTCGACACCGACCTGATGGAGTGGTCACCCCGTGTCAGCGGGCGCTATCGGATCTGGCTCTCGTGGGGCACGGGCCACGCCAGCCACGCCAAGGATGCGTCCTACTGGCTCGATCGCGATGGAGATCTCATTACTCGCTCGGACCAGACGCTGCTGGCCGAGGTCGATCAACGCTTCGGGGAAGGGCAGCCTGGCGAGACGCCCGAGCGCTCGCAGTGGAGTGGGCTCCTGTTCGCGGGTGCGCATGCCCTGACGGATTCGAGTCGGATCGTGCTCCGGTCCGGGGAGACCGAGGCTCCCGTCACCGCCGATCTGCTCGTGCTCCAACGAGAGGACTCCGCGCCGGAAGAGCGGCCATCGCCCGCCGCACCGCGGCTCCGGAGCGCGGTCGATGGGGCCCGGAACGTCGAGCGTATTCCTGCTGTCCGGGCGAGGCGAGTGCGGTTCACGGTCACGCGAACGAACAGCGTCGAGCCCTGCATCGACGAGCTCGAGATCTACGCGTCCGGCACGGATCGCAACGTCGCCCTCGCCGCGACGGGCGCCGTGCCCCGCGCCTCGAGCGAGTATCCGAGCTCCGACATCCACAAGATCGTCCACGTCAACGACGGGATCCATGGCAACTCGCGGAGCTGGATCTCGAACGAGGTCGGCGGCGGTTGGGTCGAGATCGAGCTGCCGGAGACCACCTCGATCGATCGCATCGTGTGGGGCCGCGATCGCGAGCGGCGCTTCGCGGATCGGCTCGCCCTCGGCTACCGCATCGAAGTGCAGGTGGACGGCGGCGCCTGGCAGGTCGTCAGCTCGTCGGACGATCGCTTGCCTTGGCGGTCAGGAGGCAGCGGGCGAGGGATCTTCTCGAGCGCAGGACTGAGCGAGGAGGATCTCGCCGAAGCGCGGCTCACGCAGGAGCTGATCGAGCGTTTGGAGCAGCGACGTGCTGGCCTGCAGCCGGATCGACTCGTCTATGCCGGGACGTTCGTCGAGAGACCGCCGACGACCCATCGCCTGCACCGCGGCGATCCCATGCAGGAGCGCGAGCCGATTGCACCGAGGACCTTGGCCGTGCTGCCGGCGCGAGTCGAGCTCGACGAGTCCGCGAGCGAGCAAGAGCGGCGCGCGGCGCTCGCCGAGTGGCTGTGCGATCCGGAGAACCCCCTGGTGGCGCGGGTCGCCGTCAATCGGCTCTGGCATTATCACTTTGGGCGCGGCCTCGTCGCGACACCGAGCGACTTCGGATTCATGGGGACCGAGCCTTCGCATCCCGAGCTTCTCGACTGGCTCGCCCGCGCGCTGCTCGAGCAGAGCGGCAGCCTCAAGGCACTGCATCGGCTCATCGTCCTGTCGAGCACCTATCGCCAAGCCGGTCAGCCGAACGACGCGGGGCTGGCGAACGATGCCGATTGTCGGTTGCTCTGGCGATACCCGCCTCGCCGCTTGGAAGCGGAAGCGATCCGTGACTCGATCCTGGCCGTGAGCGGTCAGCTCGACCTCACGCGAGGCGGCCCCGGCTTCAGCGCCTTCGAGCCGAACGAGAACTATGTGCGCGTCTATCAGGCCAAGGAGCGCTTCGGTCCCGAGGACTGGCGTCGCATGGTGTATCAGACGAAAGTTCGCATGGAGCAGGACGCGACGTTCGGGGCGTTCGATTGTCCCGATGGCGCCCAGATCTGTCCCACGCGCAGTCGGTCGACGACGCCGCTCCAGGCCTTCAACCTGCTCAACAGCCCGTTCGTGATCGAGCAAGCCGGCTTCTTGGCCGATCGTATCCGAGAAGACGTCGGGCGGCGATTCGATGACCAAGCTCGAAGAGGGTTCGAGCTCACATTCTCGCGACCGCCAACCGAGACCGAGCTCGGCGGAGCCGTCAAACTGATCGAGGAGCACGGGCTCCCGCTGTTCTGCCGTGCCCTCTTCAACGCGAACGAGTTCGTGTTCTTGCCGTGAGACGGAGTCGATGACGGAACGCAAGCCCTCCCTGCCCGGTCGCACGCTCTTGGACCGGCGTCGATTTCTCGAGCGCTCGGGTACCGGGCTCGCCCAGATCGCCTTGGCGACGCTGCTCTCCGAGCAAGGGCTCTTGGGCCAAGATCCGCAAGAGCGCTTCCGTCCCGTCATTCGACCCGAGGCGCCGTATGCACCTCGCCCCCAGCAGTTCGCCAGCCGCGCGAAGCGCGTCCTGGTCATCTTCTGCAGTGGCGCTTGCAGCCACGTCGACACTTGGGACTACAAGCCGGAGCTGATCCGCCGGCATGGCCAACCGATGCCCGGCAGCGAGGACTTGATCACGTTCCAAGGCGAGAACGGCAATCTGACCCAGAGCCCGTACCGCTTCCGTCCTCGCGGCGAATCCGGCAAGGTCGTCTCGGACTTGTTGCCGCATCTCGGCGAGCTCGTCGACGAGATGTGCTTCATCCACTCGATGACGGCCAAGAGCAACACGCACGGTCCCGGTGAGAACTTCATGAGCACGGGCTTCACGCTCGACGGCTTTCCGAGCATGGGCTCCTGGGTCTCCTACGCGCTCGGCTGCGAGGCTGCGGACCTGCCTGCCTTCGTTGCCATCCCGGATCCCCGAGGAGTGCCGCAGTCGAGCGTCAACAATTGGGCGGCCGGGTTCTTGCCGGCGGTCTTTCAGGCGACGGCCTTCAATGCCGATCAACCGATTCCCAATCTCGAACGCCCCAGCGGTGTCTCAAAGCAAGCCGATCGCGCGATGGCCGACTTCTTGGCCCGACTCAACGAAGAGCATCTCGAGCGGTACCCCGAGGACAGCGAGCTGAGTGCGCGCATCGCCAGCTACGAGCTCGCCGCCAAGATGCAGCTCCGCGCGGCCGAGGTCTCGAACTTGTCCGAAGAGACCGAGCTCACGCGGCGTCTGTACGGCTGTGACGATCCCGATCCGGTGAAGGCGGGCTTCGCTCGGAACAGCTTGCTCGCACGTCGACTCCTCGAACGCGGCGTCCGCTTCGTCCAGCTCTTCAACGGCGCCTACGCGATGGGGGAAGGCGTCGGGAACTGGGACGGGCACAAGACGTTGAAGGCGCAGTACGACCTGCACGGGCCGATCCTCGATCAGCCGGCGGCGGCGCTGCTGACGGACCTGAAGCGACGCGGGCTCCTGGACGACACGCTGGTCGTTTGGACAACGGAGTTCGGGCGCATGCCGACGTTCCAGAAGGGAGCGAGCGGGCGAGATCACAATCCGAAGGGCTTCACGGTCTGGATGGCGGGCGCGGGCGTGAAGCGTGGCTTCTCCTTCGGGGCCACCGACGACTTCGGATACCAGGCGGTCGAGAACGTCGTCTCGGTGCATGATCTGCACGCGACGATGCTGCATTTGCTCGGCTTCGACCACGAGACGCTCACCTTCTATCACGACGGCATCGAGCGACGCCTGACCGACGTCCATGGCCGCGTGATCAAAGAAGTGCTGGCGTGAGAAGTGAGGCGGACGACGGCGTCGTCTTCACGAGATGCCGTTGTCTTCACGAGCGTCCGCTCCGCCTCGCGTCCAGATTCGTGAAGACGAGCGTCAGCTCCGCTTCGCGTCGGGGCGTCCTGAGACTCGTGCGCTGAACGGGGCTCCGCTTCGCGGACGCACTCCGGCCCACGTTTTCCCTGAGCCGCTGCGCTGAACGGGGCTCCGCTTCGCGGACGCACTCCGGCCCACGTTTTCCCTGAGCCGCTGCGCTGCACGGGGCTCCGCTTCGCGGACGCACTCCGGCCAACGTTTTCCCTGAGCCGCTGCGCTGCACGCGGCTCCGCTGCGCGGCCGCGCTCCGGCGCACGTTTTCTTTCACATCTCGACGCCGGTCTCGACCCACTTGCCGGTCTTGGCCGACTCGAGCACCTTGTCGCAGACCTTCTGGGTCTGCCAGGCGTTGCGGAAGTCGGGCTGGGTGCCGGTACCGCTCGTGACGCCTTGGAGGAAGTCGGCGAGGGCGTGGATGAAGGTATGCTCATAACCGACCGTGCAGCCGGGCACCCACCATTTGTCCATGTAGGGGTGCTCGAAGTTGGTGACGTGGATGCGTCGCCAGCCAGTCAGATGATCCTCGACCTTCTTGCCGCTCTGCTTTTGCGTATGCTCGAAGAAGTCGAGGTACTGCGGGTCCTCGAGATCGAAGTGGACGGAGCCGTCGGCACCGTTGAGCTCGAAGGTGTTGTAGTTCTTGCGGCCGCGCGCATAGCGGGTTGACTCGAAGGTGCCCATCGAGCCGTTGGAGAACCTCGCCAGGAACATGCAGGCATCGTCGATGCCGACCGGCTGCTTCTTACCGGTCTCCTGGTGCACGCGCTCCTTGATGAAGGTCTCGGTGTCGGCGGTGACCTTGACGATCGGGCCATTGAGCCACATGGCGGTGTCGATCGAGTGGGCGAGGAGGTCGCCGGTCACGCCCGATCCGGCCACGTTGACGTCGAGGCGCCAGAGCGTCTGCCCGCCTTGGGGAACGTCCTCGGCGATCGTCCAGTCCTGCAGATACGTGGCGCGATAGTGGAAGGGCCGACCGATGCGCTCCTCGTCGACGAGCTGCTTGGCCAAGGAGATGGCGGGTACGCGGCGGTAGTTGAACCACACCATATTCGGAACCCCGGCCTTCTCGACGGCGAGCGTCATGGCCTCGGCCTCTTCGGAGCTCATCGCGATCGGCTTCTCACACACGACCCACTTACCGGCCTCGGCGGCGGCGATGGCGATATCCTTGTGGGTGTCGTTCGGGCTACCGATGTCGATCAGGTCGATGTCGTCGCGCTCGATCAAGCGGCGCCAGTCGGACTCGATCGACTCGTAGCCCCAGGTCTCGGCGAAAGGACGAGCTTTTTCCTCATTGCGCGCACACAAGCATTTGAGCGTCGGACGATACTCGAGCTCGGGGAAGAACTGGGCCACCTTTCGGTAGGCGTTCGAGTGCGCCTTGCCCATGAACCCGTAGCCGATCATCGCGACATTGAGCGGTTTGGTCATCTCGGGGCTCCTTCGGAGCGGAGCGCCCGAGAGGACGCTCCGCGGCTCGCGTCGATTTCAGTCGCCGTACTTGGTGTTCAGCTCGTCGATGGCCTTCTTGGACACGGCGGTGGCATCCCAAGCATCCGGCCAGAAGCAGAGATCGATCGTCCACCAATCGTGCGACATGCTCTCCTGCGCCAGCCTTTCGACGATCGGGTCGAAGTCGATCAGCCCGGCTCCGAACGGGAGGTGCATCGAGGTCTCGTCCTCGCCGTTCTCGTCCTTGTGGCAGGTGTTGTCGGAGTCGATCAGGTGGATGTGGTTGATACGCCCCGACAGCATCTCGATCAGCTCGAGCTGTCCGCCCGGCAGCGTCTCCTTCTCGCCCGGCTGACGCGCGCCGACGACGGCCACCATCTGCCCGTGGCTGGTGTCGTACATCACGCCGAAGTTCGAGCGGTTGACCTTCTCGAGGATCTTGACGATGTCGGTCGGCTTGTTGAACGCGAAGCCGGGCTCGAACTCCCATGCGACGTAGAGGCCGTGATCGGCCGCGATGTTGGAGGCCGCGTAGAAGGTCTTCGTCACGCGCGAGAAGGCCGTGTCGTAGTCGACCTCTTCGAAGATGGACGGCGGCTGCACGGTGTCGACGCGGATGCCGTGAATGCCCAGGTCGACGCAGAACTTGCAGTTCTTCTCGAACTCCTGGAGGTAGGGCGTCGGGTCGTCGGTGTTGATCAGCTTTTGCGACCACAGGTTGGCAGCCAGCCCACTGAAGGCGAGGCCCCACTCCTTCATCTTGTCGACCAGCTCCCGGCGGTGGCCCTTGTCGGGAAAGTCGTCGGGATTGGGATGGGGCGGGAAGCCGCCCAGCTCGACGCCGTCGAAGCCGAGCTCCTTGAGGCGAGTCGCGACCGTGTCGAAATCGACGGGATGGGAGGCGTAGGGACCGATGGTGTAGGCCCACGATCCGATGGAGATTCGCTTCATGGAGTCACCTCGCGCTCGGAGTTGTCTCGGGTGGTTGAAAGTTGGAAGGGTTCCGCTCAGGCACTCGCGCGGTGGTCGCCCACCTCGGGAGCATCGGGATGCACCTCGGGTCCGAAGTATCGGAGGACGACCAGAGGCTCCCAGGCACTCGTGTTCTCGAAGACGACGCCCGCGCACGCCGCGCGCTCGGTGCAGAACACCTCGTCCTCGGTCAAATCGGTGAAGCCGATCAGCTTGGGACAGTCGAGCGTCAACGTGTTCATGCGACCTTGGCCCTGCACGACCGTCAGACCGTAGGCGCCCGGGTCAGTGATCGTGCAGCGCGTTCCCGGCTGGACCGTCAGCTCCTTGGCCGTGAAGTACTGCTTGCCGTTGGAGCGGCCGTAGACGATCCAGCAGTCGTCGAAGCCCTCGGCCAACGTGTCGGCCACGGGGATCGGCTCCAGATAGTGGTTGGCTTTGAAGTCGGGGTCGACGTTCGCCTCCCAGTCGAGCTGGTCGAGGATGAAGTCGAGGTCCTGTTGGTGGTCGGGCGGCACGTCCTTGACCAGGAGGGACCACGGAACGCTGCGGCCTTCGACCAGGTTCTGGTACATGCCGAAGACATCCGATCCCCACTGCGGCTCGTAGGTGCACAGCGAGCCCGGCGCGTGCAGGATGCCGGGTGGCACCAGCCAGCCGCTGCCGTTCTTGAGACGAAAGGCTTGGCTGAGATCGAGGATGCCGTTGTCGCCCCGGTTCCAGTTCTCGAGACAGCGGCGCAGCTCGGCGCGCGTCGTGCCCGGTGAGAGGCCAAAGAACGTGTAGGGGAAGGCGTTCCCGACGTTGTTGTGCTGAGGCGGAAAGTAGTAGCCCTCGGGCTTGCCCTCTTGGCCGGTGCGTGCGGCGTCCTCGAAGGACTGATGCATGTGGTGGGGGATGGGCCCCATATTGTCGAAGAACTTCGAGTACACCGGCCAGCGGCCGTACTCGCTCCACAAGCGCTCGCCGATCAGATCGGCACCGAGCTCGCCGACCGCATCCCGCAGCGTGCAGCGCTCGCCGTCTTCGACGACGTAGCTGAGACCTTCGTCGGGAGTGCGGTTCTCGTTGGCCGCCTCGGTCGTCGAGGCGAACCAACGCTCGTCGATGCCACCGCGATCGAGCCCGAAAGCATAGAGGTCCTTCGGGTCGAGCTTGAGCCGTTGTCCCGGATGCAAAAAAGAGCGCGGCACCCAGCAGGGGGCCAGGCGCAGAAGACCTCCGGTTCGCTCGAGCGCCCGCTCCACCATCGGGCGGACATTGCTCGAGATAGTTCCCAACTCACGCACGCTTCTCACGGCCATGGGCAGGCCCTTTCAACGCAGGACGAGACACGCGAAATCGACGCGACAAGGTACCAAAAAGGACGAAACCAAGCGCGCAGCGAGTCGGCTGACGTGTGGGGAACCGCGCGCGCAGCGGCGTGGAAAGGAACCGCGCGCGCAGCGAAGCGGGACGAGGACCGCGGATTCTGCCAACGTCATTCCCCCGCGAGCGAAGCAAGCGGCACCGGCGACAGCAAGAGGAGGTCGCCCGTGGCGTTCGCCGATCTCGTCGCACAGAGGTCCAGACGTGGCCCCAAAGGAACCGCGCGCGCAGCGAAGCGGGACGAGGGCCGTGAATTCTCCGACGTCGTTCCCCCGCGAGCGAAGCAAGCGGCACCGGCGAGAGCAAGAGGAGGTCGCCCGTGGTGTTCGCAGATCTCGTCCCGCAGGGGCCTGACGTGGCCCCAAAGGAACCGCGCGCGCAGCGAAGCGGGACGAGGGCCGTGGATTCTCCGACGTCGTTCCCCCGCGAGCGAAGCAAGCGGCACCGGCGAGAGGAGAAAAATGGTGCACCCGGGAGGATTCGAACCTCCAACCGTCGGATTCGAAGTCCGAAGCTCTATCCAGTTGAGCTACGGGTGCGCGATTGGAGCGTGATTGTGCGTCGGGGCAACCGATGTTTCAAGGGGGGGCGTCGCTGGCTCTTGCTGGCGCTGTTTCGCTTGCGCTGCTGCGCTTGCGCTGCTTCGCTTGCTGCGCGCGCGGTGCAGGGCGCTGCTGGTGTGGAGGGTCTTTGTCCCGCTTGCTTCGCGGCGCGGTTCTTTTGGCCGATGTCATTCCGATGCCTTGGGATTCGCCGCAAGCGACGGACGACCCTCTCCGCCCGGACGCGAGTGCCGCTTGCTTCGCAGCGCGGTGGTGGGCGCTGGTGCATGCTCCAGCCAAAGGCCGCGCTTGCTGCGCGCGCGGTTCCCTTTCCCGCTTGCTTCGTGCGCGGTTCCCTTTCCCGCTTGCTGCGCGCGCGGTACAGGGCGCAGGCGGTGTGGGGGGTCTTTGTCCCGCTTGCTGCGCGCGCGGTTCCCTTTCCCGCTTGCTGCGCGCGCGGTTCCCCGTTCTTCTCCTACCTCGGGAAGGCCACCGCGCTGCCGGCGTCGACGTTGAGGATGTTGCCGGTGGACTTTGAAGCGGCGTCGGTCGACAGCCAGTACACGGCTTCGGCGATGTCTTCGGGGAAGACACTGCGCTTCAGCAAGCTGCGTTGGCGGTAGTGCTCCTCGAGCTCCGACTCGGCGATGCCGTAGGCCTTGGCACGCTCGCTGCGCCAGCTCCCTCCCCAGATCTTCGATCCCTGCAGCACGGCGTCCGGGTTCACGACGTTGACTCGAATCCCATCGCCGGCGACCTCGAGCGCGAGGCAGCGGGCCAAGTGCACCTCGGCCGCCTTGGCGCTGCAATAGGCCGCCGCCTTCGGCGAGGCGGCCATCGCGTTCTTGCTGCCAATGAAGACCATCGAGCCACCCCCGCCTTGCTGCTTCATCACCCGCACGCCCTCGCGCGAGACCAGGAAATATCCCCGCGCCAGCACGTCGAAGTTGCGATTCCACAGCTCGAGCGTCGTCGACTCGTAGTCGGCCGAGGACGCGAGCCCGGCGCAGCACACGACGATGTCGACGCCGCCGTACTCGACCCGCATGTCGTCGAAGGCCGCGATCACCGACGCCTCGTCGGTGACGTCCATCGTTACCTGACGCACGAAGTCGCGTCCGTGCTTCTCGGCCAGCTCGCCATGGACGGCCTCGAGCGCTTTCGCGTCGATGTCGGTCAGCACCACACAGGCTCGCTCGGAGAGCAGCCGCTCGGTGATGGCGCGTCCGATGCCGCCGGCCGCTCCCGTCACCAAGGCGACCCGCCGCGACAGGCTCTTCTCGGGAGGCATGCGGCGCAGCTTGGCTTCTTCGAGCTGCCAGTACTCGATGTTGAAGGCCTCCTGATCGGGCAGGCCCATGTAGCGGCTGACGCGCTCGGCGTCCTTCATCACATGGAACGCGTTCACGAAGAACTCGCAGGACTGCCTCGCCATCGGCTTGTCCTTGGCGAACGTGACCATGCCGATGCCGGGCAGCAGCGTGACGACCGGCGACGGGTCCCGCATGTCGGGCGAGTCGGAGAGACGGCACGCTTGGTAGTAGGCGCGGTATCGCTTCTCAAATGCTGCGATCTTCTCATCGAGCTGTGCTGTCGCGCTCTCGACCGTCGCCTGGCCGTCCAAGTCGAGCAGCATCGGCCAGATCTTGGTGCGAAGGAAGTGGTCCGGGCACGAGGTGCCGATCTCGGAGAGGCGCTTCGCATCGGCGCTGCACACGAACTCCAGCACGGCGTCACCGTCTGCGAATTGCCCCACCTTTCGCTCACCGCGCGAGACCTTCCCCCGCAGCACCGGCATGAATGCCGTCGCGAAGGCGCGTCGATCCGCGGCGGCCCTCGCCGGAACGCGCTCGCCACCGAAGGCGACGCCCTCGTGACGGGCGAGGAATTCGGCCGCGCGTTGGATCATCTCGAGGCTGATCTCGTAGCAGCTCTTCGACGTGTCGGCCCAGGTCATCAGTCCATGGCTGCCGAGCACGACGCCCTGGATATCGGGGTTCGCCTCGTACGCTCGGCGCACTTGGAGACCGAGATCGAATCCGGGCCGCTGCCAGGGCACCCAAGCGATCTGGCCTTCAAAGACCTTCTTGGTCAGCGCCTCGCCGTCGGCCGAGGCCGCGATCGCGATGACCGCGTCGGGGTGGAGGTGGTCGATGTGGATCTTCGGCACGAAGGCATGGAGTGGCGTGTCGATGCTGGCCGCGCGTGGATTGAGGTTGAAGGTGCAGTGCTTCAAGAGTGGCACCATGGCATCCTCGTGCTCGAGGCCTTTGTAGAGGCGCTCGAGAGAGAGGAAACGGTCTTGGTAGAGCGTCGCGAAGCCATCGAGGCCCATGCTGCCCAGGTCGCCACCGGAGCCCTTCACCCACAGCACGGTGACGTCGTCGCCAGTGAGCGGGTCGGGCTCGGTGACCTTGGCCGAGGTGTTGCCGCCACCGAAGTTCGTGATCCGCAGATCGGCACCCAGGAGATTCGAGCGGTAGCGCAAGAGCTCGGGCTCCGTCAGCCCGGCGGCCTCGGCGTCGTTCCATCGATTGCGGAGCACGTCGCTCATGATCAGGGCACCTTGGAGAGGGAAGCTGCAGCGAAAGATTGGGCAACGTTCGCCCAACCTTCCGCCGAGTGTAGGCATACGGGCCAGCGGTTCAACCAGCTGGGGTGTTTGAGGGGGGCTTGTTGGGCGTCGAGGGCGGGAGTCGGGGCGTCAGCTCCGCTTCGCATGGAAGCGGCATGGCTCGCCGTCAGCCGCATGCGGCTCCGCTTCGCGGACGCACTCCAGGCTCGCCGTCAGCCGCATGCGGCTCCGCTGCGCGGACGCATTTCGGGCCTCGCGAACGCACTCTCGCGCTTCGTCGTCGTCAGCTCATCGTTGCTCCGGCGTGGCGACTCTGCGAGTATCTCGCCGGTGACCCCCTTCGGTTTACATGAGCACCGGAAGCGCAGGATGCCCGATCGGCCTGTGATCGACCCGCCTCTCATCGCGCAGCACAACGATCAGCGTGCAGCCGCGATGGTGACGGACCTCTCCCACCTCGGCGAGCAGCTTGCTCGCCGGGATGTCGAGCTGGAGTCGCTCTGTGAGCGGGTCGGCGCGCTCGAGGTCGCGATTCCTTCGTGGGGCGTTGGAACGGGCGGGACGCGCTTCGCTCGCTTTCCGGGACCGGGCGAGCCTCGAAACGTGTACGAGAAGCTCGAGGACTGCGCGGTCGTGCACCAGCTCACGGGCGTCACACCGCGTGTTTCGCTGCACATCCCGTGGGACGCGCCCGACGATGCCGGCGAGCTTCGCGATGCAGCGGCGGCCTTGGGCCTCGGCTTCGACGCGATGAACTCGAACACCTTTCAGGACCCGCCGGGGCAGGCTCTGTCGTATCGATTCGGCAGCCTGACTCACGTCGACCGAGCGGTGCGCCAGCAGGCGATCGAGCACAACCTCGAGTGCGTCGAGATCGGCCGCGCGCTGGGCTCGCAGGCCTTGACCGTCTGGATCGCGGACGGCGGCAACTTCCCCGGCCAGCTCCATTTTCGAAGGGCGCTGGATCGCTACGTCGAGAGCTTGCGCGAGATCGCGGGCGCGTTGCCCGACGGGTGGCGCCTGTTCCTCGAGCACAAGCTCTACGAGCCGGCCTTCTACTCGACCGTGAACAACGACTGGGGAACGAGCTACTGGGCGGCGACTCAGGTCGGAGAGCAGGCGTCCTGTCTGGTCGATCTGGGCCACCATGCGCCGAACGTGAACATCGAGATGATCGTCGCTCGCCTGATTCAGCTCGGGCGGCTGGGTGGCTTCCACTTCAACGACAGCAAGTATGGCGACGACGATCTCGACAGCGGCTCAATCCAGCCCTTCCAGCTCTTCCTGGTCTTTTGCGAGCTGGTGGACGCAGCGGAGGAATCGGTGCCGGGGTTCGATCCGGCTTACATGTTGGACCAGTCGCACAACATCACGGACCCCATCGAGTCGCTCATGGCGAGCGCGATGGAGGTTCAGCGTGCCTACGCGAAAGCCCTGCTCGTCGATCGGGTGGCACTCTCGCAAGCCCAGGACAATAATGATGCTTTGATGGCCCTCGAGATCCTGAAGGCCGCATTCAATACCGACGTCGGACCGATCCTCGCTCAGGCCCGCGCGCGCCAGAGCGGAGCGATCGACCCATTGGCTCTCTATCGGGCGAGTGGTTATCGGCAACGCAAGGCGGTTGAGCGTCCGGCGGCGGCGGGCGGGTCGGCGGGCATCGTCTGAGGAGGACTCGATGATCGGAGAGCGGGGATACATCGCGGTCGACATCGGGGCGGGGAGTGGGCGCGTCGTGCTCGGTCGTGCCGCCAACGAACGACTCGAGGTGGAAGAGGTCCATCGGTTCCCAAACAAGCCGTACAAGAAGGCGGGCCATCAGCGCTGGCGACCGGACAGGCTGTTCGATGCGCTGCAGGAGGGCATCCGCCGAGCCGTGAAGGCTTGCTCCGGCGTGATTAGTGTCGGCGTCGACACCTGGGGATGCGACTTCGGCCTACTCAACGAAGCCGGTGACCTTCTCGGGGAGCCGGTGATCTATCGGGATCCTCGTACCGAAGGCGAGCCGGAGCGGGTGTTCGAGAAGATCTCTGAGCAGGAGCTCTTTCGCGCCACCGGGATCCAGACGCTGACCTTCAACACGCTGTTCCAGATCCACGCGCAACGGCGCCTGGAGAAGTGGCCCGAGGAGGCCGCGCGCCTGGTGATGATGCCAGACCTCCTCCATCATATGCTCTGCGGCGAGCCAGCCGGAGAGCAGACGAACGCGTCGACGACCATGCTGCTGCAGGCCGGCAAGCCCGAGTGGCACGATGGCTTGATCGAGCGCCTCGACTTTCCGCGCGCCGTGTTTCCGCCGCTCGTTCCGCCAGGACGTCGCCTGGGTGGACTGCGTCCGGGAGTGGCGGAGTTTGTCGGCTCGATGCGATTGGAGGTCGTGGTTCCTGCGACGCACGATACGGCCAGCGCGGTGGCCGGCACGCCCCTCGAGGCCGGGGATGCCTACATCAGCTCCGGGACCTGGTCGCTGGTCGGCGTCGAGCGTGATGCGCCGGTACTGACCGACGAGGCGGCGGCCGAGAACTTTACCAACGAGGTCGGCGTCGGGGGGACTCGCTTCCTCAAGAATGTGATGGGGCTTTGGATTCTCGAGCGCTGTCGCTCTGAGTGGGCGTCGAAGAAGATCGGCATCGACTGGGATTCCCTCGGCGAGGCTCTCGCCTCCATTCCCGAGTTTCCCGGATTCGTGTTCCCGGACGACTCCCGCTTCTTCAGCCCCGACAGCATGATCGATACCCTGAGCACCGTGCTGAAGGAGTCGAAGCAAAAGGTCGACGACGAGCCGCTCGTGCTGGCCCGAGTCATCCTCGACTCGCTCGCCCTGCGCTACGCTTCGGTGCTCCGCCGCCTGGAAGCCCTCACCGAGGAGAAGGTGAAGGTGGTGCGCATCATCGGGGGCGGCAGCCTGAACGATTATCTGAACCAGGCGACCGCCAACGCGACCGGCAAGCCCGTCCTGGCCGGCCCCGTCGAAGCGAGCGCCATCGGCAACCTCGCCGTTCAAGCGATCGCCGACAACCACTTCAAGAATCTCGAGGAGGCCCGAGCCTGCCTCACCCGGTCATTCCCGGTGCGGCGCTTCGAGCCCCAAGACTCCGCCGCTTGGAAGAAGGCCACTGAACGCTACGCCGAGCTGGAGCCGACGCCCTGATCGCAGCGTTGTCGAAGAGATCACGATGAAGCTTCTGACTTGCCTCGCTCTGCTCATCGGCCTGTCGGCTTCGACGAAAGCCGCCAGCGAAGCGAGCGGGTCGGACGTCGACGAGCGACCGCCGTCGCATGGGTGAAAGCCGCCAGCGAAGCGAGCGGGTCCTGCCAGCGAACGAAGGAGGTCGTCCCGTGCTTCCGGCAAGCTCATCGCGTGCTGAGGAGCCATCGCCCGCCAAGAACCGCGAGCGCAGCGAGCCAGCGCTCAGTTGCGAGTGACCCCCACTCGCCGATCCACGGAGACTCGTCGTCGTTCGGTCTTTCCACCGGGCCAGAGCACCTCGAGCTCCACTTCTGCTTTGTGACTTCCCAGCCCGAAGTGCAACGTCTCCTCGTTCTGATTGCCTTGGCCCGTGCCGGCTTCGACTTGTCGGGTGAGCGTGTGCGAGTCGAGCAAGATCCGGACTTGGGCTCCGACGGCCGTCGGCGCGTGCAGCGTCACCTCCAGCCAATGCCCTCCGGGAGCTCCCCGATTCACGAAGAGCCGGCCCGCCGTGACCAGATCGAGATCGCCGTCATGGTCGAAGTCCGCCCAAGCGGCTTGATAGGTCGGCGGGAGCTCCTCGAGCCCGGATCCCTCGGTGACGTCGGTGAAGCGCCAACCGCCATCGTTGCGAAACAAGACAGCGTGGTTCTTGCGGCCAAAGGAAGCCGTCCCATAGACCGTCGTGAAGAAGAGATCGAGATCGCCGTCGTTGTCGTAGTCGGCGGTGGCCGGCGATGCATACGACTCCTGGTACCACACGCCGCAGGAGCCGTGATCCTCGAAGGCGACGACATCTTCTCCGCCGCGATTTCGCAAGAAGCGGGACTTGGGTTGATCGCCGCGACTGTCTTGATGGGCGAAGTTGCCTGCAAACAGATCGAGCCAACCGTCGGCATCGAAGTCTCCCCAGGCCGCGCCGATCGAGTGACCGCCGCCGAATCCGGGAGAGGTGGCGATTGAATTCGTTGCGGCCGCGACGTCTTCGAGACCACCCTGGCCGTCATTCCTCCAGAGCCGGTTGGGCTGCAGTCGATAGCTCGACACGTACACGTCGAGATCGCCATCCCGGTCGAAGTCGGCCGCGGTGGCTCCCCGCGCCCGCGTGCTGGCTTCTTCCCAGGCGAGGACGAAGGCGTCCCCGCGGTTCAGAAGCACGCGGTCGGGATAGGTGATGCCGCGATCCCAGTCCTCGAATCCGGCGGCGTACACATCGAGATGCCCGTCCCCATCGAGATCGCCGAAGCACGCTCCGAGCACGGGCACCGCTGAAAGCTCCGGCATCGTCACCGGAGTGAATCCGTCCGCGCCGTCGTTGCGGAGAACGCGCGATCCCGAGAAGACGAAGAGGTCCAAGTCGCCGTCGTCATCGATGTCGCCCAGGATACCAGCCCCGGGGGAGGGCCCTCGCTCGAAGCGTTGCCCAGCGATGTTCCGCCAAAGGGTGCCGCTGGCCAAGAGGTCGACCCAACCGTCGCCATCGACGTCTCCCCAGGCGGCCGGGCCGCCCTCCAACGCGAGACCCAGCGACTCGTCGGCCGCTGCGAATTGCGGAGGGTCGTCGGTGCCGAGTGCCGTACCGATCAAGCCGAGCAGCAACGTTCCGAGGATGGCCGAGTTTTCGAACATGAGATGTTTCCCTGTAGATCAGTGGAACGGGCGGCTGGTGTACAGCTCGAGCTCGGGACCGCCTTCGGCCAGTCGAGTCTTGCCGGCCCGTGACAGGCCGATGCGCTCGAGCACGCGGATCGATGCGGCGTTGTCCGGATGGGTGATCGCCACGATCCGCGCGAGCCCCAGCGGTCCATGACCATGATCGAGCACGGCTCGGGCCGACTCCTGGGCGTAGCCTTGGCCGCAGTAGCGCGCGAGGACTGCGAACCCGATGTCGACATCATCGAGCGTGTCGCGTCGCAGCAGGCCGCAGATGCCGACGGGCGTCGAGTCGGAGCTCTGCTCGACGGCCCAGAGCCCGAAGCCGTGACGCTGAGTGCTTTCTCGCACGGTCCGGATGTACTCCTGTGCGCCCTCGAGGGCCGTGATCCCGCGATCACCGATGAAGCGCTTCCAAGCGGGCTCGTTCACGAGCTCGAGGACGAACGCCGCGTCGTGCTCATCCAGCTCGCGCAATCGGAGCCGCTCGGTCACCAAGAGGGTCATGAGGGAGGATGGTAGGGTGCTCGGCGAGTGGGTGCAACGGAGGAGCGAGGGGCGACGCCACGCGTCCGGTGGCTCGGCCCGCTCGGCTCGCCTGTTTCGGGCTTGCCGTCGGCGGCACGGGGAGTTCTTCTGACGGGCGGAGGTGACTCATGGCGCTCGTCTTGTTCGCTTGGCTCGTGGTGGCTCAACCCGGTGCAGTCGATGCGCCCGAGGCTCCCTTCTCCGTCGGTATCGCCACGCGCGACATCAGTCCGGACTTCTCCGTTCGGCTCAGTGGCTACGGTGGGCGCCGCGCCGAGTCCGAGGGGATCGAGCAGCGGCTGTTCGCCAAGGCGCTCGTGATCGACGACGGCACCGGTCCCGCCTTGCTGCTCACCGTCGAATCGTGCGCCGTGACGGAGGCCTTCACCGAGTCAGTGCACCGCGTGCTCGGCGAGCGCTTCGGCATCCCTCGAGAGCGCTTCGTGCTCTCGGCGAGCCACACGCACTCGGCGCCCATGCTCACGGGCGCGCTGCCGACACTGTTCGGAGAGCCGATCCCCGCCGAGCACCAGAAGAACATCGACCGGTACACGAGCGCGCTTCGGCAACACCTGATCGACGTCACCGAGGCCGCGCTCGCCCGCCGGCGTCCCGCGCGCCTCGAGTGGAGTCACGGGTATCTGGGCTTCGCGGCCAACCGCCGCACCGCGGGTGGCCCCGTCGATCGCGACCTGCCGGTGCTCCGTGCTCGCGCGCTCGATGGCGCCTTGCTCGCCGTGCTCGCCAACTATGCCTGCCACTGCACGACGCTCGGCGGGGGCTTCAATCGCATTCACGGCGACTGGTCCGGAGCCGCTCAGCACGAGATCGAAGCGCGCCATCCCGGAACGACGGCCTTGATCACCATCGGTTGTGGCGGCGATGCCAATCCGCAGCCGCGTGGCACGCTCGATCACGTGCGCCAGCATGCAGAGGCTCTGGCCGACGAGGTGGATCGCCTGATCGCTCTCGATGGCGAAGCGTTGATCGGGCCGCTGCAGTGCCATTTCGATCGCCTCGAGCTGCCGTTCGACGTCCCGCCCACGCGCGCCGAGCTCGAAGGGCTTTCCCAGCGCTCCGACGCCATCGGCCACCATGCCCGCGTCCAGCTCGCCCGACTCGATCGCGGCGAGGGGCTGCGGACGGCGATGCGGTATCCGGTTCAGAGCTGGCGGTTCGGAGACTCCTTGGCCTGGGTCTTCCTCGGCGGTGAAGTGGTGGTCGACTACTCGCTGCGGTTGAAGGAAGAGCTCGATCGCCAGCGGCTGTGGGTGACGGCCTATTCGAACGACGTCCCGGGCTACATCCCGTCCGAGCGCATCCTCTCCGAGGGCGGATATGAAGGCGGCGGCGCGATGATCTACTACGATCAGCCCACGCGGCTTCGATCCGGAATCGAGGCGCAGATCGTCGACACCGTGCGGAGGCAGGTCGGACCGAGCTTTTTGGCCGCGGGTGCGGATCGGACCGGCGATGTTTCACCGCTCTCGCCGATTCAATCGTGGTCGGCGATCGAGACGGAGCCCGGTCTCCGTGTCGAGCTGGTCGCGGCCGAGCCCCTGGTGGTGGATCCGGTCGCCATCGACTTCGCGGACGACGGCGCGCTCTTCGTCGCCGAGATGCACGACTACCCCGAGGGCGTCGACGGCCGCTACGGAATCGGCGGGCGCGTGAAGCGCTTGGTCGATCGGGATGGCGACGGTCGATTCGATGCCGCGACGGTCTTCCTCGAGGCGCTGCCATTCCCCACGGGTGTGACGGTCTGCGAGAACGGCGTGCTCGTATGCGCCGCGCCCGACATCCTCTACGCGGAGGACACCGACGGTGACGGTCGCGCGGACGTGCGGCGAGTCGTGCTGACCGGGTTCGAGACGAGCAACTACCAAGCGCGCGTGAATAGCATCGTGCGGGGCCTCGACGGTTGGTGGTATGCGGCCAACGGGCTGCTTGGTGGCCTGATCGGTCCGCCGGGCTCCGAAGCCCGCGTCGACATTCGGGGGCGAGACTTTCGCTTTCGGCTCGACGGCACCGTGGAGCCAGTGGCCGGCTTGACCCAGCAGGGGCGAGCCCGCGACGAGTTCGACCGCTGGTTCGGCTGCGACAACTCGACCTGGATTTGGCACATGCCGTTCACCGATACGGGCAGGGGGGGCGGTGGTGCGTGGGCCGCGCCACCGGCGCGAGTCGCCATCGCGAGCGGCGACGCCGGCGCGCGGCTCTACCCGATCGCGCCCGTCGCGGAGCGGTTCAACGAGCCGGCTTCGGCCGGTTTCGTGACCTCGGCCTGTGGGCTGGAGGTGTATCGCAGCGACCGACTCGGTGCCGGCTTTCGAGGGGATGTCTTCGTCTGCGAGCCCGTGCACAACATCGTGCGACGCTTCGAGCTCTCGCCGAAAGGCTCCACCTTCGAGGCGCAGCGTGTGCCGCCTCATGCAGCGCGCGAGTTCTTGGCCAGCCGGGATCCCTGGTTCCGGCCCGTGCAAGTGCGCACCGGTCCGAACGGCGGGCTGTGGGTCGTCGACATGTATCGCTGGGTCATCGAGCATCCGCGTTGGATCGCGCCTGAGGCCCTCGCCGCGCTCGACCTGAGAGCGGGATCCGATCGGGGCCGCCTGTATCGCATCGTGCCGCGGGACGGCTTGCCACCGGTCACTCCGCGGGCCCTGACGCGCTCGGTCGACCTCGTCAATGCGCTGCTCGAAGCCCAAGGAGCTCGTCGGGACCGACTGCAGGAGCTCCTGGTCGCCCGCGCGGACGAGCACACCGAGATGCTGCTGCGGGTCCTCGCGCTCGAATCGAAGGACGCCGGGCTGAGAGCGGTTGCCTTGGCGACGCTGGCCGAGCTCGATCGCGTCACGACGCTGGATCTGTACGAAGGCCTGCGCGACGACCACCGAGGCGTCCGGCGGTTGGCGTTGTCACTCGTCGGACCGCGCCTCGCCGATTCGCCTGAGCTGCGCGCATTCATTCGGGAGCGATTGCTGGAGGATCCGGCCTTCGAGGTGAGGCTCGAGATCGCGGCGTCTCTGGCGAGTTGGCCCGAAGTCGAAGCCGTCGACGTGATGATCGGCCTGCTGCGGGGAGGCGGTGACGATCCGTGGCTGCGTGCGGCGGCGCTCTCGTCGGCCAGCCCGCAGCTCGAGGCGCTGCTACGACGAGCCGACGAGCTGCCCGCGTCGGCGACCGAGGCGCTGTTTCGATTGGCCCTGGTCAGCGACCGATCGGAGGCGCTCGATCTCGCGACGCGGCTGGCGGTGACCCGCGAGCCGCTCGAGCAGCAGTTCGAATCGCTCCAACCGTTGTTGCGTGCCTTCGAAGCCGCGGCGGCCGACGGGCATCCGCTGCGGAGCCGCTCCCCGGCGGTCGTCGACGCATGGATGCCCTTCGCTGCTCGTCTGCGCGTCATCGCCCGCAACCAGAAGGAGCCCGTCGAGCTCCGGGAGGCGGCGATCCGCTGGCTGGCGGTGGGGCTCGAGGATGCTGAAAACGTCGAAGCCTGGATCGCGACGCTGCATCCTCGAACCGAGGAGCGTCTCCAGCTGCGCGCGCTCGACGCGCTGGCGCGCCGCGGCGACGAGCGCGTGCCGGCGGCACTCTTGCAGCGTGCCGGCTCGGCGGCACCGCGCGTACGAGGTCGAATGGTCGCGACGCTCCTGCAGCGGCACGAGTGGATTCGCGCCTGGATGGCGTCGGAGTCGGGGCGTGAGCTACTTGCGGCGGCCACGCCTGAGCAACGGCAGCGATTGGCAACGAACGAGGATGCGACGATTCGCGAACGCGCGAAGCAATGGCTGAGCGGCTCGTCGACATCGAACCGTTCGGAGGTGCTGGCGAGCTATCGGTCAGCGGCCCAGGCCGGCGGAGACGCCGAGCGCGGAGCGCACGAGTACGATCGTGTGTGCGCGCGCTGTCATGAAGCCGACCCGGCCGGCCGACAGGTGGGGCCCGATCTGCGTGCCTGGACGGGGTTCAGTCCGACAGCTTTGCTCGAGGCCGTCTTCGATCCCAACGCGACCGTGCTCGACACCTATGTGGGATATTTGGTCGAGCTGGATGACGGACGCTTGCTGTCGGGTCGCATCGAGGACGAGTCGGCCGGCAGCCTCACCTTGATCACACCCGAGCTCGAGCGGTTGAGCATCCGGCGAGATCAGATCGAGGCACTCTCCCGGACCGGACTGTCGACGATGCCCGACGGGCTCGAATCCGAGCTCTTGCCCGAGCAGTTCCGGGACCTGGTCGCCTGGTTCGAGAGCCGCGAGCCGGCCCCGAAGTCGTTTCCCGGGAACCGGCCGCAGGCCATCGTTCCGGAGACGGAGCAAGGCTTCGTGTTGAAGGCCAGCGAAGCCGAGATCCGCGGCGGAGACATCTGCTTCGAGGTGCCGTTTCAGAACATCGGATACTGGCACGGCGAGACAGACCGTGTCTTGTGGAAGCTCGAGCTGCCTCGATCGGGTGATTTTCGCGTCGAGCTCGAGTACGCGTGTCCCGACGACTGTGCCGGTCAGGCCTTCCGCCTGGAGACGGCCGAGGGAGAGCTGAATGCCACGGTGGCTTCGACCGGAAGCTGGTCGGAGTATCGGCGGGTCACGCTCGGGACGATTCACTTGAACGCGGGTCGGCAGCGCATTCTCGTGCGACCGGCTGGTCCACTGCGAGCGCCCCTGATGGACTTGCGGGCTTTGCATTGGAAACCTGCAGATCAGTAAGGACACCGGACGGTCGAAGCGGTGGACGAGGACGGGGAGCGTCGGATGCGGGCTGCGATGATCGCCGGATCGATTGGTGCTCTGATCCTGATCGCCGTGATCGTGAGCTCGATGTGGCTGCCTGACTCGGGCGAGACGCTGCCGAGAGTCGGCGAGGCGGGGCGTTCAGAGACGTTTCCACCCGCGCGCGGAGCCGAGTCGCGCTCGCCGCGCTCGACGGTACCCGCGCGCCAGTCAGAGATCTCGGGACCGAGAACAGACGGCGATCTTTCGGTGGTGGTCGTGGTTCAGGACTTGGACGGAAACCCGGTCGAGTCGGCCCGCGTGTCGACGAGCATCTCGAACCAGAGCGGCTTCACCGATGCCGCCGGACGGTTCATCGTCGACTGGAAGGGCAGGGCGGGACGGATCACGGCCCGGGCACGAGACGGTCGGATGGGCTCGATCGCTTTCGCCGAGCCGCCAGTGGTCGGTGAGGTCGTCATCACACTTCAAGGCGCGTCGATCCGTGGTTGGGTACGCAATCTCGCCGGTGTGCTGCCGACAACTCCCGTGCGCGTGGCCGCTTGGCCTTCGGATGGTTCCGAGCCCCAGAATCTCGAGGACCGTCTGAGCCAGTGCTTTTCGAACACGCATGCCGAGCTCGACCAAACGATCCGGGTGACGGTGGTCGACGACACCGGGAGCTTCTCGATCGATCCCGTCGATCCCTCCCGCCCATACGACCTCTTCGTGGCCGCTTCGGGGTACTGCCTCGAGCGGGGAGCCGAGCGTGCGGGTCGAGACGTGATCGCGGGTAGCGAAGCGGTGGGCCTCGTGATCGCTCCCCTCTACGTCTTGAATCTGCAACTTGTCGAATCCGGCGGCAACCCCGTCGAGACCTCGCCTTTGTTGTGGTCGGGAAGTGGGCGGCCGTTCGTGCGGTTCGAAGGTGCCGAGCCCATCAGCGCGACCGATCGCAGCCACTTCCTCCTCGAAGGCACGGAGTGGAAGCGCTCGCGCGTCGAGCAAACATCGGCTCGGATCCTCCAGCTCTACACCTCGTTCGAGGACGCCGAGGAGCTCGGTCCGATTGAGATGCGACTCGCCTTGCCCGGCTACGAGCCGCGCCAGGCTTCGGTCGTCGCGGCTCGGGCTTGGGGAGCCGATCCGCGTCTCCAGATCGTCGAGATGACACCCATCGCCGATGGGTTTGGCGAGGTCGAGATCCTGCTCGAGACGCCGAGTGTGCTTCCCTTCGAGGAGGCGAGCCCCGCGGGATCGATTCACTTGCTTCCGAAAGGATGGACCTTGCCGGATGGCAGCCCTCGCATCGAGCTCTTGCCCGGTGTCGGTCGCCGGCTAGCCGTGGGAGGGATACCGGCTGGCCGGTATTCGGTGTCGATCAACGAGTACGGCGCGATCGCGGTGCCGCCGATCTCACCGAATCCGATCGACGTCCTCGCCGATCAGCGCAGCGTCGTGCGCATCGATCTCGGACCGCTTGGAGGCGCTCGCTTCGAGGCGTTCACCCGGCGCGGAGAGCCCTACGAGGGTCGGCTGCATCTGCTGCTCGTGCGCGAGAGAGTGCCGGTCGGCCCGACGTTCGTGGCCGTGCCGTTTCGATTCGACTTCGAGCAAGCACCCTACCGGCTCAACACGCTCCCACCGGGCAGCTACCGCTTCGTCGGCAGCCGCGACCGGAGTCGAGTGAATCAGCCTGGGAACGATCTCGACTCGTTCGATATCACGGACGGCATCGTGACCGCAGTCACGGTGTTGGTCGAGTGAGAGAAGGCGTCGAGCCGCTGACGCCATTCGTCGCGTGAGCCGATTGCAGAGAAGGTCGCCGTCGAGCATAGAGGCGTTGAGCCAATTCCATCGCGCCCAGGACCGCACCATTGCGGCCAGCCGTCCGGTTCGTGAGTCGTGAGCAGGATGAAGGCGACCGTCGTGGCGAGTGTTCCGAGCATCGGGATTCCTCCGGGCAGTAGTCCTCTCGAGCTCGAACATCGCAAGCGAGGGGGCTCCCGGTAAGCTCCTCCGAGACCGAGGGCGTCCTGGCTCGGCTGGCTCCTGGAGTCACCGTACCCGACGAGGGACCGCTACTTGGGTGTCGATGCAGGAGCGTTCGGGGCGTGCTGCAACCATCGGAATCCCCTGATCCGCCGTGGCTTCCGCATTGCACGCAAGTTTCCGATTCAAGAAAGAGCTCCGATTCGCCCGATACGTCTGGCGGAGAGAATCAGGGGACAGTCCGACCATGCAGCCGAGGCGTGCGGGGTCGTCCGAGGGCGGGTCTTTCATGAGAGACGAGCTTCAATCACGAGCACCCTGGCTCACGGCGGCGTTGGGGCTGTTGGCACTCGCGATGGCCACGACGATGTTTGTCGACCTCCGTTGGGTGACGCCCGACGAGATCGCCACGGCATCTCGTGAAGACGCGACTCGGGCCGATGCCTGGCGGCCGCTCGTCAAAGGGGGGCTCTGGGCTTGTGGGCTCCTGTCCTTCGGGCTGGCGATCGCACTGCGGGGTCGGCGACAGCAGGACGAGGAGATTGGCGAGACCCTGCCCACCGACGAGGAACGCCTTCGACTCGCCTCGTCCCTTCTGGGAGTTTGGGAGCTCGACCCCCGGACGGGAGAAGCCTGGTACTCGGATCGATTCCAGGAGCTGATCGGCAACGCCCCCGGCGAGCTGCGAGGTCGGCAGCAGGCCTGGACGGGACGGATTCACGAGGACGATCGGGATCGCCATGCCGACGCTCTTCGGAGACACTTCGAAGACAGGGCGCCTTTCGACCTCGAGCTGCGAGTCGACAAGGCCGGCGAGGGGTGGCGGTGGTTTCGCGTCCTGGGCCAGGCCGTATGGAACGACCTCGGCGCTGCGATTCGAATGGGTGGCATTCTGATCGACATCGATCAGTCCCGACGGGCCTTGCACGAGAGTGAGCGCTGCCGAGACCTCCACGAGCGAGCGGCTGGCCTGGCTCGGGTCGGCGGTTGGGAGCTCGCTCCGGAGTTGGAGACGCCTACATGGACCGAGGCAGCTCTCCGGATTCTCGAGCTGCCGAGTGAGGCCGAGCCAGACCTCGACCAGGTGATCGAGTTCTACGCGCCCGAGGTGCGGGACATCATTCGCCTCGCCATCCAGCGTTGTCGCGATCAGGGTGAGCCTTGGGATCTCGAGCTCCCGTTCATCACGGCCAAGGGTCGCCGAATTCAGATCCGGTCGCTCGGAGAGTCGGGGAGCTCGGGCGGCGCGAGTGCCGTTGTCACGGGCGCTCTTCAGGATGTCTCGGAGCAGTCGGAGATTCGGCGCGATCTCGAGCAGTCGGGGTTTCGTGCCGAGGTCGTGGGCGAGTCGGAGAGTGCGTTCTTGGCCGACATGGGCCATGAGATTCGATCACCGATCGCAGGAATCATCAGCTTGACGGGCCTCTTGATCGAGACGCCGCTGAGCTATGAGCAGGCCGAGTCCGCCCACACCATCAAGACCTGTGGAGCGCAGCTGCTCACGCTGGTCAACGATCTGCTCGACTACTCGAAGATCGAGTCGGGCACGATCGAGCTCGAGAACGTCGATTTCGACTTGTCTCGGACGACGGAGGAAGCGATCGACATCGTGCGTTGCCGAATGGGCGAGCCGGGCCCGCGATTCGACGCGCAGCTCGAGTCCGGCCTCCCTCAACGGGTGACGGGCGATTCGGCGCGATTGCGTCAGATCCTGGTCAGCGTGCTCGCCAGCATAGGCGAGCTGACTCGAGACGGGTCGGTGACGCTTCGGGTGCGTTCTCTGGCCGACGTTGAAGGCCACCGGATCCGATTCGAGATCCAGGACGCCGGGAAGGACATCCCATTGGACCGCATGAGTCACTTGCTCCGGTCCGTCTCGGAGTCCGAGAGCTCCACTGGGAGTCGGCACGGGGGAACCGGTCTCGGCCTCGCGATCAGCAAGCGTTTGGTGGAACGCATGGGGGGTGCGATCGGCGTCGATCGGATCGAAGGGGAGGGCTCGACGTTCTGGTTCGAGCTGCCGTTCGAGACGGTCTTGGCTTTCGAGAGTGGAATCCAACAGCGCCTCCGGTCGCTCGAGCTGCTGATCGTCGACCCCGAGCCTCGTCTGCTCCTCCGGTACCTCGATGTCTGGGACTGCCAGACCGTCAGCGTGCCGTCGATCAGTGCCGCTCATGAGATCCTGGCAGGTCGATCACCCGGACAGCCGTTCGATCTGTGCTTTGTCGATGGAACATTGGTCGAGGCGAGCCCACTCGGGTTGGTGGGGCTGCGAACGGAGCCCACGCTGCGGCTGGCGCAGTGGATCCTGGTGGCGACGGCGAGCTCGTTGGACCGGATCCAAGACGATCGATTCGACGCTCACCTGATCCGGCCGCTCAAGCAGTCCCACGTGTTCGATCGACTGATGGAGCTTTCCTCCGCTGCCGACATCGACGACGAAGAAGAGGAGCTGGCGACGACCCCGACCCGTGACTTGTCACAGCTTCGCATCCTGGTCGTCGAGGACAACTCCGTCAATCAGGTCGTCGCGATGCGCTTGATCGCGACCAAGCTCGGTGCCATCGCCGAGGTGGCCAGCGACGGCCTCGAAGCGATCGAGTGCCTGAAGACCGGAGACTTCGATCTCGTCTTCATGGATTGTCAGATGCCCGTGCTCGATGGCTTCGAAGCAACGGGTCGCATTCGAAGCGGCGCGTTTGGAGTCCGGGACCCCGACATACCGATCATCGCCGTCACGGCGAATGCGCTGCAAGGTGACCGTGAGGAATGCCTCGCAGCCGGCATGGACGACTACGTCAGCAAGCCGGTGGAGATCACGAAGCTGACAGCGGCAATCCGCCGGGTGCTCAAGAGAACGGCAAGACGCGATCCCCGCTCCCAGGAGCCTCCGACACCCTGCTGAGCGCTCGAGCAACGCAGGTGCGACCCGCTACGAGCGAGTGACCTTCGAGCGCTGGTTCCAGCGCTTTTGAATCGATCGGATCGCGACCGGGAGTGGGTCGGTGATCATCTGCTGGAGATCGCGTCGCGCGAGCGGAAGGCGCGGACTGGCCTCACCCCACCAACCGCGGATCGCGTGTCGAATCCCCGGCAGCACCGGCAAGTAGCCGATGTGTCGATAGCGAGGCCTTTCGAAGCGCTGACCCAGCGCGGCCAGGCAGGCGAGGTGGGGAAAGTTCACGCCCGCGGCCTCGGAGGCGAGGAGGCTGGACCAGAAGCGCGTGTTGACCTCGAGGAAGTAGACCTGGCCGGTCCGACCGTCCCGAATGAGATCGACATCGGCGTAGCCGCTCCAGTCGAGTCGCTCAATGAGACGCTCGACCAATGACCGAGTCGCGTCGTCTTCGATGAACTCCACTCCAATGGGCGGTCCGAAGCGCCGTGGATTCGAAATGCGCCCTTCGTACAAGGCCACCGCCAGGACCTTGCCATTCCGGGCGAGGACGTTGCAGCTCACGTCTGTCCCCGGATGCAGCTGCTGAACGACGTACTGCTCTCGAATGTCGGGGCGCTCGCTCAAGAAGTGATCCAGAGCCGCCCGGCTCTCGAGTGCGAAGATGTGCCGGCCACCCCCGCCTCGTCTCGCCTTGACGAGGACCGGAAAGGGCAGCTCCGTCAAAGATCGCTCGAAGGACTCGTTGCGAGTGCAAGGGACGGTTCGAGGCTGAGGGAGGCCCCATTGGTGAAGCCTCTTGGACAGGCGGCCCTTGTCTCCGGCTTCGTCGAACGACTCGAGCGGTGGGAGTGGTGGCAGCGACACGAGTTCCTCGATCGAGGCGCGGTGCTCGATGACCCACCGTAGGCCTTCCTCCGAGACCGGGAGCAGCACGTCGATGGCCTGCCGTCGGACGATCGTTGCCAACGATTCGAGCCGACTCGAATCGTCGCCCTCTAGCCGGTGAACGGTGGTGCAGTGTCGCGAGAAGCGCGCGGGGGACCAGCGATCTTGCGAGGCCAGATGGACTCGGATCTCGGGCCGACGGGCCAGGCACTGTATAACCGGGCCGGCAAAAGGGCTGTCGCCGTCCGGCACTAGAACCGCGATCTCCCGTGTCATCGGCCCGGTCCCGATCCTCTCGCTTACCCCAGCGCTCACATCACGAGCCGTGCTCGTTGCGACCTCTTCGGGCGATGACGATCGGAAGCTTGACCGCTACTGGTCCTTCAAGGCTGCCGGGCGACCGTTCACATGCACGTCAGTCACCTGGGGGATGACCGCGGTACCCGGGATCAGCTTGACGATCCAGAGGCCGGGCTCGTAGACCTCGAACTCCCACCTGAACTTCATCTTCCCCTGAATCTCGATCTTCAGGGGCACGACGTGGCCGTCCCCGAGAGAGCGATAGCGCGAGAAGGTCTCTTGGATCTTCCCCTGGGAGTGCTCGAGGGGCGCCCACAGGGTGGCGTCGATGCTGAGCACGCCTTCGCGCGCGCTGGTGCTGACGTAGCCGGCGTAGGGGGTCCCGGCCGCCGCGATCCCGTTGCCTGCGTCGACGCGTAGTGGCTCCTTCAGGCTGTAGGCCAGGGTGATCGTGTCACCCTCGACCCGATGGAATCGGAACGTAACGTCGTCGAGATGCTCGCCCAGCTGATGCAGCAATGAGGTGTGCTTCGGTGTGCGTGCGTCGGGGGACGTCGACTCGATGACTCGCTCGCCGAGACGATAGCTGTACGACTGGATGCCGGGCGGAAGCTCCTTCAGCCAGTATCGATTGGCTTCGAGCACGCGTTCGACGACAGCTCGCGCCTCGAGCTGCCCCGGCTCGTCGAGCGGTGGCTGGGCTCCCGGGGCCAGGAGGAGCACCTCGGACCGTACATCGCGCCCGTCGTCGTCGGTCAGTCGAATGATCGAGAGCGCCCTTTGGCCGGGCGCTGATCCCGTCGAGCGGAGCGTGATGTGGTAGCGACCTGGAGCCTTCGGCACGATCGCGTCCGTGTGCGTGCGGAAGCGCTTCTGATCGCTCGGAATGCTGAGCGTCCAAGACATCTCCGGACGGACGTCCCACGCGTAGCGCGCCTCTCCACGCTCTTGGTCGGCTCCGTGCGCCTTCGAGGTCTGATTGCTCTCGTCGAGTGCCAGGCCTGCCTCCTCGATCGGATTCCCTTGCTCGTCGACGACATCGACGAGAAGTGTGGCGGGACGCGTCAGAACGAAGTCGATGCGGTAGGGCGCGTTCGCGATGATGAGATCGGGCTCGCTGACGAGGGAGTCGTAGTCCTCGGTCTTTTGATGAAAGCGCGCCATCGTCAGGTGCTCGGACTTGGTTCTCGTCCACTCGACGAAGCCGCTCGCCTCGACGAAGAACCAGGCGATCTGTCGATTGGGACTGTCGGGCTCCGTCGTGAAGATCCCCTCGCCGAACTCGAGCGCGTACTCCCCGTCAGGACCGGCAGTCGTCGATCCGCCGCCGAGCAAGGTTCCGACTCCCGTCGCGACCCTCACCGAGGCACCCGGTATTCCGCGACCTTCCCGATCGGTGACTCGTCCGACCGAGATCCAGCGACGGGCGGGAGGAGCCTCGTCCGGGTCGACCTCGACCGAGGCGAGCCGAGTCTCGAGCGCCGAGAGCATGAAGCCCTGATGCTGCATGCGGAGGTTCTTGCCGAACGCGTTCAGCGTCACGGCGCGGCCGACGGTGGCCGGACCTTCTCGATGTCGGAAGCCGACCGTCCAGCCGTGCTCGCTGCGACTCACTCCGTAGGCTCGGGGAAGCAGCGTTCCGCGTCGTTCCCGAAGGATCGCAGCCAGCTCGGACGAGCCCTCGATCGACTCGAGAGTGATTTGGTCGAGGTCTTGGGTGTGCGGCGCGTCGGTGTAGCCGTTCGCACACACGAACTCCTCGGCGAGTGCGACGGCTTCGGAGCGGAGGACGGTCACGGGCTGCGGAGGCTCGGTCTCGGAGCGATCCTGGTAAACGCCGATGGCGAGGGCCGCAACCGGGAGCAGGGCAAGGCTGGCGCCCGCGAGCCAGCCGGGGAGCTTCGCGCGCGGAGACTCACGGCCGAGGAGGCGTTGCAGCGTTCTTCTCAATGGATCGTTCTTTCGTCTTGGACCGCCGGCTGAAGCCGGGGGTCCGATAAGGGTCTCCGAGGGCGAGTCAGAGACGCCATCACTCGCGATCGGATAGGAGTCCAGGCGGCCGCGGGAGTGCATCGTCACGAAGCTACTCCAGGGTCAGTCTTCAGCCGCTTTGACGAGTCTGGCACGGACTGGGTTGTCGTGAAGGTACTGCATCCACCGGATCCAGTCGTCGGTGTTTCGAGCGATTCGGTCGAGGTACCGGGGGAACCATACTCGACCCGCTCTCCCGATTTGGAGGTTTGCGAAACGCGCCGAGCGCCCTTTGAAGGTCTGAAGGACCTCCCAGAGAGCCTGACCCTTCCGCGGGCGGATCAGGACGTGAAAGTGATCGGGCATGATGACGTAGGCGTCCAAGTCGTAGAGGACTCGGTAGTCGTAGAAGAGCATCTCCTCGACGACCGCCGCAGCGGCAGGATGTCACGTGAAGATGGGACCGAGACCCTTGTCGACGCGAAACGTGACGAAGTAGGTCGAGCCGGTTCGATCCCAGCGCGGGAGGCGCCGGCGTCGGCGACGTACTTTGAGGAGGTCCCACCACATCAACGGTTGTAGATTCGGCCGATAGGTTGTCGGAGAGAACTCACTTGGCCGCGGCCGCGTGTTCAGCCAACTACGAATTGCCTTCAAGCGGTCCGGGAGCAGCGCCAGTGAATCGCGGAGTGAGTGCGCTCGGTGGCCTCGTGGAGCGCCCGAATCGAGAGGAGTGAGAGGCCGCCCTCAAAAGAGGCGCCTCGGACAATTCCCGCGATCGGACCGGCTGCCGATCGCGCTCTGATCTCTCGAAGGGGCACGACAGGCGCCCCGAGACCGACCTTGCGGCTCCCACCGAGAAAAGGTGTTCGGTTCGATGAAGGACGGGACTTTCATCTCACGAAGCAAGAACCGCCACTCACCCGAACCGAGGAATCGTCCGATGAAGCGCACCCCGAAGACTGCCGAACCACACGCCGAGAGCCCCGAGAGCAACCGTATGCGCCACTGGTGCACCTCCTGCTACGACGCCGTCTGCACCGAGACCAGCGGCGCCCACTGCCCCGATTGTCATCGGTGCCAGAAGGACGCTTGAAGCGGAGCGCGTCCGCAAAGCAAGAATGCCCTCGCGATACGAGGACTGCGTCCGTGAAGCGAAGCTCCCATGCCGCTTCCGAGCCCACTTGCGACCACCTGCGTCAACCGCGCGAAGTGGAGCCGGACGCCCAGGCGTCCGAGTCGAGTCCGAGCGCCTCTCTCACTTCGAGAGCGGTCGCTTCGACCCGAGGAGCTGAGCCGTGCTCTTCGCTCGCGTGTCGAGAAAGATGCCGTTCCACTTCGCCATCACGGCGCGGTCGTCCCCTCGATCTTCACGTGAGTAGCTGTCCCGGCCGCCACCGAGATCGAGCAGCAGGGCAAACGACTGCTTGTCATGATACTCCGAGGCACCTGCAGAGCCTTGAGTCGCGCCGCCGGCGGACTGGTAGTGGTCATTCCCACCGCCCTCGATCAGCACCGCGACGGCCGTCTGAGCCGCAGCTCCGAGGGCGAGCCCACCGGCCTCGTAGACGTCGTTGCCGCTCTCCTCGATGAAGAATCCCACCGCTTCGTCCCAGGCGGACCCGCAATGCGCGACGCTGCGTGTTCGATAGCGATCGTTCCCACCCTGATCCCAGCGCACGCCGACCGCCTGATGGACTCCAAAGCCTTGCGAGTAGCGAGCGCCTTCGTTCTCGTCGTCTCCGCCTCCGTCGGACATCAGCCCGAAGCCGAAGTAGTAGCCGCCCCCTTGGCTGAAGCTTCCCGATTGATACCGATCGCTCCCCTCGCCGAGATCGATCAGCGCCGCGAAGCCTCCGGCGATCTCTGGCTCAGCACCGCGCAGGCCCGTGCTGTAGCCCTGGGACGCCCCGTGGTAGATCTCGGGACCCGAGTCGCCGTAGACGTCGGGCCAATGGAGATCGGCGAGATACTCGTCATTGCCGGAGCCATCGATCAAGGACGAGAGACCGTTCCCGATGCCAGCGCCCTGCGCGTATGCCCAAGCGCGGTAGTCGTCGTCGCCGCTGGCGTCATAGAGGAGCGCTACGCCGGTGTGGCTGTAGCCCTGCCCATAGTCTTCGGCCAGGTAGTGGTCGTCTCCCTCGAGATCGGCGAGCAAGGAGAAGCCGACGATGGAGGCGGACTGACCATGACGCTTCGAGGTGTAGGTGTCGTCCTTGTCCAGATCGAGCAGCAGCGCCACGCCGCCGACCGTGAAGACCGGACCGACGTCACCCGAGTAGGTGTCTCGTCCGCGCAGATCGATCACGATCGAGGCCAGGCCGCTCGACTCCTCGGCGACAGCTGCGCGCTGGTAGGTATCGTTGCCCCCCAGGTCGATCACGAGAGCCGCTTCCCCCGAGTAGGTCGCCGGGCGACGGCCGCCGAGCACGACGCGATTGAAGGGAGCGTCGCCGACGATCGCTTGGATGTCTCCCTCGAAGCCCGGCACCTTCGGACGATCGCTCTTCTTCGTGCGCTCGAGGCGCTTGGCGATGTCGCGTGCTTTTGCGGGATCCATCATTTGCATCAGGTGTCGCGCCACTCGGAGGACAGGAGCGCGGTCGACCTGCAGGACCGCCACCCGGAAGCGTCGTAGGGTCTCCTCGTGCTCGCGACTCTCCTCCTCGGAGAGGTCCGGGAAGTGGGTGCGATACCAGGCCTGGGCCGCCGGGCCGGGTAGATCCCGGAGTGCCGTCCGGTCCGTCTCGTTGAGGCGGTCGAGATTGCGCGCGAGCAACGAGTGCGCCTCGCCCAGGTACTCGCTGAGCGCGGTCATCAGGTCCATCTCCACGGTGTCGCGGGATTCGATGCGCAACCAGATCTCGTCGAGCTTGGCGAGAGCGGCGGCCTCTTCCGGGGACGACGCAGTCGTCAGGTCCCCGATGTCGAGCCAGCTGGCCACACTCTCGACCAGTCCATCGAAGCTGGGGCGGCGTTGGCTGAGCGGCCGGCCCAGATCTTCGCGCAACGCGTCAGCATGAGCCGGGACCTGCCACGGGTTGGCAAGGGAGTCCAGGATCCGCGTCCGGCGTCCGTTCAAGCGGCGCTTGCCGAGCATCTCGCGCAAGTGCTCCACGACACCCGTGACCTCGGTCTCGATCGCCTGCTCGGTCGCCAGGCGCTCCACCACTTGCCAAAGCTCACTCGGTGGCTGAGCCTGGTACTCGATGGGCGCCTTCGGCCTGATGAGATCGCCCGCGCTCTGCGCGTGCCCAACCGCGACGGAGAGTAGCCAGGAGAGCACGGCGAAACCGACAGTTCGAGTGAGCATGGCAATGGGCCGACGAAGGAAGGTGGCGGGCGAGCCAGGACGGCCAGGATACCGAGATCCGCGAAGCGTGGGGAGGAATTCGTGGGGCGCCTGGGTCCATCGGGGCAATCGTCGCGGGTGCCGCTCGAGGTCGACGAGCACCCAGCCGTTCTCGGCGGCGAGGCGTCGGCGTGCGTCAATGTGCTCGAGCATTCCGGACTTGTGGAGTGGAGCGCCGAAGGTCGGAGAGAACGGCATCGTCAGCAGCGCGACGGTGGTGGACTCGACAGTCTCTACTCGTGCCGCTTCCTGCGACGCTACCAGATCGCTCGGATACCAGGGAGCGCTCGCACTCTGCTGGCTCACTCTACCGAGAAGGATACCGCCGTCGACCGGCCATCCGGAGCCAACGCGCGCAGTCGATGCATGCCGATCGGAACGAGCAGCCGATGGCGTGAGTCCGGCTCGACCCGGCGATGGTCGAGGAACCACACCGCTTCATCGGCTCCGGACAATGCGCAAGCGACAGAGACCGCGGCCCCATTCGGCGAGAGGAAGACCTCACCGCCGACGGGCGACTCGATGCTCAGCTCGGCGCATTGCTCTCGTGGCCGAGGAAGGGGACGGCGCACGTTCAGCGACGGCGGCTCGGGAGGGGCGTGCGAACCTCGAAAGTCGGGGTGCACGAAGAGCGCTGCCAAGATCGGCTCGGCAGCCAGTGATCCGACGACGTCCGGGTGACCCGTGCCCTCGAAGGAGCCGACCCAGACCCCGGCAGCGACTCGGCCGTTGTGCCCGACCGCCCAAGCGTCTCGTCGACCCGAGCTCGTTCCGGTCTTCCACATGAACCAAGGCACGTCGTTCTCCGCCAACGACTCGAGGCCGTGAGGCCGTCGCGCTCGAGAGGACAAGATGTGATCGAGGTGGGCGCACACGGCCTCCGACAGAGCCGGGCTCTCGGGGCTCGGATCTTCCAGGAAGAGACGAATCGGGCGATGCCGGCCACCGCGACCGATCGTGGCGTAGGCCTCGACCAGGTCCAGCAAGGTCGTCTCGACGGCTCCCGTCACGAGGGCCAGCCCGCCGCGTGTTGCAGGATCGATGACGAATCGCACACCGCAGCGCCTGAGCGTGCCGAGGCAGCGCGCCAATCCCATCTGCTCGGCGACGTGAATCGCCGGAACGTTGAGCGACAGCCGCAACGCCGATGCGGCGTCGATGGGTCCGCGAAACTTGCCGTCGAAGTTGCGTGGCCGCCAACCACCGCGCTGGATCGGGATATCGTCGAGTCGACTGTCGGGTGCGAGTCGTCCAGCCTCGAAGGCGGTCGCATAGAAGAAGGGTTTCAAGGTCGAGCCCGGGCTCCGTAACGCGTCGGCTCCGTTCACCTGGCCGTCGACCGGATCCTCCACCCGAGCCGAGCCCACCAACGCGATCAGGTCGCACGACCCGATCTCGACCACCGCGATCGCCCAATCCCCGCCGGGCGGAAGCTTCTCGCGATGGTCTTCGAGTAGCCGCTCGAGCGCGTCCTGGCGATCGAGGTCGAGGCACATCGGGCCGCCGGCGGGACGCCTCTCGAGCGCGAGCCAAGCCGCGTGCGGCGCGCGAATGTTCTGGCCGCCCGTTCGCAAGCCGAGCGGTTCGCGCTGAGCGATGCGGTACTCCGCGTCACCGATCTCGCCGCGTTCGAGGAGGCGACGGAGCACCGTCTCTCGGCGAGCTCGCGAAGCAGTCGGATGGCGATCGGGACGCAGCCGACTCGGGCTCTGAGGCAAGCCGGCGAGGAGCGCGGCTTGGCCGAGCGACAGCTCGCTGGCCGAGCGGTCGAACCAGAACCGCGCCGCCGCCTCGATCCCGAGCACGTTGGCTCCGTAGGGCGCGCGATTGAGGTAGTGCTCGAGGACCTCAATCTTCGTGAGCCTTCGCTCGATGGCGAGAGCCCGGCTCGCCTCGATCAGCTTGGTGCTCCAGGTGCGGGGTCGATCGTCGAGCATGCGTGCGAGCTGCATCGTCAGCGTGCTGGCGCCCGAGACGGTTCGCCCTGCCACCAGGTTCTGAACGAGCGCACGCCCGATCGCCAGCGGGTCGACACCCGGGTGGATCTCGAAGCGCTCGTCTTCGACGGCGATCGTGGCGCGGAGGACCCACGGGCTCACCTCCGAGAGAGGCACGGGACGATGCCACTGATCGTCCTGCCCCACGTGGGATAAGAGCAAGCGGCCTGAGCGATCGGTCACCCGCGCACTCGTGGGTCCTGACTCCAGGCGCACCCAAGGAACCGGGTAGCGCCAGAGCGTGACGGCCACGGCTCCGGCAGCCGCCGAAAAGATGCCCGCGAGAACGAGCACGGTGAGGCGCATGATGCGACGGAGACGACCACGCGGCCTCACCGGCTCGGGCTGTCGGAAGACGAATCGAGGACGGCTCGCACTCATCATCGATCTCCGCGCACGCGGCAGCGGCCGGCGCCACTCACCGACGAAAAGGCGGGGTCGTACATGCAAGACGCTTGTACTGGCGGCACGACGAACTCGCCCGCGGCCACGACGCGCAGGCCGTAGCGAAACACGCGCGGGTGCCGGGTGGCCGAGGTGAAGATCAGAACGCGGTCGTCCTGAAGCTCGGCGTGTCGGGCCGAGCCGAGGCCCGATCCCGTGCGGTCGGAGGTCGCCAGGGCCGGGTTCTCGATCTCCAGCCCTCCCGGCAGCAGATCGACGATGGCGATGTTGTCGAGAGTCTCTCCGGCGTCGAGTCCGGGCGCGCGTAGACGAAGCTCGACCTGCACGAGGTCTCCGGTCCGCAACGTCATCGGATCGACCTTGCGCCCGCTCGCATCCTGCCAGTGGCGTCGAATCTCGAGTTGTCGATCGAGCTCTTGCACGGCGTCATCGCGGGCGAGGCCTTCGACGGTCGTGACCAGCCATGCCTCGCCAGTGCCCGTCAGCTCGACGGTCATCGCTTGCGTCGAGCTCGGCAGGTCCAACGCGACCGATCGGTCGGAGTCGAAGGTGAATGCCGCATCGGAATCGGTGACCAGGCGACCGGTGTAATGAGCCTCTTCACGCGGAGTCTGCGCCCAACGTGCGAGCGCTTGGACGGCGGTCGCGTTGTCGAGGGTCGTGCCCCACACGCTCGAACCTCGTGCGCTCTCGAGGCGCTGCGCCAGGACGGGCAACCACGGATGGTCCGGCTCCCACTCGGCGAGCGCTCCCAGCAGCAACCCTTCCTGTCGGACCTGAGAGGTCAGTCGGCCGGACCGAGCGGCCGGCACGGTGAGGGCGAGCGTTCCATCGAGCAACAAGGCTCGCGCCCGCTCGCTCTCACCCACGAATTGCCACGCCGCATAGAGATGGGCCCGCGACGCGATGTCGAGCGTCTCTTTCTGCTCGGAGAGCCGTGCCATCCATCCGCGCGGCGGGCGATCGGCCTCGGTCAGAATGCGGCACAAGAACGCGGCCAGCTCGGGTGTCTCCGCGGCTCCGGTCTGCAGTCGCTCGTCGAGCCAACCGATGAGCTCCTTCTGCAGGGACGGCGGAACGGGGAGGCCTTCATTCTGAGCGGCGAGGACGAAGGTGGCGGCGTAGGCGGAGCCCCACGCATCGGCATCGCGCCGGTGAGGCCAAGTAGCCAGCCCGCCGGAGGGGAGCTGTAGGCGCGCCAGGCGTCGCAGCCCGGCATCGATGCGCTCGACTACTTCGACAGGGAGCGTGCGATCGTCGCCGGTCGTCGATCCGACCCAACGTCCGTGGAGCAGGAGCGCGAAGAGGCGGCTCGTCGTCTGCTCGAGGCATCCGAACGGGTACCGGATCAGCTCCTCGACCGCCGGCTGCAAGGCGACCGTCGGTACCGGGCCGACGGCCACGCGTACCAATCGTCCCTCGGGACGGAGGGGAGCTTCGAGTCGAATGCTCTCCGAGCGCGAGGCCCCGACAGCGACGACTTGGGAATGGCTTTGGATCGGCACCGGGGGCCGCACCGTGAGCTCTTGCCGGCTTCGGGACGTGATCATTCCTTCCGCGGTCTCGGTGCTCGCCACGACCGTCGCCGTCACCGCGCCGATCTCAGTGGCCGTCACCGGCACGACGAATCGCTCGATCGCACCAGCTGGCACTCGTCGTGTCGTGGGTGCCACTCCGATCTCGAGAAGCCCTTCGATGCGGATCTCCCAGGAGACCTCGAGGTCGGCGTCGGTCTGATTGGCAAGCGTGATGGGCACCTCGAAGACGTCGCCCGGCGCCACGGCACGTGGCCATGACGCAGAGACACTCAGCGGCGAGCGGACGGTGGTGGTCGCAATCGTCGATCCGTAGCGATCGCCGGACGTCGCGACGGCCATCCACCGCAGCTCACCCTCGAGCGGCGGCAGGTCGACGTGCCAGGTCGAGTGCTCAGGGTCCCAGCGCCGAGCCGTGCGCCAGACGACGGCGGCCTCCGACCGGTGCGCCGGCACCGAGTTGCGCCGGAGCTTGCGAGCGGAGTCCCCGCGGTCGCCACCGATGCGATCGATCGACGAGGCGCGCTGATGATCGGGCAACAGGTCGCCGAAGACATCGGCCGTCGTGACGGATGCGCGGCGGGGGGCGAAGTAGTGGTCGTGGGGATCGGGGACCTCGAAGTCGGTCGTCAATAGGATGCCGGTGTCGACGGCCCAGAGGTGGACCCAGGTGACCCCCTCGGGATCGTGCTCGGCGAGCGTGACGGTGACCGGGACGGTGGTTTGGGGGCGAGCCAGCGGAGGTGCCTCGATCTCGATGGTCAGACGTTGCGCCGTGTGATCGGTCGCGAGGCGGACCAGGCCGCGGGCGCGGTGAGGACGCCAATCGGTTTGACCCGGATCGACCGGGCGCACGAGCGTCGCCGACACGAACCCGCCGCCTCGCAGGTCCGCCGGCACGGTCCACTCGAGATCGGCCACCGGCTCCGAGAGCGTCCTCGTCTGATGAGACAGGACCTGGTCGGTCTCGAGCGTCAAGAGAAGCGTCCCCGCGAATGGAGCGCGCACCGAGACGCGGACGGTGGAGCCCGGCGCGTAGGATTCCTTATCGAGCCTGAGCTCGAGGCGCTCCGGACCGCCGTCATTCGGCGTCCAGACGCCACCGGTTTGGAATCGGTTCGTGGTGCGGGCTCCGCTCGCAAGGTCCGTGAGTCGGATCTCGTAGCGTCCCCATGTGGGGCAGGTGAGCCGCCGTTGGTCCCCGAAGGTCTGGCCCGACACCGGCTCGATCGTCTCCCGGTGGATCTCGATCTCGTGCATCTCGGCCTGCCACACGGCCTCGCCGTTCACCTTCTTGAGGACCCACTCGCGCTCGAGGCGGACGAGCGAGAGCTCGGTCGCGCCCAAGGGGAGCGCGTGGTCCTCGCCATCGCGGACGAGCCAGCTCGCCTCGAAGGGCTCGCCGATCGTGATCGTATCCGGGAGTCGCACTCCGAGGTGGCGGCCGAGGGAATCGTGCACCAGCGTCAGGCTGCGATTCACTGAGCGGCCTCCCGGCTCGGTGACGGTCACCTGTGCCAGCGCCTTCCAGAGTCCCGGCTCCGACGGGACCGTCGATCCGGTCAGAGTCCACGTGAGCTCGCCCGCCTCGTCGAGAGTGGCTTTCGACTGGAACGCGTGGGTCTGGTTGGAAGATTCGAGGCCGAAGGCATGATCGGGCGCCGAAGGGGAGCGGTAGCGGGCGCGCCACCAGCTGCCGATGACGCGCACGGGGAGCTTCGCGGCCGGCCGCCCGATGAGGAATCGGGCGCTGATCGCGATCGCCGGCGACTGCCCCGTGAGAAACCGCTCCTGGGTGGGAGTGGCGCTGGCTTCGATGCGGACGGGCACGAATGCCTCGACGAGGATCGAGGCCGCCGCGAGGTTGCGATCGGCGCCCGGCACGCGGGCTTCGAGGCGATAGGCGCCCAGCGGTGCTTCGGCGTCCGTCGCAAACGAGGCTTGCACGAGGCCCGGAAGCTCGGCGTCGGGCGTCACGATCTCGCGGGCCACCGAGCGGCCGTCGGGTGCACGGAGTGTCAGCTCGAGAGGGTACGGCTTCGGCGTACCGCCGGTCGGGGTACGCACGATCGCGGTAGCGTGAATCGGATCGCCGGGCCGATAGATGTCTCGCTCGGTGTAGAGGAGCAGGTCGTCGTGGAGTGCAATCGGGCGCCCCGATTGATCGACGTCGTCGAGGGACCAGCGACGACGATCCGGCTGAACGAAGTTGAGGTCATCTCCGAGCTGTGCGGCGATGAGCCACGCTCGCCCATCGGGATGCCCCGTCGGGACGTCCAGGGTCGCGACGCCGCTCTCGTCGGTGAGTGCCCGGGCGAGGATCTGATCGTTGAAGGAGAAGGCGAGCACCTCGGCGCCCGCGACGGGCATTCCCGTTCGCAAGGAGGTCACCCAGACCCATGGTCCCGTGCGCTGCTCCTTCACGGTCAAGGCGAGGTCCGAGACCGTCACGATGGTGCGATCGCGCGTCCACCGATGCTCGTCCGCTTGCAGTGTGACGTGATAGACACCGATGGGCTCACCGAGCAGCTCGCCGAGATCGAGGCCGAGGGATTGCACGGATCCCGGCTCGCCCGCCACCGTCAGCGTGCGCTCCGCAAGAGCACGGGCGGTCTCTTCGGGCCGCCGTCCCCGCACGTGCTCGACGAGATTGTTGGTGTGAACGCGGTGGCAGATCGCACGCAGGCGCTGTACGCCCGTCGTGCGCAGGTCGAGGAGGCGATGGCCGTGAGGTGTCAGGATGCCACGGTGCTCGGCGAAAGCGACGCGTGGCGAGCGAGCCTCGAGGGTCACCTTTCGGTGTGCCGCCTCTCGCAACGTTGCTCCGCGGGCACTGAGCAATGTCGATGGCACGATGATCTGATAAGTACTCGCCGGCTCGAACGGCCCCCGCAGGATCAGATCCCGACCCGAGCGCTGCGTCGAGAATGCACCGATGCTCGGCTTGATTTCAATGGGTGGCAGTGTCGCCGCGACATCGAGTGGCTCGGTGAATCGCAGGTGGAGGGCGGTGTCGGAATCGAGCCCGGGAGTCTCGGCTCGCACGTCGATGAATGCGAAGCGGTCCGGGACGCGCAGCTTGCGCGCGGTCGTCTTTCCGAGAGGGCGATCCGCCTCGTGGCCAGCGAGGGTAGCGTCGAGCGTGAGCGTCACCTCGAGGCCTGCCGGTCGGTGAAACTCGAGGACGACTTCGTCGCGGGCATCGGCGCGCGACGCCGTGAGCGCCAGCTCTTCGACGCCGAAGCAGGAGAGTCGAGCCTGCGCGATCAAATCCTGGGGCAGTACGGGCTGATTGAACTCGAGGTGCAGCTCCAGACGGCTCTCGTCGCCGTGCGTGATGTGAGCCGACTCGAGAGCGAGAGCGCGCGTCTCGAAGACGAGCTCGCGCCGACCCACGAGTGCGCGGCCGATCTGCTGCTCGAAGTCGGGTGCGGGACGAGCCACGAGTCGGCGTCCGGGAGGTGGAGGTGCGTCGAGCCGGAGCTCGAGGCGATCCGGGGCCGTCCAAGACCAATCACCCGGGAGATCGGGCTCGATCACGAATGGGGAGCGAGTGAGTGGCTGGTCGCAGACGTCGGCTGCGACCAGCGGGCGATCGAAGACGAGCGTCAGCCGATCGGTCTCGTCGACTGGGCCGGTCGGCAGCGTCGAGAGGACTTGGCAGGTCGGGCCCGGTGGCCCGGAGAGGGAGTGACGGAGCCAGATCCAGCCAGCGGCATTGAGGACCACGAGGACGCCCAAAGCCAACCAATAACGCCACGCCGTATGCATGGACCCCTCCTGCGAATTGTGTGCTGGGTAACCGCCCCAAGGAATGAGTAGACCTTCAGTTTCTCAATGGCGAAAGATGCGCTCCAGGACAAAATCGCCTGAGCATGATCACGGCAGACGATGGTCTCAGGAAGTGAGCACCGCTTCTCGATTTCGGGCGCGGATGTTTTTTTCGCATCCTGAGGCTCGAGGCCGAACGCGTGGCCGTTCCGAGCGCAGCCGCCGGAAGATAAGCGCTCGCCGCTAGCTGGCTTCCGGCCAGACTCGAAGCCTCGCCGCGAGTGCTCCCGCTTGCGAGGTGCATCCCGCTCTCGCGAGCAGCGCGGGCAACGCGCCCCGTAAGGCGTCGGGCTGAGCCGCCTTGGGGCGAGGGCGTGCCCCGGCCCAAGGGGAGCGTCGATGCGGCGGCCGGCCCGTTCTCGCCAGCCTGAAGACAACGCAAGCTCGCGGACGACGACTCGGCAGGCGTGATCGCGATAGGTGCGGCTCGGCGTATCCCATTCGGATCCGCTGGCAGCAGCGGCTGGCAGAGTGAATCAAAAAGCCGCGCTCAATCCGTAACCAGCGCGCGCTGAATGCGACTGTTTCTATCAGAGCGACTCGATCGACCGTGGCCACTTCATCGAGGCCGGTCGGGCAGCTCCGATAGCAATGCCAATCGATTCTCGGTGCCTCTCCTCGAAGCGGACCCTCATTGGAGGGCCCAGGTTGGAGGTCGAGGGTTTCGTCGAGAGGAGAGGCGGGTTTGGGGGGCTCCCCCGCGACGTTCCTCGGAGCGTCGCGGGGGATGCCATGGGCCGAGGTCACTGAGTCCTCGGGAGCTTCGGCGAAGGCTGGAAGCTTCGAGGGGCAGTCGACATCGGTCGCAAAGCCCAGCCGCGAAGCGCTCGGCAGGAGCGATTCCGCGACGGCTGTGTGAACGGCCGTCTGTGGTGATTCGAGGGGGCCGAGTCGGGCAGGAGCGTCAGCGTCCCGAGGCTGGTCGACCTGGCGGAAGAACGATCCGCGGCGCCTTGTCGCGCGCGTATTCCAGCCAGGTGCGCGTGATCGCCGAAGCGATGCCTTTGGAGTCGTCACGGGTCTCTTCGATCGTCTGGCCCCAGTAGAAGCCGATCCAGCCGCTCGCGATGTCGCGGGAGCCCTCGATGAAGGCATCGAGCTCTTCGACGCTGCAGGCGAGGGGGAACATCTCCTCGATCACGAGGGGCTTGCCGATGTCGTAGGTCCGCAGAGCCTTCAAGGCTTTCTCGATCTCACCGCTCTTGGGATAGAAGTGAACGCTGACGAAGTCGAGATGCTGAGCGACCGCCGGTGAGTAGAAGAGGGGGGGCGCACCTGGAAAGACATGTGCCCATGGAATCACGCCGACAGTGATCAGGCGCCGTGGATCGTGGGCTCGGATCGCAGCTACCTGCTTCGCGACCCAGGTTTCTGCTACCTGCTCGCGCGTTCGGTCGCGCAGATCGAGCGTCAGTCGTTGGACGAAGTGCTTGCCACCGAACTCGTCGCCCAGCCAGTCGGTCTCGACTTGGCCAGCTCCGGGGAGGATCGGCTCATTCATCAGGCCGTAGCAGAAGATGGCCGGGCTGCCAGCGCAGGCTTGAGCGATGGCGCTCCAAAACTGCGCCTGGACCTCCCACCGGTCGACCTCATCGAGCACGTCGAACCAAGGTGGGATGTCGTGGCGGTGATAGCAGCCGAGTCCGGTGACATCGAGCAGGAGACCGGTGCGCTCGGCGAGGGCAAGTAGGTCGGCGAGTCGCTCGAGCGCGGTCGCGTTCACACGCTGGGGGGCGTTCAGGAAGCTCGCCAGCTGAAGATGGATACGCACGACGTTCGCTCCCAGCGTCTTCATCTCAGAGAAGTCGGATTCGACCGTCGGCCACTCGTCGTACCAGTAATCCTCGAGGAGGCGTCCCTCGCGATCGTGATCGTAGTTGAAGCCCCAGGCGATGAATCGACGACCCGCCGCGTCGACGAACCCGCGGCCGTCGACCGCGATGGCGGCCACGGGCCGTGGTTCCTCGGCGGTGGTGTGGCAGCTTCCGCAGAGCAGCAGCAGCCAGAGGTGTTTCCATGCAGGGCAGATCTCGCGCATCCAGCTCCTCGCGATCTCCGGGCTTCCGAGAGAGGGGCAGGACCATTATCGCCGTGGGGGAACGAGGATCGGTGAGATTTCGATTCCCGAAGAAGGCCCGAGCCGATCGCCGGGCTCTCGCAGACGCTCACCGCGTCGAATCGCTCGCCATACCTGGGAATCCTACACGTCGCCGGCTCGAGAGCGGGTGCTTCGACGAGAAGGCCCCGGTGCAGGACCCGCGCAAGGAACCAGCTCCTTGGGAATCTCGAGGAGCCGATGTCAGATGAGAGGTCCCGTGGATGTCGATTCTCGTGCCTTGAGAGTTGAGTCACGAGAGTCCAAAGTTGGGCGCCCGCTCATCCGTGCACTCGATGGAGGTTTGCATTCGATGTACCGCCTCTTGATCTCGATCGCCCTTCTCGCCACCACCAGCTTCGGGTGCCTGCCGGGACCGCCGGAGGACGACGCAGGGGTCCGGGTGTTCGCGGCTGCCAGCCTGGCCGATGTCCTTCCGGAGCTGAACGCGATTTTCGCCACCGGCGACGTGCGGACGAGCTTCGGTGCATCGAGCGGGCTGGCGCGGCAGATCGAGGATGGTGCGCCGGCCGACGTGTTCGTTTCCGCGAATCGGCATTGGATGGAGTTCTTACAAGAGGGCGGGCTCGTCGGCGCTCCCGTCGTTTTCGCCCACAATCGCTTGGTGTGCATCGCCGCCAGATCGGGCGCAACGGGCCCTGCAAATGCACCCGAGCTGCTGCTGAGTCTCCGGGCCGGAGATCGCGTCGCCCTCTCCGATGAAGGCGTTCCAGCCGGGGACTATGCGCGAGAGAGCCTGGCCGCGACGGACGATCTCGAGCACCTCCGGCCTTTTCTCGTCGGGCTGGACGACGTGCGTTCGGTGTTGCGTGCGGTGCAGTCGGGTGAGGCCGCTGCCGGTTTCGTGTACGGGACCGATGCGCGGGCAGGTGACGTCACCGTGCTGTTCGCACTCGATGAACGGACACATCGACCGATCGAGTACCTGGCCGGAGTCGTGCGCGCCTCAGATCGACCGGACATGGCGGCGACTTTCTTGAAGCATCTCCAGTCGGATTCCGCGCGGCGCGTCTTGGTCGCCGCCGGGTTCGGGATCCCGGATCGATGAGCCTGGGGGGAGACACGACTCGTGAGTGCTGAGGAGCGTGCGGTCGTCGGGCTGGCCCTGCAGGTCGCGCTGTGGGTCGTCGTCGTCTCGATAGGTCCGGGCATTGGAGTCGGCTGGGCTCTCGCGCGCTGGTCCTCGCGTTGGAAGCTGCTCCTCCAAGGCATCGTGATGCTTCCGCTGGTGCTGCCCCCGATCGTCACAGGCTATCTGCTCTTGCGCCTCCTTGGTCGCAGCAGCCTCTTGGGGCAGGCGTTTCACGCCGTCACCGGGGGACACATTGCCTACACGAGCGGTGCCTGCGTGATCGCGGCAGCGGTGGTCGGATTCCCGTTGTTGGTCGAGAGCGTTCGCCTGTCGATGCTGTCGGTCGATCGGCGGCTGGAGCTCGTCTCGCGGTCGTTGGGGCGAGGGCGACTCTCGACCTTCTGCCGCATCACGCTGCCGCTCTCGTGGCCGGGCGTCGTGAGCGGGCTAGTGCTCGCCTTTGCGCGGGCGCTCGGGGAGTTCGGCGCCACCATGATCCTGGCGGGAAACATCGAAGGCGAGACGCGCCAGATTCCGCTGGCCGTGTACACGCTGCTGAACCGTCCCGGCTCGGAGGCCGCGGTCGTGCGGCTGACGGCCGTCAGCGTCGGGCTGTCGCTGGTCGCGCTCGTCGGCGCCGCCTTCTTGGCCGGACGAAGGAGGCGAGCATGATTCGAGTGCGGCTGCATCAGCGCTTCGTGCGGTTCACACTCGATGTCGACTTCGAATCCACGGGACCCGTCGTGGGCGTCTTTGGGCGGTCGGGTGCGGGGAAGACGACGCTCCTCCACGCCTTGGCGGGTATCGTCAAGACGGCCGAGGCGACGGTGCGAATCGACGAGGACATTCTCTGTCAGCGGCCGGGTGAGATCTGGGTTCCTCCCGAGTCTCGTCGCCTGGCGCTCGTGACCCAAGATCCGCTGCTCTTTCCTCACCTGACGACGCGAGGAAATCTGACCTACTCGCCGCGCGGTCGCAGTGCTCTCCAAGAAGCGTATGGACGCCGAGTCGTCGACGTGCTGCGCCTGGCGCCGCTGCTCGGTCGATCACCGCAAACGCTGTCTGGCGGGGAGCAACAGCGAGTGGCACTCGGTCGAGCGCTGCTATCGGAGCCGCGCTGGCTACTGCTCGACGAGCCGACCGCCGCTCTCGATGCCGAGCTTTCACGAGAGGTGCTGGCATTGCTCCTCGAGGCCAAGCGCAGCTTGGGAGTGCGCATGATCTTGGTCACACACCGCGCACCCGAATTGCTGGCCTTGGCGGACGACTGTGTCGTGCTCGACGCGGGGAGGGTGGTGGCCCAGGGCTCGCCGCTCGAGGTGATCGCGAAGCCACGCGGCGTCGGCGTGGCGAATCTGGTCGGTGTCGACAACCTGTTGCGGCTCGCCGTCGAGCGGCACGACGAGGTGGGCGGTGTGAGCTGGCTGGCGCTGGGAGCGGGGCCGTCGCTGGGAGCGGGGCAGTCGCTGGCGACGCCGCTGATCGAAGCGCTGGCCGGCGACCGCGTGGACATCGGCCTCTACGCCGAGGACATCATCCTGAGCCGCGCTCGACCCGGCGCGACCTCGGCTCGGAACTGCTTGACGGGAACGATCACTGCCCTCGATCCGGTCGGACACGAGGTCTTGGTGAGCCTCGAGGTCGGAAGCGTCGCGCTCCGTTGTCGGGTGACTCCCGGTGCCGTGCGCGAGCTCGGTCTCGCCATGGGTCAATCGGCCTTCGCTCTGATCAAGACGACCGCCTGTCATCATCTGAGCGCGTATCGAACGCTGCTCCCTGACGGCTGAGCCTCCTCGCGACCGAAGCGCTCAGAGGTCGAGGACTCGGACGACGCGATCGTCGAGGAGGACCGGCTGACTCGAGCAACACTAAACGTTGAGCGCAGAACGCAGAAGCCTTCGCACGTCGATTGGGGCGGGCCTAAAAAAAGCGTCGGGCCTTGGGCTCCGAGCGTCCGACGCTCCGAGCTCGAGGCTCGACGTTCGGGAGGCGACCCGCGTCGCAGAAGCGACGCGGGTCAGTCTCGATCAGTACTTGTTGTCTTCCAGGAAAGGCTTCAGCTTGGAACGGTAACCGTTCTTGCCAACGGCGGGGATTAAGATGAGATCGTCCTTGGCCTGACCGGTCACGTAGTTCTTCCCGACGTGGTACTCGTCGCCCGGGTGCCCGTTGGGGACCCAGAGCTCGGGGTGGTCGAAGGGAGCCTTGGCCCACCGGACACGCTCATCGGTGAGCGCGTACAAGAAGGAGACGAGACAATCCATCTCCTCCTCGGTGAGCTCGAGGCGCTGAATGTCCGGATCGAGGTTGTCGATGTTCTCGTCGTGGAAGTCTCCACCCCGGTTGTAGAACTCGACGACCTGCCAGAGTGTCGCCTGACCTCCGTTGTGGAAGTACGGCCCGGTGAGCTCGACGTTGCGCAGGCCAGGCGTCTTGAAGGCGCCGGTCACGTCGTCTCGCTCGTTGGGATCCACGGGCGGATCGAGGTTGTCGTCGTCGAAGGTGCCCTCCTTGGCCTGCCGCGTGTGCGACAGAGGGTGGCCCCAGGGATCGACATCACCGACACCGATGTCCTCGCACTGGTCGCGGACGCCGATGTTGTAAAAGCCTTGGTCGTAGACGGAGATCCCGCCGTCACCCATGATCATCCGCTCGAGTGGCTCGTTGCGGACGCGACGCACCGACGCGCCGGTGAACTCGGCTCCCTTGTGGCAGTTGATGCACTTACCCTTGTTCTTGAAGATCTCGAGCCCTTCCTTCTGCTTGCTGTTCAGCGCATAGCTGGAGCCACGCAGATGGCGGTCGATGGGGGCATCGTCGGAGACCAGAGTCTCCTCGTAGCACTGGATCGCCACGCCCCAGAAGAACGCGAAGTTGTACTCCGCTTGGGTGAACTCGTTGTCATACAACGCGCGACCCGGATGGGGCTTGATCGTGATGTCGGAGATGTCTCCGTTGTGGACCTCGATGATGTCGCGGGAGTACCAGTACTTGGAGTGGAAGGCCCGCTCGACGAGGTCGTCGTAGTAGTAGCGAAGCCCGTAGCGACCGCGATTGGCATACTTGCCGAGGACGCTGTCGTAGGGATCGACGTTCTGCTTGCTCAGGGCGCGCAGCGAAAGCATCTTGCGACCGAGCAGGCCGAAGGTACGGCCTCGGGCCGACATCTCGAACTCGCTCAAAGGCGGTCCGACGGCTTGGGACGCCAAGGAGGAGTCCTTCAGATCGACCCTCTCCATCACGATGCCACCGTTCTGGTAGCAAGCGATCTTCGGGTAGCTATCGTCCTGGTCGCCGAACGGATTGTGGCCATTGAACTTGTTCTTGGCGCGGCCGTCCCAGAAGTTGCGGAAGTTGAACACGGCATTGATGACGGTCGGGGTGTTGCGCGGCTCGACACGGCGCACCGTGCAGCCGGCCACGTTCCAGACGTCATCGTATTCGTAGGTGACATCGTCTTCGCAGTCGCGCTCGACGACGCCGTTGAAGAGCGTTTTGAACACGCCTTGTGAAGAGATCGTGTCATCGGTGTCCCTCAAGACAGTCGAGTCGCGATCGCTCGGGTCTGCGAGCTTGCGAAGCGGGAAGTCCGCCGCCGTGAGCTCGTAGTTGGGCGGAAGGTCGAACAGGGTGTTCGCGGGCGCTCCCTTGCTCAGGCTGCCCGGATTCACCTGGTTCTTCGTTCGCGGGTCGGCACCGGCATGGAAGTGGCAGCTGGCGCAGGCTTGAATGCCGTCGCTACCCGCTGCTTGGTCCCAAAACAGGGCCTTGCCCAGGATGATCGCCCACTTCTTGTCCTTGACGTAGTCCCCGATGTTCTCGGGACCCGGGACCGGGATGTCGCTCAAGGCTTCGAGCGTAGGCGGCGCGGCCAGATGGAGATCGAAGTCCACGACGGTCGTTTGTCCGTCCTGGACATCCGCATCCTCGGTGACAGGCTCGTCGAAGAGACCGGGACCGATCGCGGTGACGGTGTGCGCTCCGGCTGGAACGTTCGGGATGGAGTACGTTCCATCTGCGGCCGTGGTGTCCGTCAACGTCTGGCTGAGATCGACGGTGACGACGGCGCCCTCCAGCGGGGTGCCGTCGACTTCACTCCGGACCGTGCCGGAGATCGTACCGTCTGCAAAGGCGGAGCTGGCGAGGAGTCCAAGTGTCAGGACGCTCGTCAGCCAGGTGCGGGAACAGAAGCTGATCATGTGTTCCTCCCCCTCGGCTTGCGAGGAAGTCTGGGTTAGGTAACATCAGTGGGAAAGCTCTTGGGGAGCATATTAAAGCGTGCCTAGTTTAGACGTTGACCAAGCTGTGTCATCAAAGATCCAGAACGGCCCGTGGTTCTCGCGAGGCCTCCTCACCGGTGTGCCTTGCGTCCGTCTCGAGGGGCTCTCGGACGCACCTTGAGAGCGTTGTGGGCGTACGCAATGTTGTTGCAGAGCCTTATGGCGAATAACCTCGACGCCGCGGTCGCGGGCTTCGCCGGGTGTCCCGGGTCCACCTCTCCCAGGATTCTCCGTCCGGAACTTCACGCGCTCGTCACCGCATCTTGATTCTCTCGGGTCCGAGTTGGCTTTCTGCAGTGAACCTCGATAGGATCTGAGCGGGTCAGCGAATGTGACATCGGGAGCCGCCGTTGCTCCCCTCGCCTCCCTGGATGTCGCGATAGCGGTTGGGAGTTCGGCGAATCGATCGACGGCGCGGTTGGAGTGTGGGGGGGTGCGCAGATGGGTCGGCGTCCGAAGCCCAGCGGTCCCCAGCGTTGGTCCGTTCAACGAAAGACCGATGCCGTGTTGCGAGTGCTCGGCGGCGAGTCTCCCGAAGCCGTCGCAGGTGAGCTCGGAATCGCAGTCGAAGAGCTCGCGACCTGGCAAGAAGCCTTCGTCCAGGGTGGCCAAGAGCGCCTCAAGGTGCGTCCGGGTGACCCCCTCCAGCGCGAGCTCGAGCAAGCCCTCAATCGGATCGAGCAGCTTACGATGGAGCTCGAGCTCTACGAGCGCCGCTGCACGCATACCGATTGGCTCGAGATCGTTCGTGCCATGGTCGGCAAGCGCAGCCCCGCCACCGGCAAGCCGTACCCGGTGACCATGCTCTGCCGGGTCTTCGACGTGCCGCGAGCTTCGCTCTATGCCGCCCAGAAGAGCTCCGACCCGCGACCGGCGGCACTCAGTGACGAAGAGATCGTTGGATCGCTGCGACAGCATCTGCGCAGCAGCCGTCGCCACCGCTCTGCTCGCGATCTTCGACAGGCTCTCACCGAGCACGGAATCGAGATCGATGAGGATCGCTTCGTCCGACTCGTCGGCGAAGCGCGGGCGCGAGAGCTCGACGAGCGGGAGTCCGAAGCCGGTAGCTGAGCGCGACCGCCAGGACGTTCATGGCTTCAAAGCTGTCTTTGTGCGGCCCTGGCTGAGCGTGAGATAATCCGAGTCCCATCGTCCAATGCATCAAGAGGCCTGGGAAGTTTTCCGGTCCCGGGCGGCAACCGAGCCCCTCTCGCAGGGCGCCGCGGTGCTGAGGTCACCCTCCGACGTGGGGTCCGATGCGGATGAGATCGCTTCCGACGAGCCTCCTCAAAAACGACAGCCGTGGTGTTCACTGCGGCCCACGTCCTGCTTGGCCGCACTTCATGCCGTGACCAGGAGCTCACGACATGAAACATACCGTCGCCACGGTTCATCTCGAGACGTTGTGCGCCCGATTGGGCCAAGGCCAGCGCTACGGTGATCCACTCGTCCTCAGGCGAGTCCTTGCGCGCGGCATCGGTGCCGGTCGCTGGCCGACCGTCGAGTCGCTTGGGGAAGATCTGCTGGAGCTCGAGCGAGCTTGGCGGTGTAGATTCGAATCGCTCGAACCCGTTTCGCCTGGCAAGCCCGGCCCGGTCGGAGCAAGCTAGTCGGCCGGTGGGCACGGGCCGTCCGGCGCCCTCGGGTTCGAGACTCGGTCAGTGAGAGGGTCGGTGTGCTGAACGTCTATGTCGATGCGGATGGATGCCCCGTCAAGCGGGAGGTCTACAAGGTCGTCAAGCGTCACCAGCTCTCGGTGACGCTCGTCGCGAATGCCTACTTGGAGATCCCTTCTGGCGATTGGGCGACGTTGGTCGTCGTGGGCGCGGGCGCGGATGCGGCCGACGACTGGATCGCGGAGAACGTGGAGAGTGCGGACATCGTGATCACGACCGACATCCCGCTCGCGAAGCGCTGCCTCGATCGGGAAGCGCGCGTCCTGTCCCCCAAAGGCAGAGAGTTCACGGACGATGACATCGGTGAAGCGCTCGCCACGCGCGAGCTCCTTTCGCAGCTGCGAGAGGTCGGCACGATGACCGGTGGTCCGGCTCCCTTCGCGGACCGCGATCGGTCACGATTCCTGCAACGATTCGATCAGCTGATCCGGGATCTTCAACGCGGTCGCTGAGGGGGTGGGCGTGGGTGGACTGGTTCTCGGGCCGACGACTCGCTAGTGTGAAGCGCGTCGTTCGAGGCAGCTTGCGCGCTTACGGGAAGGTGATCGGAGAAGTGGCATGAGAGCGCGAAGCATCGGTCCGGTCCTGGGATTCGCCGTCCTGTTGCTGGCTCCTTGGGGCAACGGTCAATCGCTCGATGTTGCGGTGAAGACCGCTCGAGGCGAGCCGATCGAAGGCCTCGAGCTGTGGGTGCGGGCGGCAGACAGCTTGGGCTTCGAGCGGTTTGGAACGGCGACGGACGCGGCCGGTCGCGTGCAGCTTCCGGCATCGGAGGTTGCACGGAGCATCGTATTCCAGGCTCCCGGCTGGGGCAGTCGCGTGGAGCGTGTGCTGGCGGCGCAGTCTCAGCTGACGGTCGTGTTGGCCGAGGTGACGCCGATCTCGTTCGTGATCAAGGCACCGGCCGGGTACGACCTGCCGAGCGGTGTGCGACCCAGCATCTATTGGGAAGGCGTCGGCGGCGACGCGTGGCTCTCGATTCAGAATGGACTGAGGACGTCGGATCCCGATGCGTTCAGCGTCGTGCCTGTCGTGCCCGTCGAATGGTCGAAGAGCGCAGCTCGCTTCGAGATCTCGTTTCCGCCCGCCCATCCCAAGGCTTTCCTCCTGTTGCATGAGCCCGGTTTTCTTCAAGCGTTTCACGTGGCCATCGGAGGCAGCGAAGCGGTGGCCGAGCTGAAGGAGAAAGTCGAGGAGTTCCCAGGGATCGAGCTGGTCGCACCGGTGCTGTCCGAGATCACGCTGCCGGCTCCGGCGTCGCTGTCCGTCACCTTCGCCCCCCGAGACGGCACCTCTCCGAGCTACGAGGCGTGTGGCGTCGAGCTCGGGCTGGCGGTCACGTTGCCGCCGACGGATCGGTGGTTCTTTACCATCGACAAGAGCCCGTTCCAGGAGACCGGCTTCGAGCGGAGCTGGACGGACCTGACGCCAGGCCAGTACCAGGTCGCGGCACACACGGGTCGCCCCGAAGATCGCTGGAGCGGTGAGGGGCTGGTGTTCAACGATCGCCGCGCTGTGACGGTCAAAGGTGAGGAAACGGCTCGGGTCGCGATCGAGTGGGAGCCCTTCGACACGAATCGCTTCGCCGGTGACCATCGAGCCGTGGTGCAGGTCTCCACGCACTCGGGTAAGCCGGCCCAGGGAGCCTCCTATCGACTCACGACGTACGACAACCGATACGGTCAACACACGGTGCGAGAAGGTCGGCTCGATGACGAAGGCCAAGTGACGCTCGAAGGCTTGGCCGGAGGAGAAGGCGTTGCCCGCCTGACCTTCAACGTCGACCTGATGCGCCTCGGAGAGCTGACGCTCGGCGCGGGCAACTCGAAGGAGCACCGCTTCGATTTCAGCTTGCCGCCCTCGATCGGTGACTCCGCTCCCGATCTCGAGCTCACCGAGCTGAAGAGCGGCGAGATCGTGCACCTCGCCGACTATCGCGGGGAGGTCCTCTACCTGGACTTCTGGGCGACTTGGTGTGGCCCTTGCCAAGGTCCCATGGCGCATAGTCAGGAGATCGTCACCCGGAGAGCCACCGACTGGAAAGGGCGCGCCCGCATCATCGGGTTGAGCATCGACGACGAGATCGAGACCCTTCGCAGCCACGTCGAGACGAAGGGCTGGACCGACGTCCATCATCTGTTCGCGAGTGATGGCGAGCCGGGATGGGGAAGCCGAGCGGCCGAGATCTACGGTATCCACGGCGTGCCGACAGCATTGTTGATCGACGCGAGTGGCAAGATCATTTGGCGTGGCCATCCCGCCAACTTCGAGATCGAGAAAGCGATCGACGACCTGCTGAAGGGCTCCGGAGACTGAGCGCTTCGGTTCACTCGAGCCTGGGCGACGGCCCACGGCGCTTGGGCCGCGTGGACCGTCGTTGCTTTCAGTGTGCCGAGTTTTCTCGCAAGGCGATGTGCGGCGGACTCCTCCCAGGGACCGACACGAGCGATCCGACCCGAGTAAAGCGGGTCGCCTCTACGAGGCTGCCTCTACGAGGCATGAGCCTCGAGACCTTCAGGAAACGGGAGTCGAGACGATGGTGCAAGTGAGCCGATTGTTCGTCATGCTGGCGGCGTTGTTGATCTGGGCGGAGACGTCGGTGGCACAGCCGGGCGAGGGGCGCGGCCGACGGGGTGGATCGCGGATGGAAGGTCGAGGCGACATCGGCTCGCGTGGGCGACGGTCGCCACGCTTGGCTCGTCGAGGCCGGATGGGAGAGGCTCGCGCTCGCGGCCGGCGCGGCTTCGGCAAGCGCGCGGCGCGGCTCGGTCTCGAGGGTGTGGATCGGCCCAGCCGCGTCGAGCGTCGCGCGGAGCACGCCGCTCGGCGCGAGGAGCGTGCTGAAGCGCACGAGGCGCGGCGCGGCGAGCTCCTTCAGAAGTATGACACGAACGGGAGCGGTCTGTTCGAGAGCCAAGAGCGTGCGCAGATGCGAACGGATCTCGAGGCCCAGCGGGAGCAGCGGCGGGCCGAGCTCGTGCAGCGCTTCGACACGAACGGCGATAGCCGACTCGATCGCACCGAGCGTCGCTCGGCGGCCGAGGCCCGGCGCACCGAGAAGCTCCAGCGCTTCGACACGAACGGCGATGGTCAGCTCGATCGTGATGAGCGTTCCGCGGCCCGCGAGGCGATTGATCGAGGGGCGCTCAGTCGCCGCGGTTACGGGCTGCCTGGCCTTCGGGGTCGCCGCGGTCGAGGGATTCGCTGAGCGATCGGCGACAGAGACAGACCGGCCGGATGAAAGAAGCGGGGCGAGGCATCTCAGGATGTCTTGCCCCGCCTTCTTTTGACGGGCGTGATCGACGGCGTGAGCGGTGCTCTATGCCAGGATGCCCTTCACGACGTGCGCTTCCTCGACGCCGGTCAGCTTCTGGTCGAGGCCTTGATACGGGTACGTGAAGCGCTCGTGATCGATGCCGAGCTGGTTCAAGATGGTGGCGTTCAGATCGCGAATATGCACGGGATCCTTGACGATGTTGTAGCAGAAGTCATCGGTCTCTCCGTACTCGAAGCCTCGCTTGATACCGGCGCCGGCGAGCCAGGTATGGAAGCATCGCCCATGGTGATCGCGGCCGTGGTTGTCCTTCGTCAAGGTGCCCTGGGAGTAGATCGTGCGACCGAACTCCCCGCCGCAGATGACGAGCGTATCGTCGAGCAGCCCGCGCTGCTTGAGATCCATGACCAGCGCGGCCGCCGCTTGGTCGGTGTCCTTGCACTGACCGCGGATCTCGCGTGGCAGGTTTCCGTGGCCGTCCCAGCCACGATGGAAGAGCTGGATGAAGCGCACGTCCCGCTCGGCGAGGCGGCGCGCCAGGATGCAGTTGGAGGCAAACGTGCCGGGCTTCCGGGCATCGGGCCCATAGAGGTCGAACACCGACTCCGGCTCGTCCGAGAGATCCATCAGATCCGGTACGGACGATTGCATGCGGTAGGCCATCTCGTACTGAGCGATGCGATCGTGGATCTCGGCGTCCCCGGTCTCTTCGTACCGTGCCTCGTTGATGGCGGCGATACCGTCGAGCATGTGGCGGCGTGTGGTCGCGTCGATGCCGGGCGGGTTACCCAGGTAGAGGACCGGGTCTCCGCCACTGCGGAACTTGACACCTTGATGCTTTGAAGGTAGGAAGCCCGACGCCCAGAGCCGAGCGTACAGGGCCTGTAGGTTGCCGCTGCCGCGCGATATCATGACGACGTAGTCGGGCAGGTCCCGGTTCATGGTGCCGAGTCCGTAGCTGAGCCACGCTCCGAGGCTGGGCTTGCCCGGTTGCTGATTGCCGGTATTGATGAACGTGATGGCCGGGTCGTGGTTGATCGCCTCGGTGTTCATCGACTTGACGATCGTGATGTCGTCGACGATGCGGGCCGTATAGGGCAGGAGCTCACTGACCCAGGTGCCGTGCTGGCCGTGGCGCTGAAAGTCGAACATCGGTGCGACGCACGGAAAAGTGGTCTGCCCGCTCGTCATCGTGGTCAATCGTTGGCCCTGGCGAATCGACTCCGGAAGCTCGATGCCATGGATCTCTCGCAGGGCTGGCTTGTAGTCGAAGAGATCGATGTGCGAAGGGCCGCCGGACATGAACAGGTAGATCACGCGCTTGGCTCGGGGCGCGAAGTGAGGCAGCCCCGGCAGGCCATTCGCCCCGGTCGAGGCTGGCGCAGCCGCCAGCCCACGGGGGAGCATCGAGGCCAGGGCGAGGGCGCCCAGTCCACGAGCGCTTCGCCCCAGAAGCGTGCGCCGGGTGAGGAGCTGCTGATTCTCTCGGATCGGGTCCATCGTCCACTTCACTCCCGGTTCAAGGTCTCGTCCAAGTTGAGCAGCATGCTCGCGATCACGGTCCAGGCCGCGTGCTCGACGGCCTCCAAGCTCTCGTCACGACTCGAATCGCCCACCGCCACCAGTGCGGCCGCAGCCGCGGGATCGGCGCGGAAGGTGGCGAGCTGACGGTCGAGCACGCTTCGCATGATCGTGCGGCGTCGCTCGTCTGCCGGTCGGCCGGTACAACGCTCGAAGCCGTGGTCGAGTCGCTTCTTGAAGTCGGAGCCCGCCCTCATCATGCGCTCGGCGAGGTGGCGCGCCGCTTCGACGAACTGCACGTCGTTGAGCGTCACCAAGGCTTGGAGCGGTGTGTTGGTGCGTTGCCGCTGCACGACGCATTTCTCGCGCGTGGGTGCATCGAAGATTGTCATGGCGGGCATCGGCGCCGAGCGCTTCCAGTAGATGTACATCGACCGACGATACAACGCCTCGCCGCTCTCCCGAGCGAAGCGCACGTTCTTGTCGAGCGACACCTCGTTCCAGAGGCCGGGCGGCTGATAGGGTCGCACGCCCGGACCGCCGACGCGATCGACGAGCAGGCCGCTCACCGCCAATGCCTGGTCTCGAATGAACTCGCCCTGCAGCCGAAAGCGCGGCGCCCGTCCCAGCATTCGATTGCGAGGGTCGAGATCCGTCAGCTCCGGGCGTCGATGAGACGACTGCCGATAGGTCGAGGACAGCACGATCAGCTTCAGAATGTGCTTCACGTTCCAGCCGCTCGCGATGAACTCCGCGGCCAGCCAATCGAGAAGCTGAGGGTGGCTCGGGAACTCACCTTGGGAGCCGAAGTCCATCACCGTGCCCACCAGGCCCGTCCCGAGCAGCATCGCCCAGTATCGGTTGACGGCGACACGGGCGGTCAATGGATGATCGGGGTCGATGAGCCACTGAGCCAAGCCCAGTCGGTTCCGGGGGGCGTTGTTCGGCATCGGCAGAAGGAACTCGAGGACGCCCGGCTCGAGCGATTGGTCCCGCTTCGGAGCGTCGTACTGACCGCGGTCGAGCAAGTAGGTCGGACGACCTTCAGGCAAGTCTTCCATGACCATGACGGTGGGAATGCTCTGCTGCAGAGTCGTGAGCTCGTTGCGGGTCGATTGAAGCTCGGTGACGCGGCGTCGACCGACTGACCAGACGTTGCGCACGAAGTAGTCCCGCAGCGCCTCGAGCTGCTCCGGGGTCCGTGCCGAGCGCTCCGCGCCCAAGGTCGCGGCCACGGCGTCCGGTACCGGCAGCCCGAGAAGCTTGAAGTAGACTCCCGACTGCCCACCGCCGTTGACGACCTTGATCAGCAGCCGGTTCGGACCGGCCTTCAAGTCGAGGACGAGGCGATTCTGATCAGCAGCCGCAGCGCGGTACACCTCGGTCGCCAGGAGCGACTCACCGTTCAGCCAAACCTGCAGCGTATCGTCGCTGCCGAAGGAGGCGCTGCGCGTCGTCGCTTGGTCGACGTGGATCGTTCGATAGAGGTAGAGCGCCGAGTTGTTGGGCAAGGCCAGGGCATGAACGGCGCCGTCGACCAGGTCGTCACGAGACTCCCAGAACAGCCCCGCGGTCTTGGCCGCCAGGTCGACGTGCTTCTCCGGGCCGTAGGTTTTCTGGAATGCTTCGCGGCTCGATCCGGCTCGAAGAGGCCCAAGCGCTTGCCAAGGAGTGAGCGTCGGAACTTGCAATGCGAGGATCTTCTGACGCTGGTCCTCGGCCCAAGCGGCGAGCTCGAGAGCGGGGGGCTGCACTGAGCTCAGGTAACCTTCGGTGGCCTGAAGGATCGTTTCGAGCTCTTCCAGGCGTCGACCTTGATCGGCAGCGGGCACGGTCATCACGGGTGCCGCGTTTCCCTGCCGCGTCTGGAAGCCCTTCTCGACGCTCTGATTGAAAAACGCAAAGAGGCGATAGTAGTCGCGCTGGCTGATGGGGTCGTACTTGTGCTCGTGGCACTGTGCGCACTCGGTGCTCAGACCGAGCCAAACGTTGCCCGTCGTCTTGACGCGGTCGATCATGTACGAGACACGGAGCTCCTCGTCGATCGCACCGCCTTCGTCCGAGGTGCCGTTGTTGCGGATGAAGCCGGTGGCGATGCGCTGCTCGAGGGTCGCGCCCGGCACGAGGTCGCCGGCGAGCTGGGCGAGCGTGAACTCGTCGAAGGGCAGGTTGTGCTCGTAGGCATCGAGGACCCAATCCCGCCAAGGCCACATCGAGCGCGGACCGTCGGCGTGAAAGACGCTGGTGTCGCCGTAGCGGGCCGCGTCCATCCAGGCGAGCGTCATGCGCTCGGCGTAGGCGGGGCTGGCGAGCAGACGATCGACGAGCTTCTCGACGGCGTCCGGTGAGGAGTCGGCGACGAAGGTCGCGATCTCGTCCAGCGTCGGAGGCAAACCGGTCAGATCGAGAGTCAGGCGGCGGATCAGCGTACGACGGTCGGCCTCGTCGGCCGGGCCGAGGTCGAGCCCCTCGAGGCGCTCCAGCACGAAGTGATCGATCGCGTTGACCGGCCAGCTCGTGTGGCGGACGGCCGGGACCTCGGGGCGACGGATCGGTTGGAAAGACCAGTGCTCTTCGTACGAGGCCCCTTGCTCGATCCACCGCCGTAGGACGTCGACCTGCTCCGAGGTCAGCTGATGCAGAGCCGTTTCGGGCGGCATGCGCTCGAGGCTGCTGTCGGTTGTGATCCGGTAGTAGAGCTCGCTGCCACTGGGTGACCCGGGGACGAGGATCTCTCGAGGATCGTGGACGACATCGGCGCGATCGAGTCGAAGCCCGGCTTCTCGTTTGCCGTCGTCGGGACCGTGGCAGGGGTAGCAAGCCTGTGAGAGGATCGGTCGGACGTCGCGCCCGAACTCGACGCGCTCGCCGTCGAATGGAGACCACGTCACCGCGAGCAGGAGCAACAGAGAGGTCATCGAGTTCCTCGGGCCAGGAGTGTGCGATCTGGTGAGGGGTTCGACCTTCGTCGAACGGCGCGGCTTCGAGACGCCGCTCGCACGTTACCGAACTCTGGGTTGAGCGTCCAGTTGGGGCGATCTCGGATGCGAGCCCGTCCAAGAGCCTCGCCGGCTGCCGTCCAGAGCGGTCGCTTCGCCGGCGCCCAACGGGTCACACTTCTTTGCAAGCGACGCCTCGGGTGACATCACGCCGGCCGATGGCGAAACCCAGAGCCCGGGCGTCGCGTGGGCGATGCCCGGAGCGGGTCCCCAGATGTCGTCGCCGCTCGTCTACGGTGGATTCATTTACATCCTCGGTCGCAGTGGCGGACTGATCCAATGCCTGGACGCGAGCACGGGCGAAGAGGTCTACAAGGGCCGCCTTCCGAACGCGGCTGACTTCTGGGCTTCGCCGTGGGCGTACGGCGGCAGAGTGTTCTGCCTCGACGACGCCGGCACCACGCACGTGATCGAGCCGGGCAAGGAGCTGAAGGTCGTCGCGACGAACCGACTCGAGGACAAGTTCTGGGCCTCGTCCGCGATATCCGACGGGATGCTGATCTTGCGGGGTACCGCGGGAGGTCTCTACGCGGTGAAGTGAGGGCCAGGCTGACCCGAAGGATCGAGAAAGGCGGTCGCCGAGAGGCGATCGCCTTCTTCATTGGTTGCGAGAGATCGGAGGGTGGCTTGGAGGGCTCAGAAGACAGAAGATATTGCTAGGAAGATAGTTTAGCCTGTCGCCCGGTCAGGCCTGCCCGGCGATACCCGCCCGCGGGAGGGCTCGACCCATCGACCTGGCGCATCCGACGATCGAGCTCTCGCGAGCACCCTGGTGTCGCGGACTCGGCGTTTGGAAAGAGACATCGAACGGGGTAAGACGAAGGATGAGAGTCACCGCGGCCGTCTGCTTCTGTGTGTGGCTGAGTGCCTCGGCCGGGCTCGCCGACTCGCTCGATGTGCCGATCACCGTGAGGAACGACACCGAGCTCGGCCGCGTGGACGAGATCTTCTCGCATGGCATCCCGATCCCCCGAGGCTGCTTCGACGACACCGAGCTTCCGCTCTTGTTCGTCACGGCGCCGGACGGATCGGAAGTCCCGTCTCAAACGCGGGTGCTGGCGCGCTGGTTGCCGAGCAGCTCCGTGAAGCATCTTCTCGTGACCTTCCCCGTTTCCTTGGGAGCCTTCGACGAGGCGACCTACCGGCTGCGCCTGGGGACGACGCCCCACAGCTACACGGGCCGAGACGCGGCGACGGATCGATCGCTGGTGCTGCAGCTCTTCCAGACCGACGGGGCGCGCGCGTTCGTGACCGATGCCTTCGGGACCTCCTATCCTCTCGTGAACCCGACGGCGGCAATCGAGGAAGACGGCCCGCTCCGCACGATGATTCGCCTGGATGGCTATCACCAGTCCGGGTCGGGAATCGGTCGGGATCTTCTCTGGTCCTCGGCCTACTTCACCTTCTTCGAGGGCGTCGAGGCGATCCGAATCGACTGGACCCTCAAGAACTCGCACACGCTGCGTCCGATCGGAGGCGTGGCCTTCCGGAACTTCTTCTTGGAGCTCCGTCATTCAGTCTCGTCGCCGACGGCCTTCCTCGGGGATCCGCCGGTCGAGCAAGGCTCGCTGCCAGCGGAGCTGAGCTACCTGGACGCGACGCCGCGCCCACTCCTCTTTGGCTGGGCCGGCACGGCGCAGGCGAGCGCGGCCTTTGCGATCTTGAAAGCCTGGCAGACCTTCCCCAAGAGCATCGCCGTCGACGCGAGCTTCCTCCGCCTGTGGGGGCTTCCGACCTCCGCCAGCGAGTACTTCCTCGAAGATGGTCAGCACGTCCAGTTTCGAACCGCGCTGATCCTGAACCACGATCCGGCGGCGGCCGTCGAGCGGGCGAAGTGGCTCGAGCGTCCGTTGCTCGGTCGCCTCGACGGGACCTATCTCCAAGGAACTCGAGCGTGGGGCGACTTCGGTGCCTTCGTCCCGGTGCCCGTCGGAGACGATCTCCCGTTCGCGGGCTGGAACGGCTTGAGCTACGGCTGGAGCCAGTACGGTGAGTCGATCAAGTCCACTCATCAAGGCGGCAGCCCCCGGAACCGGTACTCGTACCTGTTGAACTACCTGCAGACCGGTGATCGAGAGGACTTCGATTGGGTCGAGGACCATCTCAACGTCTCGATGAACCTGCGGCCCTACCATTGGAACACGCTCGAGAAGGACTTCGACTTCGACGAGTTCCCGGGTGACCTCCTGCGCGGCGGCACCTGGCTGCTCTCTGAAGTGGGTCCGGGCGCCTTCGCTCGACTCAACATTCCACCGGCGTATGACCCGTGGCGCACGACGGAGAGCCACGGCTGGAATGGCTGGGACTTCGAGCACATGACGGTCGACGACGTGCGCGACTACTACCTCGTGACCGGGCATCCGAAGGCATTGGAGTCGCTGCTCGAGATCGCGGAAGGCCTGCGCTCGTACCCCATGTGCTTCGATCCCGTGGGCTCCCAGGTACACTCGGCCCGCGTCATGGGTTGGGTGCTGCGGACGTTGATCGAAGCCTATCGACTGTCCGGTCAAGAGAAGTACTTCGAGTCGGCTTCGAGCATGGTGCGCTCGGCCTTGCTGCGCAATGGCGAGCGCTGGGTGTTCGACGAGCGAGGCCTCTTCTCGGGCAGTGAGCCCTTCATCTGGGGCGGCGAGCAGCGCTTCGGCTTGCACAACAACAACGAGTATCGGCCCTGGATGTCCGCGGTCGGCGGCGTCGGCTTGATGCTCTATCTCGAGCTCCTCGAGGAGCGTGAGCAGACCAGCCTGCCGACCTACTTCAACCTGACGTCCTCCGAGGTGAGAACGTTCGTGATCCAGACGGCCGACCTGATTCTCGATCTGGGGTTCCTTCCCGGTGAAGGCTTCGTGTACCTGATCGACATCTACGACGACACGCTCACCTACGAAGGCTTCACCGGCGGCACGGCGACTTGGAACTACGAGTTCTTGGCGCTGGTCGCGAAGCTCACCGGCAATCCGTCCCGCTATCTCGCGCCCGCCCGCTTCGGCTTCGAGCGAGAGTTCCCGACTCAAGACCAGCGCGGCAACCCTTGGTTCCAGTTCCTCCAGGAGACTCTGAATCAGCCGGCGGAGACGCCGAGCCTCTACCTCTCTTTCGCGTCCGGCTTCGATCTGGCCGGTGTCGGCAACGTCGAGCCTTCGGACCTGGTGTACTTCGATGCCGAGACTCAGTCGTTCTCGATGCACTTCGACGGATCGGACGTCGGGATCGCGAGCCAGAGCCTGAGCGCCTTCGCGCTCCTGCCCAACGGTTGGTCTCTCGTCGCCTTCGACGGCGACCTCGACCTACCGGGTTTGATCGGCGGACCGAACGGTGAGCGCGTCACCACTCAGGACGTCGTGCTCTTCAAGCCGAGCCAGAATGGGCCCGACACGGCCGGGAGCTTCATCTTCATCTTCGATGGCTCTGACGTCGGCCTGGGCGCTCAGGATCGGATCGACGCAATCTCCTTCCCGTTCGGGGCATTGGTCGTCTCGTTCCGGGACGCGGTCACCCTGCCGGGAGTCGGCGAGGTCGCCGAGCAAGACGTCGCGTTCTTCGTGCCGACGGGGATCGGCCCGTCGACGTCCGGTATCTGGGGGCTGGCATTCGATGGCTCGGATGTCGCCCTCGAGTCCGGGACGGAAGACCTCAACGGTGTGTTCATGAATAACCTCGGAGAGTTCTTGATCACGACCGAGAGTGGACTGAGCGGCCCAGGCGCCAGCGGCCTCGGCACCGACGTATTCCGCTTCCGCTTCACTCGCCTCGGCAACCAGACGGCCGGTACTTTCGAGCGCGTCCTCGCCGGATCCGATCTCGGCCTGACACCCGGGGTCTCGATCTCGGGCATCGCGATTCGGTGACGGATCGAGCCACGGAGAGCCGCTGAGGGCGGGAGTGGATCGAGCCTCCGTTGATCTGGACGACGAGATCGATGGCCCTGCGGATGCTCCTCACCGTCGAAGGCCACCGGTCACGGGGACCGGGACTCTCATGCGGGACTCGGGCCGTTCCCGATCCAAGCCAGCGGAAGCCGAGTTGAACAACGGACGTCCAACGTCCAAGATCGAGCCCGAGGCGGGTCGGCTGCCTGGTGCGATCGACCGGGCGAGTGCTGCTCGGACTTCGAGGTTCGTACGCAGGAAGTCCGAGGTCTGATCTTCACGACTTCGACTCTCCGTTCAGTTCTCAAAGTCTGATGTTCGACTTTCACGAGGAGCAGCGATGGCTGTCGAGCAGGACCGCGAAGCGGTCACAAAGGGCACGATCCAATTCATCGAGGCGATCCGTGAACGGGTCGGGCAGGTCGTGGTCGGGCAAGAGGTCGTCGTCGAGCGGCTCTTGATCGCCCTCTTCACGGGCGGCCACGTCCTGCTTCAGGGCGTCCCGGGGATTGCCAAGACACTCCTCGCCTCGGCGCTGTCGCGGGCCATCGACCTGGACTTCAGCCGAGTGCAGTTCACGATCGACCTGCTGCCGGCCGACATCCTGGGATCCGAGATCCTCGATCAGCGTGTCAACGAGTTCAAGGTCAAGAAGGGCCCGATCTTCACGAACCTCCTCTTGGCCGACGAGATCAACCGTGCCGCCCCGAAGGTGCAAGGTGCGCTGCTCGAGGCCATGCAGGAGCGTAAGGTGACGATCGGCGGCGAGACGTTCACGTTGCCGGCACCGTTCCTGGTCATCGCGACGCAGAACCCTATTGAGCAGGCGGGAACCTTCGAGCTTCCCGAGGCTCAGCTCGACCGATTCATGCTCTGCCACCGGCTCGATTATCCGTCTCCCAGCCAGGAGAAGGAGATCCTGCGCCGCAATGCCAGTTTGGGAGTGCGCCGGTCCGATCGCGGTGCGATCGCTCAAACGGAGTTCGACATCATCGATCACGAGCCGGTCGGCTCGAGCGAGCAGCTCATTCAGGCGATGGAGGCGGTGCACCACGTGCACGTCAGCGAGACCTTCATCGATCATGTGGTCGCGATCATCAACCGCACTCGATCGCATCCCAACATCGAGCTCGGTGCGAGCCCTCGTGCGGGGATCGCCTTGATCAAAGCCTCGCGCGCCCGCGCTCTGATTCAAGGGCGAGACTATGTCGTGCCCGACGATCTCTTCGCGCTCGCAGAGGACGCCATCCTGCACCGTATTCGCTTGAACTACGAGGCGCTCGCCGACGGGCTCTCGGGTGTCCAAGTACTGCAAAGCCTGCTCAACGACCTGGGCGCGTTGGTGGATTGATGCCGTGGAAGGATACCTCCCGACCTGTGACACGCTCGATGCGCGCCAGTTCGCGATCGCCGTCAAGCGTTTGGCCGACAATCTGAGCTACGGCACCGATCGCTCTCCGTTTCTGGGATCGGGTATCGAGTACGTGCAGTCGCGGCCCTACCACTATGGGGACCCGATCCGCTCCATCGATTGGCGAGTCACGGCGCGAGCCGGCAAGATCTACGTCAAGGAGTATGAGGCCCCCAAGCGGATGCCGGCCTACCTGCTCGTCGACACCTCGGCCTCGATGACGATCAGCTCCCAGCCGCGCAGCAAGTACGCGATCGCCGTCCACCTCGCCGGCGGCATTGCCCTCGCCTGCCTCGATCGTGTCAGCCCGGTGGGAGTGATCGGAGCGGGGGAACGCCCGCTCCGCATCGAGCCGAGCCTGTCGCGGCAGCAGATCTTGGAGTGGCTCCATCAGCTGCGGCATTTTCGATACGACGAAGGCACACACCTCGGCCGTCGCATTACGGAGCTGAGCGCAAGCCTCAAGAGCCGCGCACTGGTAGTCATTCTCAGCGACCTGCACGACGACCGAGGGCTGGGCGCACTGAAGCTGCTCTCCCAAGAGCATGACGTCGCCGTGCTGTGGCTCCGCGACCCGGCCGAGCAAGGCCTGCGCGGAGCGGGATTCCTCCGAGCACGGGAGGCTGAGACCGGTCGCGCTTTCGTGACACACGGTCGGCGAGAGTGGACCGACTCCGAGGATCTCGAGCAGGCGCTGCGTCGGGGTGGCGTCGACCATCTCGTGATTCCGACCGACCAACCCTTCGTCCATCGACTCCGGCACTTCTTCCGATCACGCGATCTCTTGGGCAAGGGAGCACGCTGATGCTCGGAGCTGCGATTTCGCCGTCTCTCTCGCTTCTCCTCTGGGTCACGATTCTCGGTTCGGCTCGCGGCGATGACCAACGTGAGGTCGAGGTCGGGATGAACGCTCGCATCGATCAGATCGTGATCCCGGGGCCTGAGCTCGAGGTGATCCCCCACGATGACCGCTCTCGACCGATCGTGCTCCGTATTACCGCGACCTACCCACACGGGACGAATCATCGCTACGACCTCGTCTACTCGGGCCTCGAGCCGGGCGAATACGATTTGACCGACTACTTGAGGCGCAAGGACGGCAGCGCCCACGAGGAGCTCCCGGAGATTGCAGTGAAGGTCACCGCGGTCCTGCCTCAGGACCGCGTGCGCCCCAATGTGCTCACGTCCAGTGAGTCGCCATCGGTCGGTGGCTACCAGACGCTCGTGATCGTGGGCAGCCTCCTCTGGCTGCTCGGACTCGTCGCGATCTTGCTGATCGGTCGTCGCCGCAAGCTCGAGAGTGAAGTCACGGTCGATCGACCGGTCACCCTAGCGGATCGTCTGAGACCGATCGTCGAAGAGGCGATCCGAGGCAGCTTGGCGCGCGAGCGGCAAGCGGAGCTCGAGCGCCTGCTCCTCACCTACTGGCGTCGGCGTCTCGATCTGGAGAGCACTCCTGCGGCGGATGCGATCCAGACCTTGCGTCAGCATCCAGAGGCGGGCGAGCTCCTCCGACAGCTCGAGAACTGGCTGCACCGTCCCGAGCCGATCGGAGAGGTCGATGTCGGCGCCTTGCTGGCGCCCTATCGAGAGGCGACGTCCGACGCCGGCGAGGTGGTGCCGGCGTCATGAGCTTCACCTACCCGGCCGTCTTGTTCCTGCTCCTGATTCCGGCTCTGCTGCTGATGTGGGTGTGGAGGCGGCGAGCGCGCCGGATCGTCTTGCCGTTCGATCATGGAGTGGCGAGGCGCGGGCGCGGGTTGCGCGTGATGATCGATCTGGCCGAGTCGCTCCCGTCTCTCGTGCTCGGGGTGGCGATCGTAATCCTGGCCGGCCCGGTGCGCACGAGCGCACCGAAGACAAAGCGCGTCCTGACCAACATCGAGTTCTGCGTCGACGTGTCGGGCAGCATGACCGCGCGCTTTGGCGAAGGCAGCCGCTACGACGGGTCGATGGAAGCGATCGACGACTTCCTCGACTATCGAGAAGGCGACGCCTTCGGGCTCACCTTCTTCGGGAACTCGGTCCTTCACTGGGTACCCTTGACGTCGGACACGACGGCCGTGCGGTGTGCGCCGCCGTTCATGCGGCCCGAGAACCTGCCACGCTGGTTCAACGGGACCGAGATCGGGAAGGCCCTGATGGCGTGCCGGGAGGTTCTCGAGAGCCGCTCCGAAGGCGATCGCATGATCATCCTGGTATCGGATGGTTACTCCTCGGATCTCAGCAACGGCCGCGACGAGGAGATCGCTCGCAAGATGCGCGAGAGTGGCATCGTCGTCTACGCGATCCACATCGCCCAGTCCGAGCTGCCAGATGCGGTCATCAACGTGACGGCGTTGACGGGAGGTGCCGTCTTCAATCCGGGGGATCCGGGAGCGCTCAAGGCCGTGTTCCGTCGCATCGACGAGATGCAGCCGACTCGACTCGAGAAGACGAGCGCCGAGAGCCTCGATGACTTCGAGCCCGCTTGCTGGGCCGGGCTGAGCCTGCTGGCGGTGTGCCTGATCGCGGCCTTCGGCGTGAGGTACACTCCATGGTAGCCGAGCTGATCGCGGCCGCTGCGTTGATCGTCACCGTCGGGGCCGAGTGGCTGCACACGCGCCGTTGCCGACGTCTGGCTGCCCTCGCCTTCGGTCCCGGCCTGCATCCTCGTCGTTGGGCGCGACTGACACCCCTGCTCAGGGCGCTCGCCGTGGCGTCGGTGAGCTGGGGATTGATCACGCTCTTCCTCGCCACGCCCAAGGTGCATCACTCCGACAGCGGCGTCGCGGTCGGCGAGTATCGACACCTCATGCTCGTGCTCGACGTGTCCCCCAGCATGCGCCTCGAAGATGCTGGCCCGTCCGGGAAGCAGAGCCGGATGCAGCGCGCTTCCGATCTGCTGCAGTCTTTCTTCGAGCGCGTGACCCTCGAGCAGTACCGGATCAGTATCGTCGCGGTCTATAGCGGGGCCAAGCCGGTCGTCGTCGACACGACCGATGCCGAGGTCGTTCGAAACATCCTCGAAGACCTGCCCATGCACTACGCCTTCAAGACTGGGAAGACCGACATCTTCACCGGGCTCGAGGAGGCCGCTCGCATCGCGAGACCGTGGAACCCTCGCAGCACGATCGTGGCGCTCATGAGCGACGGCGACACCGTTCCGGCGACCGGCATGCCCAAGATGCCGGCATCCGTATCGGACGTGCTCATCATCGGCGTCGGTGATCCGGTGAAGGGCAAGTTCATCGATGGACGCCAATCCCGTCAGGACGCCTCGACCCTGCGCCAAATCGCAGTGCGCCTGGGAGGTGCCTATCACAACGGTAACGAGAAGCATCTGCCGACGGATCTCATCCAACGCGTGACCTCGGACAGTGACTCGGGAGCCCTCGAGAAGCTGACGCTGCGCGAGTACGCGATGATCGCCCTCACCATCGGCGCCGCCGTCTTGGCGTTCTTGCCGATGGCTCTGCACTTGCTCGGCACTCATTGGCGACCCGGCTTGCCCAGGGTCGCAGAGTCCCAGCGCTCGAAGATCGCATGAGGCGGGCTCCCGAGAGCCGGGGCGATGACGACCGATGTTTGTGAGATTGACGGGTCGGCAGCCTTCCTGGTCCCGGCCGCCGATGGCGTGTGAGGGGCTCGGCTGCCGATGAAGGTTTGGAGTCCCGAGGAAGTTTGTCCGAAGCTCCTGCGTCCCAGGGAAGCGACCACCGAACGACTCCTCGAGACGATTCTCGCTCGGAATGCCCGGGCGCGGGCACTAGAATGGGCGCTCGCGTCGAAACCGCGCCGCGAACTCTTTGAAGACGGGGAACCGCCATGCGAAAGCTCATCCTCGTGGTCTGGCTGCTCATACCGGTGGCGGCCCTGGCCTATCACTATGGACCCGGTCAAGAACGGCTCCGTCTCGATGACGTCGCCGACCTGCTCGAGCGAGCGGATGCTCATGCCGCCGCCGAAGAGTGGGTGGAGGCCGAGGAGCTTTACTCGTCAGCGCTGGAGCAGCTTCCCAAGGAGCACGTGGCGGAGCTCCGCAGCGTTCGCTTGCAGCGCGCCAAGGCGCAGATGCTCTGCTCGCAGCTTCCGGAAGCCCGGCGAGACCTCGAGGAGTTGGTTGACGAGCTCGAGCAGGATGCCAAGGCCGATGCGACCGTGCTCTTTGAAGCACGGGACGCGCTCGCCAACGCGCAGTACTACATGACCTGGCTCATGCGACTCGAGGGGCTGCCTCGCGTGCGTTGGGAGCCCGAGGTCGAGGCGTCGCGACAGAACTATCGCTTGCTGGCTCAGGTCGCGGACGAGTCCGGTCGGAGCGATCGCGCGCTCCAGAGCCGCGAGAATCTCGAAGCCGCCATTCGCCTGGCCCGCATGGACCTCGGCGAGCTTCAGGGCCTTCCCCTTCCGAGCCAGTGACAAGGCTGTGGAAGTGGCCGCGGTCGCGGCAACAAGGGAAACAATGGCAACAAGGGTAAGCAGCCTCAGGATGCTCGCGGAGCGGGCTCGGGTCCGCCTCCGGACGGTAGCGGCTCCTGATCGTCGAGCGCGCCGGCGCCCCTCGCTGTGAGAATTCGGCGCGCTCGATTCACGACCGAGTAGGGTGACGAGCAGGCCGGCGCGTCGGCGAAGACTTCGAGCGTCCCGACCGCCTGTCGATCGGGTATGGGACGAACTCGAGCATGATCGTGCGATGGATTCTGGCGGTCGTCGTCCTGACCTCGGCGACGCATTCGATGGGGGCCGGGCAAGAGTTCGGCGGCCAAGACGAAAAGACCGGCGAGGCGGCGAGCCAAGATCAGGCTCCTGCAGAAGCGGCGCTCGTCGATGACGAGGCTGCTCAGAAGGCAGCCGAGGCCGCCCAAAAAGCGCAGCAGGAAGCCGAAGAGGCTCAGAAGAAGCAGCAGCGGCTTCAGAAGATCCAGCAGGCGCAGTTCGACCGGCGTCCCTCCGCTATTCTTGAAGCCTGGGCGAAGCCCGAAGGCGAGGAGGACGAGGAGGACGAGAAGAAGGGCGAGAGCTCGCCCGGCGCGTCGCCCTTGAGCGGCTTCGTCATCTCCGGGGACATGCCTCCCGAGGAGATGATGGCGATGCAGGGACTGGCGGGTGTGACCTCGATCGTCTCGACCGGTGAGCCCGATCCCTTCGACGAGGACCTGAAGGACTTCCAGCGCAACGTCACGCTAGGAAACTGGGCCGAGGTCAAGGCGTTCCTCGCCTCCCTGGAAGAGGACCTCGCCAAGCCTTTGTATCAGCGCTTGCTCACGGTGCTCAAGAGCCCGCCGCCGCCCACGCCAGGCCGCAACATCCAGCCCTTCGTGCGTCCCTATCTCGAGAAGCACGAAGTCGATTTCGACGACTGCCTCGCCCTGATCGATGCGGCGCCCACCGAGCTGGAAAAGGGCCCGCTCTCGAGCCTGGGAGCGATTCTGAAGGTGGCGTTGGACCAGGGTCGCAGCCTGGACGCGCTCCTCGAGCGGCTGCGCGTCGAGCTCACCCGTCCCGAAGGTCAAGCTCGCCTCACCCGCCGTCAGATCGCAAAGCTCCTGTTCGACGCGGGTCAGGCCGTGCCGGCCGGCGAGTTCTTGCCTCGGATCGAGGACGCCGTCGGGGCAGGGGATCACGACGCGCTCAACCTGCTGACGCGCTTTCATCTCGGCCTCTACGCGGAGGATCCGAAAACCCAGCATCTCGAGGACGCTTGGGGCGTGCTGCAGAGCTCCTTCGCCACGGGCGAGATGAAGAAGGTGAATCGTGAGGAAGCGTTGCGCCTCGCGGTCGAGCTGGCGCCCAAGGTCCGAGAGGACCTCGGCAAGGCCTGGCTCGAAGACAGCTTCACGAAGCATCCCGAGCGAGGGATGGCGATCGTCGCGGCGATCGGCAAAGCGGTGTCTCAAGCGCTCGAGACGCACTTCCAAGACTCGGCGTTTCGGCTCAAGGGCCTCAGGCTCCAATCGACGGCGGCCGAAGCCCTCTTGAGCGCGGCTCCCGAGCAAGCCTCGTCCTGGCGCGAGCCACTCGAGATCCTGGCTTCGAATTGGCTGCGCGAAGCGCTGGTCTCGTATCAGTACGATACCTCCACCAGCCTCGGCCCGACGCTGCAACGCGACACCTACGGCAACTTCTTCTACTTCGACGGGCGCTACTATGGCGGTCGCCAGACGCCCATCACGGCGATCGCGACCGGCGATCTTCTCGAGATCCGTCCCGGCGAGGCGTGGTTGAGCAAGGTAGCCGATAGCTGGCGACCGAAGTTCAGCGCCCTCTATGCCCAGCTCTACCTCAAGGTCAGCGAGGAAGACCAGGCGTTCCCCTTCATCGAGCGCTTGGCGCCGGATCAGCCCGATCAAGCCAAGGAGCTGGTCGATGAGTTCCTGCGCGTCTGGACACAGAATCACGATCCCAACACGAGCCGCAAGCGGACGAACATCTACGTCTATCAGTATGGCTACGAGCAAAAGGCCGAGAGCATCCCGCTCACCCGCTCCAAGCAAGAGCGAAACTTGGTCGAGCTTACCGAGCTCGTTCGGCGCCTTCGCGAGCTGCCCATCGGCGACCTGAACGAAGAGCTGTTGGCCAAGGCCTTCACGACCTGCCACTCGAGTGCCGAGGTCTACCGAATCGAGGCCATCGAGAGCGTCTTCGGCTCGCTCGATGCGCTCGATCCTGACACGGTTGCGGAGCTGGCGCAGCGCATGCGCACCAATCTGACGTCCGTCTGGCGGGAGCCGGCGGTCCAAGAGCAGAGTAAGACGCGTCGCCGCAAGAAGGACATCGAGGCCGAGGTGCTGCGCGGCTATCAGGTCGCGACCTCGGTCGTTGCCCAGGCGCTCGAGAGCCATGCCGATCACTGGGGGCTTCATCTCGCCTTGGCCAGCCTGGCCCATGATGCGAACAACTTCGGCCAGGAGCTCGCCCAGAGCACCGAGTTCACCCCTCGCCGCCTCGCGGCCTTGAAGGCCTTCGAAGGGGCGGCCGACCTGTACGCCGCCTCGCTCGATTCGATGGAGGTCGACGATCAGTCGACCAAGGTCTACGAGCACTGGTTCTATGCCAGCCTCGGCGCCTGTGACTTGCAGGCGGTCGATCAGGAGCAGCTCCCCGAGCGGAGCCAGCCGGCATTGATCCGACAGAAGATCCTGGCCTTGCCGGGTGAGGCAGCCGAGCGCCACCTCGAGATGTTCGCGAACACGCTGTTCACGCGCATGAGCGCCGTCAACCCGGCCACCAAGTATCGGTACCTTCGCGGTGGCTTCGAGATCGTGGGCGATCATCCGCACGCCCACGAGGCCCGCAAGGTCTTCGACTACTACAAGGACCTCGTCACCGAGATTCAGCTCGAGACTCGCATCGACGGAAGCGACGTGATCGGCGAGAAGCCTTTCGGCGTGTTCGTGAACCTCGTGCATACCCGTGAGATCGAGCGCGAGGCGGGCGGCTTCGGCAAGTACCTGCAGAATCAGAACAACGCGTACATGTCGTACAACTACGGCCGTCCCACCGAGAACTACCGGGACAAGTTCGAGGAAGCGGCGCGTCAGATTCTGAGCAAACACTTCGAGGTGCTCTCGATCACCTTCCAGAGCGACAAGGTCAACTCGCGCGCGCTCCCCAAGTACGGATGGCGCATGACGCCCTATGCCTATCTGCTCTTGAAGGTGCGCGGCCCCGAGGTGGATCGGCTGCCTCCGCTGAAGCTCGATCTCGACTTCCTCGATACCTCCGGCTACGCCGTGCTGCCGATCGAGTCACCGACGCTGGTCCTCGACGCGGCCTCACCGGCCGAGTCGCGACCGATCGAGAACCTCGCGCTGTCTCAAACGCTCGACGAGCGGCAGGCGGTCGACGGCAAGCTCGTGCTCGAGGTGAAAGGGACCGCGCGCGGCCTGCTTCCGGATCTCGAGGAGCTCTTGGAGCTCGCACCCGAAGGATTCGACATCACCGAGACCGACGACCAGGGGCTCTCGGTCTCGCAGTTCGACGAGGCAAGCAACGAGAACGCGATCGTCTCCGAGCGCACTTGGCTGGTGACGATGCGGGCTCAGGATGGCGCCGAGAAGCTGCCTGAGGAGTTCCGCTTCGGGGCACCCAAGATCGTGGGTGCGGAGTCGCTGTTCCAGCGCTACGTCGATGCCGACTTGCTGTCGGTCGACTCCGTGATCGGCCTGGAGCGGTCCTACGGAGAGTCGAGCCGCCTCTGGATGATCTGGGTCGGGGCCGCGATCGTCTTGGTGTTGGGCGGAGGGCTGGCCTGGCGGCGATGGGGCAATCCTGCGGCCGTGGCCGACGAGTCCGGTCTGCGCCTTCCCGAAGAGGTCACGCCCTTCACCGTGATCGGCCTCTTGCGCGAGATCGAACGACGCCATGCCCTCGATTCCCAATCCGAGAGCGAGCTCGGGGCTCAGATCCAGCACCTCGAGAGGCATTACTTCCAGAACGGGACCACCGACGAGCTCGATCTGAGATCGATCGCCGAGGGCTGGCTGGAGAAGGCTCGTTGAACGGATTGGGAAGGTCGGAGTGGACGGACGGCGAACGTCGGGACTTGAATGCGGGGACGCTGCCTTCGATGAGTCTCGGGGGACGATGGCGAGGCGCCGCGATGGTCTGGCTTCGCCGGAGTAGACGCTCTGTTGCGGTCGTCGGGCTGCTGTCGCTTCTCGGGGCGACCGCGAGCTGCCAGGCCACGCGCTTCTACGAGCGAGAGCGGCTCGTCGATCGGTCGATGCAATTCGATGCCGATGATGCGTACGTCTTCGTTCGCAACAAGACCGAAGCCGCTCGTGAGGGCAGCTTCGGTGGCTTTGGGGCGGCTGCTGCCGGTGGGTGCGGCTGCCAATGAGACGGCTCGGCCTCTCGCTGGCACTGGTGCTGGTGAGCATCACGTCGGCTCAGGCGCAGGAGACCGAGCCGGAGAGCTCGGTCTCACTCGACGCCTATGTCTTCTCGCAACGGGACGGCGGCGGCGACCCCGACCGCGCCGAAGGATTCGAGTACCAGGGGCTGCGAGTCGCCATCGTGCGCAAGGTGAATGAGAAGTACCGAGTGCGCGTCAACGCCACCGTCGCTTTCATCGACAACGAGGACGCGAAAGAGCTGCCGTCCTCGGTGAGCAATCGACTGACCACCTCGGCCTCACCGAGCCTCCTGACTCTCGACCACAACCTGGCCATCGACATCACGCCCGAGCACTCGCCGTGGACGTTCAGCCCAGGCTACTTCTACCACCATCAGATCGAGTACATCGGCACGGGACTCGACTTCGGCGCGGCTCGAGACCTGTTCGAGGGCAACTCGCGATTCGAGGCACGCTACAGCTTTCGCTGGGACTTCCTCGAGCTGTCCTATTGGGACAAGACGTTTCGAGGCCACGACGATCGCATCAGCCATAACACGCTCTTCTCCTGGACGCAGCTCCTCTCGCCAGCCTGGAAAGGCAACCTGAGCTTCCAATACACGCGGCAGGACGGGTTCCTCACGGATGCTTTCAACTACGTGACGTTGTACGACCCGGTGGGCAGCCCGGTGTTCCTGACCGATGAGCGCTTGCCCAATCGACGCGATCGGTTCCAGGTCAATCCGCGCATTCGCACCTCGCCAGGAGTCGGGACTGCGCTGGGACTCGATGGCAGCTTCTACGCCGATAGCTGGGGCCTCGAGCACTTCGCGATCGAGCCCAGTGTCGAGGTCGAGCTGCTCGAAGGGTGGCGTTGGCGAGTCTGGTATCGGTTGTCCTTCCAGAGCGAGACGCGGTACTCCCGAGACGAGCCAGTCGCCTCGGCCAGGTATCAGACGCGTGATAGCGACCTCGGCAGCTTCTTCATGCAGAGCCCGGGCACGTCGCTCTCGCTACCGGTCGGTGAGGCCGAGGAGCTGCGATTCTCGGTCTACGGGTTCTCTCGTGACGACGGGATCGATGGCCTCGGGGCCAGAATGGGAGTGGTGTTCCGATGGTGATGCGTGAGACGGGCAGAAGGGCATTCGGGCTCGGGTGGATCCTCGTCCTGGCGGCTTGCGCAAGCCAGGAGCCAGGCGAGCCGCCGCATGGACCGGAGAGCGCTTCGACCTCGAGCCCCACTCTGCAGCGCTTGGACGGGGCGGCCGTCGCCCTCGGCGAAGTCGTGAGACAAGACCGGCCGGTGCTGCTCGTCTTCATGACGGCCTGGTGTCCGACCTGCCGACAAGAGCAGCCGCACGTCGAGCGCTTTGCTCGTGAGAGAGCGGGCGCACTCTCGACCTACTTCGTGATCAGCGGGAGTGTCTTGGAGAACGCACAGGCGCTGGCCAGCGACCGCGAGCTGGCGCTCGAGCTGCTGGTGGACTCGGAGGGCGAGGTGGCGAGCCACCTGGAAGTCGCGGGTACTCCGACGCTGATTCTCTTCGACGAAAGTGGCCATCGAGTCGGCACCTACTTCGACCTCGCCGAGCTGCCGGCGGGACTGGGCGCTCCGCAGACCACCTCGGGCGTGGAGCGGCCGCGCCAGTTGATCGAGGATCGTGGTAGCGAGCTGGGAACCAGCTACGACGTGCTCGTGATCGGAACGGACGTCGATCAAGCGCACACGGACCTCGCGGAGCTGCGCCAGACCGTCCATCGTCTCGAGGACGTTTTCTCCGAGTGGCGGCGTGACAGCGAGATCAGCCGGCTCAACGCGCAGGCGGGTCAGCAGCCATTCGAATGCTCGCCGCAGCTCGGGCGACTCCTGACCGGAGCGCTGCACGTCTCCGAGGTGACGGAGGGAGCTTTCGACATCTCCTGGCGGGCGCTCGCAGCACCTTGGGATCGAGCCGTGAAGTCGGGCCAGGTGCCGTCGAAGGGCGAGATCGAGGAGGCCCGCGCGGACGTCGGGTGGCGTCACGTCCGCCTCGACGCCGGGACCGTGCGCTTCGCTCGCCCGGGCCTGCGGCTGGGGATCGCGGGCGTGGCCAAGGGGTGGATCATCGATGCTCTGTCCCAGCAGTTGCGTGACGCCGGCTATCGTGACTTCGTCGTGAACATCGGCGGTGACCTGCGCGCGGATGGCCGCGACCTGAAGGGGGCCGACTGGCGCTTTGAGGTGGTGGACCCCTTCGATTCCCGTCAGGCGGTGACGACTCTGTCGGTCTCGGATGCCTCGGTGGCGACATCGGGTAATGCGGCACGGGCGCGTCTCATCGGCGGACGACGCTACGGTCACCTGCTGGACCCGAGAACGGGCTGGCCGGCCGATCTCGAGGGCTCGGTGACGGTCGTGACCGAGGACGCCGCGCTGGCGGACGCACTCGCGACCGCCCTCTTCGTCATGGGCGTCGAGGATGGGCTCGCCTTCGCGGCGCGCCATCCGGGCGTGGAAGCGCTCTTCGTGACGGCGGAGGGTGTTCGATCGACCCTGCCCGAAGTGTCGCCACGTTGAGCCGGTGTCGAGAAGAGCTTGCCGTTGTCGCTGAACCGGCGCATCCTGCCAAACTCAAAAGGCGCTGAGGTCAGCGCCTCCGGCACTGTCAGCAGGAGGAGGTGAGAGGATGTCCGAGCGCACCGGCGTGACCCGGCTGCTTTGCGTGGTTGTGGGGCTCTGGATCGCATTGACCGTGTCGATGGGGTTCGTCGCCACCGGGAACTTCCATGTCGTCGAGCTCGATCAGCTCCGCAACGCGTCCGAGGTCTTCGAGGACATTCCCGAAGGCGAGCCCCGGCGCCAGGCGCTTCGCTATGTGGCCAGCGAGCTGAACCGGTACTTCTTCGCTGAGTACGACCGGGCGAACCTCGCGGTCGGATTGGTCGCGCTGGTGCTGCTCGGGCTGGCGGGGCGTCGGCGGAAGGTGGAGGCCCTCTTCGTATTGGTGGGCTGCGGGATTGCCGCCGCGTCGATGTTCTACACGACGCCGCTGATGACCGATCTGGGACGAGAGATCGACTTTCTGCCGCGGGATCCGAAGCCTCCCAAGGTCCTGGAGTTCTATCGGTATCACGGGTTCGTGATCGGTGCGGAGCTCGTGAAGCTGGGGCTGCTGACGGTGACGGGGCTGTCACTCCTGCGAGGGGGGAATCGGAGGCGATCGGAGCATTGAGGGGCTGAGTCGGGTCAGGTTACGTATGATGCGATGAGTATTGCGGGGAACCTGCAAAACTTCTGCGTTCGCTCGTTACAGATCTGCTGGAACTCTCCTCCGTGTGAGAATCCGCCTCCCGGATGGCGCGTTCGTCGTGACTTGCTGCCGACGGACAAACTCCAGCCACCCGGTCCGCATTCCCCCTGGAGGCCCCGCATGCCTGCTCGTTCGAATGGCTTCACTCTCATCGAGCTGATGATCGTCATCGCCATCCTCTCGATCATCGCTTCGATCGCGATCCCGAATCTCCTGGCCTCACGGCTCAATGCCAATGAGCGTGTCGCGATCAGCACGCTTCGCAGCGTCGCGTCCGCTCAGGCCGACTGCCAGGCGGGTGCCAAGATCGACGTCAACCTCAACAGCACCGGTGAGTACGCCTACTTGGCCGAGCTCTCGGCTGCCGTTGATCTGCGCAGCGGGCTTCCACCCGTCGATCCGCCCTTGCTTTCCGCCTCGTTTCGAGGAGTGCTGGATGGTGTCGTCGAGCGTTCGGGCTACGTCTTCCGTATGATCCTGCCGGCCGTCAGTGGCGCCGGGCTTCCTGAAGCGGATGCCGGTGGCGTCGGAGTGATTCACCCTGACCCGTTCCTCGCCGAGAGCTTCTGGGTTTGCTACGCCTGGCCTGCGGACTTCGGCCGGACCGGCAACCGGGTCTTTGTCATCAATCAGCGGGGCGACCTGGTCTTCGGACGCAATCAGGTGACTCGTTATACTGGGCGTCCCGGCGCTGCCGGCAGCTCGGTGCCCGTGATCGCCGCCGCGTTCCGGGCCGCGACGACGCCCGACTGGATCGTCACCGACTTGGCGATCGGCTCGACGGCCACCGATGGTCAGACCTGGGAGCTCGTCCAGTGACAGCAGTGGTGGGGCATTGCCCTCGGAGCTCGACAAGCGTATGAGTGCGTTCCTGCGCTCATGGACTCGACGCCTCCGCGCCGCTGAGAGCTGAGCACATCCGACCGGTCGGACCACCGGTGCCCAGCTGAGGCCACCGAACTGTGTCGACCCTCTTGAGCTTGTCCGAGTCCGACGTCCGACGGTTCGGCTCCGGTGAGGCGCTCATCCGGGATGGCCTGCTCGGCGCGTCCGTCGCGGAGTCTCTCCTGGGTGAGCTGACCGAGCGGCTTCAAGATACTCGTCCCGCACGGGTGGGACGGGGCGTCGACCGAGTCCACGATCCGCGTTTTCGGGGGGACGAGACCGCTTGGCTCGAGGCTCCGGGGCCAGGTCGGCCGGCGAGCGAGAGTATTTGGACGGCCTTTGCGCAGGTCCAGGGGCTGCTGAATCGAGCCGCCTGGCTCGGGCTCGAGTCCTTCCAGGTGCAGCTCGCTTACTATCGCGAGTCGGGGGCGCTCTACACGCGACATCGGGATGCTTTCGCAGGTCCCGGCAACCGTCGTGTCGCGACCGCCGTCTACTACCTCAATCCGAACTGGAAGCCGGAGCATGGCGGCTGTCTCCGGGTCTACGGCCCGACCGGACCCCGTGACATCGAGCCCCGAATCGATCGACTCGTCCTGTTTGCCAGCGAGCGCGTCGAGCACGAGGTGCTGCCGGTGATGGCTCCTCGAGTCGCTCTGACGGCTTGGTACGAGCGCCAAACGCTCCTTCCTCTGATACCGAATCCCTCGCCTCCAACCCAGGCTGCTTGAGCTCTCGGCGGATGGGCGAGTGACTCGGTCGCTCTCGTGAAACGGGATGGCGGTCAGGGAAGAAAGAAGCCAAGAAGGTGGGGCTCGTCCATCGCACGTCACTGGGAGGACGCTTCGTGCTCGCATCGAAACGCTCGAGTCGCGCTCGCGCCAGGATCCTCGCCTTCTCGGGGATCCTGGCCCTCGTCTCGGTTCCGCTCCGCGCGTTCCCCCGATTCGCCTCCGCGAATCCTCCAGGGGCTGGATGATGTCGGCCTTTCAGGCCCTGGAGTTTCAGGCCGGCCCACTATCGCCATCGATGGAGGCAGCGTCGTCAGACGAAGCGCAGCCAGTCGTCGAGCGTTTTCATGCGGAAGACGGTGTTCTGCGCGCGCACGTCGCCGAGTGGAGCCGAGTCGGCCGGCGAGTAGCGATGACCCGGGTAGAGAATCGTGTCGTCGGGGAGACGGGCGAGGCGTTCGTGCAGCGTGCGGAACATCTCCTCACGATCGCCGCCGGGGAAGTCGGTCCGACCGCAGCCTTCGAGGAAGAGCGTGTCCCCGGCGATCAGCCGGTTCTCGACCAGAAAGCACTGGCTGCCCGGCGTGTGTCCGGGCGTGTGCAGAAACGTGATCGGAATGTCGCCGACCTGGATCGAGTCGCCACTTCCGGCTGGGGACAGGTCGCCTCGAGAGACTTCGGTCGTGCGGAGAATCCACTCGGTCTCGTCGGCGTGGCAGTGAATGGGAACGCTGGTTTGGTCGAGCAGCTCGCGGATGCCTTCGACCGTCGCCATCCCCATCAGGTCGCCACCGATGTGATCGGGGTGGAAGTGTGAGGCGAGAACACCCGTGAGCTTCATGTCATCGGCCGCGACGATGTCGAGTAGGTCGGCGATCGCCCAAGCAGGATCGACGACGACGCACTCGCGGGTCTCGAGATCGCCGATCAGGTAGACGAAGTTGACCATCTGAGCCGCGACCGGGTTGGACTGGGCGAAGTCGCGTCCGGCGAGGAGCTGGCGGAGGTAGAGTCGTTCGTTGGGCATTCGGGAGGCCGCCTCTTCGGAGCTCATTGAGTGACGAAGTCGATCGGGCCGGTCGTCGAACGGATCGTTCCGGAGCCACCGTCCCACGTGAAGGCGGCCGCGTGCACGGTCAGGCCCGAGGGAACGTTGGGAAAGGTGATTGATGGCGTCGAGCCGTTGCCGGTGCCATCGAGCGTCGCTTGAAAAAGCACGCCGAACTGGAGCCCGATGCTCGTGCAGCCATCGAAGGTCAATGAAAGCGTGCGCCCTCCGGGAAGCAAGATGCCCGAGTTGCCCGAGCAGCTCAGGACGACGAGCGCCTTCGCGCCGAAGTCGAGCGTCGATCCGAAGCGGACCGAGAAGCTCGTGCTTTGGCCCGGCTGCGGTGTTCCGTTCAGCTCGAGCAGTGGACCCGGCTCGAAGAAGTCGCAGATCGTCGAGGACCCGAAGAACTGCGACGTCGCGCCCGCCGGCACGAGCATTCCGTTGTCGAGGGGAATGGCCGCGACACCGTGCCGGGGAAACGGCATCGCCGTCTGGGTGTGCCAGGTGTCGGTCGGGATGTCGTACACCTCGTTGACCGCGTGCAGCACCGGGATCTCGCCGCCCGCCACCACGATGCGCTCACCGACGAGAGCCATGGCCATCGCGCTCCGCTTGGTTGGCATCGGCGCGAGCGTCGTCCATTGGTCGGCGACCGGATCGTAACGCTCGTTGACGTCCCGCGCGCCCAGACCGTTGCCGCGCCCACCGATCACGTAGATGTACGTGCCGTTAGATACCGTCGTCAGGTGCTCGCGCGCCGTCGGCATGTCGGCACCGCTCGACCACTGATTGCTGTTTGGATCGAAGATGTACGTCGAAGCCTGGGCGACATCGGCGACGTTGACGCCGCCAAACACGTAGATGCGAGCGCCGTGCGTGACCGCCCAGCAGCCACCTCGAGGTGCCGGCAGCGGCGGGCCCGCCGTCCAGTTGCCCGTCCCGGGGTCGAACACCCAGACCTCGGAGCGCGACGTGAAGTCGCCGGCCCAGCCACCGATCACGTACAGCTTACCGTTCAACGCCGCCACGCCCATGTGATCGAGCGCCAGCGGCATCGATGGCGCAAACGTCCACTGATCGAGCGCGATGTCGTAGACCTCGACCGTGTCGGTCGAGGTGGGAGCGCTCGAGGTGATGCCGCCCACGACGTAGATCTGATTGCCGATGCGCGCGGCTCCCGTCTCTTGACGCGCCAGGCTCAAGGAAGCTCGATTGGTCCAGCGCCCGCCGGTCTGGGCGAGCAGGGGGGCGGTGAGGAGCAAGAGGGAGAAGGCGATCGACACGCGGCGAAACATGATGCGAGGCTCCGACGGGGGTGGCGGACTGCAAAGGGCGTGGCCATCGTCAAGGAACGATCGTCGCCGTGCAAGACCTCTCGGTCGCTCAACCTCCGAGCTGGGACGAGCCGGGCGGTGGCGATGATCACGAACAGAAGCGGAGCACGCGAGCGCTTGGCCCAGGACCTCGTGCCCCGCTCCCCCGCAGTCTCCACCGCCTAGAAGCCGCCTTCGCCCCCCTCCGGTTTGGCGTTCTTCACGTGCGTGTCGAACCAGTCGATCATCTCGGCCAGCGTGTGCAGGACCGACTCCTTCGCGCGATAGCCATGGCTCTCGAAGGGCAGCATCACGAGCCGGGCCTGGCCGCCGTGCCCTTTGATCGCGTGGTAGAGGCGCTCCGATTGGATCGGGAACGTGCCCGAGTTGTTGTCGATCTGGCCGTGGATCATCAAGAGCGGCTCATCGATGGTGTCGGCGTGCATGAAAGGCGAAAGCGCGAAGTAGATCTCGGGCGCTTCCCACAGAGTGCGCCGCTCGTTCTGGAAGCCGAACGGCGTCAGCGTGCGGTTGTAGGCTCCACTGCGTGCGACGCCCGCCTGGAACAGATCGCAATGCGCCAAAAGATTCGCAGTCATGAAGGCGCCGTAGCTGTGACCGCCGACGCCGACGCGACTCCCGTCTGCGACGCCCAGGAAGACCGCCTTGTCGATGGCAGCCTGCGCGCTCGAGACGATCTGCTCGACGAAGGTGTCGTTGGCGGTCTCGGGATCCCCCACCACGGGCATGGCGGCGCCGTCCATGATCGCGTAGCCCTGCATCAAGAAGAACAGGTGTGAGATGCCGCTCGGCCGCGTGAATCGATATTGAGAGCCGCTCACTTGGCTGGCCAGGGCCGGATCATTGAACTCGCGCGGATAGGCCCAGACCACGAGCGGGAGCCTCTGACCTGCCTGGTAATCCGCTGGCAGGTACAAGGTGGCCGAGAGCTGCACGCCGTCGGCGCGCTCGTACGTCACCAGCTCCTTTTTCACACCGGCCAGCTCGGGTGCGGGGTCGGTGAACGAGGTCAGAGCCCGGCGAGTGCTCTTGCCCAGGTCGACGAGGATGTAGTTGGCGGGCGTGTTTGGCGTCTCGAATCTTGTCAGGATGACCGGACCCACTGGCGAAACGACATCGATCGCCGTCTCGTAGCTCTCGCCCGCATTGCGCCACAGTCGCGCGGTCGACAGGTCTCCGAGCTTCATGCGATCGAGGAACGGGCGATCGCCGTCGGCCGAGGCACCGCGTCCCGTGAGATAGACCGCGTCGTCCTCGACCATCACGACCCGCTGCCCGCGCGCATCGGTCGTGGTGACGGGACGGCCGGGATCGCCGTAGCGATCCTGCTGACTCCGATCCCAGACCAAGCGCGGTGACGGCACCTCGGCATCGACGTCCACGAGCCAGGTTCGGATCCAGCGTCGATCGCGATCGTACTCGGTCAGGAAGCTGCGGCCATCGCCCTGGAGCCAACTGAGACCCATGAAGCGGTGCTCGGTGAGAAAGCGCGGCTGGGCTTCGTCGAAGGGTGCCTCGAGTGTGAAGACCTGATCGCGGTGGGAGACCTCGGCCTTGGGGTCGCCGCCGTCGAGTGCCTCCACGTACACGAGCGTCGCCGGTGCCGTCTGTCGCCAGCTGTAGTTGCGCGGTCCGGTCGGAACGCCTCCGATCGGGACGGTGTCGCGAATCGGACGCTTCGCGAGTGTCTTCACCACCTCGCCTTTTCGATTCCAGATCTCCACGACATCGGGAAAGGAGCGTGCCGTGACGAGCTGAGAGAAAGGCCTCACGATGCGCGTCACCAACAAGAGCTCCCCATTGGGCGCCGGATCGAAGTCGGAGAAGATGGCCGGCGTGGCGAGGTCGCGTCGCGTGCCCTGGTTCGTGTCGACGAGAGCGAGCTGACTGGTCGCGATCCAGGCGAAGAGTGCTTCGTCGTGCGGGCTCTTCAGCAGGTCTTGGTAGGTGCGCACGGGCGCAGCCGGACCGCCTTGCGTCTCGCGAATGACGGGGCCTTTCGGCGCGAGGGGTTGCTCGGGAGCGGCTCCTCGATTCTTGGGCACGAAGGTCGCCAGCAGGTGACGGCTATCGGGCATCCAGGTAAAGGCCGATCCGAGCACGCCGTTGAGCGCTCCGATTTCGAGACGCCGCGCGGTCGCGGACTTCGCGTCACCCAGCCAGAGCTCGATGCGATCGTCGGTCGTGATCGTGAACGCGAAGCGCCGCCCGTCGGGCGACCAGGAGACCGATCCGACGCGGGCTCCCTTCGGAAGCGCGATCGGGCGCTCCTTGCCGCTCTCGATATGCTTCAGGCTCAACCCCAGGCCGCCGCGGGCGCCGTGCCGTCCGCGGGTGCGAGGATTGATGCGATAGCCGGCCAGCCTCCACATCGGCTCCGCCAGGTCGGCGATCGGGGGCAGCGAGTCGCGCTCGGTGAAGAGCATCCAGGTGCCCGACGGGTCAAGGGAGACCGAGGGGAGCGGCGGCGCCTCGATGATCTTCGCGATCGCTTCGGGAGGGCGCCGGTAGGTGGTGTCGACTTGGGCGTCGATCGCGGCGCAGAGTGTGGCGAAGGCGACCAGAGACCACATCCCGATCGGGAGTCGAAGCGCACGGGACATCGGAGACTCCTGGGCTGAGTTGAAGGGGGGCTCTGTCGACGGTCAGGCTACCGGGACGAGGGATGCCAGATTAACACGGACGTCGAGCTCGAATCTCGCACTCGCGAAGGAGGCATCGCCGCGGAGCGGGGTGATCGACATCGATAGGGACGCGGCCAAGGCGAACCGGGGTGTCGTGTGTCGCACCTGTTCCGAAAGATCACCGAAACCAGAGAAGCCAGCTCAGCAGGCCTGCGATCGCGAGCGTCAAGATCAGGATTCCCCAGTGCGATGGCAGCACGCTGCGGTCTGTCGTCCCGGGAGCGCTCGGTGTCGTTCCGGTGAGCAAGATGTCCCGGAGCGCCCGGGCCAGGTCGCCAGCCGACGCCATGCGACGAGCCGGATCCTTGGCGAGGCACTGCGTGACGACGGCTTCGAGCGCGACCGAGACTTCAGGAGCTCGCTCGCGCAATGGGCGAGGCGGCACGCTCCGAATGGTGTCGATGGCGTCGATCATGGACTCGCGCGAGACCTCGTAGGGCAGGTCGCCGGCCAACGCCTCATAGAGGATTACGCCGAGCGAATAGACGTCGGAGCGGCTATCGATCTCACCGTCGACGCCCTGAGCTTGCTCCGGGCTCATGTACTGCAGGGTGCCGATGAGCTGGAAGACGTTTCCGCGCATCGTCGTGATTCGAACGTCGGACTCGCTCAGCTTGGCAATGCCGAAGTCGAGGATCTTGGCGCGCAGTGGGGGCGAGGTCTCGGCCTCGAGCTGGCCCTTGGTGGACGTTTCGACGACCAAGACGTTCGTCGGCTTGAGATCGCGGTGAACGACCCCGTGCTCGTGGGCGTAATGAACGGCCTCGGCCACCTGGGCGAGGATCTCGATCCTCTCTTCGAGTGTCGATTGCCGTGCCTCGAAGGTCTCGGTGAGCGTGCGACCTTCGATGAGCTCCATGGCGAAGTACGGCTGTCGACCGAGCGGCGTCTCCAGGCTGCTCGCATCGTAGACGCGCGCGATGCCAGGATGATCCAGCTTCGCCAGGATGTGTGCCTCTTGCTCGATGCGACGGACGAGCTTGGGGAGCAGGGCATCGCTGCGAAGCAGCTTCAGAGCCACTCGCCGCGACAGGCCCTCGTGAATCGCCTCGTAGACCATGCCCATGCCGCCTTGCCCGATGGATCGTACGAGTCGGTACGGTCCGATCGATTCGAGCTCCGACTCTTGCGAGACCTCGCGAATGAGCGCCTCGGTCGAGAGGTCGAGACGGTCGTCCAGATGGGAGGGAGTGGACTGCAAGGCGGCATCCTCCGACAGCAGCTCGTCGAGGGCTCGAGCGATCTCGGTGTCGTCGGACCGCACTTCGGACACGAAATCGGCGAGCTCGTCGTTCGGCAGCTGGCAGGCCCGCTCGAACAGATCTTCGAGACGTCGGAACTGCTCCGGGTTCACGAAGCGTCCTCGTCCGCCTTCAGTCGGTGCGAGAGCCAGGCCTTCGCCAAGCGCCACTCGCGGCTGGCCTCGGTCCTCGAGATGCCCAAGCTCTCGGCAGCCTCCGTCTCGGTGAGGCCGGCGAAGAATCGGAGCTCGACCAGGCGCGCCTTGCGCTCGTTGAGCCGGGAGAGCTCGTCGAGGGCTTCGTCGAGGGCGAGAAGATCGACCTCGGGCTCGGAGGAGGCGCCGGTGCCTTCGCGGAGAGTGATGCGTTGCCAGTCGCCGCCGCGCTTCTGCGCCGACTTGCTGCGGGCGTGGTCGATCAAGACCTGGCGCATCACCTTGGCGGCGAGGGCCAGGAAGTGGCTTCGCTCGCGGGGAACCTGGGGGGCGTCCGCCAGCTTGAGGTAGGCCTCATGGACGAGAGCCGTCGGTTGAAGCGTGTGGCGGGCTTGCTGCCGGCCGAGTGCCCGGCCGGCCAGGTTGCGGAGCTCTTCGTAGAGTCGCACTGCGAAAGCAGGATCGGGTCCCAGTGCGTTCTCGTCAGCAGGAGGCGTCGGATCGGGTGTCATCGGCGCGTCATCGCTTGCGGATCAGTGTGGCGATCGGACGAACGCCCCGAATTGTAACCGCGAAGCGTGCTGGCGACACTATCGGGTCTCGGAGGCTCGCGCCGCCGATCTCGGTTGAGGTATTCTGACGGCCGAGTCGATCGCTTCCCACTTCGCCGATGGCGAGGGCGTACGGCTCGAACCTCGGGAGGAGAACGTCCATGGAGTCGGGATCCAATCCGTCGCCGAATGCCCCCTTGCCCCTCGAGCTGAAAAAGGCCCTGCGTGCCTTCAAGAAGCGGCTCAAGCTCACGAAGCTGGATGACGAGTCCAAGCTGGGCGTTGGCCCGATGTCGGGAGGCAGCCAGTCGAGAGTGTTCGCGATTCGGGCGCCGGATTCGTTCCCACCCGAGACGTGGAAAGAGCTCGTGAGGTGGGGGCGCCTCCGCGACGCCGGCTCAGGAACGTACGAGCTGGTCGAGATCTGAAACCCTTGAAGCGCTGGGCGCGTCGACTTCTTCGTCGGCGGGCTCCTCAGGATCCCAGGCGGGCGCAGCACTGCTTGAACTTGCGTCCGCTACCACACGGACACGGCTCGTTGCGGCCGGTCTTGGGGGCGCGGTGAACGACCGGTGCCTGCGCCGGACCACCCACGCGCTCGATGTCTCGTGATCGGGCAGACCTCTCGAAGGTCCCGGCCGCATCGGCCAAGGCGCGGTGGAGCTCGTAGTCTTGGGAGACCGTTCGTGTCTCGCGCAGGTGCCCGAGGAAGGCGGTGACCACATCGATCACTCGCCCGATTAGCGGATCCTTGCGTCCGAAGCGAGCGGGTAGGTGCAGAGTCAAGATCGCTCGGAGATCGTCTCCATCCAGAAGATGGGGAGCACGTCCGATCTGCTGGTAGCAGCAGCTCAGGAAGATCTCGAGGATGCGTTGCTGATCCGTTCGGCGAAGGGAATCCGCCGGGATCGGGGAGGCGTCGAGGAACTCGGCTGCGTCGAGATGGAGGCGTCGATCGCTCATGGCCACATCTTAGTGGGGTCCGGATCGGAATGCGCTGCCCTGCCGTCGCATCGCCCGTTGTTCGTCACATTTTCGGGTCGCGGCGATCCGCGCGGGGCCGGGTCGAGAAAACTCGCAAGAACGGTCCCCGCCACCGTCTCTCAGTGCCCCATGAACGGTGCAGTCGCCATCTCATACGCCCAGCCGAGAAGAGAAGGCAAGGTGATCCGAATGAAGCAGCCGCTTCAGATCGCCTCCGAGGATCCGGATCGGACGACCATCGTCCGGATCTTGGAGGGCGACACGGACGCCTACGGTGAGATCGTCGCTCGCCACGAAGGCCCGCTCCGGGGCTTGATCCTCGGGATGGTTGGAGATCGAGAGTTGGCCGAAGACGTGCTTCAAGAGACGTTCTGGGTCGCCTACCGCGCCCTGCCCCGTTTTCGGGGCGATGCCAAGCTGAGCACCTGGCTGTATCGGATCGCGGTCCGAGAGGCGTCGCGTTGGCGAGTTCGGTGGCGTCGAGCTCGCCGCGGACAGGTCTCTTTGGGGAACCGAGAGCTCGAGGCGTCGCCCGAGCGATCGGCGGTCGAGCTGCGCGAGGAGCGGGAGCACCTGAGCTCGCTCCTCGAGTGCCTGCGCCCATCGGAGCGCGCCGCTCTGATGCTGCATGTGGGTGAAGGGCGATCGTACGACGAGATCGCCGAGATCCTGAGGACGCCGCCGGGCACGGTCGCTTCTTGGATTCACCGAGCCCGTCAGCGACTTCGACAGTTGAGTACAAGATCGAGCGATGGCGTAGACCGATCCCGGTCTGCCGATTCCAGATTGGATCGATCATGACTTCTCGAGAGAACCCCCGAAGAAACGCTTCTGAGCGCCGGCTTCGTGAGCTGCTTGCCGGTTCGTCCGAGGTCGAGTCGGTCTGGTCTCGCGTCCGCGAGCAGATCGGCGGACGGAGTCCGCAGGAGATCGAGCGCGAGACCTCGCGAGTTCGACCGATTCGGTGGGTGGCGGCAGCTGCGGCCGTAGTGCTGATCACGCTGCAGCTCGCCTGGCACTTCGGACCGAGCGCCGGCCCTCGCCTCGACCGCGTGGAGATCGAGGTCGAGAGTGCGCTCGGTGCCGTTCTCCGTGAGGTTCTGGTTCCCGTCGAGACCGCCGAGTTCGATCCGTCGACCGTTCTGACGTTGCTCGTCGACGGAGAGGCGCGGTGATGAAGATCTGGTTGGCGGGCCTCGTGATGCTGGTCTTCGGCATCGGTTGGACCTCGAAGGCGCTCTCGGATGCGCGCACTCGTCCCGCCATCGAGCCGTCTCGTCACGAGCTCCGAGAGTCGCCGTCCTTCTTTTGGAAGGGAGGCTCGGGCTATCGCGGCCTGATGACCGTGAAGTCGTTTGCGACCGAGCTGCAGCTGAGCGAGGCACAACGAGTCCGGCTCGAGGAGCTCACCGAGCAGGTCGCCCAGGAGATTCGCACCCACGAGCGGTGCATCCAGGACATCTTGGAGGTCTCCCGTCAAAGCGTCGACGATCTGTTGACGCTGGATCAGACCGAGCACCTGGCCCAGCTCACACAGGAGCGACGGGCCCAGTACGCGGAGCGGCGGGCACTGTCTTGGATCGAGCGGCTCGCGAACGAGAAGGCCATCACTCTCGATGCCGGGCAGCGGCAAGCGGTCGTTGCGGCGTTCATCGATCACGAGGGCCGCGGCCACTCCAAGCGGCGGTCACGTCGCGGCGAGAGGCCGGAAGAGTCGCGAACGGGGCGAGAGGATGGGCCCGGAATGAAGATCGATCGGAGCGGCGCGCTTCGCAGCGCCCTCGAGAATCAACTGGATCCGGCAACCCTCGATCTTCTGATCGAGGAGCTGACCGAAGGGCGTCGAGGTTCTCGGCGTCGTTAGACGAGACACGAAAGAATCAAAGCGGAAGAACGCCTTCCTCTCTGCACTCGCGAAAGGCGCGGAAGCACCATGACACGATCGACAGCAATCTTGTTCCTCATCCCGACGATTCTAGCCGGTATCGCTTTGGCCGCGGCATTGGCTCTCACTCAGTCGGCAGAAGGTTCGGGCAACGATGCGACGTTGTCGGAGCTCATCGCAATTCGTGAGCAGCTTCGCTCGATCGAAGAAGAGGTCGACACGCTGCGCAAGGATGTCGCGATCCGAGAGCGTCGCTTGCCAGTTCTCCCTCCGTCCCGTGAGGTCGCGGATGAGATGGCGATCGACGAGGCCGCTGTCGATATTCGGATTGCGGCTCTGGAGTCGAAGCTCTCCAAGCTGCCCTCCAGCAGTGAGCTCGCGGCGGCGGCTTCCCGGGACGTGGCTCCGCAGGCCGTCAGCCAAGTGAAGGCGGCCCTCGAGGTCATTCGCGAGGAAGAGCGAGTTGCTGAGGCCGACGCGCGTGCGAAGCGCGAGCTAGAGCGGATCCAGGACCGGGTCAACAAGCTCGCCGGCGATCTCAATCTGACTCCGGGTCAGGTCGATGACATGGCCAGTATCCTGGCCCAAGAGGCCACGGCTCGGAACGAGCTCTTTGGCGGAGGTCGCGGCCGAGGCGGCCGAGGCGGCGGCTTCGCGGGCATGGACCGCAACGAGATGCGGGAGAAGATGAGCTCCATTCGCGAGACGCGCGACCAGGAGCTCGCTAAGGTCCTCGATGGCTGGCAGCTCGAGGAGTACAAGAAGATGGAGGACGATAACCCGCGAGGATTCGGTGGCCGTGGCGGCGGCCGCGGGAACCGGAACGATGGCGGGAACGCCGACAACGGCAACAACGGTGGCGGACGTCGAGGCGGCAACTGACCTCGATCTTCCACCTTGTGATTCAAGAATCAAAAGTCAGCCGACTCGTCGTCGGCTCGGCTCCAGAAAGATGATCGATCGATCCGGCCTCCCTTTCTTGGCCTCCGGCCAAGGACCGGATCGCTCAGCCTTGTGAGGAGAGTTTCGATGCTGTCTTTGACACTGGTTCTGCTGGCCGCGACGGCCGGTAACGAAGATCTCGAGCAGGCGATCGCCAAGACCGCGAAGCTCGACGGGTACGAGTTCGTCACGACGACGACGCGCACGGGCGGCGGTGGCTTTGGTGGCCGCGGCGGTCGGGGCGGCGGTGAGGCGCCGGAGCCGACTCCGATCGCCGCGAAGGTCGGCAAGGGCGGCGTGATGTTTATCCGCACCGGCGAGGTCGAGACCTACAAGCAGGGCACCGCTCTCGTCACGCGTGGCGAAGATGGTGAGTGGGCGCTGCAGGACATGAGCCGAGGTGGCTTCGGTGGCCGTCGAGGCGGCGATGCCCAAGGTGGTGGCGGTCGCCGTGGGGCGGGTGATGCCGAAGGCGGGCGCGCCGGCGGTCGACGCGGTGGTGATGCCGAAGGCGGCGAAGGTGGTCGTCGTGGCGGTGGCGATGCCGAGGGTGGCCGCGGTGGCGGTCGCCGTGGTGGTGGTGACGATGCCGCCGGTGGTCGCGCCGGTGGTCGTCGTGGTGCCGAAGCGGGCGGCGATCGTCGCAACCTGCGTGCACAGATGTCGCTTCGCGGCATCACGCCCGCTCACGAGACGCTCTCCAACGTCGTCAAGCACCTCGAGAACGTCAAGGTCGAAGACAAGAATGGCGTCAAGACCTACACCGCCGATCTGACGGCCGACGGCGTCGCGGCGATGCAGAGCGCCGGCCGTGGCGGTCGGGGCCGTGGCGGCCGTGGCGGCGGCTTCGGTGGTGATGCCGAGTCGTCCGGCAAGGCCATCATCGTCGTCAACAAGGAAGGCTACGTGACGTCGTTCGACGTCGAGACCAAGACCTCCATGAGCACCGAGCGCGGTGACTTCGAGTTCGGCAGCAAGCAACAGTGCCAGCTCAAGAACCATGGCAAGGTCAAGGTCGAGGTCCCCGAGAAGATCCAGAAGCTCCTGGACTCGGCAGACGAAGAGATCTTCTGATCGCTGATCTCCGATCGGATCCTCGAGGGCCCCGCGGATGACCTCCGCGGGGCCCTCTTTTCTTTGGTTCACGAGACTCCGCGCCCTCGCCGACAGCCGAGCCCAGGCGCGTCCTCTTCGGGCGACGAACCTCACCACGAGTTGTCAGCGGGCCGCCTCTCGCCACCTCGGTTTCGAGCTGCTATCGTCCGCGGGGTCGGTTGGGACGGCCATTCGTTGAGGAGAACCCGTTGAGCTCGACGAAGGACAATGAGCCCGTCGAACGACCTCGAATCGTGATCATCGGTGGTGGCTTCGGAGGGTTGGCGACCGCGCGAGCTCTTGCGAACGATCTCGTCGACGTCACCCTGATCGATCGCCGCAACTACCACCTCTTCCAGCCTCTGCTGTACCAGGTCGCCACCGGAGAGCTCTCGCCGGCCAACATCGCTTCACCGCTTCGGGCCATCGTGCGACGACAGCGCAACTGCACGATCTTGCTCGCGGAGGTTCAAGGCGTCGACGTCGAGGCTCGCGAGGTCCAACTGGCCGACGGCGAACGAGTGGTCTTCGATGCGCTCATCGTGGCGGCTGGCGCTTCACACAGCTACTTCGGTCACGAGGAATGGGCTCAGCACGCACCGGGCTTGAAGACCGTCGAGGACGCGACGACAATTCGCGCTCGACTGCTGGCGGCGTTCGAGCGGGCCGAGCGCACGGCATCCGCCGAGCTGTGCCGCGAGCTCCTGACTTTCGTCATCGTCGGTGCGGGACCCACCGGCATCGAGCTCGCCGGGGCGATCTCGGAAGTTGCGCACTACGCTCTGCGTCAGGACTTTCGCCACATCGATCCCACCGACGCCACGATCTTCGTCGTCGAAGCGGGCCCGCGGGCCTTGTCCGCCTTTCCCGAGGACTTCGACCCGGTCATTCGCTCGGCTCTCGACCGACTGGAGGTGACGCTCCTTCCGAAAACGCGGGTCACCGACATCACGGCTGAGGGAGTTCGCGTCGAGTGCGAAGGCGAGTCCCGCTGGCTCGGCTCCCGGACGGTCCTGTGGGCGGCCGGGGTGCAGGCTTCGCCGCTTGGGCGAGAGCTCGCGGAGGCGTGCGGATGTGACGTGGACCGGGCGGGCCGCGTGATCGTCGAAGCGGACCTGACGGTCTCCAACCATCCCGAGATCTTCGTCATCGGGGATCTCGCCTCGGTCACAGTCGGCGATCACCGCCTGCCGGGCCTCGCGCCCGTTGCGATGCAGCAGGGGCAGTTCGTCGCGCAGGTCCTCCGCGCGCGAATCCAGGGCGACTCGCCGCGCGAGCGCTTCGAGTATCGAGACCGTGGCAACCTGGCGGTCATCGGTCGCTACTCGGCGGTCGCCGTGATCGGCTCGCGTCGCTGGAGCGGTTTCCTGGCCTGGCTCGTGTGGATCTTCATCCACTTGATGGAGATCACGCAGTTTCGGAATCGCTTGCTCGTCCTGGTGCAATGGGGTTGGACGTTCTTTACCCGCGATCGCTCGGCCCGACTGATTACGAACAGTCGGGTGAGCTCGGAGCGCTCCGTATCCGAACCGGAGCCCTCGACCGCGAAGAGCGGTTGATCTTCAGCTCTCGCCGAGTGCGTGGCGAAAGCCGTTGATGATGACGCTGCCCAGGCGCTGAATCGCAACCGGTGAGCTCAGATGACGCTGGTTCATCTCGATCTCGATGCCGATGTATCTGCGAGCCGGAAGCTGCCGCCGCAGATACGGGATGAAGCCGTCGGAGACGCCTCGGTAGGGCTGGTTGCGGTAGACCTTCCAGCCGGTATCGACCTGGGCTCGGAGGGCCGGCTGTAACCTGTTGACGAGCGTCCGCTCGGCGGGTCGAGCGGGGTCATAGAGCAGGCCGACATCGGTCGAGCGCTTTCGTCCGTCCATGACCGGTGTAAAGGAATGAATGGAGATGTGGACCACGGCCGCCGAGCGCAGACCCTCCCGCGCCGCCGCCTCGACCGCCTCTCGATAGGGCTGATAGTGGCGAGCGATGATGAGCTGCCGCTCGACGGTTGCGAGTGGCCGAGTGAGCTCTGAGAAGAGCCGTGGGTGTTCAGGCGAGCGATTGAGGTCGACCAGCAGTCGGGTCGCTCCTCCAAGGAAGACGGGGGCTTCGACTGCTCGGGCCAGCCTGGTCGCGACGGAGCGGGCTCCGGGGTCCCAACCTCGATGGCTTCGCAGCATTTCCGTTCTCGAATCGAAGAGCTGTCGCCAGCGGGGCGGAACTGCGTGCGAGGCATGCTCGCAGGAGACGATGACGGCGAAGGCGCTTCGCTGGGACCGCGGAGTGGTCATCAGATCTTGTAGTTCTTGTCGTCTTCCGTGTACTGAATGTTGTAGAGGTCTCTTCGCCGGTCGTTCCAGTTCTGGGTCGTCCCGGTGTAGCGATGGCTTCGCAGGAGCTCGATGTCGACGTCGTGAATGACGACGGCTTCGATGTTCGGCGTGCATTCAGCCGCGATGGCATCCCGGCTGAAGGGAATGTCTGCCGGTGTGAAGATCGCGGATTGGGCATAGTGAATGTCCGCGTTGTCGGCGAACGGAAGGTTTCCGACACAGCCGGAGGTCACGACATAGCAGTGATTCTCTATCGCCCGCGCTTGGGCGCAATAGCGGAGCCTCAAGTAGCCGTAGCGCTCATCGGTGTTGAACGGAACGAACAGGATCTGGGCACCCTTGCGCATGCAGATACGGGCGAGCTCGGGGAACTCGACGTCGTAGCAGATCTGAATGGCAATCTTGCCCCGGTCGGTCGTGAACACGTCCATGCGGTCGCCCGGGTGGACGCCCCACCACTTTCGCTCGGACGACGTGATGTGGAGCTTGTATTGGCGCTCGAGTGTTCCATTGCGGCGGAACAAGTAGGAGACGTTGTACAGGACGTCGTTCTCGACCAGGAACTGACTGCCGCCGATGATGTTGACGTTGTACTTCACCGCCAGCTCAGTGAAGAGCTCGAGGTACTGCGGCGTGTACTCGGCCAGCTGGCGAGCGGCGTCCGAGGGGCGGCGGCTCTCGATGAACGACAGTAGCTGGGTCGTGAACAGCTCGGGAAAGACGACGAAATCGCTCCGGTAATCTCCAGCGACATCGACGAAGTACTGGCACTGCTTCTCGAACTCCGAGAAGTCGAGGATGGCACGCATCTGGTACTGAACCACGCAGATCCGCACCATTTGCACGGGGTGCAGTCGGCGAGACTCGTCGGCCTGATACCCGAGGTTGACCCACTCGAGAAAAGTCGCGTACCCGCGCGACTGCTCGTCCCCCGGGAGGTAGTTGGGAATCAGTCGGCGAAGCTGGAATCCGTTGGCGAGCTGAGCGGTCAGCACGGGATCGTAAAGCGCCTTTTGAAAGACCTTCTCGACGTACTCGTCCGCGGTCAGCTCGTCCGAATGCTCGTGGAAGCCCGGGATGCGTCCGCCGATCACGATCCGCTGAAGGTTGCGCTGCCGCGCGACCTCCTTCCGCGCGTCGTAGAGGCGGCGGGACAGCCGCATTCCGCGATACTCGGGATCGACCATGATCTCGATCCCGTACAGCGTGTCGCCGTTGTCGTCGTGATTGCGGATGTATCCGCTGTCCGAGACCACTCGCCAGTCATGCCAGTCGCTGTAGAGATCGAAGTCGAGGATGACGCTGCTACTCGAGGCGACGATCTTGCCTTCGTAGGTGATGCAGAGCTGCCCTTCCGAGAAGAGCTGGAGCTGGGACTCGATTTGATCGCGGCCCCAAGTTGGCATGCCCGGAAAGCAGCGCTCCTGGAGCAGAATCATCTCATCGTAGTCGTCGATCGTCAGCTGACGGAGCTCGATTCGATTCTCGAAGGTCTTCAGATCGATCGGATTCACGGTTTCCACCTCGAAGGGATCTTGGATCTCAGCTCAAGAAGAAATGGCACTCGTGCCTCGGGACCCGAAGGCACCTCATTCGAACAGGCGACCTGCTTTCAGGCAGTCGCAGAGCTCTTCGTACACCGCTCGCAGTCGATCGCTCTTGGGTTGAGGCCCGAGGCGCTCGACCAGACGGGTTGCGAGGGTTCCCGCGCGGAGCTGATGTTCGAGTGTCGATGAGTAGTATCGCACGTCGGCATCATCCGAGCCCCATTGGCTCAGGATATCCCTCCACAGCTCTCCGGCGGTTCTCGGTGCACTGATTCCGAATGCGCGCGCATAGTCCGGGTCGACCGGCGCCCGCTCCGCGTCGCGAATGCATGCCTGGAGCTGGGCAGCGAGAGCGTCGATGGACCAAGCATCCTGGGCGGCGCGGCTCGGCCCGCGCTCGGCGACCAAGGCGCGCAATGTCGCGACGATTGCGCTGGCCAAGGCGAGGTCGGCTTGCGGGCATTCTTGAATGTCGAGGATTCGAATCTCGATGGCACCGCGCTCGAAGCGAGCGATGGCGCCGCGGGCGTTGGCCCACTCGTGCCGCAGGATGCCGTCGGGGTCCCACCGCGCGAGATCGCGGTAGATCGGGTCCAGTATCTTCGCTTGATACTCCTCCGGCGTCGTGACCGACTCCGGCACGACGCGGCCCGCGACCGAAGGCACCCGCCGTGCATTGGTCGAGTAGAAGCGGAGGCGCGTGTCACGGTCTGGACTCAGCTGACCGGCGAAGGCGGGTGTACTGGCGGTGAGTGCCGGAAGCAGCGGCAGCAGAAAGCGGATGGCGGCATGCAGCCGGCCGAATTCCTCGGCGTCGCCGAAGGGCAGATTCAAATGCGTGCTCTGGAGATTGGACCAGCCGTGTCCCCGGCAGTTGAAGATGTGGTGAAAGGCCTGATAGATCGGACCACACTCGTGAGGCCAGAGACGCATCTCGCGCTCGGGGTCCATCCACGGATGCATGCCGGACGGCATCAGGCGCGCGCCGAGAGGCGCCAAGCGCTCATGGATGTAGTCGACCTCGGATTGGAAGTGCTCGGCCTGGCCTGCCAGGGCGGGCGCGGGGCCATTGGTCTTGAGCTCGATGACGTGGAGCACGAGCTCGTTCGACCAGGCGATCGGGCCTCGCTCCAGATCACTCTCGAGACTCCCGGCCTCGGCAGCCAGAAGCTGATCGGCAATCGGAGAGACCGACAGCGACTGCGCGTCGACGATCATGTACTCGAGCTCGACGCCGATGCCACCGAAGAGGTGCAGTGGCCAACGAGGGTCAGCGCTCATGCGAGGACGCTCCGTACGCCCCGCGCGTCGAGGCGCTGGCGGAACGTACCCATGATGGCGCGATACAGTCCCTCTCCGAGGTGGCGATCCTCGAAGCCGGCATCGAGGCTGGGGTTGTCGTTCACCTCCATGACCTTGTAGTGACCGTCCAGCTCCTTGAGGTCGACGCCATAGAGGCCGTCTCCCATCAGACGAGCGACTCGAACCGCCAGCTGGGTCAGTCGTCGCGGGGCCTCCTCGATTGGAAGCGTCTCCACCTTGCCTTCGCGGTGTCCACCGCCTGCCTTGTTCGCGATGATCTGCCAGTGGTCCTTCGCCATGAAGTACTTGCAGGCATAAAGTGCCCGGCCAGCGAGGACACCGATGCGCCAGTCGAAGTCCGACGGCACGAACTCCTGAGCCAGGACGAGCTCCGAGGCGCCGAGAAGGGTGGTCAAGCGCTCTTCCAGCTCGGCTTCCGTCTTGACCTTGTACACCCCTTGGGAAAAGGAGGAGTCCGGCCGCTTCAGCACCACCGGCAATCCGAGCTCGTCTGAGACGCGTTCCTTGTTGCCTCGATGGACGACCATCGTCTTGGGCATCGGGATACGGTGGCGGGCGAACATCTCGGTCTGGAATACCTTGTTGCAGCACCGCAAGATCGAACCGGGATCATCCATGACCACGAGTCCGAGTGCTTCGGCGCGGCGAGCGAATCGGAAGGTGTGATGGTTCACCCCGGTCGTCTCGCGAATGAAGAGCGCATCGAACTCGGCCAGTCGTCCAATGTCCTCCGCCTCGAGAAGGGTCGTCCGCATGCCGCAGTACTTGGCGGCTCGCTCGAACCGCTGCAGGGCCTTCTCGTTGGAGGGCGGAAGCTCCTCGGTCGGGTCCGCCAAGATGGCCAGATCGTAGCGGTACTCCTTCCGAGCCTGGCGCGGCACCGATCGACGGGAGAAGAAGGCGCCTGCCTGCGCGATGGCGAAGTCGCGATGCGACTCAGGGATGTCAGAGGTCGCGATCGGCGAGATCCGGCTCAGCCGCCAACGATTCTTCAAGCACTCGAACTGCACTCGCAGGAGCGGAGCCGGGAACTGGCTGAAGATCGCTTGGCTCAGGCGGTCGTAACGTTTGGCGAGGTTGTGGCCGAAGTAGATGCTCAGGATGAAGGCGTCCGACTGCAGCGATTTCAGGCTCTTCTGCAGGACGGCCTCGAGCTCCTCGGAGACGATCCGCAACAGCGGTGCTTGCTGGAGATCCTGCAGCGTGGTCACTGAGGGGAGCGGACGGTGGCCCCTGGCCTCGGCCAGGAGCGAGACGTAGTAGCCGACGGACTGGTATCCGTACCGACGACAGAGGTTGAACACCGTCACGCCCGTCGCTTCCGAGCATTCGGGGTCCGTCAGGTAATCGGGAGCGGCGATCAGGCGGACTCCCTCGATCTCGAGAGGCCAGTCGCTCGGTTTCTCCACGACGATCCACGGTCTCATTTCCGATCTCCGTGGCGCGCCGGCCGCTCGAGCACGAGCAAGTTCGCGTCATAGGACACGACCCCCAACAGGATGGCCGACATGACGCGACCGACCGGCAACCAGTACTGATGGGTCGCAAACAGAGGATTCTCGTGATACGGGTCGGAGACCTGCACGCACTCTCGCTTCGCGTCGAATCCGCTCAGCACGACGAAATGCCCTGTCGGCTCACCACGAACGTCGTCGTACTCGAGCTTATGGTCGCCGGTCTCACGGGCACAGCCGTAGAGGAAGGTGGCACTCAGCCCCGAGAGGACCGGGACGCCCCGCTCGATCGGCGCCAGAAGGAGCTCCGGCGTCAGATCCTCGAACCGGATTGAGCCACCCCGCTCGAGGAACTCGAGGTAGGCCGCGGTCGATACCTGAATTCGCGGATCGGGCTTGGTCTTCGCCTGCTGCCTCAGTCGCTCCGGCAAGACGGTCGGATCGTCTCCGAACCAGGTCGGGTCGAAGATCTGGAGATTGTACGTGAAGATCGTGGCGGAGTAGCCGCGCTTCAGAGCGTGGTTTGCCAAGAAGACTGCCAGCGTGCCACCACTCTCCAGCGGCGCCGTCTCGTCGATGACTCGCTCCAGCGGTACGTCGTCGCCGTAGTAGCGGTAAACCGCTTGGAGACACGTCGGGCCGCACGTGTGATCGTTCGGTTGCGGATGAATGTTCAAAGGAAGCTCGACCACCGAGCTGCGTCGTCCTGCCTTCAAGGGCTCTCCTTGCCCGAGCATCGGGCTGATCGTGACTCGGCGCCCATGAATTGGCGGCGAACACTAGCGCTGCGAGGTATCAAAAGCAAGAGGACGACCCGCGAAGTTCTTCCGATTCTTCGGTCGGGTCGCTAGACGGGCACGGCCCATGTTAGAAGATCGCCCGGGCTCGCCAACGAGCACCGATCGTCACGCTTCATTCCTGGACCCTCGGGCCGTCGAACATGATACCGCCTGGCTCCGGATCCCGCTCCAATCGGAAGGTCCTCGCGCTCGGCGCCAGCGTCCTCGCGCTGATCGTCGCCGCGCGCATCGAGGTCCCGATGTTGCCCGTCCCCATGACGCTCCAGACGTTGGCTCTGGTGGTCGTGGCCGGCTGCCTCGGCTCGAGGGCTGCCTGCCTGGCCGTAGCCCCAGTTCGCCACGGTCCGAAGGCGGCGGTCGCACCGACGACATAAATGAGTGGGTACTGATCCCGGCCATCCCAGATGACCCCGACGCCCGCTCCCGCCTCGGCAGCGAGCTGAACGTACTTCTTGATTCGGATGTCGAACCGGAGGGAGATCGCGGGCGAGAGAGACACCTTGACGATGTCGAGAAGGTCGACCAGACGATTGGGAATGAAGAGGGCGATCTGCTTGCCGAGTGCGATTCGAGCACTCGAATGCCTTGCCTTCGACGAAGGCCCTTCTGCAGTCCCGAGCGAACGAGATGACCACGGAATTCTGGCGAGGTCCGGCTTGAGACCAGATCTCGGGTGCGCGGTCGTGAGCCAGGCTGCGGGCGGATCGCTCTACCAGCGAATCAGCGAGGCGCCCCAGGAGAGGCCACCGCCAAAGCCCACCAATGCGACGAGCTTGCCTCGCTCGAGGCGACCTTGACGATAGGCATCGTCCAGGGCGAGCGGGATCGATGCCGACGACGTGTTGCCGTAGCGATCGATGTTCACGAACATCTTCTCCATGGGGAGCCCGACGCGGTCGGCCGCCGCTTCGAGGATGCGCAGGTTGGCTTGGTGGGGAATCACGAGGTCGATGTCGTCGAGCGCATAGTCGTTGCGCGCGGTGATCTGCTTCAACACCTCGGCGAACTTGGTCACCGCAAAGCGAAAGACCTTTCGGCCTTGCAGCTTCAAGGCGTGCTCGTGGTTGTCGACGGTCTCGTGGCTGGCGGGCCGGAGCGATCCACCGGCGGGCACGATGATCATCTCGGCGCCTCCGCCGTCGATGCCGACCACATGATCGATGACCTGGGCGCCTTCGGAGCTCGCGCTCAGAACGACGGCACCGGCGCCATCACCGAACAGCACGCAGGACTCGCGATCCTCGTAGTTGGTGATCGTTGAAAGCGTGTCCGCTCCGATGACGAGCGCATTGGAGAACGTTCCGCTCGCCAGGAAGGAATGGCCCGTCATCAAGGCATTCACGAAGCCCGTGCAGGCGACGGAGATGTCGAAGCCCGCCGCCCTCGTGGCGCCGAGCTTGCGTTGCAGGTGACAGGCTGTCGCCGGACACACGTGATCCGGCGTGACCGTCGCCACCAAGATCACGTCGAGCGCGCTCGCGGCCAGGCCCGCGCGCTGGAGTGCGGTTTCGGCCGCAACCAGCGCCAAGTCGGAGGTCGCTTGACCGGGCGCCGCGATTCGACGCTCCCGCATGCCGGTCCGGGTCTGGATCCACTCGTCGGACGTGTCGACCATCCGCTCGAGATCGTCGTTGGTCAGCACGCGCTCAGGGGCGTAGGAACCGACACCGAGGATACCGACACGGCGAGTGGCGGGCCGGGGCCGGCTCGACGCTTCGCGGGCGGAGCGAGGCTTGGAAGGGCTCGAGGCGATACTGTCCATCATCTTGTCCTGGGAAGACCCGGTTGTTTTGACTCGGTCGTCGACCGGCCCCATCGGAAAGCCCGGGGGGCTCGAGAGTGCTGGAAGATGAGGTCGGGAGTATAGCGATCCGCCCAGACTCGTGTGTCAGTGCTCGGTCACGGTTGTGTCAAAGTTGGGTCACGAACGCAAGCTTTTTGTTTTAAGCTAGTTGTGGTCGTTCGGCGTCGGTGGCTCGCTCGCTCGCTCCGCCGCCGCAACTCCGTCGCCGAGGGACTCACGGAGACCCGCCCGAGCCTCGGTCTCGAATCCGCCTTCGAAACGGATGTGGCCCACTCTGAGGGATTCCGTACCATCGGGCGCATCCCGGCGGCTCTCGGATCCAGAGGCATGCGCTCCAGCAAACGATCGATCTCGGTCCCGATCATCCTCGCGACGATCACGGTGATCCTCAGCGTCGCGCTGCTGGTCGGCTGGATCTTGATCATTCTGCTTTCCGAGGACGTCGGCTCCGAGCTCTGGCTGTTGGTGATCGGTGTCGTCTCGCTCGTGTTCATCATGGCGGTCTCGGTTCTCTTCAGCGTGTCGCTGGTCCGGGAGATGAACGAGGTGACTCGTCAGACGAGCTTCATCGACTCGGTCACGCACGAGCTCAAGAGCCCGCTGGCCTCACTGAGGCTTTGTCTGGAGACTCTGGATCGGAGCGGGCTGCAGCAGGAGCAGCGTCGCCAGCTCCGCCAGATGATGTACGACGACGTGGAGCGTCTCTCGATCTTCATCGATGACATCCTGACGGCATCCCGAGTCGCTCACGAAGGCGGCACGCACTCGATCGCTCAAGCCGGGCTCGCCGATCTCGTGCGGGACTGCGTCGAGGTCATCGAGCGGCGACATCGGCTGCTGGCCGGTTCGATTTCGTGGAGCGCTCCCGAGGACGTGGTGCTGACGACTGATGTCGTCGCGTTGGAGACGGTTCTGAAGAACCTGCTCGACAACGCCGTCAAGTACAGCCCGACCGACGACGAGCCGCTGTACGTTCGGGTGAACGCCACGGTCGATGAGAGCTACGTCGTCCTGGAGGTGATCGATCGCGGAGTGGGCATTCCGAAGAAGCATCTCAAGCAAGTCTTCGATCGGTTCTTTCGCGTGCCGGTCGAGTCGGTCCGCACGCGCCATGGCAGCGGGCTCGGGCTTTATGTGGTCCAATCGCTCGTGCGCATGTTGGGAGGACGAGTGACCGCTCACTCGGAAGGCGAAGGCAAAGGCACGCGCATGGAGATTCGCCTCGACGCATCCAAGTCTACGAGGATCACGACATGACGGCTCCGCTGCGATTGCTCGTGGTCGAGGATGAGCAGAATCTTGCGAGCGGCCTGAAGCTCAACCTCGAGCTCGAAGGCTTCGAGGTGGATCTGGCTGCCAGCGCCCGCGAGGCCATGGCGCGTCTGGTACAGCCGGAAGCCTACGCTGCCATCTTGCTCGATGTGATGCTGCCCGACCTGGATGGCTTCGAGCTCTGTGGTCGGTTGCGTGAGGCCGGCAACTACACGCCCGTGCTGATGCTCACCGCCAAGAGCTCCGCTGCCGATCGCGTGCATGGTCTCGAGGTCGGCGCCGATGACTACCTCTCGAAGCCCTTCGAGCTCAGCGAGCTCCTCGCCCGCGTTCACTCCCTCCTCCGACGGCAGCAGTGGGACCGCTCTCGACCCACCTCGGAAACGGCCGACGAGCTTCGCTTCGGCGAGGCGATCATCCACTTCGACACTCAAGAGGTGCGCGTGCGCGGCGAGTCCCTCAAGCTGACGCGTCTCGAGTTCGATCTGCTGCGTTACTTCTCCCAGAACCCGAACCGGGTCCTCGGCCGCGAGGAGCTGATGGAGAATGTCTGGAAGCTCGCCAACTACCCAAACTCCCGCACCGTCGACAATTTCATCCTCCGCATGCGAAAGTGCTTCGAGCCCGATCCCCGCGAGCCGGTCTACTTCGTTGCTGTCCGCGGTAGCGGATACAAGTTCGACCCCGAAGGCCGCGGCGACGATTGATCCCGACTGGGGCGAGGTGCACTATCGACGTTGTCGAACGATAGCCCCCGAGGACCGTGCGCGGAGCGCCCGGTCGCCCAGAATCGTCGAGCGGCGAATGCGCTGACGGTGGAGCGACGGTCGCGAGGCCTGAAAGGCCGGGCCTGAAAGGCCGTCCATCATCCAGCCCCAGGTAAGACGGTGCGCGAAGCGCACGGTCGCAACCTGGGGTCACCGATCGCAACCCGGCGAGACCGCCGAATCGGTTTTTTCCCGCGCGCCCTGAAGGGGCGCCATCGACATACGGGTTCGCTTGCGACGCGGGCAAGACCGTCAGCTCTCCAGCTCGAAGATCCGGATGGGAACGCCGCCGTGATCGAGCGCGTTCGTCCGCGCTTGGAATCGACATCCCGTTGCACGAATCAGCGTGGGATCGGTTCCCAGCACCAAGGCGCGCCAGCCGTTGAGCTCACCCCGGATCATGCTGCCGAGCGTCGCATAGAGGTTGCGCAGCGGATCGTGTCGACCGATGCGGCGACCAAATGGAGGGTTGGTGAGCAGAAGCCCTCGCTCCGAAACGCGCGTGACGCCCGAGAGCGCTCCCGCCTCGGCCTCGATGCGATCCGCGACGCCGGCGCGCTCGGCGTTGGCGAGGGTGGCCTCGATGGCACCTCGATCTCGGTCACGAGCGACGATGCGAACCGTCGTCGCCGGTCGCTCCGTCGGGGGAACGGAGTCCCAGGTCTCCTTCGGCCAGCTCTCGAAAGAAAAGCGACGCCGGGTGCCGGGAGCGACGCCCGAGGCCATCAAGGCCGCTTCGATCGGTATCGTGCCCGAGCCGCACATCGGATCCAGCAACACACCCGGCTCTGGCCAGCTCGCCCAACGAAGAAAGCACGCGGCCAGAGTTTCGCGCAAGGGGGCCTTGGCCGTTTGGTGCCGGTAGCCTCGCCGATGCAGATGATCTCCCGACGAGTCGAGGCTGAGCGTGACCTCGTCGCTCTCGATCCGCACCTGAATCGTCTGGAGCTCCGCCAGGTCTGCCGGCACGTTCTCCCCTCGGGATCGCTCGAGCGATCGCCCCGCCAGGTCATTGAGCGCCGTATGCACGCGCTCGGCGATGGCCTCGGTGTGATAGAGCCGCGACGTGCGCGAGGTGACCTTCAACCGAATCGGTCGCTGGTCGATCAGCCCGAGCCAATCGAGGCGCGCGACTCGCCGTTGCAGCTCCGAGAGATGGCGCGTACTGAACCGACCGAGTCTCACGAGAACTCGAGTGGCGCAGAAGCTGCCGCGGTTGATTCGCCCGACCCAGCTCGGATCCGCCTGCAGCTCGATCCCGCCCGGAAGCACCTTGCCCGCCGGCGCTCCCAGCTCGAGCAGCTCCTCGGCGACCACGCTCTCGAGACCGGGCACCGCGGCCACGAAGAGTTCGACGGTCATGGTCCCTCGAAACGAATGGCGAAGCCCAATGGCTCCTCGGATGACGATGGAGGGCAGCCTGTCACGCGGGTGCGGACGTTTCAAGGTGATCCTGGCCCCGAATCCGTTCTCCCGGACGAGGCGAACACGACTCCATGCCCGCCGGAGTCGCCGGCAACTCCTTCGCCTCTTTCGATCTCTCGGAGCCCCCGATGCGCATTCTCCCCTTGGTGCTGACCGGCCTTCTCGTCGCCTGTAGCTCGAATCTCGAGAACCGGGACCCGACCGGCGAGCGCTTCCCGAGCGTCGTGGGCGAGAGCTTGGCCGGCGAATCAGTGCGTCTGCCCGAGGACCTCGCCGGAGCACCGGCGCTGCTCCTGGTCGGCTATGCTCAGAACGCCCAGTTCGATCTCGATCGTTGGCTCTTGGGTCTGATGCAAGCCGAGGTGGACGTCAAGGCGCTCGAGGTACCGACCATCGATGGTCTGATGCCGGGGCTCATCTCCGGAACGATCGATGAAGGTATGCGCGGTGGGATTCCCGAACAGGATTGGGCCACGGTCGTCACCGTCTATGACGATGCGGCGGACATCGTCGCCTTCACCGGTACGCAGAAGCCGAACAACGGCCGCATTCTGCTGCTCGACTCCGAAGGGCGAGTGGTCTGGTTTCATGATACGGGCTACTCGGCACGGCTCGTTCTGGAGATCCGGGAGAAGATCCGCGAGCTGCGCTGATCGGAGCCGTCCCAGAAACTTGAACCCCTGGTCGGGGGGCGCGGCAAGGAACAGGATGGAGGTGGTGATGGTCACCAGCCTCCTTCTCGATCTTGATGAATCGCGAGCCGATGACACCACCCGACCCGACCATCGAGCGACTCCTCGTCCACGGCGAGTTCCTCCGACGCCTCGCTCGGCGCCTGCTCGGTGATGACGCGCTCGCCGAGGACGTCGTGCAGCAGACTTGGCTGGCCGCCCTCGAGAAGCCCCCGGCTCGACCCGGCTCCTGGCGGGCCTGGCTGACCGGCGTCACGCGCAACCTGGCTCGACAGGCGCGGCGCGGCGAGCACCGGCGAGCACGGCGCGAGCAAATCGCGTCTCGTCCCGAAGCGGAGCCTTCCTCTGAGGAGTCCTCGGCTCGGCTGCAGCTCGAGCGTCAGCTCGTCGATGCCGTGGCGCAGCTCTTCGAGCCGTACCGGACGACGGTCATGCTCCGATACCTCGACGACTTGTCGATTGACGAGGTGGCACAGCGGCTCGATGTGCCGGTGGAAACGGTGCGCACGCGACTGCGACGAGGCATCGCGCTGCTGCGGGAGCGGCTGGATGCGAGCCGACATGATTGGCGTCGGGCGTTGATTCCGCTCGCCATGCCTTCGGGTGGTCCCGCCGTATCGACGGCGGCCATTGCGACGACCTCGGCTGGGGTGACTTTCGGAGCTTGGCTGATGGCTGTTTGGAAGATCGGAGTCGCCGGTGTGGCCGTCGTCGCCGGGTTGTGGTGGCTCGTGAGTGAGGTCGGTGGTGGCGGCGCGCTCGAAAGGGAGCTGGGCACGAAGAAAGGTGTCGCCGCTGTACCGGAGCTCGATTCTCCCGAGCCGTCGATTGCTTCACGTCTCGCCCTCGGTGAACAGCAGAACGACGCGACCGAGACGACCGACGGCCGAATGTCGTCCTCGAAGCCTTCGCCGAGCTTGGAGAAGCCCGCGGCGCTCGGGCTCGTGCTGGAGCTCGTGTGCGGTGACGCTGCGGTACCGAAGGCCCTCGTCTGGGTCCTGCGCGACAACGAGATCCTCGCCCGCAACCGCAGCGATGGGGCAGGGCGGGTCACGCTGCGCGCCTTCGGCGGCGAGGGGCGGCTGATCGTGCACGGTGAGGACCGTGCACCGGAGATCGTCGAAGTCTCACTCGAGGCCGGCGAGCGACGCGTCGAGCTGACGGGCACGCTCGCGGTGTCGGGACACCTGCAGTTCTCCGGTCGCACCCTCGAGGAGCCAATCCTCCTCGAGCTCGTCAGCGACGTTCCTTGGACGACGCGATACGAGATGTCGGGCTCGCGGTACGCCAGTGCCGAGGCGCTGACGAGTCGTCAGCCGGTCTTGACGCAGACCGTGGGAGCGGACGGCCGATTCGAATTCCGCGGACTGTCCGCGGCGTGGTCGGGCCGCTTGCGCCTCCCGAATGGCTTCGTATTCGAGGAAGGGCGCTTGCCGACGGACAACCTGAGCCGCTCCGTCGTATTGGCCTCCCCGAGGGAGGGGCTCGAACTCGGTGTTCGCAGGCTGGCGCGGCTTTGGGGGCGAGTATTCGAGGCCGACGGGATCCGACCGGTTTCCCACGGCAAGATCGCGGGCTGGATTCATCACGGTCGCGACGACTTGGGGCCCATGCCCGTTTCGGTCACGATGAACATCGATGGGTTGGGGATCGAGGCGGACGACTCGGGGTTCTTCGAGGTCCCGCTCCTCGTCGTCTCGGCTCTGGAGCATTTCAGCCTGCAGCTTTCTCGTGCGGACGGAAGCGGCACATCGTCTTTTAAGATCCGCACTGAAGACATCGGCGACGACGGCGAGCTCGGCGAGTTCCGGCTCGCCCCGGCCCGCGAGATCCGCTTCATCGTCTGGAACCGCCGAGGACAACCGGTGGCGGGCGCGCGAGCGCTGGTCGGACCTCAGGGCCGACTCGGGACCAGTCCTCCGACCGACTCGCTCGGTGAGGGCGTCGTGGTCTCGAGCACGTTGGAAGACACGACGATGCGCGTCGTCGCTTTGGGCTACGAGCCGGTGCTGATCGAAGTATCGGTAGGGCGGACGGAGCCGATCGAGGTCGTCCTGGACCCCGGAGCGTCGATCGACGTGAGGATCACCTTGCCCGAGGGTGGTCTGGCGACTGTCTCGGAGATGTCGCTCGGGCTCACCTTCGAGCCCGGGTTGTTCACCCGGCTCGCAGACGATGACCGTGAGCTCGAGACGCCCGACATCGGCTTTCAGTCAGTGGGTGGCGCGCGGTGGACCGGCATGAGCCTCGAAGAAAGCCTGGTCCAACGAATGGGCTTCCAGATCACCGAGCGCCGGCCGACCGAAGGTCGGTGCCTGCTCGCCGGCGTCCATCCAGGCAAGTCGTTCACGATCGAGGTGCGGGCCCCCGACGGCACGATCGTGGGGCAGTACGAATCCGAGGGCGTCGCGACGGGCGAGCAACGCGTCGTCGAGATTCCGATCACCGCTCCGCGCCGCGTTTCTCGGGGCCGAGTGCGGGATGCCCAGGGACAGCCCTGCCGGAACGCAACGGTCTCGCTCACTGCTGCGAAGCGGACCATCGAGGCGCGCACGGACGCCTTGGGCCGATTCGTCGTCGAGCCCTTGTATGCGAGCACCTATGGCCTGACGGTGCGCTGTGACGGTTATCGAGAGCTCGTTCGCGAAGAGCTCCTGATCGGCGACGAGGCACTCGAGCTCACGCTCGAGCGCGACTGAACGATCGCCCATGCCGCGCGTGCGCTCGGCGCTCAGCCAAGCGCACGCGGAGTGTGGGCGTCAACGCTTCGGGGGCGGCCCCACGCAGACGTCGCTCGTCTCGGAGGGCTCACTCCGGAGGCCGAGGCTGTCGTCGACCGCGATCAGTCGGTAAGTGAAGGCTCCGGTACCGACGAGGTCGAGGAAGCTCGTCTCGGCGGCGGGCCGCGTTGTGATCAAGGCGCCGTTGCGCCAGATCTCGACGCCCGTCGCCGGAGCCTGCCAAGACCAGGTCAGCTCGATACCGCTCCGGACGCGCCGGGACGTGAGCTCGGCGACCGGAAGCAGCCTCGCCGGAGACGCCTGAACCGTTGCTTGACCGACGCGCTCCTCGAAGATGCCGTCGCCGTCGAGGTCGAGTGTCAGGACGATGTCGTGAGGATTGAACGCATCGCTGTGGACGAATCGGACGTCCGCCTCGATGGGGACGGCGACACCCGGCGGCACGTCGACGCTGCCACGCAGCGGCACACCGGGCCGCAGCCCGGTCAGGCTCAGAGCAAGATCCGAAGCGTCGCCGTCGGACGGGCCGGCCTGGATTTGCCAATCGACCCGCGAGAGTGGGGAGCCCTGATTCGTCAGGTCGAACGTGACGTGAAGCTCCTCACCCGAAGGTACGAAGCCGAAGCTTGCCGGCAGCTGAGGGCTGGCTTCGAAGGTCCCGTTCGTGGCACGCAGCGTCCCGACGCAGGTCGAGCCGTGTCCGGTCGCGACGTCGGTGACGGAGACGACGTAGCCCGCTTCGTCTCCCGCGACCATGCCGGCAGGTCGTTGAATCAACACCGTCGCGTAGTCCGTGCTGCCGGGCGCCACGGTCAGGAGCTGGGGATGCAATGGATCAGGGAACGTGAACACCGTCGGCCCGTCGATCGTGAGGCCCGTCCAGGCGTTGACCGGGACCGGGGCGAGCTGGACCGAGAAGGTCTTGGGGACGTTGGCGCCGTTGTACACCGAGACGTGGATCGGTACGGAGCCTTGCCAAGGATGGATCGAGGTCTCGGAGGGCACGTGGCAGACCTCTTTGCACTTGCCATGATGGCCGGCTTGATAGATGCCGACGATCTCGGCGGAGGAGAGGACCTTCTTGTGGAACTCGATCTCGTCGAGCGAGTAGTCGGCGTCGGGGATGAGCCAGCTGCCGTGCAGGGAGCCGATCCACAGCGGCGACGTGTTGTCGATGTTGCCCCAGAAGAGGCTCGCGTTGCCGAAGCCGGCTGGTTGGCCGTCGATGTAGAACTTGACGCCTTGGCTCGAGCTACGGTCAACCGTGACCGCGATGTGCGTCCACTTGTCGGTGGGCACGATGCCGCTCGAGTGCCAGAAGAACGCGTAGTGGCAGTCGGTCCCACCCCACAGATCGAGGGTGAGGCCGCCGCTCGCATTCACGAAGAATCGGTAGCCGAAGTAGGGCGTCCACTTCGAGAAGATGGGTGCCGGCTCGTCGCTGGAGCGATAGATCCAGAAGTCCCAAGAGAAGTCGCCGAGCCCGAAGTTGAGGCTCGAGTGATGCGGCACCACGACCTTGTCGTTGAAAGCCGTGATGCGCAGCGCGCCGCCGACCTTGCCGTTGGTCTGGGGCGTCGGACCCTGATGGGTGCCATCGTTACCGCCCGCGATGTCCTCGGATGTCGGGCCGCTCGGCTCGTCCAACGGCCACCAAGCGACCTGCTGGCTCGGCGGCGAGACGCCCGGGCACGGCTTGCACTTGCCGTTCGAATCGGCGTAGACGAGGCGAGCGACCTCGAACGCGGCGAGGCGACGATCGAAGAGCTCGATCTCATCGAGGGCGCCTTGGAAGTACGAGCTGCTACCGATCAGGCCGTGGCCGAGGTAGAGGTCAGCGGTATTGGTGAGGTCGCCGCTTCGGGACGTGGGATCGAAGACGCCGGCCAGGAGGCCGTCGAGATAGAAGCGTCCACCATCGGTCGCCGACCGGTCGACCGTGACGGTCAGATGGCGGTAGGAGCCAATGGCGAGCGCGCCAATCGCCGTCCACTGAGAGCTGCCCGATCCGTCGTCGAGACGGAAGGCCACCTCGTTGCCGTCGAGCAGGTACAGGCCATATCCGCGGCCACTGCCGTCGGCCTTCTCGACCAACGCACGCAGCCCGCTGCTCGAGTCGGGCCGGACCCAGAGATCGAGCGTCAGGTCCCCGAAGCCGATGTCGAGGGCATCGGCATCCGGCACCGCGAAGAAGCCGTCGCTACCGTTGCAGCTCAAGGCGGCGGTGCCGACCTTGGCGTCGAGCGTGAAGTAAGGACCACTGCCGATTGGCCAACCGAAGTGCTCACCCAGGAGATCGTTGGCACCGCCACCGACGTAGTCCCACCAGGCGATCATCCCGGGCGGTGCCGGCACGCATTGAGTCGGACAGGACTCGGAGGCGTTGAGAAGGATCGTGATGGAGCCCGGAGAGCCGAAGTTCGTCACGAAGAGATCGAGGCCTGCCTGGCCGTTCAGCTCCTCGATCTCGACGAAGCTGGGAGCGGTGACGGCGAGGAAGTTGGGAAGGGCGGTGAAGCTGGCCGAGCCGTCGTTGAGGAAGAGCGAGAGCGATTGCTCGAGGAGGTTCGCGACCGCGATGTCGGGATCGCCATCGCAATCGAGATCACCGGCCGCCAAGGACGTCGAGCCCATGAGGTCGCCTTGGGTCGGAATGCCCGTGCTGTGCTGGACCGCCGGTGCGAACGAGCCGCTCTGCTGGAGCAGCACCGAGATGCTGTCGCTCATCCAGTTCGCCGTGACGAGGTCCAGGTCGCCGTCGGCATCGAGATCGCAGGCCACGACATCCACCGGCTGAACGTCGACGGGGTGGCTCGTCGGAGCACCGAGAACCCCACTTCCGAGATTGGCGAAGACCAGAACGCTGTCGGTCGCCGGGCTCGCCACCGCGACGTCGATGAGGCCGTCGTCGTCGAAGTCACCGCTCGCGATCGCCTGCACACCGACGTTGGCGGCGGTGTCGACTCGTGCCCAAGAGCTCTCGAACACGCCGCCACCTTCATTCAGCCACACCGACACCATGCCCGTCGCCGCGTTGACGATCACGATGTCGGGGCCATTCGTTCCGTCGAGATCCGGCAGGACCACGTCGTAGGGATTGCCACCCGGCGTGAGCGTTTGAGTCAGCGCCAGCGATCCGCCCGTATTGGTGAGGATCCAAACCTCACCGCCGAAGTGGCTGGCCACGACGGCGTCCTCATCGCCATCGCCATCCAGGTCGGCGGCAGCGACCGAGGCGCTGCCGCTACTGCCTGCCAGGAAGCTGCTGGCGGTGAAGGTCCCGTTGCCGTTGTTCACGAGCTGGGAGAGGCTACCGCTCCCTTCGTTGGCGATCAGGATGTCGAGGCCACCCGTACCGTCGAGATCGAAGGCGGCGCCCCATCGCCCGGCCAGTCCCCCCGGGTAGGCGTTCTGATCGAACGATTGGGCCAGGAGCGGAGCGCTGAAGAGCCCCGAGAGCAGGAGGACCGAAGCGACGCAGCCGAGAATCAAGCGGGACGAGCAAGTGGGAGTGGCCATGAGCAGCATCCTGAACCGGGTGTCGAGTCGGGAGAAGAGCCGGCGCCCGTCGCGTCCGGCTGTCTCCACTCAACCCAGACAGGATTCTCGAGCAACCTCACCACCGCTCCAGCCTCAATGCAGATCGATCCAGCTCGATCCATCGAAGACCTGCAGCTTGCTCGTCGTGGTGTTGAACACGATCGAGCCGGCGGGCGGTGACGGAATGCCAGCGATCTCACCCGGGGTCAGCTTCGGAGGCAGCAGGCCACTCCGGTGTCCGGCGTTGCCATGGATCTCGCCGCCGGTGCCGGTCGAGAGATCCCGTAAGGCGCCGTTGAGGTTGCCGACGAGCACGTTGCCCTGAATGACGAAGTCGCGCGTCGAACCGGCCGCCAGGTGGATGCCGAAGGACTGGGCGTTGCCCGTCACGCCGACACCATCGCCGATGGTGTTGCCCGTGATCAGGAAGCGCTCGGCTCCGCCGGCCACTCGGATTCCATGATAGCTCCCCGGCGACTGCGTTCCGTTGTCGCCGATGACATTGCCTCGGATCAGCACGTCGATCGGCCCGGCGTTCATCGAGATGCCGTGGCGAGCATTCCCGTAGAGCCGCGAGTTCTCCAAGGTCACCTCACCGCGGAACCCAGGACCGATGTGCAGCCCATGACCCTCGAGAGAGGAGCCCAGCCACGACGTCGTCGCAAAGAAGCCCTCGCCCCCCTCGAGTGCCACGGCATCGACGCGGTTGTGATCGCACTCGAGATCCCAGCCGAGCATCCAGAGAGGATACGACGAGCCGGTGTTGGCGCTGTCCCGCAGGACGATGCCGCGGCCGCCGTTGAGCACTGCCACTTGATCGAGCACTAGCGAGTAGCCCCAGCTGTCCTGCACGATCCAGTCGATGGACGCGTTCCCGTTGTTCGGGTTGTCGGCAATGAGATCGCTCACCGTGCATCGGTACGAGCCGCTGGCGCCCGGTCCCGTGCCCTGAAACAGGAAGCCGGTCGGCCCATCGAGGTTACGGAGTTGGACATGTCGCAGCACGCAGATCGTCGAGCCTTCGACCAGGATGCCACCGTGTAGATCGTCCATCCGAACATCATCGACGAGGCAGGCAAAGCTGCCGACCGATTGTCCGGGCGCACGGTTGAACACGATCCCGAAGCCACTGCTCGGCTGGCCGGCATGCTTCAGGTGGAGGCTGGCAGCGCCTGAATGGGAGCAGGTCTGAAACTCGAGGACGTGGCCGTTGTGGGTCGCGTCGAGCGTCGAGCCATAGAATGATCCCTCCCCCAACAGCATGAGCGAGTTCTTGGTCGTGATCCGTAGCGTTTGGCTGACGCGGTAGATGCCCTTGGGAAAGAAGATCACGCCACGCGCCGTCGCGTCGATTGCCGCTTGGATGGCAGCCGTGTCGTCGGTGGCACCATCGCCTCGGGCGCCGAACGACTTGACGTTGACGACCAGGGATCCGGCGACCGTCACACGAGTCGGCTGCGCCGCGATGGGCTGGGACAACGCCAGGAGAAGGAAAGCGAAGGCGATCAGGGGGGCGGGCTTCATCGGGTGCTCCTCAGGCTTCTCGAACCACCCGAGAGTCTAGCAGAAGCCATCCGCTCGGAAAGGCGCACCCGACGCGATCGAGGCTTGCGAGCATTCGAAGAGATGCCCGGGTCCGAGGGCTGCCGACGCGTATCGTCTACGACCGAGTCGTAAGGAATCAGGTCGTGCGCGCTCGATAGACTTGCTTCTCCGTGTCGATCCGACCATTCTTTGGTGCTCGGATCGAACGATCCCGGCCGGATCGGGATTTGCGATCCGCAGGAGCTCGATCCGGTCCGAGACTCGGTCGTCTTACCCCTTTCGGCTTGCCCTCGAGAAGATCCGAATGGAGCATCATCGTGCCTGAACGATTCGCGTGTTGGTCGTCATCCGCTCTCCTGTTCCTCAGCGCCGTTCTGGCGGCCGGCTGCGGCGACTCGGCAAGCGACGATGCCCAGTCGAACGCTTCGGCGGGTCGCCTGACCGGAATGGAAGCGATCGAGGAGGCGACGGAGGCCGCTGCCAATCGGCTGATCGAGTTCTCGGATCTCGTCCGTCGCCGAGATTTCGGTGGCGCCGCCCCGTACCTCACCTCGGACTTCCAAGGGAGCGCTTGGGTCGGTTTGGGTACGGAAGCGCGCACCGAGCTCCCGACGGGTGCCGAGCGCGTGGTCACGACGCCATCCCCAGGCGCCGAGCTCTTGACGCGCGAGTCGTTCTTGGCCTCGCTCCAAGAGCGGCTCTCGGTCCTGGAGTCGATCGAGTACGTCTTCTTCAAGACGCGGAGCGCCGAGTTCGACGCCGACGCGAGGCGCGGACGGGTGACACTGACGGCGCAGGTGATCGGTCGCGGCGCCTCGAGTCGAGCCGTCTCGATCTATGCCTGGGCTCACGGCGAGGTGGTGAAGAGGGGAGATCGCTGGCAGCTGAGCCAGTTCGTGATCGACAAGCTCCAAGACCTCGAGCGCGAACGGCCTCTCTTTACCAACGTCGCGGAGCCGGCGGGAGTGGCGGTGACCTTGCCTCGTCTAGGGCGGGACGGCAACTCGACGTTCTATTGGCGAGGCGCCTCGATCGGGGACATCGATGGCGACGGACGCTTCGACGTCTTTACCTCGACGCACGACCGCGGCTACCTCTATCGCAACCGAGGCGACGGGACGTTCGAGGACGTCGCGGAGCGGGCGGGCATCGCCGATGCTTCGGGGGTGACGGGGTCGGTCTTCTTCGACTTCGATCGGGATGGCGATCAAGATCTCTTCCAGGGACATGTCGGCTGGGAGCAGGACGGTGTGCCCTACGGCAAGGCGCTCGTCCTCCTCCGAAACGACGGCGAGGGCCGCTTCACCGACGTGAGCTCCGAGGTCGGGCTGGATCGGAGAATGAACGCGTTCAGCATCGCCGTGGCCGACTACGATGCCGACGGCTGGCTCGACCTGTACGTCTGCAACTACCCCCGCCTCGATGCGGTCTATCCGGACTCCTGGTATCGCGCGACCAACGGCCTTCCCAATGCGCTGCTGCGCAACGTCGAGGGCAGGAAGTTCGAGGACGTGGCGAGCGGCGCGGGGTTGGCGGGCCGCAGTTGGAGCTACGCGGCCGCGTTTGCCGACTATGACGCCGATGGAGATCAGGACCTCTACGTCGCCAACGACTATGGCGACAACAACCTCTACCGCAATCGGGGCGATGGCACGTTCGAGGACGTCGCGACCGAGCTGGGATTGCTCGACACCGGCAACGGCATGGCCGCGGCCTGGGGCGATCTCGACGGCGACGGACAGCTCGACCTCTATGTCTCCAACATGTCCTCCTCGGCCGGCAATCGCATCCTGAAGCGTCTGGCCCAGAAGGAGGGGAGCGAGGTCGAGAGCACGCTCTTCAAGCTGGCGGCCGGAAACTCCATCTTCTTGCAGCGGAACGGGAAGTTCGAGCGTCTGCCCGCCGAGGCCGGCGGCATCGGCGCCTCGTGGGCGTGGGGACCTTCGCTCCTCGACATCAATCTCGATGGTCATCTCGATCTCTACGTCGCCAACGGATTCATCTCGGGCAACTCGCTCAAGGACACCTGAAGCGTCTACTGGCGCCACGTGGTGGCGTCTACGCTTGCAACAGAGAAGAGTGACCGCAGCTCCGCCCTCCTCGCCGAGGCCAACGTCGAAGACGTGGATCGTCCCGGCAGCGAGAAGTACCAGCAGAACCATATGGCCTTGATCTTCCAGGAAGGGTTCTCCTTCAGCGGCTTCGAGCGGAACAAGGTCTTCCTCGGAGGGCCCGACGGACGCTTTCAGGACCTGTCCGACATCTCGGGCGCCGACTCCGATCTCGATGGTCGCGCGAGCTGCGTCGCCGACTTCGATGACGATGGCGATCCCGACCTCTTCATCAACACCATCCAGCGGGAGGCGCACCTCCTGTATCGCAACGACGTCGGGGGCTCCTCGGGGAATGGCTTCCTGAAGCTGCGGCTTCGAGCCACGGGAGGAGAGCCCGAGGCGATCGGTGCCGTGGTCGAGGTCGAGTGTGGTGGGCGGACACACTGCCAGGTGCTGAGCAGCGGCTCGGGGTTCGTTTCTCAGAACGCCTCCGAGCTCATCTTTGGGTTGGGCGCTGCCGAAAGCGCCCGCGTCTTCGTCCGTTGGCCCGGGCGCGAGCGCGAGAGCTTCGGCGAGCTGGCCCGCAACGGACGCTTCCGATTGGTCGAGGGAGGCGGAGCCGAGAGCGTCACCGCTCGTCCCTTCGCATTCCGTGATCCGGGCGTGCCCGGGCTGCGAGTGCGGGTCGGCGAGGTCCTGGACCCCATCGTTGCCGAGAAGCTCACGGGTGGCGCTCAGCCCATCGGCTTCGCGACAGCTCCCAAGACCTTGCTCAACTTCTGGACCACCACCTGTGCGTCCTGCGTGAAGGAGATGCCGCTGCTTCAGTCCTTGCACGAGCAAAAGGACTATCGAGTCGTCGGTGTCAGCTTGGATCCGATCAGCCTTCGCGACAAGGTGGCCCGCTTCCAGAAGGACCGCAAGCTGACCTTCGAGATGCTCATCCTGAGTGAAGAGGCGGCGGATCGATACTTCGACCTTGAGCGGCTGGCGATTCCCGTCTCGATGATCGTCGATCGCGAAGGCCGCATCGAGCGCATCTTGCAGGGGCAGCTTCACGAGGGTGATCTTTGATTGCTCGTCTCGTCGGGGGCCCCGCTCGGGGGCCCCTGGGCCGGGAGTTTGACGGAGTGCGACGCCCGCGTGGCGTTCGTTGGAAGCAGGAGTCGAGCGTGTTGGTTTCGAGGCTCGGGCGTATTCTTGGGATCGTGTTGTTGGCCTTCACACCGGCCTGCGGTGGCAGTGACTCGGACTCCGGGGAGTCGAAGCACTCGAAGACCATTCCGGTCCTCTCGCTGCAGCGCCTTCGCAACTTGGGAAAGGTGCACGCCGAGCGCGACAGCGAGGAGGGCTACCTCGAGGCCGCTCAGTCCCTGGCCGAGGTCGTCGAACGCTCGCCGGAGGATGGCATGGACCACCTGAACCTGGCGCGGGTGCTGCTCTACCTCGACTCGCGGATCGAGGAGGTCGGACCTCACCTGGAGGCCGCACGCCGCCTGCTCGGAGCGGATGCACCGCCCGCTCTCGAGGACGTCACCGGTCTTTACGCTCGGCGCATGCGCGACCTGCCGACTGCCATCGGAGCCTTCACTCGGCTGACCGAGCGTGTCCCCGAGCACGCCCACGGCTGGTACCAGCGAGGCAGGTGCGAGGCCGACCTGGGGCGCTTCGAGGACGCGCAGACCAGCTTCGAGCGAGCCCTCCAGATCGAGCCCGGCCTTCGCGCCGCGGCTTATCATTCCTTCATGGCGCTCCAGCGTCTCGAGCGCGCGGAGGAAGCCGAGGCCGCCAGGCAACGATTCGAGGCCATCAGCTCGGAGATCGCCGAGGATACCGACAAGTGCGAGCTGACGCGTGTGACGCTCGATCGAAGCCGTGCCGCCTCCGAGCCCGCCTCCGTGACCTTCGAATGGAGAGAGCGAGACGAGGATCTCCTCGCCGATGGCGGCGGAACTCTGCTGGCGGTGATCGATGCCGATGGGCGCGACGCGCTGCTGATTCAAACTGAACGCGGCTTCGAGCTCGCGCGGGGAGATGCCCGGTCGCTGCGGCTCGAGGGCGCGTCCGTGAGCCCCGAGGCTCCCCGGGTGGCGGTGGGCGACGTCGACAACGACGGCGAGCTCGATGGCATCTGGGTGTCGCCTGGAGGTGAGCTTCAGGTTGCCTTCGATCTGCTGGACGATGCCGTGATGCTCGGCGAGCCGGTGCCGCTCGACCAGGGCGTGGCGCAGGTCTCTCTCTTCGATCTGGACCACGATGGTGATCTCGATGTGATCGGGGGAGCGAGGTCGGCTCTGCGCTGGGTTCGCAATGACGGAGACCGCTCGTTCACCCTCATGCAGCCGCCGCTCTATCAGAGCGAGAGTGAGCTCCTCACCTTCGACGTCCACGATCTCGACCGCGGCAACGACCTCGACATCGTGGTCGCCGATGCGCTGGTGCGTGTGCTGCTGAACCGTCGCGACGGCACCTTCTCGCCCGTGGACCTCCCGTCACTCGAAAGCGCCGTCCGCGTCCTCGTCGAGGATTTCGACAACGACGGCGCCCCGGACGTGCTCGCGTTTCGGGCCACGGGGGAGTGGGCCTGCGCGTTCAATGCGGGAGAGGGGCGGCCGGGCTCCGTGGCTTTTCGGGATACCGAGAGCGTGCGATTCGCGGCGGGAGAGGGGAGCTTACGCGACGTGAGGTCTGGCGATCTCGACAACGATGGCGACCTCGACGTGCTGGTAGCGCACGACACCGGGATCAGCCTGCTGCGCAACACTCGAGGGGGAAGGTTCGTCCTCGAGAGCGTTGCCGACTTGCCACCGTCTCGACTCGCCTTGGCCGATCTCGATGGTGACGGTTTGCTCGAGGTGATCGCGCAAGGTGATCAGCTCCACATCTTCAGTTCCGGCGCGACGCCTCACTACGGGAGCTGGCGCGTGCGTCCCGAGGGGAAGAAGGACAATCGCGAGGCCATCGGGGCCATCGTCGAGCAGTGGGCGGGTCCGATCTACTCGTCCTCGATGATCAAGGAGCCCGGCGGCCTTCGACTCGGGCTGGGCGCTCAGGATCGCGGTGAGATCGAGGGGATCAAGGTGCGCTGGCCGCAGGGAATCCTACAGGCCGTGCCCACGGCCGATCTCGAGATCGCCGCGAACGGCAGCGCGCGCTTCCCGCAGAAGGAAGGCCTGGTGGCCAGCTGTCCCTTTCTATACGCCCGCGGTCCGGAGGGCTGGGCGTTCCTCACCGACGTGATCGGGATCGCCCCGCTCGACGAGTGGTTGCCCCCGGGAGCGACTGCTCATCTCGACCCCGAGGAATACGTCCGCATCGACGGTGCGCGACTCGAGGCGGTCGATGGCCAGCTGCATCTTGCGATCACTGAGGAGCTGCGCGAGACGACGTATCTCGATCGCGTCGAGCTCGTGGCCGTCGACCATCCCTCCGACGGGAACCTCTATCTGGACGAGAGCACGCGGCGCGATCGGTATGAATCGCTTGCGGGATACCTCGTTCCAGAGAAGGACGTCACCGCGGTCGATGGGTTGCAGCTGCCCGATGGCCGAGACGAGTCGGAGCTCGTCGCGAGTCGAGATGGCCGCTACGTTCACGGATACCCGGACGTGCCGCCTCAGCTGTCGGGTTGGGTCGAGCGCTACGACCTCGAGCTCACCTTGGGTGCGCCCGCGACGCACCTGCTCTTGACGGGTCGGATCGCGTGGTACGACTCGACGGTCGCCTACTCGCTCTGGCAGCAGGACCGCACGTGGGGCCCGCTTCGCATCGAGGAGATCCAGGGAGATCGACGCCACGTGCTTGCGGCCGACGTGGGCGTCCCTGCTGGAATGGACCGGACGATGGTCGTCGAGCTCTCCAAACCGCTCCCTCCTGGCGCTCGCCTCGCCATTTCCGGACAGCATCGGTTCCTCTGGGACACGATCGCCTCGGCGCGGAACGTCTCGCGTTTCTCTCTGCCGACTGAGGGCGCAGCGACCTCCGAGAGCGGGCAGGCGCTGGTCCGGCATGTTGTCCAACTCGAGCAAGCCACGCTCGAGTTCCACGGCTTCTCGCGAACCGAAGGAAACGTCGCTCGTCACGAGCAGACCTACGCCTTCGAAGAGTCCGCGCCCGATGACTGGCTCCCGCGTGCCCGTGGCATCGCAACGCGCTATGGCCGCGTCGAGGAGCTACTCGACGCCCACGACGATCGGTTGGTCGTCCTCGTGGCCGGCGATCGGGTTCGGCTCGACTTCAAAGCCCCCCCAGAACCGGCGACCGGACTTCGACGCACCTGGTTCCTCCGCCTCAGCGGCTGGGCCAAGGAAGGCAGCTTTCACAATCGCACGGGGCGCTGGATTCTACCGCTGCCCTACTGTGCCATGAAGAGCTACCCGCCCGAGGAGCCGCGTCCGATGGACCCGGAGTACCGCCGCTATCTCGAGCAGTACCAGACTCGAGCCATCCGGTAGTGAGGTCCCCCCCCTCTTGGTGGACACCTTCCAAGAGGCGAGAATGATCGCCAGGGAAGACGACGCCTGGAGTCGCGTCTCTCGCTCGCTGCGCGCGCGAACAAGGCCGGAGTGCGTTTGCGGAGCGGACCGAGCAGGGCCTTCGGCTGGAGGCGAATCGCCGTGGTCCGCGGAGCTGACGCGGGGTGTGCGCGGAGTGAGTCAATGGGCCTCGCTTCATCATCGAGCTGAAGGAGGGTCTTCTGCTTGGCGTTCTCCGCCTTCGGCTCAATCGGGTGCGCTCCAGTTGATTCGGCCGCCGATTGTCCAGTCCAGCAGCCCGCGACCCTCACCTTCGGGACTCTTCGGACCTCACGTTCGCTCGACAATCCCTTGGGGACTCCTGACCGCCCGACCTCAGCCAACGGATCCGATCCGCGTAGCGGTCATCGGACGGGTGTCGCCGAGACGATGTCGGCTTGTATCAGGGCAACCAGGCGTGTGTTGTAGCTGCGGTAGTTCTGGTAGCTGCCGCGCAACCACAGCAGCGCGGTGCGTCCGCCGTCGCGCGCCGGGATGTTGGGGCGGATGTTGTCCTCGCTTGAATCCGCGGTGATCGCGGTCCAAGTCCAGGCCTGGCCGTGGTCGTCGCTGCGGCCGCGGTAGATTTCGTAGTGGCGGAGGCCGTCCGCAGCGCTGATCAGCGGCACGCCCGTCCGCGGATTGGCGTTGGTCGAGATGTAGACCACCTCCGGCCGGTCCGGGTCGATCGCAGCCAAGCCGCTGTAGTCGACCTCGGGGGAGTAGAGCCGGGTGCCGGCGTGGGCGAGGAATTGGACCCTCCAGGCCGCGCCGTCGAAACGCGCGTAGTAGTAATGCAGGGTCTCGCCGCCGGCCGCTGAGTCCTTCTTGACCTTGCCGTCGCCATGCTGAACCGAGAAGATCGCGACTGGGAGGCCTGCGCCGTCGAGTTCCAAGTCGACCGTCCATGCGACTTCGTCGGCGGTGCCTTGGAAGACCTGGGTGAATGCGGTCGGACCGGCGTCGGCGTCGCGGCCGCTGCTGAGCGCCGCCACCGGCGTACCGTGGGAGTCGCGCAGCTGCCCGTCGCGCAGGAAGCCGTGGTAGATGCTGTTGTCGAAGTTGCGGGGGTGATCCTCGGTGGTGATGAAGTGGATCGCCTCTTCGCCGTCGCCGGCGTAGCGCGGATAGGGCCGGCCGGCGCCGTTGATCTCGCTGTCGGCTGGCGTCCAAGCGAGCAGCCGCCCGCCGTAGTGAAAGCTCCGCCCGCCGTCCTCGGACAATGCGTAGTTCGGGTTGTAGCCGTAGCCGCGGTGGAAGTTGTAGATCCGGTCGCCCTCGGCGCGCAGCCGAAACAGGTTCTGGTAAGTGTAGGCTGCGCCGACGTCGAGCTGCTGCTCCGGCTGCCAGGCCGACGCGTCGCCTGGCGCAGTGGAGATTCGCCACCGCATCAGCGAGTCCCCGCCGTGCTTCCCGTAGACCGCCAGGTATCGGCCGTCGGGCAGTCTCATCAGCGCCGGCGCGTTGTGGTCGTCATCCTGGAGCCCGGCGTGGAGAAGCACCCGCCTGACTTCGTGCGTGGCGAGGTCGAAGACGCTCAACTCGATGTTGCCCGTGCGCGCCGCGCCGTTCGGGCCTTTGTCATCCGCCACGGTGCCGGCGATCAAGGTGCAGCCGTCGACCAGAGCGCGCTCGTCCTGGAACCAGCACCATCCGGCGTTGTCGTTCAGCTCGATCATCTCTCCGGCGACGAAGTTCGGCGTCGGTGCGGTGGCGCAACTGGCGAAAGCCAGCAGCAGGCCGATCGCCGCGTGCCGGGAAGAACGTTCAGGGAGTGGGTGCAGACTCATGTGCAAGAGGATACACGCGAGTTGGGAACAGGCCAACAGCGCGATCACCGCGCTGACTGCGCAGGGATGGGCGGGCATCGGCCTCCTGGGGGCGGGGTCCACGGTTAGGGCGGTCGCTCGTTTCGTGCGCGGGAAGGAGGCGGGAGTGCGTTCGCGGAGCGGACCGAGAAGGACATTCGGCCGGAGGGCAACGTCGTGGTCCGCGGAGCTGACGCCGGGTGTGGCGGCCGCTTGCTTCGCGGGCGCGGCTCGACTCGGCCGCCAGCTGCGCCTCGCGGTGAGCGTCACGGGAGCTCGTGGGCGCACTGGTGCTCGGCTCCGCGTGCGCACACTCCACCCTTCGCAGGCGGGCCAAGGTCTTCACCGGCACGTTGAAGCTCCTCGAGCTCGCCTCTTCAGTGCGGGGGCAAAGAGGCGACTCCCACTCGTCGCGCGCGCGGAATGAGGGCCGGAGTGCGTTCGCGGAGCGGACCGAGGAGGACGATCGGCTGGAGGAGACTCGTGGTGGTCCGCGGAGCTGACGCCGAGTGCGGCAAGCGCTCGCTGCGCGCGCGGCTCGTTCAGCTCGATGGCGCTCCGCGGGCGCACTCCGTGCAGCTTCCTCCGGCCGAGCTCGCCGCACTCGCAGTTCCAATGGACCGAGCGCGATGGGTGGCTGCGGGTCGTCGGACCCGCAGCTCACGCGTCAGCTGACCGTCGTCTACTTTGCGTAGAACAGCAGGTCGATCTCGGTGGCTTGGCTCATCACGACGGACTCGGTCAAGGCCGCACCGGGATGGAGCTGCCCCGCGATCCAGGCGGCTTCGTTGTTACGGAACAGCGGGCTGGCCGGGTCCTCGGAGACGCCGGGGGGCAAGACGCTGCGCGATCCGTCCAGGTCGGCGAAGTTGACCCACTGCGAGAACGAGTTCCCCTGCTGCGACCAGATCGTGTTGCCCATCGTGACCGTCAGCGGTGCGGCCGACGTGAAGTCGAAGGGCGGATGCAGGCTGCAGTCGCTGCCCTTGCCGCAGACCGGTCCGCAGAGCGGCTGACGCAAGCGACCGAGATACAACACGTCGAAGTCGCCGTTGACGGGCCCACCTGCCGAATTGCGCCAGGCCTGCTCGAGCAGATCCTGCGCCCACGCGATCGCGGTCGTATCCGCGGCCCAAGTCGGGAAGTCCTGCTGTACGGTCTTGAGGAAGTTGCACAGACCCGGCTGGCCCCCGCCGAAGGTGACGGCCAGAGGAAGCGGTTGACGGAAGCCCGCCACCAGCGGCGCCTCGAGCTTCACCAGCAGTGACGCGATCGGAAGCCAGTTGAAGACCGACCACTGCTGATCGGCCGGCAGGTGCACGTTCCAATCGGTGGCGAGCGCGTTGGCTGCTTTCGCGGCGTCGCTGCGGGCCGGGAAGGCTCCGTTCTGCCACATCAGGATCGCGAGCTGTGCAAAGGTCCGCAGAGCCGGATTCACCGCGTCGGTGTGGACGGCCAGGACTGCTTCGGGCGTCATCTGAGCACCGCCGCCCGTGCCGCGGCTCAGGATCTCCCGCAAGCGCCAGCTTCGAATCGTGTCCCCGCTCGTGCCGATGACGAGGTTCATCGGGTTGCAAGCCGGGTCAGCCGCCATGTTGTTGGCCGTCGAGAGGAAGCCCTCGCTCGGGTCGAGTGCCCACGGGAGCTGATCGAACGGCACCATGCCCTGCCAATCCGAAGCCATCGTCGAGCCGTCGAGGGGAATGGCACCGAAGCAGGGCTCACTCGGCGGTCGCACCGGAATGTTCGTCAGCGCCGTGTAGCCGATGTGCCCGTCGATATCGGCGTACAGAAAGTGGATGGCCGGCGAGCGGTAACCGCGGATCGCCACCCGCGCCTCGCACCAGTCGTCGGCCTTCATCAACCCGATCAAACCTTCAAAGGAGTGCTGGTCGTCGTCCAGCGCCAGGTGACGCATCGCGACCTCGCGGGTCGTCGAGCCCGGCAGGTCGCAGGTCTCCTTGAAGTAGTCCGTCACGACCGGTCCCCAGACCGTCGCCCGATAGGTGACGTTGACCGCCGTGCCGTTCTTGACCCGAATGGTCTCGGTGTGCACGTCCGTCATCGGCGTCTCTTGGCCGTCGAGCACGTAGCTGTCGGCCGCCGCGCCCGGCTGCAGCTCATAGATGTCCGACGCGTCGCCGCCGAGCGCCGTCGCGCCCCACGCGATGCGTTGATTCCAACCGACGAAGACCGGCGGAAACCCCGGCACGCCGATACCGCGGCTGTCGAAGTCGCCGCCCTTCACGTGAAACTCGTACCAGAACGACGGCGCTTGAATGAAGAGCTGCGGATCGCTGTTCAGCACCGCCTCGCCCGTCGTCGTATGAGTGCCCGCTACCGCCCAGTTGTGGCTCGCCTTCAAGAACGTCTCCTCGCGCGTCGTCAGGCGAGCGAGCTTCGCGCCTTCCTTGGGATGCAGCACTTTGCAGGTCGACGTTCCATAGGGGCAAGGCACGACCGCGCCCGAAGGATCGATCGTCGGCGATCCATTCGAGCACGACGTCTTGTTGACCTCGTTCTCCCACGCGGCGTCGAAGGCGTCCTGCACGCGCAGCCACACCACCAAGCAATCGCCCGGCGTCCAGTCGTCGAAGGTCGTGATCTCGAGGCTCGTGAAGACGGCTGGCAAGGCGCCCTTCAGGCTCGCGACGTAGTCGTTCACGCCGTTCGAGTAGGCTTCGAGGATCGCCCGCAGCTCCGGATCACTCATGTCGTTGGCGAGCTGGTCCGCCTTAGCGCCCCAGCCGAGCCAGCGCGCCCGCTTGTCGAGCAGCAGCGCTCGCGGGAAGGTCGTCGGCGAGAAGACCTCGCTGATTCGACCGCGGCCGAGTCGCCTCTGGATGTCCATCTGCAGCAGGCGGTCGCGAGCGCTGGCCCAACCCAGCCCGTAGAACGCGCCCTCGGATGTCTTCGCGAAGACGTGGGGCACACCCACGGCATCCCGGACGATCCGAACCGACTCTGTGGGCGCGAGCTTCCCGAGGCCTTGTGCGTTGGCGGTCGGGATGATGAAAGGGTACAGCGCGAGTGCGATGAGCAGACGGTGGGCGAATCGCATCAGGATGCTCCTCCGAGATCGGGATGTCGACGGGGGTGGGCTAGGCATTCCAGTCCACCACATTCGGTGGACGGAGAACAGAGATCAAGTCGGCAAATTGGCAGCGTTCAGGAAACGCGGGCGTCCGAACGCCCGCGACGTTCGCGTCACCGGCCAGGCGAAGAGTTTCGCCTTTTCTCGAGAGGCGTCGGCGCGCCCGCTTCTCGGTAGAATCGGCGCCTGCCACGCACCGATGAACCACGAAGGGGCCCGCCCATGACTGTCGGACTTCGACTCCCGTGGATCCTGCTCCTCGCCGCTCTCGGCACGGAAGCTTCTGCCGCTCCCGACTCCGAGGAGACCACGCGCGTCGCCTGCCTCGGCGACGAGCGCACGCTCGGGACAGGGCTGCCGGACCCTCGACTTGCCTGGCCCGAGCTGTTGCAGGCGAGGCTGGGCGACCGCTTCGCGGTCCGGTCCTTTGGGGCTGAGAGCGTGGGATGGACCGCCGGTGAGCTCGGGACGACACTCGAGGGGCTGGCGACCTTCCATCCCGAAGTGGTGCTCATCGCATTGGGAACGCACGACGCCGCGAAGGACGCCAGCCAGGAGGACATCCTCGCGAAGGCACGAGCTCTCGTCGGAGAGATTCGACGAGCCAGCGCGCTGGCGCGCATCGTGCTCCTGATCCCGTCGCCCGAGCCGGGCCGCCCCTCGTTGGATGTGGGTCTCCAAGAGGTCGTGGGTCCGGCGCTGCGCCAAGTCGCCTTCGAGACGCGCTGCGGAGTCCTGGATCTGCATCGGTCCCTCCAAAGCGATGCCCACCGTTGGGCGCGCGGCCCGCGGCCTCACCCGTTCGAAGCGGATGCGATCGCGGCGCGGGTGGCCGAGCACCTCCTGCTCGATGTCGACCCACCCTTCGATCTTGCGACCCACTTGCCCGAGCCGACGCGGGTGACCAGCTTCCATGGCTTCCGATGCCTCGAGCTGACGATGGACGACGTGGCTTGCCGCATCGTCCTGCCCGAGCGCGCGGCCGAGGGGCATCCCTGGATCTGGCGCGCCCGCTTCTTCGGGCACGAGCCCCAGCTCGACGTGGCGCTGCTCGAGCGCGGCTGGCACGTCGCGTACTGCGATGTGGCCGGGCTGTACGGTTCGCCAACGGCGGTGGCGCGCTGGGAGCGCTTCTACGACCGCGTCGTGTCGGCCGGACTCGACGAGCGTCCGATCCTCGAAGGCATGAGCCGTGGCGGACTCATCATCACGGCCTGGGCAGTCGCGCATCCCGAACGCGTGGCCGGACTGTATGGAGACGCACCGGTGCTCGACATTCGGAGCTGGCCGGGCGGGCGAGGCCAGGGAAAGGGCAGCGCGGGTGACTGGAAGGCGTGCCTCGCAGCGTGGGAGCTGACCGAGGAGACCGTCACCGACTTTCGCGGGCTCCCGATCGACCGACTCGAAGGGCTGGCGAAGGCGGGTGTGCCGATCCTGAACGTCGTCGGCGAAGCGGACGATGTCGTCCCGGTCGCGGAGAACTCCGACCTCCTCGAAAAGCGCTATCGGGAGCTCGGAGGGACGATCCAAGTGATACGCAAGCCCGGCGTGGGCCATCACCCGCACAGCCTCGAAGATCCCGAGCCACTCGTCCGATTCGCGCTGGCGGCCACCGGACGATGGAAGCCCCCCGCGACGATTGCCGCGCCGAGCGCCGAGTATCGCGGCGGGGCGGCGGGATGGGGCGGCGGCATCTGGCTCGATCAGCACGACAAGATCCTGGCCGCGGCGGCGGCGCGCCCGGGTCTGCGTCTGGTGTTCCTCGGAGACTCGATCACGCAGAGCTGGACCGGCTCCGGAGACCGTCTGTCGCGAGTCGACGGCGCTCGTCCCTTCGATCGCTTCTTTGCGCCGTTCGACGCTGCCAGCTTCGGCATCTCCGGCGACCGCACCGAGCACGTGCTCTGGCGCATCGACCACGGCGAGTTTGAAGGCATCGATCCCGAGGTGATCGTGCTGATGATCGGCGTGAACAACATCAACGCGGCCCAGCACGACGGCGCGAGCGTTGCCGCCGGCACGCTCGAGATCGTGGCCCGGCTCCGGGAGCGCGAGGCACAAGCCACGCTCCTGGTCCTCGGCTGCTTCCCGACCGGCGCGCGCGACAGCGCGGCGAGGCACCAAGTCGACCTCCTCCACGAGATCCTGGTCGAGCAGGTTCGGGGCGATGCGCGCGTGCGTTACCTCGACCTGCGCTCGCACTTCTTGACCGAGTCCGGTGAGCTGCATCCGAAGCGCATGGCGGGCGACGGCATTCATCTGGCCGGCCCCGGCTACGAAGCATGGGGCGAGGCGCTGCTGCCGGTGCTGCATGAGCTCTTGGGAGACGGCTGAGAGCAACGTCCAACTTCGAACGTTCAAGATTCAAGCACAGAGGTGAGCGAGCCGGTCTCCCATCGTGCCTCGAACTCGTGGGTGCGGGATTTCTGCGAAAGGCTCTCGTCCAGCTGGGCGTCCGATTCGGTGTTGACGCAAGCGCGACTCTTCTCGAGAGCCTCTCCATGCCTCCTGCCCTGCTCACGCACGACTCGCTCACCAGCTTCCTGAGATCGCACCTCTGGCATCTCCTCGTGTTGCCGCCGGCGATCCTCGCCGTCACGGCCCTCCACGAGGCGGCTCATGCGATCGCGGTCCTCGCCTGCGGTGGCACGGTGACCGACATCTCGATCTGGCCGTCTTCGGGCGAGTGGGGGCACACGAGCTATGTGATGCCCGATGGGCAGAGCGATCGTACGCTCATCGCGCTGGCGCCTTACCTTCTCTGGCTCACGATCGCACTGGTCACGACTTGGGTTGCCGCGCGCAAGATCGAGTGGCGTCCCGCGATCGCCTCCGTCCTCTTCGTATGGATGTTCGTCGTTCCCTGGGCGGACATCGGATACGCAGCCCTGTCTCATCTCGCCGGCGCGCGGAACGACTTCTGGTCAGCCTTTGGGAATCCCAGCGCAGTGCACGCCGGAGCGGCTCTCGCTTTCCTCGCGCTCGCCGTGTCTTGGGGGTACCCTTTGCAGCAGAGGCTCTACCGCGATCGGGCGCTCTCGAAGCGATCGTACGGAGTCGGTGTCGCCGCCTCGCTGCTCGCACTCTTCGGCTTGGTCTTGGGGCTTCCTCGATGAGCGCCCGAGGCGTGACCTCTCTCGGACCGTGGATATCGGGATCATGCCCAGCCTTCCTCAGAAGGATTTGCTCGAGCTGGACGTGGAGTACGCCGCGTTCAACGCTTCGAGGACGATGGGCGACGCGCGGGAGTCGTCGTTCGAGCGGATCGAGGTGGGTCCGCTCACGGTGACGAGAGACCGTGCTCGCCCGGCGGCTTACTACAACCGAATCCTGGGCTGCACTCCGGACACCTTGTCGTGGCTGGATCGAGCGCTCGAGCACTTCGAGGAGGACGGACACGCCCTGCGGGTCGACCTGGACATCCGGCATCAGCCGCCGCTCGATGCGCCGCTTCGCGACCGAGGCTTCGTTTCCGATCACGAGCTCCTCTGGCTCGCCGCTGGTTCGCTCCGTCCGAGCCCTTCCTGGCCGGTGGTGCGCTTGGGGCCTGAGGACGCGGACCGTCTTCTGCCTCTCTTGGAGCTTCAGGTGTCCATCACCCCGGATCTCTGGAAGCTCCGGCGGCGGCATCATTGCACGGACCGCTTTCGTGCCTTCGTCGTGGAGGAGGACGGTGAGCTCGTGGCCATGGCCACGACCTTCGTGGGCGAGCGCGGGACCCTGTTGGGGAATGGGTTCACCCGGGCTGAGTGGCGAGGTCGAGGATGCCAAAGTGCACTCATCGCCGCCCGGTTGGCGGACGCCGATGCGTTGGGATCGAGCTGGGTCGTGACGGACGTCGAGCCCGGAACCGCCAGCCATCGCAACTGCGAGCGAGCCGGCTTCGAGGTCGTCCAGCACCAAGCTGTCTGGGAGAGAGCGCCATAGATGGCGCCGGAAACGTCGAAGATTGGAGACGAGATGAAGACGGAGAGAAAGGACATCCAGCCGAGATGTCCGCATTGCGAGGCTCGGATCAAAGAGCTGGTCGTCGTGAAGAACGGGTGGTTCGCCGACCACCGTGTTTATTGCTGCCCGGAGTGCGAGAAGATCATCGGCATCAGCTCCAACTTCCCGTAGGTCGGTGCGCACAGCTCTCGGCAACCACGGCCGGGTCACACCTCGAGGTCAGGCACACGGGTATCGAGAGCTTTCCGCAAGACAATCCCGTCTTCAGCCGGGAAGCCACCGTGGGCGGATGGACCTACTTCGTTCTAGAAGGCTTGCCGGCCTACCTCGCCCGACTAGCCACGTAGACGGGGCCGTACTCGATGCGGCACCCGCGGCGCGCCAATCGACGCTTCCTCCACTCCGGCCAGGACGATGACATGTTGATCGAGCACGACGGCTTCTCACCTCAGATCGATCCGACGGCCTGGGTCGCGCCGAATGCGCTCGTCTGCGGGAACGTCACGGTGGGACCTGGTTGCCGCATCTTGTATGGAGCCCAAGTCGTGGCCGAGAGTGGATCGATCGCCCTGGGCCGCGAATGCATCGTCCTCGAGAACGCCGTTCTGCGCAGCTCGGCCCGTCATCCTCTGAGCATCGGCAACCACTGCTTGGTCGGTCCGCAGGCGCACGTGGTTGGTTGCCGCGTCGAAGACGAGGTCTTCATTGCCACGGGCGCGGCCGTGTTCCACTCTGCCGTCCTGGGTCGAGGAAGCGAGGTGCGTGTTCACGGAGTCGTCCACGTGAAGAGTCGTCTCGCCCCCAGCGAGACAGTGCCCATCGGTTGGGTCGCCGTCGGCGACCCGGCGCAGGTGCTGCCGCCCGGCGAGCACGAGCGCATCTGGGAGATCCAGAAGCCGTTGGACTTCCCAGGGACGGTCTACGGCATCGAGCGCTCCGAAGCGTCGATGGAAGCGATCACGCGGCGCCTCTCCCTGGCGCTGGCCTCGCATGTCACGGACGCGGAGGGCGGGCCGAGCTGATCCAGACGCGCTCGTGGACCCTGACACGATCCGATCCTGCGGGTATGCTGCTGGCCGCTCGAGGCATGGGTTCCGCCAGCTTCAGGGCGGTCGATTCCGACGGGAGCTTCTCGTCGATGAGCATGGGTGAGGCCAGGACGAGGCGGCGTGGACATTCGGGAGGTGCTGCAGCAGTTCGATGGCAAGCACATCGAGCCACTCGAGAACCTGGGGAAGCGACTCCTGGGCGTCGGGAATTACGTCGATGAGCTGCTCTCGATCACGGCGAGTGACGACGAGCGGCTGCAGACTGCGGCGACCTGGGTCTTGAAGTGGTTGCAGGAGCAGAAGGCTCCTTTCGAGGAAGCCCAGGAGCGAGCCCTGCTGCACTTGCTGAGTCGCGTCTCTTGCTGGGAGGTCCGGCCGCGGCTGGAGCTTTGGTGGGCGAACGAGGTCAGCCCGTGTGATGGGACTGTTGGCTTTGGTGGCGAGCGTTTTCTGGGTCGTCGGCGGTATCGCGACCGACAGCGGACAACGCCTCGTCGAGAGCCTGGTCCTCGCTCTGTTCGGCTTCGTGTTCTCGCTCTGCGCTCCCGGGGTGACGAACTGGAGCTACGACACTCCTGAGGCGGGCAAGGACCGAACGTCGTAGTCTGGGCGAGCGGTGAGCTCGGTCCTCAGCGCGCGATGATCCAGTCGCCTTTCTGGCGGCCGACGAACATCGGGTAGAGGAAGCGGCCCTTGCCCGGGATGCGCAGGCCCTTGACCAGGGGCGTCCAGTTGCGGGCGATGCACTCGACCAGTCGGTCGCCGCCGCACAACCGGAACGACCACTCGTCGTCCTCGGGCGTCTCGAAGAGCCAGTCCTCGTCGGTGCAGTTGTCCGTGAGGATGCTCTCGAACATTCCGGCGCGCTCCTCGCGATCGAGGCCGTAGGCGCGGGCGACCTCGACGAACTTGGCCTTCGACAGATCCAAGACCGGCGCCGCTCGGCCCGCTTCGATGTGGTCGCGGATCTTCAGCACGAACTCCTTCAGCGACGCGACCGTTGGCTCGTCGAGCGTCAATGTCTCGAGCTGCTGCCAGTGGGGTGGGCCGAACATCGGGCCCAAGTCCTGTTGACCCGACACCCATTTCGGGAAAGGCTGCGGCTCCTCGCGCAAGGTGCGAAACTCGTCATAGGCTCGCCAGCTCACCTGCACCAGCGGGATGCCGCTGCCGTCACCGACTACCGCGTCCATCGGGTAACGCATGATCGCCGCCTTGGCCGTCATGCTCGGGAGCGCGGCCAGGCCGGTCACCTTCCACACCACGTGCTCGAGGCCCCAGTCGGGATCCTCGTCCTTGGGCGGCTCGACGGGATCGCTGCCATCGGCGGGCGGCCCGGGCGGGGCCCCTTTTCCGCTGAAGGCTCTCGAGAGCGGCGTCTCGGGCGGCTGCGCATGCCAGGCCGATTTCGGTCTCTCCGTGGCTCGACGCCAGTTCGCGGGCGAGTCCCCGGGGTTGATCAGCAACCCGAGCTGATTCTCACCGTCGAGGAGGTACTCGTGGATCGGGCACTGAAAGGCCGGCTGGAGCCCCAGGCCGGCCAGGCCCACGGGGAAGCCGTTGATGACGACCTCGGCCGTGCAGTCTTCAGTCTCGGCTTCGACGACGAGTCCGTAGCGGCTGATGTCCATGAAGAGGAGTCCCTGGGAAAGAGAGGGGGCAAGACGAGACGGTGTCAGCGGCGACGCATGCGCGAGCGGTTTCGGGCCTTGCTCCGCTCCGACTTGGCCGACATCTCCTGCGCTTCGTGAATGGCCTCGGCCGTGAGGGCTTCCATCTCGGCGTTCTGGCGCTCGAGGATGTCGGCATCGGTGAGATCGGGCCAGCGCTTCTCGGCGATCTTCTTCTCCTTGCAGAACTTTCGCTCGAACTCCCAGCCCCCGACCAGGATGAGCCGCGCGGTGATGAAGGCCGTCACGCCGGTGAAGGTCGCGTCCCACTTCACGTGCGGGCCTTCCTCGTGCTGCGTCCAGGCGATGTACTCGACGTCGATGCCGGTGCGCACACCGACCGCGGCGGAGCACCAGGTGTCCTGCCCGATGACGATCCGGATGCGGACCATCGCGCCGACGCCACCCGTGGGCCCGAAGCCACGGTTGCCCTTCACGACGGCGCTCGGGTGCGCCGTCTCGTACTCACCCTTCACGCCGACCTTGCCGCTCAGGACGATCTCGACGACGGCCTTGAACTCGAACATCAACAGCTCGAACCAGACGCCGCCCCAGAGCGTCAGGCTGGTCGAGAAGCAGACGATGTCGAGCTTCGCCTTCGAGTACGCGTACACCCGTCGGTCGACGTGCTCTCGCCACTGCTTCATGTAGGAGAAGTGACCCGAGAGGATGTCGAAGTTGAAGTTGAATCCGAAGCCGTAGGCGGGCACCCAGTTGCTCAGGCGCCCGGCGAAGGCGGCCGCGTTGCGTGAGATCCAGATCAGGTTGCCGACCGCGCTCTTGATGTGCTGGGTGAACTCGTCCTCGAGATCGTTCCGCTTGAACTTGATGTCGACCGGACAGAGCGGGAAGAACGACGACGGGTAGGGCGGCACGCGCGTGACGCGCTCCGCGTCGGTGACCTGGATCGATCCGCCGGACTCGAAGTTCTCGGCGTCGTCGTGGCGATCGCGATACTCCTGGCTGGAGACGACGTTGCCTTCGTCGTCGGTGCGCGAGACGATCTTGCCGGCCTCGTCGAACTGGATCGAGCCTCCCGACTTGACGCCCGAGAAGTCGTGCTCCTTCGTCTGGTGGTAGTCGAGGGAGTAGGCTTCGCCTTCGAAGGTGTTTTCGTGGCTCGAGTCGGTGTAGCGATGGATGTCGGTCGTCAGGCCGCGCTGCTGGATGTCCTCCTGGATGACGAGGCTCTTGTTCGAGCCGCCGGTTCCCTCGATGCGCGTGACGGTGTGTGTGTCCTTGATCGTCCCGAAGGCCGCGCTCATCGTGAACGTCTCTTTGTCGGTCGTCTCGTCCGGGGAGCCGCTGCTCTCGTACTGCGCCTGGCCGGTCTCGGCGACCGGGGCGGAGGCGTCGGCGCGGCTGACCTCACGGGAGTAGCCGATGCCGGCGAAGGCCGAGGTGTCGACCGATATCTCGAAGCTGTCGGAGGGATAGACCTCGAGGTTGGCCTCGAGATCGCGCGTGACATTGTGGGTGCGTCCTTCGGGCTTGTAGCCGCAGGCCCGGGCGCGAATCTTGTAGTTGGCGATGCGCGGTGAGTTGGAGAAGACCTCCTTGATAACGCGCAGGACGCGGACAAACATGTTCCAGCCGGCGAGGAGGATCTGGCCGACCACGGTGCGGACCGTGACCTGCAACGTGTCGTCGAACTGCTGCGCCTGCCAGGCCTCGAACTCGAGCTTCTGCCCGTGGGCGGCCGTCTTCGGGAACGGCCACGGTGTCTGCTCGCGTTCGGGCAAGATCGTCACGTCGAGGTGCGGGTGGGGGCCGGGGCCATTGGCGGCGGCCCGAGGGGTTCGCGTCCAATGCGTCAGTGAAGTATGCCTCCGGTGTCGCGTCCCAGGATGCGCCCGAAGCGATCACCGAGTGGCAGATTCAGCGGGAAGTGCGGCCGGGGTTTTTCTCGCTTCGGAGCTTCGACTTCGAGCAGCCTCGCCTCGACCTCGAGGTCTCGGCGCAGGCGAACCTCTTCGAGGTCGAGTCCTCACTCGAGGTCTACGACTACCTTCCCGAAGGATATCAGTCCGTCGCCCGTGGAGACGATCTGGCACTGCTCCGTCTCGAGGAGGCCGCTGCCTCGGGCACGGTCATTCAGGCTCGATCGCGCAATCGGGGCCTGACGGTCGCGACGACGCTCAGGCTAGAGGGTCACTACGATCCCGCCTTCGACGGGCATGACTTCCTGATCACCGAGCAGACGATCCGGATCGACCAGGCCGACTCCTTTCAGTCGAGCGATCCCGGTGAGGACGTCTTCGAGAGCTCGTTCCGATGCCTTCCGGCCGAGGTTCCTTTTCGGCCTCGCCGCCTGGCGCCGAAGCCGATCGTGGCAGGCCCGCAGACGGCCACTGTCGTCGGTCCCTCGGGCGAGGAGATCCACGTCGATTCGCTGGGTCGTGTGAAGGTGCAGTTTCACTGGGATCGACTCGGCAACGCCAACGAGGCCAGCTCGTGCGCGATTCGCGTGGCGCAGACCTGGGCCGGCAAGGGGTTCGGGACGCTGCAGCTCCCTCGGATCGGCCAAGAGGTCGTGATCGAGTTCTTGGAAGGGGATCCCGACTGTCCGCTGGTGACGGGCGCCGTCTACAACGGAGTGCAGAAGCCACCCGTCGATCCCGCCGAGCAGCCGACCGTCACGACCTGGAAGTCGTCGTCGAGCAAAGGCGGCCAAGGCTTCAACGAGATCCGCTTCGACGACAAGAAGGACAGCGAGCAGGTCTTCGTCCACGCCCAAAAGGACGCCCATCGGCGTGTGCTGAACGATCGCATCGAATGGACCGGTCGCGATCATCACCGAATCGTGAAGGGCAAGGACCATGCGAAGATCGAAGGTGACCTCTACGAGGAGGTGGTCGGTGATCGTCGCGAGAAGCTCGGCGCCAACGACAGCCTCAAGGTCGTCGGGGACCGGATGGTGCACGTCGAAGGAGGTGCTCATCAAAAGGTGGATGGCGATGGCGTGCACGACATCGGCGGCGATCTCTCGGCCAAGGTGGGCGGCGATCTCCCGGGCAAGGCGTCGGGAAACATCGCGTTCGACGGCAAGAACCTGCACCTCAAGGCGGGGACGAACACCGTCATCGAGGCGGCGACTCAGCTGACGCTCAAGGTCGGCGGAAACTTCATCGTGATCTCGTCAGCGGGGATCGACATCCAGGGCAGCATGCTCAAGCTGAACAGCGGTGGCTCTGCGGGCTCGGGAGCGGGTTGCAGCCCTGGCTCGCCCTCGGCACCCGACGCTCCCGAAGAGCCGCTCGAGGCCGCGACCGCGTCGGCGGGAGGCGTCTCGACCGCCGAGGCCAAGCCCGGCAAGGTGGCCGGTCGCGCAGGGGCCTCGACACCGGCCACGAAGAAGCAGGCACAGGTGCTGAGCGAAGCCGCCGAGAGCGGCGCGCCGTTCTGCGAGAAGTGCGAAGAGGAAAAGAAGAAGCAGCAGCAACAGCAAGAGCAACCGGGTTGATCTCGAGAGACGAATGACCACCGATCCGACGCCACCGACCCTCCGCAAGCCGCCGCTCTTCACCGTCGAAGGCCTGGCCGTCCATGCGATCCTCGACGGTGCCACCCTGCCGGGGTTGCTGGAGCCCTTGGACACCAGTGAGCTCGAGCAGGCGTGCCTCTTCTCCGGCGAGCTCGCCCCCGAGGTGGCCGAGAAAAGCCCCTACCTCGTGCGGCTGGAGCCCGACTCGGCCTTCACCGACTGGGTACTCGATCGCTGGGGGCGGCATGGCGGAATCTTCCTGGCCGTCGACGACGAGCTCCCCTTCAAGAAGGTCCGAAACCACCTGCGAGGCTTCCTCGAAGTGCGGGGACCCGACGACGAGATCTTCTTCTTTCGCTACTATGATCCTCGAGTCTTCTCGCGATACCTTCCCACCGTCAATGCGACGGAGGCCGAGACGGTCTTTGGCGATGTCGTCGATCACTATGCTCTCGAGTCCGAGACGGGTGAGGCGCTGCTCCGGTATCGCGTGAGCGACGGTCGCGTCGACGAGGAGGTCGTTTCCTTGACCTCCGACCGCGACTTCCGCTTCCTTTCCCAATAAGAGAGACGAGCATCGATGGCGCACCTCAACATCCAGCTGGCGAGCGGGGGGAGCCCGGTGCGATTTCCACTCGAGGGAGGCATTGTCCAGCTGGGGCGCTCCTCGAGCTGTGAGCTGCAGATCCCCGATGATCGCGTCTCGCGCATTCACGCGGCCCTCGAGGTCCAAGAAGGATGCTGGGGTATTCGCGACTTGCAGAGCAACAACGGCACGATGCTCAATGGCCGCCCGTTGGCGCCCCGGGTGTGGACGCCCTTGCGCTCGGGGGACTGGGTCCGCGTGGCGCGCGAGGTCGCCGAGATCGAGTTCGTCCTCCCGGAGCCCGCCGAGACTCAGGTGCGCTTCTCCAATACGGCCTTCGAGGAAGGCAAGACGATCTGGAGCGAGCCGAGCGAGGTGTGGTTGGAGACCGAGAACGAGCTGGTGGCGGCGGCGGGCGAGTCGGCGAGCGCGGTGGATCTCCAGCAGCAGCTCCTGCGCGTCCGCGAGCGCTCGCGACGCCAGGCGAGACATCTGCAGCTCCTGACCGAGCTGACGCGATCGCTGACGGCCGAATTCTCGTTGAGTGACGTCTACGACCGCTGCATCGAGCTGCTTCTCCAGACCACGCCCGCGGACCGCATCACGATCTTGCAGCTCGCCGAGGACGGCGAGCGCCTCGAGCCCGTGCTGCGCTGCCGCCCGGGACGCGAGCGCCTGAAGAGAGTCGTGCTGAGCGAGACCATCGTGCGCCGAGCCATGTCGAAGAAGAAGTCGGTGCTCTGGCACTCGACCCTCGAAAGCTCGGGAGAGTCGCCCGGATCCCTGGTCTCGAACGGGATCCATACCGTGATGTGTGCGCCCCTGATCGGCCGGAGCACGGTGCTGGGAGCGATCTACGTGGATCGGCAATCCCCGCATCAGACCTTCGAGATCGAGCACCTCGAGCTACTCAACGCGATCGCGGGTCCGACCGGGCTCGCCATCGACAACGTGCTCAGCTTCGAGCGCTTGCGCAAGGAAGAAGCGACGCGCCTCGCCTACAACCGGTTCCTGCCGCCCCACCTGACGGAACGGCTCGTCGGGGAGCCGGACTCGATCCAGCTCGGAGGCGTCGACCAGGTCGTGTCGATCCTCTTCTCCGACATCCGGGGCTTCACGCGCATCGCCGAGAAGCGGGATCCCGAGCGCGTGATCTCTCTGCTCAATCGGTACTTCTCGGAGATGGTCCAGGTCGTCTTTCGTTATGGCGGCACGCTTGACAAGTTTCTGGGCGACGGGTTGATGGCACTCTTCGGAGCCCCGGAGGTCGGACCGGGCGACCCCGCTCAGGCCGTGCAGGCCGCGATCGCGATGCAGCGTCGCATGGAGGTCCTGCGAGAGTCCGTACCCGAGTTCCACAAGGAGCACATCCAGATCGGTATCGGCATCAACACCGGCGTCGTGACGGTCGGCTATCTGGGGACCGATCGCCGAACGGACTACACGGCCGTGGGTGACGCCGTGAACATCGCGGCCCGCCTCGAGAGTGAGGCTGCTCCGGGACAGATTCTGGTCAGCGGCGAGACGGCGCACGCGCTGGCCGGGACCGTTCCCCTTCAGGCCCTCGGATCGAAGGTCCTCAAGGGACGTGAGCAACCGGTCGAGATGTTCGACCTGCCTTGGAACGACGATTTCGGCGCGACGCGCTAGCGTTCGAAGCCCTCGCCGCTGGCGGCGAGCTTCCCATGATGAGGAAATGTTCGGATGAAGCTTTCGACGACTCTGATCCTGACCTGCTTGCTGCTTCTGGCAGCGGTCGAGGTCCTTGCTCAAGATGCGGAGCCCCGCTCCGCCGAGAAGTGGATCCCGATGTTCAACGGCAAGGACCTCGAAGGCTGGACGCCGAAGATTCGGGGCCACGCCCTCGGTGACAACTTCGTCAAGACCTTCCGAGTCGAGGGTGGACTGCTGAAGGTCTCCTACGACGGATACGAGGGCTTCGAAGGCCAGTTCGGACACCTCTTCTACAAGGAAGCGTTCTCCCACTACCGCATGCGCGTCGAGTATCGCTTCGTGGGCGAGCAGGTGCCGGGTGGACCCGGCTGGGCATTCCGGAACAGCGGCATCATGGTCCACGGTCAGGCGCCGGAGACGATGGGGAAGGATCAGGACTTCCCCGTCTCGATCGAGGTGCAGCTCTTGGGGGGCAACGGGAAGGACAAGCGTCCCAACGCCAACCTCTGCACGCCCGGCACCCACGTCGAGATGGACGGGAAGCTCATCACCCGGCATTGCACCAACTCGAAGTCGGAGACCTATCACGGCGATGGTTGGGTCACGGTCGAGATCGAGGTGCTCGGCAACGAGGTCATTCGACATCTCGTCGACGGGAAGGTCGTGCTGGAGTATCAGAAGCCCCAGCTCGATCCCAACGACGGCGACGCCAAGAAGCTGATCGAGGCGAGCAAGGGCGAGAAGATGCTCGCGGGCGGCTCCATCTCGCTGCAGTCGGAGAGCCACCCGATCGAGTTCCGCAAGGTCGAGATTCTGGTGCTGGAGCAGTAGCAGAGAGAAGCGACTGGTGAGAAGGCCGGTTGGGGCCGGAGGCGATGGCGCCCCTTCAGGGCGCGCTCGAACGTCGAGGTTTGCGGTACGAGACATTCGAGCGTCGAGGACCCCAGGTTGCGGCGGCGCGCTTCGCGCGTCGCACCGCCTGACCTGGGGCTGGATGATGGCCGGCCCTTCAGGCCTCGCAACCGATCCTCCGACGACCTCGTGTCCGTCGATCACCACGGGCCCTTCGATCGGTGCGTGACGGGACGATCAAGCAGGGCGACGCGCTTCGATTCTTCGTGGGGCCTTGCTCCCCCCTGGGACCGCGGGCGGCCCGCCCGCATCAAGAGTACGTCCCGCGCCTGCTCGCGACTTACTGGCCCGACTGGGCGCCGAAGGCCCACATCGTGCCTTCGGTCCGGAGGTAGAGGCGGTCGCCGACGACGGCCGGGGTGGCCAGGATCTCTTGATCGAACTGAACGTCGTGCACGATCTCCAGCTCGTCAGAGGCTTTGAGGACGAAGGCGCGCCCCGGCTCGGAGCAGATCAACACGTATCCGTCCACGCCGATCGGTGAGGCGTAGTACTCTCCGTGATCGGGCAAGCGCACCCGCTCGAAGTGCGGCGTTCCGGTGGCCGGATCGAGGCAGGAGATCTCGCCGCCGGCCTTGATCAGATAGAGCCGGTTGTCATGCAGCAGCGGCGATGCGACGTACGGGATGCCACGCTGGCGCGTCCAAGCGACATGGCTCTCGCTGACGTCGCCACTACCGCCGGCCTTGACGGCGACCAGGATGTTCCTTCCGGGCATGCGACCCATGCTCATGAACGGGAGGACCTCGGTCTTCTCGAGGGCACCCGAGCGGTTGCCGTCGAAGTTCTGGAAGGCGTCTTTGGCACGGCTAGGCGGCAGCTCGGCTTTCTCGATCTTTCCGTCGTCATTGGTGTCGAAGCGATCGAAGAAGCGCTCGCCGTCGGCGGCTTCGTCATCGCTCAGCTCGAAATCGGGCGGAATGATCGACTCGATGCGCTCTCGCCCTTCCGCGTTCATGGTGTTCCAGGCACCGTAGAACAGCATCTGCTCGTTGCCGACCGGAGACGGGCAGACGAAGAGCGCCGTGTTCGTGACCTCCCAAAGCGGATCGCCTTTCTGGAGGTCGTAGCTCTTGAGCATCCGGCTTCCTGCCACCACCAGCTCTCGGCGAGTGCCGTTCTGCCAAACGTACGGCGTCGTGTAGGACATGATGAAGCCCGAGCGCGGGATCGACCAGCGCGTGTCGCCGCTCTTCGTGTCGAGCGCCAAGATCGCGTTCTCCGGGCAGCCATCGCGACCGAGGATGAGCAAGTCGTCGACCAAGATCGGCGAGGTGCCGGTGCCGAAGGGAAGCGCCGGAACGGGCATCTTCTTCTCCCAGACCGGCTTCCCGTCCAGGTCGGTCGCGATCACGCCGTAGCTGCCGAAGTAGAAGAACACTCGCTCACCATCGGTGCAGGCCGTCGGCATCGCCGGCCCGCTCGCCCTGTGCTCGTAGCTCTCTTCCCCCAGACGCTCGACGGCGTAACGCCAGAGGGTCTTTCCACTCGTTCGGTCGAGTGCAAAGGCGATCAGCTTTTCCCCTTCCCAACCGGTGAGGAAGATTCGGTCACCCGAGAGGCATGGCGAGGAGAAGCCTTTCGGCACCTCGGTCTTCCAGAGCACGTTTTGCTCGGGACCGAACGGCAGAGGCAGCTTCGCGCCGATCGCGGCACTGGACGCTCCGCCCGGGCCACGGAACTGAGGCCAGTCGGCCGAGTCGGCCGAGTCGGTCGAGACGGAGGCTGCCTTTTCTTGAGCCGACGCGGGCGTCGTCAGGAGCCAGGCCGTCAGGGCTAGAGCGATGAAGAGTCTCACCGGGATGTCCTCGTTGTTTTGGCATGCGGGGGCCGGGGACCACCCGCGGATCATTCGAACTGCAAATCTCGCCGAGTTCCGGCCGGGTCGGAGAGGACCTGGTCGGGTCCGAGCATCGGTGCGCCACCCCGGGCCAGCTCACAGACGAAGTAGTATGGCTGACCATTCTCGAGAGCCTGCACGAAGCCCACAGCGAGTGGCGCATTGTGATCGAAGTAGAAATCGTAAGGCTTCGGCTCCGAGCTGTCCGGCACCCGGATCTCGATCGGCACCATCCACGCGATCCGCTCGTTGTAGGGAGGACGAGAGTGGACATAGAACGCTTTCCGCGGCTCGCCGTACCTGACGTTCTTCGCCGCCGGATCGTCCAGTACCTCGTTGAAGTACCGATCGACCCATTGGATCACGGATTCGTGGGAGGGAGGCGCGCCGACATCGGCTGCCGCGATCTCGGCCGGCGTCGGGCGAGGCGTGGCACAGGCGGCCATGAGGAAGAGGAGGAGCGCGAAACGCGTCGGGTTTCCGATTCTTGGATCCGAGCAGCACTCGACCGTTGCCTGAGCGTTGTCCGTGATCGAACCGTCGACGTCGGGTCGAGTGGTGCTCGAGTCACCATGTCGACCGCGAGCCCCGAGCGGGAGGAGTCGGTGCCTGCTGGTCCTCACTTTTTCGGACCGATGAGCTCGATCAGGTTTCCGTCCGGGTCTCGGATCACCAAGAGCTTGGGCCCGTCGTCGGAGGCACCCGGAAGCGATACTGGGCTCTTCGCGACGGGCTTTCCACCCTGGGCTGCCAACCGTTTCATCACGGGTGAGATGTCGTTCATTCGAATCGTGAGGTAGCTGATTCCGAGCTGCGAGTGGATGAAGGTGTTGTCCGACTTCTTCGACTCGGCCTTTGGGATCGTCATCAGCTTGAGGTTGGCAGCGCCGGGCCCCTTGCCGAGGACCAGGACGCGAACGTCGAGCGCGTGTCCGTCCGTCAGGCCGGCGTTGCGGCAGAATTCGTCGGACACGGAGAAGCCCGGTGCTTCCTCGAAGCCGATGATCTGAGTGTAGAAGTCGACCGACTGCTGCAGGTCACTCACCACGACGCCGATGTCGATGGTCGCGCTCGCCGCGTCACCGGCCAAACGAACCTCCTGAGTCGCGGACCCACTGGAGAGCCATCCGATCGTCAGGAGTCCGATGAGCTGTGTCAGTCTTCGCATGGGTCGAAGTCCTTCAGGGGCCGTGATTCGAGGAGAGACCACCGCAACGTCATACCCGAAAGGGAGTCTCGCTGTCACAAACTTCGCGGCTTCTCGTGGTAATGGCGAGAAGTGAACTGAGAGCACGAGCTCGGCGCTCGATCGGCAGCCAGCTCGGTGTCCTCGGTGATCTCCGCGGTGGAGAGAAGAAACCACCGAGGACACGTCATCACCGAATTCGAGAGGGTGGGATGGCAGGTCCCTTCGAGTCGTCAGGGGCTCGCCGCGCCTCGGGTCATCGGCCGGCAGAACACCAAGGGCACCAGTGCGACGGCCGAGAGGGCGACCATGACCCGGAAGGCATCCGCGTATCCGCTCTCGGTGACGAGCCGTCCCACTCGCCTCGCGGCGATGGACTCGCAAAGGTTGGTCATGCCCATGAACGCAGCGAACTCGGTGGCGGCGAGGCCGGGCGTTGTCAAGTCCATGAAGAGAGCGTAGCTCGAGGCCGTGAAGACGCCGATGGCGAGGTAGACGAGGACCAACCGTGCAGCGACCGCCGTGTCGCCGTTGGTCAGCGGCGGATCGAAGCCGGCCAGGAGTGCGATCGTACCGGCGAGCATTCCGAGCGCGACGCCGGCGGTGAGTCGGCGCCCCCATCGGTCGGAAACGATGCCGCCGATCAGCGCGCCGGTCGCCATCGCCACCACGACGGGCAATCCCATGATGAGGCCGATGTCGCTCTTGTCGAAGCCGCGGTCGGCCAGGTACGGACCGGCGACGGCACCGACCGCTTCGAAGCCGAGACCCGCCGTGGCCGCGAAGAGCATCCCCGCCCAGAAGCGTGCTCCTCGCAGCATCCGCACGAAGCCTCGACCGACCCGGCGAAACCGTTGACGCACCGGCTCGTCCGAGCCGTCGACGTCTTCGATCGCCATGCGACGCAGGAGCCAGCCGGGGCCCCCGATCGCCGCCAGGAGCAAGACGAGTGCTCCCCGCTCTCCGATCATGTCCTCCACCCAGAGGATCCCACCGCCAAAGAGCCCCCGACCGCCCAGGTATCCGAGCTGCATCCAGCCGTTGAGCTGGCCGCGTTCGTCAGGTGGCGTGCTCGTGATCGCCAGCCCATCGATCGCGACGTCCTGCGTCGCGGCCGCGAGGGCGTGAGCCAAGAGAAAGAACGTCAACGTCTCGAGGGAGAGGCTCGCCAGATCGAGGAACAGCAGCGGCAAGAGCGTGAGGCCCATGACCGCCTGCGCACTGACGATCCAAGACGAGAAGCCCCAACGACGCCCGCGGCCCCCGTCGACCAGTGGCGCCCAGAAGAGCTTGAGAGCCCACGGCAGCGCCAGCAACGAAGTCAGCGCCGTGATCTGCTCGACGGGGAGGCCGGCGAGACGCAGCTTGGTCGGGAGTGCCCACCAGAGGTATCCGACGGGCGCACCTTCGCTCAGGTAGAGGAAGGCGAAGAGCGCCCGACGGCGAACGGAGGCGCGGTATCGTCTGGCCATACGGTTCTCGAACGGGGTCAGCTCGAGATCACTCGCCGCCCGAACCCTTGGCTGGCTTCGCACCGATGCAATAGAGGTGGTCGCCGGTCCGAATGTAGAGACGCTGGCCACTGGCAACGGGGGACGCGAGGGTGTAGCTCCCGTCGAGCTCGTTCTCGGCGAGCTTCTGGTACTTGGCGCCCGCGGAGAGAACGACTGTCTGTCCTTCTTCAGTCGTGAAGTAGATCTTGCCGTCCGCCAGGAGCGGTGAGCTGCTGACGCGACCCGAGGTCGTGCGCTCCGGCCCCCAAACGACCTTGCCCGTCTTGGCATCGAGACAGGTGGCCATGCCGCTGTCATCGATGACGTACACGCGCTCCCCATCGGTGGTCGGTGTGGGCACGTCGGGGCCCCCGCGATCCTCGAAGCGCCACGCGATGCTCTCGGCGTTCGGCCGCATCTTGTCGTCCAGGGCGATGCCGAGCATCGGGCGCACGCGGCTGGGTGCCACGATGACATCGCCGGCGAGAATCGGTGAGGCGACGATTCGATAGTTCGAAGCCTGGCGAGGGTTCAGACCCGGCACTCGCCACAGCTCGGCGCCCGTTCCGAAGTCGTGCCCGGTGACATAGTCGCCGCCACTGATGACGATCTGCTTGTGCTCGCCACGCTCGACGAGCAGCGGTGTGGTGTAGGCGTCCGGAGATTCCCGCGGTGCGTCGGTCGGTCGATCGACCTTCCACTTCACCTTGCCGGTCGCGGCCTCGAACGCGATCACATAGGAAGGATCGTCGGTGCGCATGCCCTGAAGGACCTCGATGACGAGCAGGCCGTCATGCAGGAGCGGCGACGAAGCGTAGCCCCAGTTCAGCCCGAACTGGCCGTAGGCTTCTTGGAGGTTCGTCTTCCAAACCTCGCTCCCGTCCAGGTCGAAGGCCGTCACCTGACCGTTCCCCGTGACGACCCAGACGTGACGACCGTCGGTGACCGGAGAAGGCGAGCTGCTGTTGCCCTTCATGAAGAGCTGATTCCCCGAGTCGATCTGCTTCTGCCACATCAGCGCGCCGTCGGTTTTGGATAGGCACAGCAGCAGCAGCTCTTGACCTCCTGGATGACGGCCGCCTCCCCGTCCGAAGCCGCCTCGTCCTCGTCGTCCACCGCGGCGCCCGCCTTGCTCACGCTCTTCGCGCTGGCGTGCCGCTTCCGCTTCGGCTTTGGCTCGCTCTTCGGGAGTGACTTGCGAGGGCGAGGTCAAAAAGATCCGATCACCGATGAGGATGGGTGTGGCGCCACTCCACGAGGGCAATGCCGTCTTCCAGACGATGTTTTTCTCGAGGCTCCACTCCGTCGGCAGCTGGATCGCCGCGCTCGTTCCGTCTCCTCGAGGGCCACGCCAGCTGGGCCAGTCGGTGCTCTGACCCTGTGCCGAAGCGACGAGCACGAGGCCGCTGATGACGAGAGCGATGCGCTTCATGCCGAGTTCTCCTGAGATGAGGCGGGCGTACCAGTACGGGGACGGCAACGCGATGGGAGGGCTCGAGGTTATCGGATTCTTTCGAGAATCTCTCGAAGAACTCCCTCGCCCCGGCGCGACGAACGCCTCGAGTCGCCGACGCTTCTCCTCCGGCGTGGAGCGCCTCGGCGCGCTCGTTCGGCGTGTGTTGCGCGGCTTTGCTGCTAGCCGAAGACGCTCCCCGCGCCTTCACTCCGTCGCGACATTCTCCACGATGCGGCACAAGCTCCCGGCAGTGGTCATCAGGTAGAGCTCGCCCGCGCCGTCCACACCGAAGCTGGTGATGCGCTCACCGGTGTTCAACCGCGTCCACTCCGTGCCATCGATCGCGACGCCGTCTCGCATCCGGAAGCTGCGCACCCAGCCGTCGCAGAAGTCGGCGTAGAAGTAGAGACCTTGATACTCCGCCGGCAAGGCCGACCCGCGATAGACGAGTCCGCCCGTGATGCTGCAGCCCTGCGTGTGATCGTAGTCGAGCACGGGAAGCACGAGCCCGGTCGTGTCACATCCCGAAGCCGGCTCGTAGCAGGCGAGTCCCTCGGTGAGCTTCCACCCGAAGTTGGCCGCTCGTCCGGCACCATCGATGGCCCGCACGACCGAGACCTCCTCGCGCTCGCTCTGTCCGACGTCAGCGACGTAGAGATCGCCTGTTGCCGGATCGAATCCGAGCCGCCACGGATTGCGCAAACCGTAGCTCCAGACCTCGGGAGCATTGATGGGATCGCCAGCAAAAGGATTGTCGGGTGGGATCGCGTAGTCCCCGGCGGGACTCACGTCGAGGCGGAGGATCGAGCCGAGCAGATCACTCGGATCTTGACCCGTACCGTCCGGGTCGCCGGCACCGCCTCCGTCACCGACGCCGACGTACAAGTACCCGTCGAGGCCGAAGACCATGCGGCCGCCATTGTGATTCTGCGCGGGCTGGGGAATGACCACGAGGAGGCGGTCCGCTGCGGATTGAGCGACATCCGGGTCGCCCGAGACCAAGTAGCGAGCGATGACGGCGTCGCCATTGACGTCGGTGTAGTAGATGTAGAAGCGTCCGCTGCTCGCGTAATCCGGGTCGAAGGCCAATCCGAGGAGACCTTGCTCGTTGCCGCTCGAGAGGAGGCTGCTCACATCGAGAAAGGGAACGGGCAAGAGCGCGCCTTGGTCGACGATGACGATCGTGCCGCCTTTCTCGACCACGAAGATCCGAGCGGTCTCGCCGGGAGGCACGGCCATCTCCACCGGCATCGCGAGGTTCGAAGCCACGATCTCGATGGCGAGAGCGTCCGATCCGCCACCCGACGGAAGTGGAGCGGGCGACGAGCTTCCGCCCCGCTGGCATGCGCCGAGCGTCAGAAAGATCAAGGCTGCGAAGAGTGGGCAGATCGAGCGGTGCATGGGTCCAGGCCTCCGGAGATCGAGATCAGCGTCCACAACGATAGCGGTGTCGGCCGCGAGCCCGAACACGCGCTGTCGGCTCCCCTCGACCGAGCCTGCACACCGAGTGCTCTCGACCGGCTCGCCAGGCGAACTTGAATGGATCGTCGGTAGCCGCTCGGCAGGTGAAGAAGCGGTCGACGAGGCGGAGCTCGCAGGATGTGACGTGTAGATCGCGCCTCCAACGAAGCCGATCCGCTGACGGTCTTTGGCTCGAATGCGTTGACCGTCAGCGGTCCGTTCGTCGGTCACCTCCTCGGAGTTCAATTGCCCGGGTCGAGGAAGGGACGAGAGATCACTATGAATTGGCGATCGTTGTCCTCGGTGTACCCATAAGACGTCGCGCCCGGCCCGGCGTGATCGCGGAGCGCGGCCCGGGGACGCACGCCGCGCTCGACCGAGGCCTGGTTGATCTGCGTCGGCAAGAGCGGGCTCTGAAAGTCGCCCTCGAAAGCGAAGACACCCGGGTAAGCGCGGCCGCTCGAACGATCCTGGGTGGCGAGGACAGCGACCGAGAGCTGCTGCTCGACCATCACGATGTCCGGAACGCCGAGCGCCTGACTCGTGATCGCCGGACCAATCTGGAACGGCCAGTTGCGGGTCTGCGTGTACCGGGCCAGTCGATACTCGCCGAACCTGTTCGCTTCGCCTTCGAGGCAGACCATCACCGCGTAGCCGTCCTCGGCCGTGATGTCGGGCGCGTGCTCCCGGAGACCATCCTTCGAGTCGGTGCGAAGGACCTCGGTGAAGCCTTGTCCGGCGATGAAGTCGGCAATCTGCACCTGCCCGACCTTCACGATGTCGTCGGCGCGATCCTCGCAGGCCAAGAACAACCAACCGAAGCGGCGGTCCACGGCGAGCGCGGGATGGGCGAAGTCGGTTCCGGGAAGGAAAGTCCCCGTGCCGGTCGCAGCAACGGATGTCGCCTGGAATCCTCCGTTCAACGAAGTCGCGACGGAGATCTGATTCGAGCTGAATCGCTTGAAGGCGACGGAGACAGCGTAGCGATCTCCGCTGCGATCCCGATACGGCGCCACGACGCAGGACAGGTGGAGATCGTCCCCGGGAATATGCATCGAGCCGACCCCGTGGCCATCGAGCACGGCTCGGCGGTGGGGCGCGACACCCCAGCGGGTGTCGAGAGGACCGCTCACGAGGGAGAGCGTCTCCCACCACATGTTGCCGGCGCGGTACCAGTGCACGCCCTGAACGGCGACGTAGATCCAGCGATCCGGCTCGGGAGTGTTCGCTTGTCCGACCGCCACATCGATCGAGAGGGCCTTGATCCGGATCTCGTCCACGTCGCTGTGAAAGAGCTCGGTCCAGCTGCGGCCTTGGTCGTTCGAGCGGGCCACCACCAGAAGGTCGGGCCGCTTGCGCGTGTCGCGACTGTGGTCCACCCAGGCGGCGACCAGCGTGTGGCGATCGACCTGGACGAGGTCGAGGCCGCGGTCGGACCAGTCGCGCGAGGGAAGCTGCACGTCGGCATCATCGGGTGACTGTGCGAAGGCAGCGCCGAGCAGGATCGAGCCGGCGAGTGGAAGCCAGAAGAGAGGTCTCATTGGTGAATGCCTCGTTCTATGGATGTCGGTTGCGGCGTCGAAAGGGCAACGCCGAGGCCAGTTGTTTGAAGGAGCGTCCTCCCTGCCGAAGCAGGTGCGCCGCGTCTTCAAACGACAGGCAGCTCGTCGCGCAACACCGAAGATCCGCATCGAGGTCCACTCTTGTGGCAAGAGGAGCGGATGCTACCTTGGGCCCGGATGCGACTTCGAGATCCCCCGTTCCGATCGGTGACCCCCTTGAGCCGCGAGACGTCACGCTCCTCACTCTCCTCCGTACGCGTCGGTGCGTCGTCGGCGTCCGCGGAGCTCGATCTCGAGGCCTTTCGGCGGCGAGAGCCGGAAGCGCTCGGCGCCTTCTTCGAGGCCTACTTCGACCGTGTCTTCGGGGTCGCTCGGCGATTGTGCAAAGAACGGGCGACGGCCGAGGATCTCGTCCAAGAGGTCTTCTTGCGTGTTCATCGTTCGGCACATCGCCTCGACCCGCAGCGCGATCCGGCACCGTGGCTCATGACGATCACGTACAACCTCTATCGGGATCGATTGCGCGATCGGGCCGACCGGTTTCGGAAGTCGACGGCGTCGATCGACGCGCATCCGGTCCTGTCAGCCAGCCTGACCGCTTCCGAGGGACGACCCGATGCCTCGCTGCTGGCGAGGGAGCGTGAGCGGCTCGTGCAGGCAGCGATTCTTGAGCTGCCCGAGGACCAACGCATGAGCGTTCTCTTGAGAAGTCACGACGGCTTGTCTCATTCCGAGATCGCCGAGGTATTGGGCATGAGCGAGGTCGCGGCCCGCAAGTGTTACTCGCGAGCCATCGCCGCTCTGGGACGCTTGCTCGGGGAGGCGTTGTCGTGAACGAGAAGCGCCGTCCGATGACCGATGCCGAGCACCGAGCCCGCGAGGCTCTCGAGAGCTTGACACCATTTGAGGCGGACCCGGCGTTTCGGGCCCGACTCAAGGAGGAGTTCCTGGCCGGCCAGGTCGAGGAGCCCGCTCCGAGCCGACACTGGCCAAGCGATGTGCGACCTCGCCCCCGGTGGCGTCTCGTGCTCGGGCTCGTCACGACGGCCGTGGCCGCGGCTTTGATCATGGCATTCCTCTTCGGGATTCGCGGTCCGCGATGGACCCTGGAAAAAGGCTCCGGAGAAGGCCAGATTCGCATCGGAGCACGGACCTTCCCGTTGGACCGCCTCTCCGAGCTGGCAGACTTTCTCGTGCCGGGTGCCCGTCTCACGACCGAAGGCACGGCCGAGATCACCCTGCGCGCCGGAGACCAGATGGTGCTCGTGCTCGCGCCCGAATCCGAGCTGACCCTTCCCGACACCTTCGGGCGCTGGTTCAGCTCGGACCGGTCACTGCAGTTGGTACGGGGCGAAGTGCGAGTGACGACGCTCTCAGGATTCTCACCGGCCAACCTCCTGTGCGAGACCGAGGAGTCGATGGTCCGCATCACCGGGACCACTCTCGCCGTCATTCGGAACGATCAGGGGACTTGCCTGTGCGTGCTCGAGGGTGAGGTCGAGATGATGGACCGGGTGGGCGAAGGGAAGGACGCCATGAGTCGCGTACCGGAGGGAATGCGGCGAGTGGCTTACAGCGATGGTCGGGAATCGGCGATGGCGCCCCTCGAGCCATTGGAAGAGATCCAGCTCCAGAAGCTGCGCGAAGCCTTTCGTCGTTGAGTGGCAGGACCGACCGGCGGCGTTGAACCGCGACCTCTCGGTCCGTAGTCTGCCGTGCTCGAGGATGACCACCCGTTCGGCAACAGGGATGAGTGATGAGCTCCGAACAAGACGCGCGAATCGAGGTCCTACTGGCGGATTTGGCGCCTCTCGGCGAAGAGGAGCGTTCCCGAGAGATCGATCGACGGTGCGCCGACGATCCCGAGCTGGCCAAAGAAGTGCGCCTTCGGCTGTCGTCGGCCGCGACGTTCTCCGACACGCCGGTGACGGCGGGGGCTGGCTTCGGACCGACTCTCGATCCGACCGGTGCGTCGATCGCGGGCTACCGGATTCGGAAACGTCTCGGCCAGGGTGGAATGGGAGCGGTCTACGAAGCCGAGCAGGAGAACCCGCGTCGGAGTGTCGCGCTCAAGCTGCTTCGAGCGGAGACGCAGTCCGAGGAGATGATGCTGCGCTTCGCTCGCGAAGCCCATGTGCTCGGTCGGCTACAGCATCCCGGCATCGCTCAGATTCACGAGGCCGGTCGTGGGGACCTCGTCTCGGAAGATACGGTGATCGCGGACCAACCGTTCATTGCCATGGAGCTCGTGGACGGTCAGACGCTCGTCGAGCACGCCGATCACCAAGCACTCTCGAGTCGACGTCGCCTCGAGCTCTTCGTGGCGATCTGCGCCGCCGTCCAGCATGCACATCAGCAAGGTGTGATTCACCGTGATCTCAAGCCGGCCAACATCCTGGTCACCCGCGCGGGGGAACCCAAGATCCTCGACTTCGGTATCGCCCGCCTCGAGTCGACGGAGACACGCGACCTCACGCTCGAGACCGAGCTGGGCCGCATCGTCGGTACGCTGGCCTACATGAGCCCGGAGCAGATTCGAGGGGACTCTCGGCAGATCGACACCCGGTCGGACGTCTACGCACTCGGCGTCGTGCTGTATGAGCTTCTGAGCGGCGAGCTCCCGATACCCGTGCATGGTGTGCCCGTTCCGGTGATCCTGCGCGAGATTCAGGAGAGGCGTCCCCCGAGCCTCAGCCAGCTCCGATCAGAGCTCAAGGGAGACGTCTCTACGATCGTTGCCAAAGCGCTCGAGAAAGACCCGTCGCAACGATTCTCCAGCGCCGCGGAGTTGGGTGAGGACATTCGGCGCGCTCTCGATGATGAGCCCATCAGCGCTCGCAAGCCGACCGGCGCGTACCTGCTGATCAAGTTCGCGCGCCGTCACCGCGCGGTGGTGGCGGCCACGCTGGTGGCGGTCCTGGGACTCGTCCTCGGGCCGACCTACGGCTTGATCCGAGTCCAAGACGAGCGGGACCTCGCCCTGGACGCTCAGAATCAGGCCGTGGCAGAGCTCGAGACCGCGCTCGAGGTCACCGACTTTCTGGTCGACACCCTGAAGTCGGCTCGACCCGAGGAGAGCGGAGTTCAGGTCACTGTGCGGGAGGTGCTCGATGCCGCCGCACCGTCCCTCGAGAATCGCTTCGAGAACCGCCCGCTCGTCGAGGCGCGCCTGCGGGAGGCGATCGGGAGCACGTACTTGGAGCTCAACGAGATCGATGTCGCCCGCGAGTATCTCGAGCGAGCCCGAGCGATCTATGAGCAGGAGTACGAGCCGGGGCATCGGTCGACGCTTCGCACGCGTTTCGACCTCGCGCGGCTCACGTTCGAATCGGGCGATCGTCAGCTCGGCTTGGAGCAGCTCGAAGCCTTGATGGCCGAGGAGCCCGCGAAGGAGGCCAGCGAGGATTTTCGGCAGGAGATGGACCTCCAGCTCGCGAGCCATTTCCGATCGTTCGATCGCGCCGACGAGGCGGTGGAGATCTATCGCAAGCTGCTGGCGTTGCGAATCAGCCGCCATGGTGAACTGCATCCGGACGTCGCCTGGGTTCAACGGGAGCTGGGGACGACCCTCGCCAACCAAGGGAACCACGAAGAAGGGCTGCCCCTGCTCGAGGAAGCAGTTCGAAATACGAGGCGGATCTTCGGGAAGGACCACGCTCGCACGAGCCGAGCGCTCCACCCCCTCGCCGTCACCAAGCGGGTGTTGGGGCGGCACGATGAGGCCGTCGAGCATCTCCTGGAGGTCGTCGACATCCATCGGCGGCTCTATGGCGAGCGGCACCAGGTGACAGCTCGATCCATGCTCGCCCTCGCCGCCGCATACCACGAGCTCGGGCGCTACGAAGAAGCGGAGGCATTGGCCAGGGAGGCGCTCACGGGCCTCGAGGTCATTCTCGGGCCCGAGCATCCGAACGTGGGCGAGGCTCTGCGCGAGCTCGGTGTGTCTCAGTTCGCTCAGGGCGATTACGATGAGGCCGAGAAGACTCAGCGGCGCGCCCTGTCGATCTACCGGGCCAGCTCAGGTGTCTCTCAAGGCAAGCTGGCCGTGCTGCTCGATGACCTCGGCTTGACGCTCGCGCGCTCCGGTCGTCCCGACGAGGCAAGGCCTTGGCAAGAGGAAGCCCTGAAGGAGGCGCGCGCCGCCTTCGGTGACAAGCACCCGACGACCCTCACGCTCCTCGAAAACCTCGCCAGCACGGTCTTTCGCCTCAATGAGTACCCCCGCTCAGCCGAGATGCTCGAGGAGGTGCTGGCGGGCCGCAGGGAATCGCTCGGCGAAGACCATACCGCAGTGACGCGGACCCTGTACAACACGGCGGCCGTCACGCGGAGCACCGGAGACCTGCCTCGGGCCGCGGAGCTCTTCGAGGAAGCGTTGGAGCGATTCCGTCGTGAGCTCGGCGATGAGCACCCGAACGTCTTGGCGACGCTCGAGAGCCTGGCCGCGATCGCTCGGAAGAAAGAAGCCTACGAAGAAGCACAGCGCTGGCTTCGCCTGCGCTGCGAGATCTTCGAGGCGAGCTCGGGCGTCGAGAGCCCCCGAGCCTTGGCGGCGCAGGCCGATCTCGCGGACAGCCTCGAGCGATCCGGAGACACGTCGGGCGCGCTCGAGGTCTGGAGAGGAGCTCATGACGTGGCCGACGAGCACGAAGTCTTGGACTGGGTGAGTCGAGCGAAGCAGGCGCTGATTCGGATTCACGAGAAGCGTGGCGAAGCCGAGGAAGCGGCGCGCTGGCGTTGAGCCGCGATATCTTGCAGACACGCTGGCACGCGGCGAGGATGGGCTTCGGGGACGGACCGCTCGCCACGGCTTTCGGGGAAGTGACCGATGCTCAATCTCGTGATGTGTGCGCTCTGCCTGATTCCGGGGAGGCAAGACCCCGAGCTCGAGAAGCTTGCGATCGGTGAGCCGATCGAGGCGGTGCTCGAGCAGGCGGCCGAGCCAGCCTGGACGGACTGGTTGAAGGAGGCCCGGGCACTGCCGATGATCGGCTGGCGTGACTACGATCTCGAGCTTTCCGCTGGCCAGGCCGTGAAGATCGAAGTCTCGTCCGCTTTCTTCCAGCCACATCTGGTCTTGGTCAGTGCTACCGAGGAGATTCTCGGGGAAGCCGAGGCCTCGGGCACCTCGGCCCACATTTCACTGAAGTCCCCATCCCGTGCCGTCTCGGCTCGCCTGCGCGTCGGCTCGCTATTCGGTGTCGGATCATTCCGCCTGACGGTTGATGCGATCGATTCCGTGACCCTGCCTCCGCTGGTGGACGCTTCGAGTCGAATGCAGAGTGCCCGACGAGATCTGGAGACGGTCCAATCCACCCTGGGCGAAGAGCCCAGCGCGTCGCTGGCCCTCGGCTGGTCCCGCCTCGCCGATGCGCTTCGAGATGGCGAGGACCCGGGCGCGCTGGCGGCAAGGCGGCGGGCGCTCGAGCTGGTCGAGACCGTCGCGGGGCCACGCTCTCTCTGGGCCGCTGAGAGCTTGGTCCACCTCTCCCGCCTGGAGCGGGCTCGGGGGCGGGTAGATGTGGCGCTTTCGCTGTGGGAACGATCGCTCGAGATTCGCCGGGAGCGTTCAGGGTCGCAGCATCTGACGGTGGCGGACAGCGCCGAAGCACTTGGGGCAACGTTCTATCAGTTGGGAAAGTACTCCCGAGCGCGAGAGCTTCAAGCCGAGGTCGTGGAGATTCGCCGAGCGGTTCTTGGGCGTGATCATGTGAGCTCGGCAAAGTCCCTGTTGAACCTCGCGACGATCTCAGCCGTGCTCAATGAACGCGATCAAGCGACCCAGATGCTCGAAGAGGTTCAGCCCATCTACGAGCGAGAGTACGGTGTGCAGCATCGAGAAGTTGCGATCTTGCACAACACGCTTGGCATGCTCCTGTATCAGTCGGCTCGCCCGGACGAGGCCTGTCTACGTTTCTCGCGGGCGGTCGAGATCTATGAGGCCATCGGCGAGCCCACCAGCGCTCATCTGGCTGTGACCTTGAGCAACCTCGGCCAGGCCCTGGCGAAAACGGGGGCCTTCGAAGAAGGCAAGAGGCGTCTGACCGAGTGCGTGGCGATGTTCGAGAGCCTGGGACCACTTCACCGGACGCGGGTCGTTTCGACGCTCTCCAGCCTGGCGTGGGTCGTCATGCGACTCGATGACTTCGTGGCGGCCGAGAAGCACCTGCGGCGTGCGATTGATCTGGGAGAGCAGTGCGTTGGACCGGACAACCTTCTCCTGGCAGCACCACTCGTCAATCTGGGGGACGTGCTCGGGATGCGGCCGGGTGCCGGGGTCGTCGAGGCAAGGGAGTGCTACGAACGTGCAGTCCGTCTCATGCGCCGACATCTGGGGCCTGGACATCCCGAGACGGCGCGCGCACAGAACGCCTTGGGCACGACTCTACTTCGAATCGGAAACCCGGAGCTGGCAAGAGTGCATCTTCGCGAAGCGGTCGAGATACTCGAGAAGTTTCAATCCGACGCCGAGAGTCTCGCCCGGACCTGGAGCGCTCTCGCCGAAGCCTCACTGGACCTGAAAGAACACGAGACCGCGCTCCGAGAGATTGATCGGGCGGTCGAGATCGCACAGTCGCGCCTCGGAGAACGGCATCGGGTCAGCCTCGGTCTCCTCGCCAATCGGGGAGTGACCTTGGTCAAGTTGGGCGACTGGGAGCGTGCTGCACGCGATCTCACGTTCGTCATCTCGGCGAATGAAGAGCAGGGAATGCGGGACATCAGTCTCGCGACCAGCCTGGATCAGCTCGCCGCGTGTCGGCTGGGTCAAGACCGCCCCGAAGATGCGCAAGCTCTCTACGAGAGGTCGCTGGCGATGATCGCGGATCTCGATCTCGACCGGAGCGCGTGGGGCGGCAACATCCGATTCCGGTACGCTGGGCTGCTCTTCTTGCTCGGCAAGACTCGGGAAGCTCTGTCTCAAATGGAGTCTCTGCTCCTGAATCGGCGGGAGAATCTGAGACGCATGCTACCGGTGCTCTCTGACGTGGAGCGGCACCAATCGATCCAGAGCTACCGCCAAGAGCTGCCAGTCATGATGGCCATCACGCGCGAGCTCGGCGAATCGGCGAACGCTCTTGCGTACGAAGCAGCCTTGCGCTGGAAGGGGCAGGTCTTTCGAAGTGCTTGGCCGATCTCGTCCAGTACGGACCCAGAGCGTCAACCGATTCTGGAGGAGCTGCTCGGGGTGCAGCGCGGTCTGTCGCGCTTGTTCCATCCCGCATCGGCCCCGGTTGCCAACGCCGGCGAGCTCGCGCGGCTGCTGGGGCGACAGTCGGAGCTGGAACGACGCTTGTCGGCAGGTCGCACTCCCGAGCGGCCGTCGGTCGATCTGGTGGCGATCCGCGAAGTGCTGCCCGACGACACGGCGATCGTCGATTTCTTGATCGTTCGGCAGGTGCGGGGTCCACAATCGGAGGGCGAGCGCGGTCGACTGGTCTGGTCTCCCGAGCACGTCCTCGCCTTCGTGGTCACGAAGCGCCTCGAGAAACCGGTGCGCATCGACCTGGGACCTCGAGACGCACTCGAGGCGGCGGTTCGCGAGCTTCAGGTCGCGTTGGGAAAGAAGCCCGGGCGCGACGTGACGCCGCTCGGGCGCGAGGTGCGTCCCGAGGTCGCGGCGCTTTCTGAAACAAGCCGTGCCTTGCGCCGACAGCTTTTCGATCCCCTGGCGCCCTCGTTGCTGGAGGCGAAGCAAGTCCTGATCTGTCCGGATGGATTCCTCGGCGCCCTTCCGTGGAGCGTTCTCGAGACCGAGGACGGAGAGTACCTGATCGAGGAGCGCTCGTTTGTCGTTCTCGAGGACGTGGCGAGTCTGGTGCCGCTGCTCGAGCGTGGTCGGCGGAGCACGGTGGGGGATCTGCTGGCGATCGGGGGGCTGGACTATGGGGCTCGCTCGGAGACGCCTCGCGAGCTCGCATCGTCGCCGATTGCCCTGGTGCGGGCCGCGTTCGACGAGCCCTGGTCGACTCTACCCGAGACGGACGAGGAGGTGTCCTCGATCGCCCATCGGCACGAGGCTGTGGCGCCGGCGGCTCGCCGTCACGTGCTGACCGGGAAAGCTGCCGACGAAGGGAGGCTGAAGTCTCTGATGAAGGAAACCGCCTTCCTTCATATGGCGACGCATGCCTATTTCGAGCCGGGCGGTCTCGCCTCGCTGCGGCAGGTTGCGCGGCAGTCGGCCGCCGCGCACGGTCGCGAGTCCGGGTCGTCGCTCAGTGAACGGCTTCCCCAGGGGGTGCCCGAGGGCTTGCTCTCGGGCCTGGTGTGCTCGGGTGCCAACGGTGTCCCGGCTGATGAAGACGGGCTGCTGACCGCGACCGAGGTCGCGAGCCTCGATCTGAGCAGAGCCGACCTCGTCGTCTTGTCCGCCTGCAAGTCGGCCTTGGGCCGCCAGCGGCTGGGAGAAGGCATGATGGGGCTGCGGCGAGCGTTCCGCCGAGCGGGAGCGCGCACGGTGATCAGCGCGACCTGGTCGGTGCCCGATCGGGCGACCCGCGAGCTGATGGAGGCCTTCTACCGCAACCTCTGGGAGCGCGGCGAGAGCGTGGGCGATGCTTTGCGCAACGCCCAGCTCGAACGGCTCGAGGTCCACCGCCAGCGCGGCGACCCCGATCCCGCGAGCTGGGGAGCCTTCGTCGTCTCGGGAGACTGGCGCTAGCGCTCGGGTGCGGCCTTCGAGGCGCCCTGCGTGCTCGGCTGAGTGACGAGCTGGGCCACACGCTGGATGACGCGGCTCGGGAGCTCGTTCTGCACCTGAGGAAGCCAGTGACCGCCACTGTAGGCGAAGGACTCGTTGATGCGGGTCAGATTGCCTTGTTGGTCCCGATAGAGCTGGGTCTGGTAATCGTTCGGCAGGCACCAGTTGGCCGGATAGAGGATGTCGAAGGTCGCGACGACCTGACCGTCCGAGATGTCGAGCAGCTTCCCGACGAAGTGCAGCGCCGGCGAGCTAAAGGTGTACTTTTGCTCCGAGGAGGAGGCGTAGTACTCGCTCTGCGTCGTCTCGGTGAAGGTACTACTGCCCGGAGCGAGCACGAAGAAGCGCGACGGCGTCTCGTCGCTCCATTGCCAGGTGCCGATCTGCAGGATGCCATCGGCTCCCGTCTGCTCCGCCATGACCAAGGCCCGCTCGGTGTCGGAGAGTGTCTGCGCACCTTCGACGCGGCGACTGTCAGTCTCCTGGGACTCGTACACGACTCGGCCCGTGATCGAGCTGCTGACGATCGTGAGATCGTTCTTCAAGAACTCCTTCTCGAACAGCGAGATAATCGAGTCGAACTGACCCCGCGCCGTCCCCGACGGTGGAATCACGATCAAGCGTTCGTACTGCTTGCTCTCGAGGCGGCTCGAGACCACGTTGTCCTCCAGCGGCGGCTTCTCGGCCGGCATGCGGATGACGTAGGGCGCGGCGCAGCTCGTCAGGCCGAGGCAGGCCGCGGTGATGCATATCAGGAGGGTTTTGGTCTTCATGGCCTTCTCTCGGGATCGGTCGAACGACGGTCTGGCGCACAGGCCGGACCGATATGTTCAGCTTCGTCGGCACCTTCGGTAGGCGCAGTTGAATCGGAGGGCCTGGGAGCCTGCGCCACCTCGATAAGCTACCAAAGACTCAGCCCCCGCGCTTTCCCCGCAACGAGCGCGACGCTAGGCTCGGGGCCATGAACGACATCGAGCGCATCGCGAGCTGGCTGCGAGAGGCGAGCCGGACCGTCGTCTTCACGGGCGCCGGCATCAGCACCGAGAGCGGTATCCCCGACTTTCGCTCTCCGGGCGGCGTGTGGGCGAAGAACGATCCCGTCTACTTTGACGACTTCGTCCGAAGCCAAAACTCACGCAACGAGTACTGGCGCCAGAAGGCTGAAGCGCATCGTGAGTTCCATGTCGCGCAGCCGAACGTCGCCCATCGCGCCGTCGCGCGCTGGGAGCGCGCCGGCCGGCTTCGCGGAATCATCACGCAGAACATCGATGGCTTGCATCAGGACGGAGGAGCCGAGCACGTCCTCGAGCTGCACGGGACGGCGCGCTTCGTGAGCTGTCTCGAGTGCGAGCAGCGCTTCGGTGCCGACGAGTGGGTCGAGGTCTATCGGCGAACACAAGTCGCGCCCGATTGTCCCAAGTGCGCCGGCCCGCTCAAGCACGCGACCATCTCCTTCGGGCAAACACTGCCCGTCAGTGTGCTCATGGAGGCCCAACGCTGGTCCAACGATGCCGAGCTCTTCATCGTCATGGGCTCGTCCCTGGTCGTCCATCCCGCCGCCAGCCTTCCCATGATCGCCAAGCGCTCCGGCGCGCGACTCGCCATCCTCAACCGAGACGAAACTCCTTTGGACCACATGGCCGATGTCCTCGTGAGCACCGCCCTCGGCCAGACCGTCACCGCCATCGACGAGGCGCTAGGGTAGGGGCACAGACAGAGCCACGCGCCGCGTTCGACACGAACGGTTCCTGCCGATCGCGTCATGAGGCAGGGCGAAACCAGATCGCAAACAGCGGACAACGCGCATCGCGAGTCAGAGCCACGCACGGCGTTCGACTCGAAGATCGGTTCCTGCCGATCGCGTCATCAGGCAGGGCAAGCTTTGTCCAGCGAAGGCCGAGTAAGTGGGATGTCTTGGAAGCGAAACCAGATCGCAAACAGCGGACGACGCGCATCGCAACCCCGGCCTACTTTCCCCAGGGAGCCGCACCCTCAAATGGCACATGAATGATCGGGAAGCTCCGCGAAGACCAAGGCCCGCCGTACCCCGTCTCCGTGATGCCCTTCAGGAACCGGCGTTCCGTGTAGCCGGGCTCGAGCTCCTTCAGGAACGTGACCTCGAAGTTGCAGCGGTCGATGACATCGAGGGCGAGCTGTAGATCGATCTCGTACCGAGCGCCGATGGCGGGCACGTCGAGCACGTGCGTCGAATGCATCACGAAGCTTCCGTCCTTCTCCGGATCCGGCGTGTGCACGATGACCGCGACGCCGGTCTCCTCCACAGGCAGCTTCCACCAGGAAGGCGAGCCGAAGCTCACACGAAACCGCCCGGCTTCATCGGGACGACTCATCGTGATCTCGAGGTCGGTGGGGCGTAGGGGTAGGTGGTACCAATCCTCTGGTTTCAGAGAGCGAAAACTTACATCGAAGCCCGCGATCTGCCGCTCAATCTCTTGCGGGATCTCGAAGCGATGCGAGTTCATCTCGGACCGCCGGCCACGGACTCTGCCGAAATCGACGAACTCCGGTCCGATCCGCCCGTCGCTCGTGAGCTCCCAGGAGCGGAAGATCTGCCGGCGCTTCTCGTCCCTCGCCACCAGCTCCACGAGGATTCGCCGGTCTTCGTCTTCTTCGCCGAGGAACATGAATTCGACGCGTGCCTCGAGCTCTTTCTGCTTTCCAGAGGAGGGCTCGACCTCGATGCGCCTCAGCTTGACGAGGGTCGGCTCGTACCCGTTTCGTGGCGGCGGAAACCAGGACTGCTCCTCACCGGTCCGGGCCATGCTGTCATAGAGGGTCGACTCGCCTTCGACGCGGAGAACGATGATCCAGTCGTTGGAGACGTCCGCCGTGTCGGCCTTCTCGTCCTGAGCGAAGGCCATCGAGCTGAACCCGATGAGCAGGGCCGCCAGGAAAACAGGCCACGAGCCGTGGCAAGGGCCGGTGAGCACTGGCATAGGATACCTCTTCGTGCGGGAACAGGAGAGGGAGCGTATCGCCCAATCACAGCCGAGCGAGTGCGATCGCCGGAGGGGGCTCGAGTCCAAGGACGCGGCCGGGAGCGCCGGGTTCTCAGTTTTTCTCAGGGGCTGCTCTCGGGAAGAGCGCGGGCCCCGGCGAGGCCCGCTCCGAGCTTCCCCGAGTCGCCACCCGCTCCCCCCTTGACCACCCCGAGACCCATTCGTAACATACCCGCCTTGCTGGTACGGGGCGGAGTAGCTCAGTCGGTTAGAGCAGCGGAATCATAATCCGCGTGTCGGGGGTTCGAATCCCTCCTCCGCTACCAATTCCTCGCCGGTCGACCCCATCTCGGACCGCCCGCGCGACATTTCAGCGCTGCAAGACGAAGTGCTTCCAGGCCGCCCCTCGGAGGCCCGACTTCATTCCAGTCGGGTGGGAGGTCGTTCGATGGATCCTCGCGCTTCGACGCGGCTTCGGTCGTCCGCTGAGGCGAGATGAGCTGGCAAGAGCGTCCAGCGTTTCGTTCGTCATCGCATCGGCGAAGGACCCTCCAGCGGACTGAAGTCCGCCCTCCGAAACCCTCCGATGCCGCTCCCAAGAAGATGTCGGACACTTGGCGCTGGTCTGACGTTCCTTCCCCCGAATCTATCGACCGACCGGCTGCTCGTAGTCTTTCCCGTTGAGGCTGCGGGTGACCGAGAGTTGCCAAGCCTCCAGGCCGGTTTGCATCTGCCGAAGGCGGGCCTCCTGCTCCGGAGTCCCCACGAGGTTTTGAGTCTCCATCGGGTCTTCGGCGAGGTTGTAGAGCTCGAATCGGATCTCGTTCTTCTCCATGCGATGCAGCTTCCAGGGCCAGTCGAGCCAGGCGGCGTGTCCCACGAAACGACCTTCCGGGTACTGCGGGTACTCGTCGATGTCCTTGCGAAGACGCTCAGGATGAGGCGTCGGTTCCCCGGCTTGTTGGGCCTGCATCACGGCCTCGAGGATGCGGTCGCTCCAAGTTGATTGTCCACCCTGCAGGCCATGCCAGAACCCGATCGGGGGGCGCGTGGTCGCGTTTCCATCGATCACGGGCGTCAGGTCGATGCCATCCCAGGCGTAGTGGTGCTTCGCCGTAACGCCGGCCATCGAGAGCAGCGTCGGCATGATGTCGGACGTGCTCGCCGGGAGATCGATGCGGCCCGCCTCGATCCGAGAGGGCCATTCCAGGATGGCGGGAACGCGCAGGCCACCCTCGTAGACGCTTCCCTTCTTGCCTCGGCCTCCCGAGCTCTCCTGGCGAAGACCGCCGTTGTCACTGCAGTACCAGAGGATCGTGTTCTCTTGGATGCCGAGCGTCTCGAGCTCCTTTCGGAGTCGCCCGAATGCGTGGTCGAGCACGGCAATCTCTCGAAAGTAGCCGGCGCCTTTGACGTCCGCGTACGGGTCGGGGCCGTCCAGCTTCTCCAAGTGGGGGTCGTGCGGCGACGGGAACCAGGCGACGGCGAACATCGGCTTCCCCTTGCCCCGGTGCTTGCGCAGGAACGCGATCGTTTCGTCGATCGTGATCTCGGAGCCGGACCCTTCGATCTGTTCGACGATGCCGTTCCGGCTGAGGTAGGGATCGTTGTCGAAGAAGTTGAGTCCGATGACCCACTCGTCGAAGCCGCTATTCCCAGGGTTGACCGGGCTTTCGGGCTGCGCCGATCCCACATGCCATTTTCCGAACATTCCCGTGACGTATCCGGCGTCCCGCAGCGCCTCGGCGATCGTCGTCTCCTGTGGGCGCATGTATCGTCCGTGGTTCGTGATCTTGATTCGGAACGGGTGCCGCCCGGTCAGCACACTACCCCGCGTTGGCGAGCAGACGGGGGCGGCCGCATAAAACCGGTCGAAGACGAGACCGCTCTTCGCCATCGCGTCCAAGTTCGGCGTGTTCACGACGGGGTGCCCGTTGTAGCCGGTGTCGCCCCAACCTTGATCGTCCGCCATCACCAGAATGACGTTCGGGGGGTCGGCGAGGAGCGGCGCGGCCAAGGCAACGAACAAGACAAGGACCGGGAGAGCTTGCTTCATGAGATGGTCTCCGCGAGGGAACGGACGGGCACTGAAATCTCCTCGATCTCGGCTTCAGTGCGATCGCTCCAAGCCATGTCGAAAGTGACACCGGCGATCTCTGTGATGAGATCGATCCGCAACGGAGCCACTCCGATCTCGAAGATGGCTCCCGGCTGGGTGAGATCCTCCTCGGTCAACCCATTCAAGGGAGCACCAAACTCAACAAGAGCCCGCAAGACTCGGGGAGCGTTCTCGGGACTGGGTCTGATCCAGACATCGAGGTCTTTGGTGGCTCGAACGTGTCCGTACACGGCGAGTGCGTGAGCTCCGACGATCAGATACTCAACGGCTTGTGCGGAGAACGCGGCTAATAGATCGATGAAGTCGCGGTTCACCGTTGCCCTTCTGGCTCCAAGCGAAGCACAGCTTCGTCAACTCCCAGACCGCAGCGAGACGTTCTTCGACGGAGTATTCGAGCCACCCAGAGTCGGGAGAAGGCTCTTGCCCGGGCCGCACGATTCGCAAGGTCGTGTTGGGCCTGATCCGCTGCTCACTCATGGTGCCATCCTATCATGGAGGAGCCCCTGGCCCATCTGGCGCGGGGTCCTGGGAATGACTGTGGAGTGGGAGGATTCCGCCAAAGCCGGGCCGGGAGGCAAGCGACGGAACCGCGCCGCGAAGCACGCGGCACCGGCGCCATGAGGAGGTGGGTCCCCCGTGGCCGCCGCTACAGAGCGTCTCGCGACTCTGTCGTCATGGCTCCCAATGAACCGAAAGCGATGCGAGCCTTCAGCGCGACTGAGTTGGGCGATTGCTTCCGCTTGCTTCGCGCGCGGTTTGGGCTGACGCGGGGGCTGCGTCGATGTCCGCTTGCTTCGCGGCGCGGTTCTTTGGGTGTGACGTCAGTCCTGCGCGCGTTGCAGAGGAGCGGACGCCACGAGCGACCTCTTCCGGATTCCGCCGGTGCCGCTTGCTTCGCGCGCGGTCAGGGCTGACTCGGCGGTGGCGCCACTGCCCGCTTGCTTCGCGGCGCGGTTCCTTAGTCTGGGTCGCCACTGAGCACCCAGCCCGCCCAGTCGCGGACTGAGTAAATGGGGTTGCCTTCACCGTCGAGCTGCTCGCGGAGCTTCTGCTTCGCGTGCCACAGCGCCTTCGCCTTTGGCTCCTTCAGGACCCAGAGCCGGCGATAGAGCTCGGTCATGAGCTCGCGCGTCGCTTCGTCGGGCACTTTCCACAGCGACGTGATGGCCGTGCGCACGCCGGCGGCATGGAGGGCCGACTGCAAGGACGCGATCCCCTGCCCGCCGCGGCGCAAGCCGACGTTCGTCTCGCAGGCTGAGAGCACACACAGCTCGACGCCGGTGAGGTCCATCGCGCTGATCTCTTCGGCCGTCATGACTCCCCGCACTCGGCCGTACATGTCCGCCTCGCCGTTGGCGCCGGCGAAGGCCAGGCCGCAGAGGAGTGAGGGGGCGAGGCCGATGACTTGGTCGCGGAGTGTCGACCGGAACACCTCGACCTCTCGATCGAGGGATCGATCATCTTGGGTCGAAGCCACCGACTCGGGCGCAAACCATCCGTGTGTGGCCAGGTGCAGGTAGCGAGCCTTGGGCGCCAGCTCTTCGAAGGCTTCTCGGGTGGCGTTCTTCCGCGTCAGGACGACGGGCTCCTCGGCGCCCCGCCCCTCGAAGGCATCGAGGAAGTACTCGGAGACGGCGAGCACTTCGCCGCGCGTCTCGACGAGCTTGCCGAATGTCCAGTCGAAGCTCTTGCCCGGTGCGTTTCCCTCGAGCGTGCTGAGGGCGGCGCCCACGGACCGAGAAGCGGCCGGTGCCTCTTTCGCACTCGCCTCGGCGCGGCGGTCGTAGTCGATGCCGCCCATGGCGAGGAGACCCGGAGCGGCGAGCTCGCCAGGAGGATCCACCGTCAGCTCGGAGAGGCCGAGTCGGTAGTGGATGGTGAATCGATCGCCGATCAGCCCCTCGCCATCCAGGAGCGCATCGAAGGGCACCAGGTACATCGCCTCGGTCGGCGCGATGCAGAGCCGCCTCGCTTCGCCGACCTGCTTCAAGATCGGATCGAGAATCAGAGAGCGGACCTGGCTGCCCAGGTCCTCGAGGCTCGCCTCGAGCGGCGCGCTGCTCGTGAGGCCGCGCGCCTGGGCTCCGAGCGCCTTCCGCCAGACTGTGACCGCCCTCTCGATCGCAGCCGCCGGTCCCAGCTCGATGCGCTCGAAGAACCCGTCCGGTCGCAGGACCCAGGCGAGGTAGCTGGGCGTCGTCGTCTCTTTTCCAGTCTCGAGGTCGACCCCCCAGCGGGGATAGCGCCAGTAAGCGATCGCGGCTTCGCCGTCGGCGAGCCTCGCGGCCATCGCGCTCGCTTCGAGCTCGGGCAAGTACCGCTCGCCGCCTGTCTCCTCGAGGCAGGCGAGCAGCGCGCGGCGAAGGCGGTCTCGCTCGCGGACGAGCCCGGCGAAGCGGGAGCGATCCTCCGCGGGCGAGCCGGCCAGCTCGTTGAGCCGGCGATTCGCCTGGGCGATACCCTGCCGAAGCTCTCGGGCCACGGGGTCGGCCCGAAGACTGCCTCGGACGCGAGTCGCACTCGCCTCCGCTCCGCGGATCGCCTCACACATCGAAAAGCAAAGCCGCTCGCCGACGGCATCCGCCGCGAAGGCGCCCGCCCCGGAAGAGATCGAGAGAGCCGTGCTGACGACCTCGTCATTGGCAAGCCGCTTGTCCGAGATCGAATCCTACGAACGGCCCTGGACACTCGTCGTGATCGCGAGATCGCGGGCGAGCTCTCGGCTCTTCTCCGCCTCACCGCTCGCAGCCCGCGATCTCGCCAGGTTCAACCGGGCGGTCTGGAGGTCGGGGTGATCTTCGGGCAGGGTCGTCGAACGCCAGTCATGAGCCCACTTCCAGGCGTCCCGAGCCACCTACAGGCCGCTCAGCCGATAACCGGAGAAGCCCAGATCCCAGGCCGCACCGTCGATGGCCGCACTTCGGTCGGCGTCGGCCGTGTCGAGCATCTTCGTCAGCGCCTCGCCCAAGCGCCGGCGGGCGGCATCATGATCACCTGTCGGCAGAAAGCCGATCGCTGTCCTCGATCGCCCGCCGTGCGCCTCTCGAACTCTGCTCGCAGCACCAGCGACCGTGATCGTGAGCGTGCCGCCGGGCGCTCGATGCGGAGGAAGGGCGTCGTGCGCGACTCGGTTCTTGCCAACGCCACGAAGCTCGAAACCTCGCTCGGCCCCGACGACCCCGTCCTCGAAGGCATCGGGTCTTCCAAGACCTTCCGCTTCGAGCTCGAAGCCGACGACTCGCTGCTGTTCATCGTGTCGGAGGAGCGGAGAGGAGTCCTGAAGGAGTGTGGCCAGGCAAGCGACGATCGTCAGTGCAATCATGGTGTGTCGGTGGTCCTCGCGAACCTGGTATGCAGATTCTCATTTCTCGCCATTGAGCGTACGTCGAGGCGACATCGATTCAAGCTTGGGCGTTGGAACTGCCCGCGAAGCGAACAGGCCCCAAGCGGTGGACTGGCTGGCAACCGAGGAGCCGCGTCCGGAGCACGCGGCACCGGCGACATGAGGGTCGCCCGCGGCCTGCGCTAGAGAGTTTCTCGCGACTCCGCTCAGCGGAGTCGCTCTGCGTTCGGATCCGGCAACGAGCGTAGAGCGTCAACCTCAAAGTGATGATGATGACCGCGATCGCTCCGGCGAGAGTCGAGAATCGTCGAGTCTTCATGGATGAGCCCACTGGGAGCGCGGGTGTCCCGACCGCCCGCCATCCTCGACGTCTACCAGAGGACCTCGTTCCAGGTGCGCTCGATCGAACGATTCCACTTTTTGCCAGCCGTGGTCAGGACGCTGATGCCTGGGCCCTCGCTCTCGCCCCAAGGAAACTGCACTGTTTGTTCTGCATTCATGACGTAGCTGTACTCGTCCTGATTGACGTCGAAGCTCGACTGGGCCCAAGACTTGCCCCGCGAAAGCTCCCTGGACGAGAGGACTCCTTCGGCGTTGCCTCGGATGTCCCCTGTGCTGAACCCCAAGACTCCCTGGGAGCGCCAGGCGAACCGCACGCCGGGACCCGTCACATCGGGAGGGTCCAAGTCCGGATTCAAGAGGTCGGACTCCGCGTCATCGATCTTCATGTCCCGCGGGGCGAACGCTTGGGAGGATCCATTGCGCTGGTGGGCCGCGTCAACGAGCTCGTCCGAATCTTCCAAGCGGTCGACTCGCAACAGCTCGAATCGGTCTTCCCCGGGACCTGAGACCAGGGTGATGTTCGTCACGAACGGGAACCACCAGGTCGACCGCTGGTAGCCCGAGGCGCGAAGCTCGTCGCTCAGCTCAGGTGGCATTTCGACCGCGACCCGAACGACGACGTGGAAGCGAGGATCGTGTTGGAAGCGATCGGTCTTGAATCCGATGCCGACTTGCCCTGAGTCTCCTGGGACAGCGCGGGCCACGAGCAGATGGTCGAGCTCCAAGAGCGTCATATCACCCCGAACGACCTCGATCTGCCAACGGTGATTCGCAAGGAGCTCCTTGGCATCTTGTTCCTTTGCTCCGGACGAGAAGGCGCCCAGTGCAGCATCGGGTCCCGTAGCGACCTCGAGAACTTGCGAGGTCGGAGTCGTTGCCTCGAGGAAGTCTTCCCGCGAGGGACCGGCGCCCGAGCTCGCCTCGTCCGCCAGATACTCGTCGAACATCGGCGTCGTATTGAAATAAACGACGGAGGGGATCAGGAGCCAGATGGGGGCGAGCAGGAGAAGGAAGAGGGCGAACGAGAAGGCAGGATGGGAAGCGCACCTCAGAGCCCGGGAAGGTTGCCGCGAATGAGCGTCCGTGGCGGCTCGGCAGGTGAATGCCAAGGCGCGGATCAAGAGCACTGTCGGCAGCGCGAGAAGCGCCCAAGTGATGGTCAGAGCCACGAAGCTGTGCGAGGTGAAGACCACCGCTTCGCCCAGGCTCAGTGACCACATCATCAGCCCGCCGAAGAGCAGAATGGCGCCTCCGTACACGATGCAGGCCGCGGTCCAGAAATGGGTCCAGGCTCGAGTGGCGGCGGCCCACTGCTTCTCACGGCAATGGGCGCTGAGAATGTACCCGAAGAAGAGGACCGCGCCGATCGAGGCCAGAGATCCGGTCCTGCTCCAAAGCTCGCCCAGGTCTTCTCCCCAGTATTCGAGCTGACCGATCAGGGTGCCGACCAGGAAGAGGACGAAGGCCGTGATCAGCAGTCGGGGGGCGCCCAATCCACCGCGCGCCAAGAGTAAGGCGCCGCCGAGGAGGCAGAGCAAGATGCCCGCTCCCATTCGGATCGGTGCGAGGCTCCATCCACCGAATGACCAGTCGAAGTCGCAGGCCAGAAGGAACGCTCCTGCGCCGCAGAGCACCAAGCCGGTCGAGGGGTCGGTGGTCGGGGGGCGCTTCCGCGAGAAGCCGAGCCGCTCCGCCCAGCGCCGCCGCCTCTCGGGCGGCTCACCCGACTTGGCACCGTCGGCGCGGTCTCGTCGTCTTCTGCTCTGGCGAATGAGGCTCTCGATTCGCTTGCTCATGATGATCCTCGAAATCCTGAGCGTCGTTCTCGCGAACGGGCCGCGCTCGCTCCAATCCGCGAGCCCATCGCGCTCTCTCGCGATGGAGTCCCTACTCGCCTGAGAGCCAATATGCCCCCTGCGAGAGTCTCCGTAAGCATTTTTCAGGTGGAGCCCGGTTTTGGCCGCGGAACATTTCATCTTGGCCTGCGGCGTCTCGGGAAGAATCCTGTCTTGGTCTGGTCCGGACGTCCAGCAGTGAGTTAATGGGGTTACCCTCACAGGCTAGCGGCTCGCGAAGTGCCTGCTTCGCGTGCCAAAGCGCCTTCGCCTTCGGCTCCTTCAGGACCGAGTGCATCTTGGAGGATGAAGGGAGAACGAGTTGATCCGGATCGCCGCTCGGCGGCCGGTCGACTCGAGTGGGGGCCGATTGGACGGGCTCCAGCTAGGCGAGGGGCAGGGTGTCGAGGGCCCGCGCGCGAGCGTCGTGGAGGTCGATCAGCTCTTGAAAGTCCGGTCGCGCTCGCCGCGTCCCGACCGTCTCGAGGTATCGGGCGCTGGCAAAGGCGCAAGACAGGTCTTCATACTGTTCGAGCCATCCATTGAACGCGGCGCGAGTGGGCTCGGAACGCGGATACTGGCCGGGCGGGTTGTCGCAACCACAGCGCCACGGTTTTGGCGTCAGACGGGCACGAAAGCTCTTCTGTACGCGGCAGAGGCGAGCGAAGGCCGGATCCGTGCCGGTCTCGTCGAAGAGGCGACGAGACCGGTCACCGTCGGGCTCGAAGCCCTGATCGATCGCGATGGCTCGAAACCCCGCGGCCGTGCGGTAGAGGCGAAACGTGATTCCGCCTTGCCAAGTCAGCGCTGTTCGAAGTTGCTCGAGAGCGACCTGCTCGGGATTGCCCTTGCTTTGGAGCCAACCGCGAAAGCGCTCGATGAGCGTGGGCGCCTTGAAGTCGACGTCGAGGAAGAGCATCTGAGCGGTGTTGAGCACGACGGCACCGTAGCGGTTTCGTGTCAGCACGGCGAGCGCGTCGCCCTCGGACGTGCCACCGTAGGTTTCGAGGATCTCCTCACGCAGCGCACGGCTGCCATAGCCGTAGGCATCGGGAAACCGATCGCCGCGACGCACACGCTCGAGCAACCGCTTCAGACGACTCGCCGCCTCTCGCCGGGCCTCGGCGTCGTCGCGACCGTACCCCCAGACGCTCACCTCGAGCTGGCGATCGTCTCGCGTTCGACAAGCCCCCTTGGCCTTGGTCCACGCCGCGGGAATCATCATCGCTTCGTCCTCCCTGGGGTCACCCGCGCCCCAGCGTCCAGTGCCGGAACACTGTTTCAGACTACGATCGGTGGCTCGGGGATCAAGGGGAGCCCGATCGGCGCTGAAGCAAGGCTGAATGGAGTGCGACAACGGTTCTGCTTGCGTATTCCCTTCCGCACTGGCCGAGACGTACGGTGCAAGTCTTCATGGGATCCATACCGCGGCCCTGGTGATCGCGCCTCGAGTGCCTGAGCTCGCACAGTCGGCGAGCGGGCCGGAGCTCTTGGAGATCGGGGTGGTCATCGGGCAGGGTGCCTGCGCGGAACTCGTGCGCGAATGCCCAAGCCGCCTTCGTTGCGTGCGGGTCGTTGAGCCCGTAGGTCGAGAAGCCCATGTTGAATGCAGTCTGCAGCGTACGTCGAGGCGACATCGATTCCAGCTTTGGGCGTGGGAACTGCCTGCGAAGCGAGCAGGCCCCGAGCGGTGGCTGGCGTGGGCGCCTCAATCCGGATCGCCGCTGAGCACCCAGCCGGCCCAGTCGCGGACCGAGTAGACGGGCTCCTCCTTCCCGATCAGCTCCTGGCGGAGCTTTTGCTTGGCGTTCCAGAGTGCCCTGCCTTTCGGTTCCCCGAGCACCCAAAGCCGGCGATAGAACTCGGTCATGAGCTTGCGTGTCGCCTCGTCGGGAACTTTCCAAAGCGAAGTGATGGCCGTGCGAGCGCCGGCTGCATGCAAGGCCGTCTGCAGGGACGCGATCCCCTGGCCGCCGCGTCGTATGCCAACGTTCGTCTCGCAAGCGGACAGCAAGCAGAGCTCGACGCTGGTGAGATCCATCGCTCGGATCTCCTCGGCCGTCATGACGCCGCGCACTCTTCCGAACATGTCTGCCTCGCCGTTGGCGCCGGCAAAGGCGAGTCCGCAGAGTAGGGATGGCGCGAGACCGATGACCTGGTCGCGGAGGGAAGAGCTCAGGAATCCCATCCTCTCATCGATGACCCGGTCGTCGTTCTTCGAGCTTACCGACTCGGGCGCAAACCAGCCGTGAGTCGCCAGGTGGAGGAACCGATGCTTCGGAGCGAGTGCTTCGAAAGCGTCTCGGGAAGCCTGCCTTCGCATCAAGACCGTCGGTTCGGGGGCACCCTTCTCCTCGAACGCCATGAGGAAGTACTCGGCAATGTCTCGGGCTTCTCCCCCAGTCGAGCTGAGTATCGGAAACGACCACTCGTAGCCTTTTGAGCCCTTGCCAGCCAAGGCCGAGCGGCCCGCGCCTTTGGAATCGTCCCCCTTGCCTCCCTCCCAGGCCTTCGCCTTACCGTCGTAGTGGACGCCTCCCATTGCAAAGAGCGAAAGAGGATTCAACTCCGCCGGAGAGTCGATGGTCAGGTCCGAAAGCGACTGGAGGAGAGCGAACTCATAGCGATCCCCGAGCACGCCTTCGACGTCTGGAAGCGCATCGAACGGAACCAGATGCATGGCATCGGAGGGAGCGACCCAAACCCGCCTGGCGTCGCCGAGGTGCTTCAAGACCGGATCCAGGATGAGGCTCCGAACCGCTTCCCCGGCATCGACTTGTCTGGTGCCCAGGGTCTCCTCCTGGGTGATGCCGCGCGTGGGTGCGCCGAGGGCTTTTCGCCAATCGTCGATGGCCTGCTCGATCGCATGAGCAGACCCCAGCTCGATGCGCGCTAGGGCCGCACCTGGCCGCAGAACCCAGGCGAGATAGCTGGCGTGTTCTGACTGACTGGGTGTCTCGGCGCCGATCTCCCAGCGGTGGTAGCGCCAGTAGGCGATCGCCGACTCCGTGGGCGCGAGCCGCGCGCGAATCGAACGGGCGTCGAGATCGGGTAGCGATTGGTCCGCTCCCGTTTCTTCCAGGCGCTTGAGCAGTGTGCGCCGCAGTCGGTCTCGCTCTCGAACGAGATCCACTATTGTCGAGTGCTGATCCGAGGTAGTGCCCGAGAGCGAATTCAGCTCGCGGCTTGCTCGGGCGAGCTCCTTTCGAAGTCGCTGAGCCTCGGCATCTGCCCCGAGACTCCGTTCGAGTCGTGCGGCGGTCGCTTCCGCTCCTCGAATCGCTTCGCACATCGAGAAGGCCAGTTGCTCGCCGACGGCATCGCTCTCGAAGACACCTGCTCCCGAGACGATCGAGAGGACCGAACAGATGACCCACTCGCTCGCCAACTGTTGCATCGTGAGGGAGTCCAACCTGCGACCTGCTCGAATCGTGGCGGCCGCCACCTCGCGGGCAAGCCTTTGACTCTCGCCCGCATTTCCGATCTCTGCATACGTCCTGGCGGCGTCCTCTCGGGCCGCCTGCAGGTCCGAGTGGTCTTCGGGGAGGGTGCGGGATAAGACTTCGAGTGCCTGCTCCTGGAGGGCGCGCGCGCTGTCGAGATCGCCGAGGGCTCGGATCGTCAAGGCGAGTTTCACTCGCGCCCATTGGAGGGAGAAATGATCCTCGCTGAGTGTGCGAGAGTAAACATCCAAGACTTGTTCTTGAAGGGTCCGTGCGCGCTGGGGATCCCCGAGGCTGTAGATCGTTCCGGCGAGGTTCGATCGCGCGGTTTGCAGCAGGGGGTGGTCTTCTGGGAGTGTGCGGGCGCGGACCTCGAGGACCTGCTCTTGGAGCGCTCGGGCTCGGTCGAGATCGTCGAGGGAGTAAAGCGTTGCCGCGAGGTTCAAGCGCGCCACCAGAAGGTGGGGATGGTCCTTGGGGAGTGTGCGGGAGTAGGCCTCGAGGGCCTGCTCTTGGAGCGCTCGGGCGACGTCGAGGTCGCCAAGAGCGTAAGCTGTCATTGCGAGGTTCCCGCGCGCCACCTGAAGGTGGGCGTGGTCTTTGGGGAGCGTGCGAGTGTAGGCCTCGAGGACCTCTTCTTGAAGCGTGCGTGCACCGTTCAGATCGCCGACCTGCTTGATCGTCGTGGCGAAGTTCAATCGCGCACGCTGCAGGAGGGGGTGGTCTTTTGGGAGCGTGCGGGAGTAGACCTCGAGCAGCTGCTCTTGGAGTTCGTGGGCTCGGTCGAGATCGCCTTGAGCTCGGATCGTCAATGCGAGATTCCCGCGCGCAATCTGCAGGTCGGGGTGATCGTCTGGGAGCGTGCGGGAGTAGACCTCCAAGATCTGCTCCTGAAGGGCACTGGCGCGGTCGAGATCACCCAGGGAGGCGTTCATCGCGGCGAGGTTCCCGCGCGCCCTTTGCAAGTGGGCGTGATCATTGGGCAGGCTGCGGAGTCGATAAGCATAGACCCGCGACCACGCATTTCGAGCTGTCTCGAAATCGTTCAGGCGGTGGCTAGCGCCCCCCAATCTCCAGAGGGTCTCTGAAAGTGCCTCGCTGAGGTCGCCGGCTGTGATCTCGAAGACTGCCTTCAGTGCATCGGCTAGGGTAGCTCTGGCTCCCTCGAGGTCGCCCGACTGGGCGAGGCCCTGGCTCTCTTCTATTGCCTTTCCTAGACTCGCGGCCACGCTGCGAGTCGCATCGGACTCTCGAGCCTCGAAGCAGTGAACGGTGAGCGGTATCTCGGTGTTCCGTCGCTTGGCGGCCACCTGGATTGAGATTGTGCCGCGACTCATCCGCCCAAGGCGGAGAAAGGGCGTCGTACCTCCGCCGGAGTCGTCGTCCTCGAAGCGCTTCTGAGGCTTCTGACCGGAGAGGAGGGCGGTGGGGCCGGACCTGGATGTCTCGCCGGCCGATGACTCGAGATGCGCCTGCAGGACCAGGTCGGCGTCGGGCGACTCGGCCCAGACGAACAGCACGGCGTCTTCCGACTCGAGGACGTAGCGGAAGGTCTTCGATGGGCCGACGTCTTCGAGCACCGGATCGTCGGGAGCGATCGTGAACGTGTGCTTTGTCGCATGCTTCAGAAGGACGGGCTCGTTCTGAAGTGCGATACCAAGACAGGTAGTCAGTAACAGCGTGAGCATCGCTGGAATCCTGTCGAAATGTAGTTGGAGCGTTTCCCGATTGTTCAGGGTACGCCTCGTCAGGACGAGGTCAACAGGTGGGGGGCCTTGGCGAAGTTCATGGTGAACGGGGAAGGCACCCGTCCCGGGAGTGGGAATGCGTCTGCCGTTTTGCTTCGTGGCACAGCTCCTTGCTGTTGCCGCGTGAGCAGCGAGCTTCGGTCTGATCAGGGCTCGCTGCGCTCGCGGCTCGTGGCATTCTTCGCCGCTCCAGGGTCATCGCGAAGGCCTCAGTCCGCGTCGTCCCTCGCCGCTCGAAGGTACGACCCGCTTGCTGCGCGCGCGGTTTCCACCCTCGCCTGGTCGGCGCCGTAGGCGGCTTCTACTTCGGGAGCACGAGTCGGGTCATCGTGTTGGTCTTGTGGAAGTCGCCGAGGAGAACACGAGCGACGATGGCCTGCGTGTGGAGATGGATCGGCGGAGTCTGGCCGGGCACGTAGGTCGACAGCGTGGCGACGCCGCTCGCGTCGGTGAACGACAGGCCGAGAAAGTACAGCTGGCCAAGCAGATCGATGCGCAGCGCCCCTTTCACGGGGCCGCCGTCTCCGATGCCGTCGAACGAGAGAACGAAGAACACCCAGTCGCCCTCGTCGAGACCCGATGCCACGCTCAGCGCATAGCTCGCCTGCCGCACTCCGTCGAGCTCGAGTCTTAGGCTACCGTCGAGCTCGTTGGCACCGATGTCGATCGGCCCCACGAGGACACGGCCGGTTGAAGACAGCTCCTCTCGGTAGTGACGGTCCGGGATCATCGAGAGTGCTCCCAGCTCGGTTAGGCTCCCTTGATTGATCGCCGGAGACGTTGCCGTCAGGCGGTAGTCGTAGCCGGGTCGATCGACGAAGCCCGGATCGTCGGTGTGCAGATTCGTGACCTGCTCGGCGGATCCCTCGACGGTTTTGCCGGCACCGACCAGGAGATTGTTGATCACGAGGGCACGGGTCGTCGGCGAGCCCACCCGTACGAAGGTCCCGGTGAGCGCATCGTTCACCATCGTGTTGTTGATGACGAAGAGCTCCTGAATCGGGTTCGTGCCATTCTCGAGGGCGTAGGCGAGGAGCGACGAGTTGGAATTGTTCTCGCCCTGATGGAGAACGTTCCCGATGACCACCGTCTCGCCGCCGTCCGGTACGTCGATGAGATAGCTGGATGTCCCCTCGGCCTCGTCCATGATGCGGTTGTATGCGATGTGATTCTCGAGCGCTCGCGTCTTGACGTGATGACCAATTCGGGCGTGGTGTGAACGGTTGTAGCGAAACGTGAGACTGCGAACATGACCGACGTAGAGATTGTGTGTGAAGCCATCTCCGAGTCCGTTGTGAGCGAACTCGCTGTGCTCGATGAGGATGTCGCTCTCGGCGTCGGCGCCGGTCAGAATGCCGTTCTCATTGTCGTGGAAGGAGCAACGCCGAACTGTCAGGTCGGTCCCCTCGGCACGAATGCCGGCACCGTTCCCGTCCGGCACGGTCGCACCCGAGAACTCGATGTACTCGACGACGGTGCGCTTGCCCTGAATCACCCAGATCGCCTTTCCCTGCGCGCTTTGCCCGTCCGCCATCAGGTGAGCTCGTCCTCCGATGCCTCGAATCAAGAGGTCGTCCGCCGTCCAGACAGCGACGTCACTACGATAGACACTCGCTTCGATGAAGATGCGATCGCCGTTCTGGGCAATGGCGGCCGCTTGGCTCGGTAGGGTCAGTGCCCGACCGGGCCCGACCCACAAGATGTCGCCCGCCGCGATCGGCGTCGTGGCGAAGATCCATGCAAGGCCGAGGACGAGGCGTGCAGACATGAAGCGCTCTCTCCGATTCCTTGGCGAAACGAGTCTTCCCCGGGCGCCAGTGTACCGGGCCGAGCTTGCCCTCGCCAGCGCGGGAGAGCGTGAGAACGCCCAGGATCCGGGCAAATCGGGTGGGTCAACACGCAGAGAGCGCACCCGGTGCTTAGTGCATCGGATGCGCTCTCGAGTGTTTGCTTCGCTGCGATTCGAGTGAGTGTCGACTCAGAAGTTCAGGTTGATCATGTGTGCGGTCTTCTTGAGGACCGTGCCAACGTAGGGAGGCGTGATCCCGGTCGCCTTGGAGTAATTGCTGGCGAGGCTGAGCTTGCGGTCCGTGAGCCAGGGTCGATCGACGTTGGGAAGGACCGGGAAGCCGAACTCGGTCAAGACGCCGTAGTCCATGTCGACGTAGGGGATGCCGAAGCAGCCTTCGCTATGGAAGAAGAAGCCTTCGCCTGCTCGCAAGATCTCGGGACCGGGATAGGGAGTTCCGGGACCTGCGCCGGTCCAGGTGCCGAGGTCGGCCGTGATCAGCATGATCCAGAGGAGCGGGAGCGGTGTCCAGATCGATGACGATGCGCTTCCGCAGAGCGTCGTGATGCTGAGTGGCTGAGCCGAGTACTGGGGCGGCAGCGTGGTGCTCAGCGGACAAGCGCAGGCCGATCCGAAGTAGCCGAGGCTACTGTTGGCGATCGGCTCCTCGAAGAAGCAAACCGCACCAGGAGGGCCGATGTCCCGCACGGCGCCGCCGACTGCGACGCCCGGAAGGAACGGTGCCGGCAGGGTCGTCGCCACGAACGGGTTGGCCGGTGTATGGGGACCGACGATGGCGTAGGAGACTGCCGGATGAAAGACGCCGGGAATGGCTGAGGTGCCCGGCTTGTGGATGAAGTTGTCACACGGGTGGAAGAGGCTGAGCGCACCTTGGAAGCTATTGGTCACGCAGTTGAAGGCGTAGTCGACGTGCCCGTAGTAAAACGCGGAGGCCCCGGCGGCGAAGCAGGTCGGCGACTGACAAAGTGTCGGATCGAAACCGGACAAGGGGAACAGGTCGACCTTCACCAAGAAGCGCCAGACCTGGAGAGACTGGCCGTCGAAGTTGATCTCTTCCCAGGTGTGCGAGTAGTCCATCTCGAGCTTGCCGGTCAGGAGCGGCACGAAGGAAGCATCGGAGATCGTGACGCGAGACTCGTAGTTGCCGCACCAGGTCGAGACCGGGGGATCGACGCGAACGTTTTGGGTGATTGTCGCCGGCGTGCACCCGGTCCAGCACACGGACGCGGCCGGGAAGCTCAGGCTAGGCAGCGTGGGGATCGTCACCGTCGTGGACGTGCAGCAAGGCCCCGTCAAGCCGTCGGGACCCACGCAGAGCTGGGCGTCTGCCGGTGGCGCGAGCAGTGAAAGCAAGGTGAGGATCGTGGCGAGGGCCGAGAGTCTGTTCATTCGGATGATTGACACGGGTGGCCTCCTGGGAATCGAAACGAGTGGCGGTTGAGGAGCGAGGCATCTCTTTCACGAGCACGGACCTCCGCTCTGTCGGTTCAGACAGGTTCCACCAGGCATCTCACCAGAAAAACGGGAGGTTCGCGAGAGGATGCCCGGCTGATAGGCGCCGCGCCGGACCGGTTCTCGAGCGAGGTGCTCCTTCACGAAGCACCGAGACGACCGGATCGCCCGAGCCGCACTTCGGGAGCTCGAGATGCGACGTCGACGGGTCCGTTACCTCGCGATCGGACGCAGCTCGAGATCGCAGAAGCAGGCAATGCCGCTTTCGACGAACAGGGTTACGTCCCCAGGCATCCGGTCGGATCGAAGGTCCGGCCAGGTCAGTCGGTGCGCGGGAAACGTCGAAGGGTCTTGGTCGTGCTCGCCGACGAGCAGGACGAGGCCGCCCTCCTCTCGAGTCCAGACGAAGTCGATCAGGGCAGGCTCGGGAATGTCCTGCACCACCCCCTTCTCGATCGTCGCCACGCGCTGGAGCGGGGTGCGGACCCAGTCGTCCCCATTCTTCGTCATCAATAACAGATCGACGCGGCTCGTCATCTTCTCTCCGGGCTCGAGGGAGATCTCCAAAGCGACGGCGCGGCCATCATCGAAGCTGATCCGCGCACCCGCGCGCACTGCCTCGTCGTCGGGCAACACGTGCAGTGTCCCTTGCAAGCTCCACGGCGCATCTGGGAGCCGGCGACCGAGCTCGCCGGTCCCTTGTCGGAAAGCGCACACGAGACTCCCGGCGTGAATCTCTCCCGCGCTCCAAGTGCCGCCGGTCGCCCTCGACTTGTGCTCGAGAAGCTCCTGCGCCAGGTCGAGTGGTCCCGTGAAGGGCAACGCCTTTTCGGGCGCGAGCTGGATCACGACGTTGCCCGTCTGCTCTACCGAGCCGTCCGACGCCGTGACCTCGAACACGAGCCGACCGTCCCGCGACCTCGTCGGTGCCATGAACTTCGCGTCGCCGGACCCGCCCGGCTCGAGAGCGACCTTCGCTCCCGATACCTGTACCCAACTTCGCAATACGGGCTCACCTTCGGGATCTCTCGCTTCGACGTCGAGCGTGACTTCGGACCCGGCATCGACGGTACGTTCGTTCGGCAGCTCGATCACGGGTGGGTCATCCTCGGCGCTCACGGCAATCTCGTGGCGTCGAGTTGGTTCCGGGCCACCGCCCTCCGCGACGACTTCGAGAATCAACGTGTAGCTCTGCTTCGCTTGCGGAAGATCGAAGGACACTTCACCCCGGGCACCACTCGTGAGCTCGACTCGCGGCTCGGCGGAATCCTGCCGCCAGGTGAGCTCCGTCGGCGATCCCTCGGGATCGCTCGCATCCGCTGACAGCGTGACGCGATCTCCCTCCTCGCCCGACACCGGACCTCGAACGTCGAGGCTCGGTGGATCATCGTCGGCGTCGATCGGAATCGTGATCTCGTCCTGGACCGTCTCTACCTTCTCGGACAAGGCCACCAGCTCGAAGACCAAGGCATAGGGGGCGGAGGATTCGGGTGCGGTGAAAGACACCTCGAGGCCCTCGCCCGGCGCGAGCGCGACGCGCGGGGCCAAGGCGTCACCGGCTTGCTTCCAGCGTAGCTGCGTGCCATCGATTCCGTCGACCTCCGCCCGGAGCGTGACGAGGTCGCCTTCCGATGCGCGCTCGGGACCCAGCACTCGGACGGTGGGATCGCCCGGCCAGAGAATCCAGCCGACGGCGATGAGGACGACGACGAATGCTGTCACGAGGGCCGGCATCAGCCGGCTTCGCCTTGCAACGACCACCTCGAGTGGAGGGGGCGTCCACTCACAATCGGCGATGAGCTCGGCGTAGCTCGAGTGGCGGTCCTCGGGCGACTTGGCCAGCATCTTCGAGACGAGGTCCACGATCGCCGTCGGCAAGTCGGGACGGAGCTCGCGGACGTCCGGGGGTGTCGGCGACATCTTCTGGGCGATGGTCGCTTCCAAGGTCGGCTTCCGGAACGCCGGCTGCCCAGTGAGCATGTGGAAGAGCACACACCCGACGCCGTAGATGTCGGTTCGAAAGTCGGCGCGACTCGGATCCTCGAACTGCTCGGGTGCCATGGTTGGCGGCGTCCCGATCATGGCGCCCGCGCCCGTCAGATGCATCTCGGGCTGCGAGTCTCGCTTGGACTCAGGGCGAGCCAAGCCGAGGTCGGCGAGCTTGACGTCGAAGGCGAAGGCCTCGCGTTGCCCGTTGGATCGTAGCAGGACGTTCTCGGGCTTGACGTCGCGGTGAATGATGCCGGACTCGTAGGCATGCCCGAGTGCGCGGGCGAGGTCGCGGCAGACGGCCAGGGCATCCTCGATCGAGAGCGAGCCGTGCTCGTTGATCCAGCGGCGGAGGTTCGGGCCCTCGATCAGCTCCATCACCAAGTAGCAATGACCGGCGTTCGTCACTCCGGCCTGGTAGCAGGAGACGATGTTCGGATGCGTCAGCCCGGCGAGGATCTTGGCTTCGCGCTGGAAACGCGCGGCGAACTGAGTCCCCCCTTGGCTCAGGATCTTTACGGCCACCTCGCGATCGAGGTAGCTCTGTCGGCCATGGTAGACGACGCCTTGCCCGCCCTCACCGATGACGTCGTCGAGCTGCACGCCCGGGATGACCGGGGCCGTCGGATCTGTCCAGAGGTGAGGCGGCAGGGGTGTCGTCGACGCGCCTTCGACCGTTTCGGAAGATCGATCGGGCGCCGCGTCCAGAGTCGAGAGGTCCGACGAGCCGAGGACGGCGCGCATCTGTTGCGCGAAGGGAGGCGTGACGTCCTCCTTGGAATCGTGGGCGAGCAGGGACTCGAGCTCTTGGCGGTGCTCGTCGGGAAGCTCCTCGAGGAATGCGCGCAGCTGGTCCGGATCCAAGCCACGCGCCTTCAGGAAGAGCTCGTCGAGGTGGTCGCTCTCGGCCATCGGGTACGCTCAGGCCTCGCCGGCCAGCTCGCGCCGGAGCCAGGCGCGACTGATCGCCCAGTCGTTGTCGACCGTGCTGGACGACACCCCGAGCGCCGTGGCCGTCTCGTCGACTTGGAGTCCTCCGAAGAGGCGCAGCTCGACAACCTTCGCCTGGCGCTCGTTCTTCAAGGCGAGCTTCTGAAGCGCTTCCTCGAGGCTCAGGATGTCGACGAGGTCGTCGTCGGCGGAGAAGGCGATCTGGTCGTCGAACTCGACCGGTGCGACGCCGCCGCCGCGCTTGAGTCGCCTTTTCGTGCGGGCATGATCGACGAGCACTCGCCGCATTGCCGTGGCGGCCAAGGCGAGGAAGTGCGCGCGGCCGCGGATGTCGATCAGCTTCTGGTCGACGAGCTTGAGGTAGGCCTCATGGGCGAGGGCGGTCGGGGAGAGGGTATGCGCGACGCGCTCGTTGGCCATCTTCCGCTGCGCGACACGATGCAGCTCGTCGTAGACTAGCTCGAAGAGCCGGTGCATGCCGTCGAGATCGCCCGCGACGACCTGAGACAGGAGCTGCGTCGCGTCGGCTGGGGGTTGAGGATCGTCCATCCGTTTAGATCGCCTCGTCGAGATCGTTACTCGTGTCGTGCCTTCACCCAGTGCGCGCTAGCCTAGAGTATCGGGCGTCCGACCGAAAAGTGGAATCGGGGACTGTCGGGTCATGGGGTGAGGTCGCCGAGCCGCGAACGGCGTCCCGGGAGGGCTGGTCCGTCCGGATCCCGGTGTGGACCGGCGTGCGCTTCTGAAACTTCGAAAAGCTCTGGGTCCGCTCTGCCCGGAGATCGCCTTCACGGTTGTCCGACGAGACGGGCTCGATGCCTCTTCTCGGTCGGCACCCAACGAACTGCGATTCCAATAAGCGATACAACAGGAGCGAACCATGAACGCCTCGTCCTTCAGCCACGCCTTTCAAGCCACCCACGCGTTTGCCACCTTTCACATGCCGAAGCCACCGTTCTCGGGACGTCGGCTCGTCGCCTGCACTCTGGGCATCGCCGCCCTGTCACTCCTCGCGGCCTGCGGCGGCGGGGGCGGAGGCGGAGGCGGCTTCATTGCCGCGGCACCCGAAGAGGCTCCCGCCGAGCTCCCGGCTCCCACCAGCGACCCCTCGCCGGTGCACGACGTGCTCGACCAGGACCTTTCCCTCGAGCTGAGCTGGGCGGGTGAGACGGCGAGCTTCGAGCTCTTCTTCGGCCCGAACGAGCTTCCGGCCGAGGCGACGGCCGTCGTAGAGGACACACGGTTCGAGATCGACGACCTGAAGGTCGACACGCTCTACCTGTGGCGAGTCGACTCGGTGCTCGAGGACGGCTCGGTGGTCGCGGGCCCGCTCTGGTCGTTCACCACGGGCAACCCGTTCTTGCAAGCGGTGAAGTTCAGCCCGGCCGGTGGAGAGCGAAACGTCCAGCCGACCGATCTCGTCATCGCCGTAGAGTTCGACGAGGAGATCGCGGAAGCCAGCGTCGACGCCGGGTCCTTCTTCGTCGCGACCGACGAGGGAGAGCGCCTTCGCGGACGCCATGAGGTGGACGGCAACATCGCTCGCTTCATCCCCGAAGCCTTCTTGGCTCCGAGCAATGCGAAGCTCACCGTCAATCTCTCCGGGATTCTGAGCACCGTCGGGCGCGAGCTGCAGGCCGACGTCGCCTCGAGCTTCCGTACCGGCGAGTACGAGCTGATTCGTGTCAACTTCCAATCGGAGAATGCCGAGGTGCCCGCCGGCAACCTGCGCGACTTCGGTCTCCCGTTCGATGAGAGAAGCGAGCTGAACTCGGGACGCGGCCTGTCCTACGGTTGGGTGAGAGACGACGGGACGCCGATCGACAGCTCCCGGAACGCCCGTGAGCGCGGCGAGCTCGATGATCCCCGGCTCAACAGCTTCATCCACATGCAGAACACCGGGATCGACGTCTCGTGGGAGATGGAAGTGCCGAACGGCAGCTACGAGGTAACCGTGGCGTTGGGTGAGGGTGCCAAGACCAACCGAAGCCCGAATCAGACAGCGGTCGTCGAAGGCTGGGTCGCGATCGACCGATTCACCCCGAACCCGCCCGAGGAGCAGCACGCTTTCGCGACCCTCACGGTCCTCGTCAACGACGGGCGTCTCACCATCGCTCCGACCGGCGGAGACGACACCAAGATCCCCTTCGTCGAGATTCGCCCGCTTGACCGGATTCGACTCTCGGTCAACTTCCAGAAGGAAAACGCGGAGGTGCCGTTCGGCGATCTGAGGGACTTCGGTCAGGCCTTCGGGGAGCGTCAAGACCGCAACCAGGGCTCCGGTCTGAGCTACGGATGGGTGCTGGCCGGCACGCAGCTCCCGGAAGATCGCTCCGGAGATGGCCGCGACCGCAACGTCAATGAGGACCAGCGTCTCGACACCCTGATGCACTTCCAGCAGAGTGCGACCGTGGCCTGGGAAATCGCTCTGCCGGCCGGGCTCTATTCAGTTCGGGTGGCCGCTGGCGACGCCGCCAACCTCGGAAGTGTGCACGTCCTCAACGTCGAAGGTACGGTCGCCATCGACGGCTTTGTGCCCACACCCGACGAGCCCCATGCCGAAGGCAACGTCTTCGCTTTCGTCATCGACGGATTCCTCACGATCGATCCGGGCAATGGCGCCAACACCAAGATCCACTTCGTCGAGATCCAGCAGTTTTGAGCCTTCGGATCAACTCGACGATTCATTGATGCGGGCCACCTCCGGGTGGCCCGTGGTCGTGGTTGACGACGCCTGGCTTACCCTGCGACGTAACGTCAGCTCACGCTGGGACCGCGGGCGGCTCACGCTGGGACGGCGGGCGGCTCGCCCTGGGACGGCGGGCGGCTCGCCCGCTCGGAGCGTCAGCGCCGCTTCGCGCGGCGTGGCGCGGCAGCTCGGGCGAGGCTCGCGGCTTCGCTGCGCGGTAGCACTCCTCGTTCTTCAGGGCGTCTCGAGTCGCTCGAGCACCTCGAGGATCTGCTGCGTCGAGGGGCGATCGTCGATCGTTCGGCCGACATACGCCCAGCGGATGATGCCGTTCTCGTCGAGGAGGAGGCTGGTCGGAATCGCGAGGTCCCCCGTGAGCTCGAGCGCTTCGGCCAGTCGAAGGTCCGGGTCGTAGAGCAAGGTGTAGGGGGGCGGAGAGTGATCGTCGAAGGTGTTCACGTAGGCCTCGACGAAGGCGTCCATGCCACTCTCGGGACCCGGGTACACGATGACGACCTCGGTGTTGAGCTTCTCGAACTTCGAGAGCGCCGGCGCGAGTGCTTTCGTCTGCGTCGTGCAGTAGACGCAGACCTGCCCAGCGAACCCGCGCAGGATCACGACGAGCAAGCGCCTCTGGCCTCGGAACGCGCCGAGGTCGAGGGTCTCTCCGGCCGCGGTCTCGAACTGCGTGATCGGGAGCGCACGCTCGAGGAGCGGCTCGGACTTCTCCCGGTCTCCTCTCGGGCGGCGTCGACGGCTGCCGGGGTCGGAGTAACCGGCGCGACGCAGGCCGGACGTGTCTCCCGTCTCGTATCTTTCGACGTAGGTCGTCATGAGCTCTTCTTCGCGAACGGTCCAGGGTTGAGCTCGAATCGGGGCGCGCAACGAAGCCCCCGCACCGAGGTCCGACGAGGTGGTGCTGGCCCCAGTCGTCTCGAGCGCCACCACGAGCTCTCGTTCGCGCGGAGAGTTGATCTCGGCCAGCCATGTCTCGACGAGAGCTTCGGCACTGACTCCGACGGCGTCGTTCGACCGCGACCACTCGCCGGACCAGACGGCCGGCGGGCGAGCCTCGACTTCGCGCTGAGCGAGGCGCTCGCCTCCCGCATTGCGAAAGCGCCACTCGCCGATCAGGCGCCGCCCCTGCACTCCGCCAAAGGCGAGGAGCTCGCCTTCGGTGTCGGTGGCCACCCAAGTCCCCTGCGGCTCGTCGTCCTCGAATGATCCCGAGAGCCGACGCTGGCCGTTCTCGTGCCACGTCGACCAAGCACCGAGGGGAGATCCGTTGCGCAGGAATCCTTCTCGGCGGGGCGTGCCGTCCGGCCAGCTCTCGGAGTAGAGCGCGAGCCCTTCGGGAACCGAGTCGTGCTTCTCGGAGAGCTTACCGGCGGCGTCCCAAAACCTCCACGCGCCGATCCGTTCTCCCTGGCAGTACAGGCCCGAGGCCTTCTCGGCTCCGCCGGCGTGCCAGAGTGTCCAGCCCAGGTGTCGCTTCCCGCGGTCGAAGACCCCGCGCTGAATACGCTCGCCGTTCGCGTTCCAGAACGTCCACTCCCCGGTCTCCCGGCCGTCGGCGAAGCACCCTTGCGCTCGCCGTTCGCCGTTGGCGTGCCAATACTGCCAAGGCCCCGTCCGGCGCTCGTCGCGGAAGTCGCCTTCCATCTCCTTGTTCCCGTTCGGGAACCAGTAGGTCCACTCGCCTTCCTGAACGTCAGCCCGGAAGGTGCCCCGAGCTTTCAAGGCACCCGTCTCGTAGGAATAGGTCCACTCGCCTTCCTGCTGGCCAGCGACCAACTGACCAGCCTTGGCCCGCTTCCCATTGGGAAAGAGCTCCTCGTGCTGTGAGGCGATCTCGCATCCGACCAGGAATGCGAGGGGGACCAGGAGGAGGCGATTCGACTTCATCTTGCCTTTCCCAAAAAACGAGGACGCGTCTGATCCGGCAGGCGCCTGATCCTCGCACTCGGTCCGGCGGCCTCGCAAGGTGCAGATCGAATGAAGCTCCGAGCGAGGGAAACGGGGAGTGCATCCGCGAAGCGAAGGCTCGAGCCTCTTTCGAGTTCTCGTGCGTCGCCGTGCGAAGCGGAGCTGACGCCCCGAGCGGGCAAGACGCCCGGGGCCGACGAGAGGGGCAGTCGACGCGAAACGGGGAGTGCGTCCGCGGAGCGAAGCCTCGAGCCTCTTCCGAGTTCTCGTGCGTCGCCGTGCGAAGCGGAGCTGACGCCCCGAGCGGGCAAGACGCCCGGGGCCGACGAGAGGGAGAAGACGAGCCGCGGCCACCCCGGGATTACTCCAGGGAAGCTTTGGGCCCGCAGCAGCCAGAGATCGCCTTGAAGGGTGTCCGGCGAGGCGACGGTTAACACGTCTCACCGTCCTCGGAGCTCGAGATGGCCATCCCGCTCCTCCTCTTCTACGTCGTCACCTACACGATCGGGTTCTTCTTCCAGGCCGCGATCGTGGCCGGCGCGAGCGAGCGCATGAATGGCGGTGATCCGACCGTCGGCTCCGCGCTCCGTTCGGCGTCGAAGCGCTTCGGGCCGCTGCTCCTCTGGGGCGTCATCGCCGGTACCGTCGGATTGATCATCCGCTCGATCGAGGAGAAGAGCGAGCTGGCGGGCAAGATCGTCATGGGGCTGCTCGGTGTCGCTTGGTCGTTGGCGACCTACTTCATGGTCCCGGTCCTCGTGATGGAAGACGAGCCGGTCGGCTCGGCGTTCAAGCGCTCCTGGAACCTCTTCAAGCGTCGTCTCGACGCTCACGATGGATCTGCTTGGCGTTTCAGGGAGCTTTCGCCTTGGGCACTCGGAGTATCCAAAGTCGGCGGTAGGACTCCGTCATCAGCTCTTGGGTCACCTGGTCCGGGGCGGCCCAAAGCGAGGTGATGGCCGTTTGAGTCTCCGCCTGCGGCTCACGGATTCGCTTCAAGGTGAGCTTGGAAAAGCCTCGCTGATCCGCGACTAGAAGATGACGGCGTCGACCAGGCAGTTCCGCTTGCTCCGCCCGGGGCTCCTCATGATTCCGTGATGACGGCGCTGTGCCCACCTGAGGCAGCCACTGCGGAATTGGAGTTGTTCTGAATCACAACCGCCGTAATGTCGCTGCCTCCGTCACCAGGAAGCGTGGTCAGGCACACTTCCTTTGTCGGGGGAATCGGACCATCAAACGCGATTCGCCCGTTCACGATGATGGTGATGTCAAGATGGCTCGGATTCATGCCTGTTTCGACGATGGCACAGAACTCCTCACCCTCACTTGGATTCGCTGGTGAGAAGCTCACACTGATAACGTTGTTGCCGTGTGCCCTTTGCATAGAAGACGACCCCTTCAGCGGCCGCGTCTCTCGCTGGCGGCCACGAATTGATCAATCCTGGCTCGACACAGATCGTCTTTCTCAGTGGATCCCACGTGTTCCGCGAATCGCTTGAGTTCATCCATCTCAAGTGCGTTGGCGGCTATCCAAAAACAAGTGCGCTCAAACGGAGTCAAGCTCCCGTAGTGGGGCAGAATCCGATAGATCGCTTCGACGTCTCGATCAGCGATGATCCGAACCATTGACTGCTTGGTCACGTAGGGCGAGCGGTCCGACTCGGGGCCCATCTCCGGCGGTGTCCGGAAAGTGTAGGCGCCGGCGCCGGCAAGGCCTAGCCCGAGGAGGACGGCTGCGCCGATCCTCAGGAATGAGCGGCGCTCGATGATCTCC